>DATBDT010000046.1:0-4672 GCA_036269815.1 Bryobacteraceae bacterium
TTTAAGACCGAGAGCCACACCGACCTGGTGATTGATGCCAACTCTGCGCTGCGGTCAGACTTCACCTTGCAAGTTGGCGCCATCGTTGAAAAGGTCACGGTCAACACAGATGCCGCCCACGTGGAGACTGAAAGCACGCAGATGGGCGAAGTCATCACGGCGAAGACGATCACGGCGGTGCCTCTGAACGGGAGAGCCTACACTGATTTACTCGCGCTACAGCCCGGGGTTTCGCCTTACACATCGAATGACACCGGAACGCCCGATATCAACGGACGCGATGTTGATGGCGGCCTGAACGCGGGCAATCAATCAGTGAATGGGCAACGTGAGACCGCAAATGGCTTCATGGTGAATGGTTCGAACGTTGAAGAAGGGCGTAACAACGGCGCTGCCATTATTCCGAACCTGGATTCGATTGAGGAATTCCGCATCATCACCAATAACTTCGACGCCGAATACGGCAACTACAGCGGCGGACAGGTCAACGTGGTCACTAAATCCGGCACGAATGGTTTCCATGGTAGCGGATTTGAATTTCTGCGAAATACCTCTTTCGACGCCAAAAATTACTTTTCGTTGCCAACCGATCCCACGCCGGTGTATCGGCAGAACCAGTTCGGTGGCACCTTTGGCGGGCCATTGGTAAAGAACAAGACTTTCTTCTTCGTGGATTATCAGGCGACACGACAAACCCGGGCTTCGTTAATCAATACGCAGATGCCGTCGGTGGCAAATTTCGGTGGAGATTTCGGCGATTCGTCGGGAGCCTTAACGAATAGCGTCGGGGGTCAGGGCTTCGCCGACGTCTTAAGCGCCAGAATGGGATTGCCGCAGGGAACGATCACTGATGGCGAGCCGTATTTCTTCTCAGGTTGTAGTGCTCAAAGCCAATGCGTGTTTCCGAATGCCGTGATCCCGCAGAACGCTTGGTCACCGGTGGCAACCGCAGTTCTCAACCTTGGTCTTGTCCCGAAACCGAACAACGGAGACCAGCTAACGACTTCCGGTTTCGCCCAAAAACTGCGTGACGACAAAGCCGGCATCCGTGTCGATCAGAATACTCATCTTGGAAATTTTTTCGCGTATTACTTCGCTGACGACTATTCGCTTGATTCGCCATTTCCGAACGGCGGAGCTACCGTGCCTGCGTCTAATTTCGCCTACAACGCCTTAACCACCGGCCGCGCGCAATTGATCAATCTCGGCCACACCAAGAGTTTCGGGTTCTACTCCGTTAACGAACTCCGGTTGAGCTATGTTCGCAATGCAATTAACCTCGGGCAACCTGAAGGCGGCGAGGGGCCCAACTACAGTCTGGCGAATCTGGGCTTTGTCACTCCGTGGGGGCCAACGTCGGGCGGGATCGCTGCGATTGCGCCCAAGCTCGAGGGTGTACCATCTTTCGGGTTCAACAATTTCACCATCGGCGTTCCCACGGTTACCACGCGGCAATATAACAACTCGTTTCAGGTGCTTGACAATTTCACCCGAGTCGTCGGCACCCATACAGTCAAGTTTGGCGGACAGTTCCACTATGACCAGATCAACGAGCGAAACCTGGCCGCTGAAAACGGTCAATATGGGTTCAGCGGCAATGAAACGGGAATAGATTTTGCCGACTTCCTCATTGGTGCTCCCGACAGCCTCACGCAAGCAAGTCCTCAGTTGCTCGATTCTCGCAGCAAGTATTACGGATTATTTGGACAAGACAGCTGGCGTCTGACCCAGAACCTGGTCTTCAACTACGGCCTGCGTTGGGAGGCCAGCATGCCCTGGTATGACACTCAGAACAAGACGGAGACGATCATTCCCGGCAAGCAATCGGTCAAATTCCCCGGCGCACCTCTCGGTTACGTCGTTGCAGGCGATCCCGGGGTTCCGCGCACACTTGGACCGACGCAATGGCATAACTTCTCGCCACGAGTTGGTTTCGCATATTCGCCGGGTAGCACTGAGGGTGTGCTCGGCAAATTGTTCGGTGGCCCGGGGCATACAAGCATTCGCGTGGGCGCCGGCCTTTATTACACATCCATCGAAGACCTCTCGCAGTTCCTGGAAGTCGGCGATCCCCCGTACGGCTTGTATTATGGCAGTTCAGCCCCGCCGCTGCTGGAGGCACCTTACCTCACACGCTCCAGCAACAGCAACGTAGGACAGCGCTTTCCGCTCCCGTTCCCGTCCACGAATGTTTCACCGAGCAATCCGGACACGACCTTCCCTTGGGGCCAGGTCGAGCCGCTTTCGTACGATTGGTCGTTCGATAACCGCAACAAGCTACCGTATTCCGAGCACTACGAGCTTTCTATCCAGCGGCAAATCGGGAACAACACCGTGGCGACCGTCAGCTATGTCGGCAACCAGGGTCACCGGCTGGCAACTGGCGTAGAAGCGAATCCCACGAACCAAGCCTTGTGTTTGTTCGTCCACAACAACACTCCTGCAGGCGCGCCGACGTGCGACCAGTTTAGCGAAACCCCACCTTTCAGCTACGACCCCGTCAATGGTGGCGTTACTACGCCGTGGGTTTTGACATCGGGTCAAATTGTGACCTCCGCACGTCCGCTCGGACCGCTGTTCGACACGAACCCTCACGAATCCACAATCGCCAATTCGCGTTACAACTCGTTGCAGGCCGGCCTGACGCACCGCGCCGGATCGCTCACGATTGGCGCAGGCTACACTTACAGCAAGTGCATGGACAATGCATCCGGACTCGAGGATTCTACCAACCCTTTCGATCCTCGGCGCAGCATTGCCCTCTGCAACTTCGACCTCACCCACAGCTTCGTGCTCAGTTACGACTGGGTGCTGCCATTTGACAAGATGGTGGGCTCGGGCTGGAGCAAGAGGCTGACACAAGGCTGGACGCTTTCCGGCATCACACGCTTTGCCACCGGATTGCCTATCACTGTGACCGAGAGCGATGATAAGTCGCTGATTGGCGCCAACGCCGCGGGGCTTGACGTGCCGAATTATTCCGGCGGGAAGGTTTTGGCCGATACCAATCCACGAGACAGACAGCCGTATTTTGATGTCAACGTTTTCAGTTCGGAGCAACTTGGTGTACTGGGCAACTCACGCCGCCGGTTCTTCCACGGACCGGGTCTGAACAGCTGGGACATGACGCTGGCAAAGGTCACGAAGATCACCGAGAGCACGAATCTGGAACTGCGGTTTGAAGCCTTCAATCTATTCAATCACGCGCAGTTTGGGAATCCGGATGGTGACATCACTTCCGACCAATTCGGTATCATCACCAGCGCGCGCGACCCTCGGATTTTGCAGTTAGGAGCGCGCTTCACATTCTGAGCGGACAGGAGATGTAAGCTAATCTGCGATGAGGTCCGAACGCATCCTTAACAAGCCCGCAATTCTGCTTGCGGGCTTGTTCCTTTCCTTCACCGTCACAACTTCTTTTTCGCAGACGCACAAACCGATGCGCGGCGCCGGTCACGCTACGCCAGCGCCGAGTGGAGAGCAGGTATTCGCTTCCAACTGTGTCGGGTGCCACGGGCTTGACGGCACCGGAAGCCAGCGCGCGCCAAACATCATCAGCAACCCGCAGGTGCAGAAGCTTTCGTTGAAAGAGATGACCCGCATTGTCTCCGAAGGCGTTCCCGGGACCGGGATGCCGGCGTTCAAACGTTTGGGCCAGCCTGCGATAAAAGCCACGGTGGCTTACGTTCGAGGTCTGCAGGGAAACCGTGCCTCCACTGCGCTGCCCGGGGATCCCAAGCGCGGCGAAATCATTTTCTTTGGAGACGGCCAGTGCGCGAACTGTCATATGGCCGGTGGGCGCGGCGGCTTCATTGGCCCCGACCTAAGCGCATACAGTCAAACGCATTCTGCCGACGCTATCAGGTCGGCAATCATCAATCCTTCGGCAAGCGGTCGAAATGCGGGCCTAGTCACCGCGATGACCGCGATGGGAGAGCGTTTCGAAGGCATCGTTCGCAACGAAGACAATTTCTCGCTGCAACTGCAGTCAACCGATGGCGCTTTTCATTTTCTTTCCAAGGCAGAGATCAAGACGATCGAGCGCAGCCAGACGCCGCTAATGCCCTCCGACTATGCCTCGAGACTGACGGCGGCGCAGTTGAACGATGTTGTCAGCTATGTGCTCAAGATCGCGCAATCAGCCGCGCCGCCGGAGTCCCGGCATGCGGAAGAGGAATAGCAGATAACGATTATGAAAAACACAACGTCCATTGTTGCACTGCTGATTACGGCCACCGCCGCCCTTCCAATGCTCGCTCAAAAAACCGAACGCAAATTTGAGCTCGAGGCCAACTCGCCAGCGTTCTGGAAGCTGATTTCTCAGGACGCCAAGCTTGAAACCGTGGCGTCCGGATTCGGATTCACCGAAGGTCCAGTGTGGGATTCTGCGGGTTTCCTCTATGTGAGCGATGAAGAACAAAACAAGATATTCCGCGTTTATGTTAAAGACGGACGAAAAGAAGAGCTGATCTCACTCGGCGATCCCGACGGTAACACTTATGATCGCCAAGGCCGATTGATCGATTGTGCCAGCGTATTGCGCGCGATCATCGCCATCTCAAAAGACGGAAAATATGAAGTCCTGGCCGATAAGTTCGAGGGCAAAAAACTGAATAGTCCCAACGACGTCATCCTTGGGCCGGACGGCGCGCTCTACTTCACCGATCCAACT
>DATBDT010000054.1:0-101295 GCA_036269815.1 Bryobacteraceae bacterium
TGTTGCTTCTTGTCGTCGCTCAAGACATTGCTCACAGTGACGCAGGGTATTCCCCGCATCAGGATCAACGTCCTGCACCGGCCTCCATTGGCCGCTTTTCAGCCGTTCACCCTATGGCCGCTTTTGGGTGTTCACCGAGGGTTTGCTCTTCCTATTACCAACCTTGCGGCGGTTGCTATTAACCGCGCAGGCTTCTTGCAATGTCTTGGAACGGTCCTACTCGGGTTCGGCCTCTACTGTTACGCCGTAAGGCACGTTGTTCTGTGCTCGAGACTTACCGCACGAGAATTGTTAAAAGCTACGATTCTCTATCTGCCGCTGCAGTTTCTGATCCTGGTGCTTGGGAGAGGGTGAAATTCAATAGCGCTGATTTTGATCTGTGGTGACAATTCTGACCCGAATAGCCCCCCAGAATAATTAATTTTTAACGTGATTGAGACAGGGCAGCAGATATATGCAGCTATATCTTCGAATTGGAACCGCGATTTGTATCATTCTGGCTCTTACCTTCGGGGTCTGCTGTCTGTATGAGTCAACAATAATGAATGCTGCGCATATTCAAGCACAGACCAACTGACCAATACTCTATTGTTTACGCGGCTACTTCGACATTCCGAATCTCGCCATCTTGGAAACACCGAGCTTCTTCATTTTGGAGATCAATGTCGTCCTCTTAAGGCCCAGTCTGGCGGCGGCGCCGTTAGCTCCGCTGATCACCCATCCGACGGATTCCAATGTTGCCAAAATCAGAGAACGTTCGGAATCCAGCAACCTGGATGCGGAAATGGATGTGATCGGCTGCGCTTCTGCTGCCGTTAACGGATTGTGCAACACCCCATCGTGCGACAGGATCACCGCGCGTTCAACCATGTTTTGAAGCTCACGGATGTTGCCGGGCCACGAGTACGATACGAAGGCGGAAATGGTTTCCGAAGGTATATGCTCGATACTCTTTCGCATGCGATGAGAGTGGATCTCCACAAAATGCCTCAGGAGTGGCAAAATATCCTCGCGCCGCTCACGTAATGGCGGCAGCCGGACAGGGAATACATTCAGACGGTAGTAGAGATCGCTACGAAACTCACTTCGCTTTATCATTTCAGGAAGGTCTCGATGGGTTGCAGCGACTAACCGGACATCCACGTGATGAGTTCGACCGCTCCCCAAACGTTCGAACTCCTGTTCCTGCAACACGCGCAGTAACTTGGGTTGCAGTGCGAGCGGTATATCGCCGATTTCGTCGAGAAAGAGTGTGCCCTTGTCCGCCTGCTCGAAACGACCGGTCTTTTGGGATATCGCCCCCGTGAACGCGCCCTTCTCGTGCCCAAACAGTTCGCTCTCCAGAAGGTCGAAAGGAATAGCGGCGCAGTTCAGCTTAATGAAAGGGCGTCCACATCGCGAACTGAGGTTGTGAATGGCTCGCGCAATCAGCTCCTTCCCGGTCCCGGTTTCTCCCAGAACCAACACTGTGGAATCTGTGGAAGCGACGCATTCGGCCTGTTCAAGCACGGATTGCAGAGCCGGACTATTGCCGACGATTTGCTCAAGTCGGCGTTGTCTGCCATCATTTTCGCTGAAACGAGATGTCGCGAAAGCTGCCAAAACAGACCTCCACCAATTGAATGTTTCCTAACGGCTCACGTGACCAGAGCTGCCCGAATACAATCGAGCAACACGTCTTGATCGAACGGCTTTGTGAGGAAGTCCACAGCCCCTGCACGCATTGCATCCAGACGCATCTTTTCATCGCCATTTGCTGTGATAAACACGATCGGGAGTCTGGATTGTTTCGCGTTGAGCTTCGCTTGCAATTCCAGGCCGGACATTCCCGGCATGCAAATATCGGCCACCAGAACTGCGGCGCGCCGATACTCTCCGGATTCCAGGAATTCTTCCCCCGATCCAAAACATCTGGTCGAAAGTCCAACCGCCTCCAGCAGGTCTTGCAGGGCGCTTTGGACCGATTCGTCATCGTCGACGATGGCAATTAAGTTGTTATTGTGATCTTTGACCACGCACTGAGAGTAACGCCTTCAGAGCACAAGAACAATCGTGCTTTTGGGCGGCGCAATACTACTTTGGTGTCATTAGTTGCAATTGGCGTCGGAAAATTCGCCCGCGTTGCGAATGTTGCAGACCTGACGGACTGTCCAGAATTGCGCGCAGCTAGCCGTCATTTACCTTGGGCAAACTTCAGCTTGTCCGTCATCCTGACCAATTCGGCCACAGACCCGGCCTCCATTTTTTCCATCACGCGGCCGCGATGGATTTTGACCGTTGTTTCGCTGGCGCCGAGTTCTGCGGCAATCTGCTTGTTAAGCATCCCCGAAATCACCAAACTCATCACTTGGCGTTCTCTGGGGGTCAGCGTCGCATACCGCTTTTGCAGCACGTCGAAATCACGACGCTCTTCACGGCTTGTGCGGTCACGCTGCAGCGCTTGCTGCACGGCGTCCAATAAATCCTGATCCCGGAACGGCTTGGTTAAAAACTCAACTGCCCCCGACTTCATAGCCTTAACCGTCATGGGGATGTCTCCATGTGCGCTGATAAAGATAATCGGAAGCATCCGGCCCGCCGCAGCCAACTCGTGCTGAAAGTCCAAGCCGCTTATGCCAGGAAGTCGTACGTCCAGCACCAGACAACTCGGACCGTCCGGGTGCTTGCTGCGAAGGAACTCTTCCGCTGTGGCGTAGGACTGAGCCGCCAAACCCACTGAGTTCAGCAGATCCTCGATCGACTGACGTACACCTTCATTGTCATCAATGATAAACACCGTGGCAGCAGGAGCGGATTTCATGTCGCTGTCCCCGATTTGCTGGGCAATGTGAAATAAAACAATGCTCCCCGGCCGATATCATTCGTGACCGACAGGCGGCCCCCGTGAGAGTCGATAAAGGAGCGGCTGATTGCTAGTCCCATGCCGGTGCCTTCAGGTCTTGTCGTGAAGAATGCGTTGAATATCTGGTCCACCTTTTCGACGGGCAAACCCGGCCCGGGTGGCTCGTACAGATCAGCAGTCTACCATCCTGGTCGCATTTGGATTTGACGGTCAGTTCACGCTCGTGGTCGTGCCGCTTGCTACCGCAGATCTTCAGCCCCTCGGTACCAGGGAACTTGCGGTCTGTTAAATCGAACCGGGACAAGCACGAGTCCTCTCTCGGTAAATTTAGTGCAGAGCATATTATCCTCGACCCGGCCACTATCCTCTTCAATGGCTTGAAACCATGCCAGCCATTGCTCGTCGGCCCATTCCGAGATCTGGCAGCATTTGTACACACCGCTTTGCAGCTCTTCGAATAATCCGAGGGTCTTCGCGTCGGCAATGGTTTGCGACGCCGTACGTCCGCAGTTTGTACACTTGTCAGCCATTCGTTTTCTCCTCGCTGTGGCCCCGAATTTCCCGCACGCGGCATCCTGCAGAAAGATGTTTCGCAAGCTTCTTCTTCGAATTAAAGACCCGCCACTGCACCGTGCCGATTGGTATGCGTCGCGCTGCTGCGATCTCGTGGTACTCCCACTCTTCGACGAAACGCAATGTCATGACATCGCGTTCCCGTTCGTCCAGAAAAGTCATCCAATCCCGAAACTCGAAAGCATGTGGTCCCGCCTTTTTCTCCGTAGCGGTCGCTCGATGGTTATCGACCTCCGCCAGGTCGACAGTCTCAACTTCCCGTCCCAGGCTTCCGTAATGACGGCACAGAACATTGTGGGCGATCTTAAACAACCAGGAGCGAAAGAGCGCTCGATCTCGAATTTGCCCTGCCTTGCAGTACACCGTAAGCATGACGTCCTGTGCGAGATCTTCTGCCGACGTCAGATCCCGGCTACGGGCACGAAAGAAAGCCACGAGCTGCGGAAATAAGGTCTTAAACACGGTAGCGAACGACTCGTCGTTCGGATCGTCCAGAAATTCGTTGGTAGCTCGACTTTCCTGGAGATGTCTGTCGTTTAAGAGTGATGCATTGGTCATGGGAGGGCACCTTCTGTTTCGATACATCTCCGTCTAAGCACTCACGCGTCCACACTTGCGAGAAGCTCTATCTGCCTTGTTTGTATAGAGCGCACAAGCCGCCTCGGCTGCTCGCCGGAATGGGCAAACGCGCCTATCCTTGCACCGCCGGGGCGAGTCTGTTGTGCGCGTTTACTGAGAAGCGCACAAGCCGCCGCGACGGCTCGCTTGAACGAGAAAACACGCCTATCGTTGCGCCGCTCGGGGCGAGTCTGTTGTACGCGTTTACTGAGGAGCTCCAGCGTTCTACCAAAGCACTCTGCTGATGACGCTTCGACATTTTGCCACTGACCTTTTCGACAGTTTGCCGGAGGTCCTTCCGAAGCGGCAGCACCCAAACAAAAACTATTTGAGCGGTGCTCTTCCAAATCGACGCTGTCTTTGTGGGCGGTCTTAGGCAGTTCTTGGATATTGGGAGTTTTAAAATGCCGAACTGGCGGCAACTAATTGCACGTTCATCCTCGCCTGAGTGTGCGGCCGAAGAATACCTGGTTCAAAAAGCTCAGAACGGCTGCATAGATTCAAGGAATACGTTGATTGAAAGGCATGCTGATAGGCTTCGCCGCTTTGTTATTCGGATCACGTTGGCTTCGCCTGACGGTGATGACGTTTTTCAGCAAACTATTTACAAAGCGATCAAAAAATTGCACCAATTCAGACACGACTCGAGCTTTTTTACCTGGCTTTGCAGCATTGCCGTGAACGAGATACGGCAACTTAAGCGGAAACAGCGCAGCATGGCGCTATTTCCCCTCGATGACGGCTACTTAAATTTGTCTCTACACGATCAGGAGTATCGGTCGCCACTCGAACTCTGTTGTCATGCCGAGAGAAACAGCGAAGTTCGACGAGCAGTAAATGCGCTTCCGCCTCATTTCCGCGCTGTGATTGAATTACGTGATTTCCAAGAGCACAGCATTCAAGACACCGCTACGCTTCTTCAGGTGAGCGTCTCGGCCATCAAGAGCCGCCATTTACGCGCGCAGAGATCTCTCGCCGGGCCTCGGAGTCTACTTCGTCGCCAGAGATCACGTGCGAGCAGAGAGAGTGAGTGTCAAAAGTGACGATTGACACCTTTATTCGCTACGGATCTTTGTGGACCTTAATTTTGGGCGTGGTAAGTCTAATGGTCGCCATCAGAAATTACCGCCGGCAGGTGAATGCCCAAATATTTTTCGAAATTGCCAGCCGGTATCACCAGATGCTCCAATCTTTTCCGATTCACGAATGGACGACTCGACTTGAACCCAAGTATGAAGCGCTGGAACCACCCCCGGAAGTAAAAGCGGGTGTACTGCATTACATGGCGATTGTGCACTTCGGGTTCATTCTGCATGAGCTGCGCTATCTTTCAAAAGATCTGTGGAAAATTCTACAGGCGGAACATCATCGGACGCTCGCCAGCCCATTGTTTAAGCGGCAATGGTCTTCGCTGCGCGACGAATTTATCCTATTCCCGACTTTCTTGCGCTATGTGGACTCGATCCAAAACGGAGATGCGATTCTTGGCTCTCATACCGGCTTTGCCGCTAGTCTTGCCTCGCCGGGAAGCTGGCGAGTCCTCAAAAATTCGTTGAAGCAAGAAGCTGAGATCAAATCAGTAAACTGCGATCCTCCAAAATAATCGCCCGGCTTTACTGCCCAGATCTTCAAACAGAATCTGCTTCTGCGGCCTCTTCTCTGAGGAAGACGTGTTTTTCAAATCAAGAGCAAAGAAAGCCGCACTCGGTCAGACTGCCGATATGCAGACCGCTTGCCAGCTTCGCGACGGCACGTGCCTGGTGTCGGTTTCAGGCCGCGTCACAACTGATTCTTCGCCCCTTTTGCGTTCGCTTCTTCTGGAGTATGTCTCCCTCGCCGAATGCCAAAATCTGACCGTAGATTTTGCCGAAGTCGTCTACGTCGATACATCCGGGCTGGCAGTACTGGTCGAGGCTCTCAAGGCGGCACTCTTGAAAAAAAAGACGTTCCATTTGAGTGGGCTCCCCGAGCGCACACGCTCCCTGCTGGAAAGAACCGGCGTTTTACATCTCTTCAACGAAGTTCGGGACGTGCCGCAATGATCAGTTCCTTATTTGAAAAGGTCGGCAAATCGACGCTACGTCACCTGGAGTACGTAGGCGGCATCACCATTCAGATAGGAGGGGCGTTTGGATCTCTCGGACAAACTCTACCTCTCGTCGGAAATCGGCTTCGCTGGCGATCGGCCGTTCGACAAATGTCGGCCATTGGTGTCGAGGCATCTCCTATGGTCGGCATTATGGCGCTGTGCACGGGCTTCATTTTGGCAATGCAAGCGGCCTCGGAACTGCACCGCTTTGGCGCCATGAACCTGGTCGTCGATCTCGTCAGCATCGCCTTCACCCGGGAGTTGGGCCCGTTGCTTGCGGCAATTGCGGTAAGCGGGCGTTCGGGCTCCGCATTTTCAGCCGAGATCGGAAGCATGGTGGTCACCGAAGAAATCGATGCTTTGCGAACCATGGCCATCGATCCCCTTGAGTTCCTGCTTGCACCAAAGTACCTCGGAACCCTGATCGCACTGCCGTGCCTGTCCATCCTGAGCAATACCTGCGGGATCTTGGCTGGCGGACTCTTCATGCGGTTCAGCACTCACATGACGTTCGGGGTCTATTTGCGGGACGTGTTTCAAGCGATCATTCTCCGAGACGTCATCACAGGCTTATTGAAGAGTGTGGCGTTTGCCACCATCATCGTGCATGTAGGCTGCCTGGAAGGGTTTCGCGTACGCGGGGGTCCGGACGCAGTGGGCCGGTCCGCCACTTCCGCCGTCGTCAAATCCACATTTCTCGTTATACTCGCTGACGTCGGGTTTACCGCTCTCTTCTATCTGATCGAGGGGAAATAACAATGCCCGAAACCAAACTCGAGGCCCATGATTCTAGACCTTTGATTTCAGATCCAATGATTTCTGTCTGCGATCTGGTGGTTAGCTACGGCGAACGCCGCGTTTTGAATGGAATCAATCTGGAAATTGCACGTGGGGAGACGATGGTTCTCCTCGGCGGCAGCGGATCTGGAAAAAGCACACTTCTGCGCCACATCATTGGACTGGAGCGTCCGCAAGCCGGCAGTATTCGGGTGAACGGCGTTGACCTCGCGACCTCTGGGTCAAAAGACTTGAAAAAACTTCGACGCTCGATCGGTGTTGCCTTTCAAGATGCTGCGCTGTTCAATTCAATGTCCGTAGAAGATAACGTGGCGCTGCCGCTGCGGGAGCATACCCGGTTGCCGGAATCGACCATCAGTCTCATGACCTGGATGAAGCTGGCGACCGTCGGACTTGCCGATTCCGGGAAACTTAGACCACAGCAGCTCTCGGGCGGTATGCGGAAGCGCGCCGCTGTTGCCAGAGCGCTCGCGCTCGATCCGGAGATTTTGGTATTCGACGAGCCGTCCGCCGGGCTTGACCCGATCGTGGCTGCTGAGCTCGATGAATTGATTCTGGTGCTGAAAACCGCTTTCAGCATGACAGTCGTAGTGGTCACCCATGAAATGGCAAGCGCATTTCGTATCGCAGACCGAATGGCGATGCTCTATCAGGGATCGTTAATCGCTGTTGGCAGCAAGGAAGAGCTAAAGAACAGCAGCCATCCACGCATCCGCCAATTCCTGGATCGAGTCCCGGATCAAATCGTGGACGTCGGCGTAATTGATAAACATTTTGACGAGTACCTGAAAGGCGGTTTGCAGTGAGCGTAGAAGCAAAAGTTGGCACGTTCGTAATTGGATGTTTACTCCTGTTGGGGGTGACTGTCTTCTACCTTGGCAACAATCAGTTCGGCGGTCACCTGCCGTCCTACAAGACATATCTGCGGTACGCAGGCGGCCTCGCTGCTGGCTCACAGGTCTTGTTCGGTGGAATTGAGTCGGGCAGGGTAACCGGAGTGCGGCCCTCCCGCGAAGATCCGACGCGGATTGAGATTCTGTTCCAGCTCAAAAATGGCACCCCCGTTAATGAGAACTCGGTGGCCAAGCTCGGTTCCGTCACTCTTATGAGCAGCACTGCTCTTTCCATCACGACAGGAACCAATGATGCCCCCCGTCTTAAGGCCGGTCAAGTGATTCGGTCTGAGGAAACCGTCAGTATCGATGACATGACTCGCAAGCTTTCAGCGCTTGCCGATGGCGCAAAGGGATTGATAGTTCAGGTTGAGGGGGAACTGAAGGATATCAGCGGCGATGCTCGAACGCTGCTCGCAAATTTGAATGACGTAACCGGTTCCACGAACCGCGGGAACATTGCACATACCCTCGATCAGATAAACTCGCTGGTCACCACCCAATCCCCCAAGATCGATCGCATTACTGACGAAGTTCTAGCTGTCAGTCGCGATGCCGATGCCGTTATCCAGAAGATAGGTCCACTGGTGAATCACACGGACGCCACCGTTTCGAACGTAAACCTCACCATCGATCAATTGCGTGAACCCATCCAGCAGGATCTGGCTAAATTGCAGTCCACACTGGATCAGGCCCAGAGCGCCATGAAAACCATTCAGACGTTAGTGCGCGCCAACGACCCGAACATCACCGAAACAATAGAAAATCTGCGCGTGGCGACCGAGAACCTGGATCAGTTGACGGAAGACGTCAAACAGCGCCCCTGGAGCTTGGTGCGTATCCGTCAGCCAAAGGACCGGAAGGTCCCGGAATAGCAGCTAACATCTTTTTCAATGTGAGATGGAACCAATGACCGGAATAGCAAAAAAGGTCCGTGTGCCCGAACTGGCCCGTATGAAGGAGCGCCGCGAACCCATCGTGATGCTAACCGCCTATGACGCTACCATGGCGCGGCTGTTTGATCGGGCAGGCATCGATATGTTGCTGGTAGGCGATTCCCTCGGCAAGGTCATCCTGGGACTGGATACAACAGTTCCGGTGAGCCTGGAAGCAATCATTCACCATACGCGCGCTGTCACGCGAGGAGCTAGCCGCGCGCTTGTGGTCTCCGACATGCCGTTTCTCACGTATCAGGTCACGACCGAACAAGCCATGCGCAATGCGGCGCGAATTTTTCAGGAAGGCGGGGCTGCGGCTGTGAAACTGGAGGGCGGGCGAGCGATCGCAAGTACGGTTCGACAACTCACCTCCGCCGGTCTGCCGGTGATGGGCCATCTTGGTTTAACACCACAGCATGTACATCGCCTTGGCGGGATGCGGCAACAAGCTCGTGATGAGAAAGCGGCGCAGGACCTTCTCTCCGATGCACTGGCGCTCGAGGAGTCTGGCGCATTTGCATTGGTACTCGAAGCCATTCCCGATGCCGTGGCCGCCGCGTTAACTTCGCGGCTGCAGATTCCGACCATCGGAATCGGCGCAGGACCGTATTGCGACGGGCAGGTACTCGTCAGCTATGACGCCCTGGGACTCTTTGACACTTTTGTTCCGCCATTCGTCAAACAATATGCTCAACTCGGCGAGGCCATCGTGAACGCCGCGAAAAGCTATGCCGATGATGTTCGTCATGGGACTTACCGGCAAGCCCCTTTGCCGGTCAGGATGTACTTCCGTGCTTTCTGTAAGCGCACAAGCCGCCGGGAGGCGAGTCTGTTGTGCGCGATATCAAAAACCGCACAAGCCGCCGGGAGGCGAGTCTATGCAACCGCAGATGTCTGCTCTGGAGCGATATGTGTCGCCAGTGCCTGTTCCATTTTTGACTCGTGCGCGACGAGCCGGGTAACGATAGCAAAGAGGAAGCCGGCGGACAGGCTGCACATCAGCACACCGGTAATTGCTTCGATGGGGCCCAGCAGTCGCCACGCATTAGGAAGCACGAGATCCCCATAGCCGACTGTCGAAAAGCTGGTTGTCGAAAAGTAGAAAGCGGCCTCCCACGACGAAAGACAAGTCCAGCGGAAAAAGGCGGCCCACAGCAGAATTTCCAACGTGTGCAGCACGATCATCACCACTGTGATTCGCAACACGAGCACAGCCGAGCGCACCGGTCCGAGCTTGTGCAGACCCTGCCTGACATGAGCCCTTATCAATTCAATGAGTGCCGCCATCCCCGCGTTCTGGAGTGACAGTGTCAGTATGACCAGAACGGCTGCTGCGATCGATTCGCGAAGCAATGGCATCGAACGTTTTGTTAGTGACCCTTACGCAATGGCCGTAAAGCTCATCTCCCGTACTGGAGTCGAGCGAGCTCGGTCGTTTTCCTGTTGCCCCGGGAAGCCGTCAAATCGGGCAACGTTGAATGCTTAATGGCACTAGCCACGTTATGCGCCAGATTATGCGTAGCTCGCAGGTTGTCTCCAAAAAACCTGACATTGCCATTCGATACGACTTCCAGGACCAGCTGCCCGTCGCGCGTGCAAAGTTGGCTTCGGACCCTCAACTTCGTGGCCCCGCTCACGGTTGTAACGGCCCGCCGCGTCTCGCTGCCAGGTGTGTAGCTCTCGACGGTCGTCTTCAGAATAAGCAGGTGCTGCGCGCCTTCGGCGGTGCGATCTCCATCGCGTAAGACTTCATGGAACTCCTTTGTCTTGATTAGCTCATCCAATAATTTTTCGTAGATCGCCACTCTGAACGCAGGCTCGATACTTACAGCGCCCGCGTCAATCTTCTTTAGTTGAACGCTCCACTGCGCGGCTGCGGAGCGGGTATCTTCGGCGAAAACTCGCGCCGGCAATGTCCCTTGCAGCATGAGGCATCCAGCCGCGAGTGCTGCCAAAGCCAGCCTATTTGACTTCATTCGTAGCCTCCTGAGTGCCTTGCTTTGAGGTTTCCGTTGTCAGCACGCTGACGTGCGCGCCTATAGCTTCCAGTTCGCTCCCAAGAACCTGACCCTGCCCCTTGCTCAGTTGAAAAATCGCGCCATGAAAACCTCCATTGGCATCGAGATACTCCAACGTTACGGTGTCAAACTTTTTGTGCGAGAACAGACTCATCACCCGGCCACCACCATATGGCGCCGCGGTCTTGACCAATGTCATCGGTACCCCGCCCACCTGCTTGTCTTCCGCGCCGATGGTGACGTCCTGAATGGAGCTAACTGCTATTTGAGCGGGAGCGGCGGCCTCTGTTTTCTGGAATCGCAGAACGTCGCCTTGAACTGAGAGGTCTCCTTGCGCGTTGTTCGAGATACCTTCGAAACCCAAGATGTGCGTAACGCGCGATCTAGTGTTTGCCTTCGGCGGGTCTGCTGGACTCTGATTCTGCGCCAATAGATCCGTGCGACAGCAAATCACAACGGTTAGGCCGGCGAGCATCCGAATGATTCGCTTCCGCGGCGCAATCCTTTGGATCATTTTTCATCTCCTAAAAACACCAAGAAAATAGATCGGAAAGTCGTTACTCCCGTCCCTGGCAAGTAAGAGCACCGCTTTCCATATCTTTGTTGGAAGCTTTTACGGAATTTTGCGGAGCTGTTTTGGATGTCGTTCTTGGTCAGAACAGTAGCTTCAGCGCCAGTTGCGACGAGCGCGGCAAAGTCTGTAGCCTACCAAGAATAGCCAAAGTGTTGCACAGAAGGCATTGCCGATGATCGCGACACTTGCGTGGCTCAACGAGGCTATACCGGAGATGCCGGTAGCCAACCCGAGATAGGCCGTCGCCTTGTTGAAAAAACCCCTGAGCATAACGACACCAATCACGAGGATTGCCGAGGAAAGAGTGACGATCGAATAAACGACTTCCAACCGGCTGGTTAACACTACGGAACCATAATCGGCCGCCGCGATATAGCTGTCACGCAAAAATTCATCCGTCGTGTGGGCGTAATTCTCATACAGTGTCAAGATCGAGGCGTAGTGAGACCAAGTGACCGCCAGATCTAACGTAATGAACAAGCCCACGAACGCCGCCGCAAGCAGCATTGCGTTCTCACCCTGTCTTCTCAACGCCAGATACAGGGCCAAAGTAACTGGCACGAAGAGAAAGTCGGTTAGAACAGAGAGAGCCACAATTGCCCACCACTCGTCTTGCCCCGCAGATATTTGAACCAGGCATGACCGTCGCTCGGCGGGGCGCCGACTTGGAAGTATAGCGGGAAGATCACAAGGTAACCGAGAGCCAACAAAATGGCTGCGATCCCGCCGACTCGAAGCCACTGCTCTTCATCTGCCTTGGACTTATAATACGATGTCTGGTCGAGGTTCATCGGAGCCGCCCTTTCGTCCGGTTTTCCTTTCCGGCATACTGATCGGACAAACGCGCGGGGCCCCGCCTCCGATTTGGGATGGCAGTTAGTCGACCCGCGAATCTTCGCATTCTCGATACAGTAAAAGGATAGATGCGCGCCCTTGCTTTGTTTTCTTTATTGACTATCTCATCAGCCTTTGCACAAGCACCTGCAGCTCCACACTTCGTACGTGCGTCCGGGGAAGCAACTGTCACTGCGAAACCGGACCGGGCGTCGATCGACATCGGAGTAGTGACCCACGCGTCAACAGCCCAAGCCGCGTCGGAACAGAATGCGGCCCAAACGTCACAAGTGTTGGAGATCATTCGCCAGGCATTACGAAACGGAGGCGAAGTGAAAACGTCGAACTACACACTAGCGCCTCAATACGATTACGCCAATAATCGCCCGGCGCGTTTGACTGGCTACGACGCCACGAACTCGGTACTCGTCACTGTCGATGACCTTTCGTTGCTCGGCAAGATCATCGACGCGGCAACCAAGAGCGGCACAAACAACATTGCAGGAATTTCTTTCACTTTGAAAGATGACACGGCCGTGCGCGCCGCTGCTCTTCGCGAAGCCACAATCAGAGCTCGCGCGAATGCGGAAGTGATCGCTAAAGCATTGGACGTCCAAATTGTTGGCGTACTGCAAGCGGAACCAAGCGAGGCTTTCCCAGTTCGCCCCTTAGTGATGCCCATGCAGACGTTTGAGATGCGCCAAGCGCCGGCGACTCCTATTGCACCGGGCGGCCTTGACGTGCATGCGATGGTCACGGTTACGCTCGAAACGCGATAATCAGCTCAATTCAGACTTCCCCACCAACTCAAGACCCGGCCTCCGCCTGCTCAAGCTCAGTTCGTGCCAGCAGATAACCCGCGTAAGGTGCAAGCGACTCTCGTGCGCTTTGCAATTCCGTTGCAATATCACTCTGTCCTTCATCGATCAAAGACTCAATACCAATCGGAACAGATCCGGTATGTAATAGGCAACCGAATGAAATGCTCGCATAGCGCTGGTTGAGATTGGATCGTGCCTGCTGGATGTATTTACCTCCCTTATGTGAACCTCAGCCGGCCTATGACCGAATTCCCGCATGATGAGGACAGCCTCCGCCATGCTCGGGTCAACTTGGCGCGCATGACCTATGTCGAAACAAAACCTGTCTTCGTGAAGCTCCTCGAATACATCTCTGAGCTCCGATACCGTGCGTCCAACAGGCTTTCGCTTGTCCATTTGAATGTTGGCGAATATTTCGCGATTTCGTCGTTCCACCTTTGAGACAGCGTCCCCGAGAAAATCAGCACGTTCGAGAGCCAGATTCCCAGGTCGTATCTTGGGCTGGATTGCACATTGGCGGCCAGTTGCATATACGGGACGGCGTCTAGACAACCCGGATCCGCGACCCTAGCAGCAATCCTTTTCTCATTGACACACGATTTCTCGTTGACACACGATTCCGGGATAAGGAGAGCCGGAAGGAAGTCCAGCGGAACGTCGCCGCTCTCTTGCCCCATGGCAAAACGCTCCGGCTCCTGCGACCGAGACACGCCGATCCTGCACCGCATGGAACAGGGCCGACATGTGGTTTTCTACCACCGGCAAGAAGCAGGAGTTGGTCGCGCAGAACGTCGCACCGCGGTTTAGCGGATTCTATTCAAGACTGATCAAGCGCATGCGGATTGCGCACTGAGTGAGTTCGGCGGTCGTCCGAACGCTGAGAACCTCCATGATTTCGTACTTGTGAGTTTCAGCGGTTCTGGAAGAGATATTGAGGATACCCGCAACCTCTTTCATCGTTCGACCCTCAGCAATGAGCTGTAACACTTCTCGCTGCCGTGGTGTAAGTTTAACCTCGCTTCCCGGCTGGCCCTTGCCGTCCATAAGAACGGTGATCATATCTTTCGCAATTAGAGGCGTCAGGTAGGCGCGTCCTTGCAAGATCTCATGGATTGCATTTACCAGTTCTTCCCCGGCGGACTGTTTCAGCAGGAACGCGGAAGCTCCCGCCCGAAATGCCTCGCTCGCCAGGTGCGGGTCCGCATGCATCGTGAGAATAACCACTTTCGCCTTGCTCCCGTTGCTTCTAAGCTGGCGTGTGGCATCCAATCCATTCAGTAGCGGCATCGAAATATCCGCCACAATCACATCGGGCTTCAGCCGCGCGTCGGCCTCCAGCAATGCCCGGCCGTCAGTCACTGTTCCGACAAAATTGAAGGACTCTTTGAGCAGCAACTCCAGACCCTGCGCCACAATTGTGTGGTCATCTGCAACCAGAACGCTGGGAATAGCCATTGATGCTTCCTTGCTGCCCGCCGATAAGTCTATCGTTTTAGACGACGCGCGTATCTTCAGTTTGCCAAACCCGCAAACAGTGGCTTTTGGCAGCAACTACCAACGCTCAAGCCATACCGGATTTGTCACCGGAACACCGATGAAACAAAAGTCTCGCCGTTCAACGCGCAATGGATCGCAAGGATCAGATCTTCGCCCGCCGCTAGCTTATGCACATAGCCGCGTATACCTGCATTCAGGGCGTCTTCAAGGAATTGCTTTTCTTCGTGCATGGTCAGAAGCACAATCGGCACGCCGGGCCGGGTCCTCAACGTCTCGCGACTCGCTTCAATCCCGGTTAACCCTGGCATTGCTAGGTCGGTAACAATTAGGTCGGGCTGCAGGCGGGACGCAGCTTCCACCATGTCGATACCGCTCCTGACTTTTCCGACTACGTCGAAATCGGTAGCCAAAAGATCTTCCATCTCTTGCAGCATCCACTCATGATCATCGGCAAGTAGGACCCGCTCTTTCATCGCACTGGTGCCGCCTGTGTCGGTCCCCACTTCATCTCTATCCAATTACAAACTTCGAATCCATCCGCCGGTATCAGGAAAATTTCGGAGACTCCCTCCGCAACTTTCCACAAGCGCGCACATCTGTCGAGGAGCTGATCTGAAAGTTCGCAATTTTCTTCCTGTAAATTTACGCCACGAGATCAGTGTAATTCCCGATGGGCCATTTGGGTCGTTGCCCTTAGTCTTGATTCATGAGGATGAACATGAAACAAACGTTGACCCGCACATCGATCCTGACCGCAGCCTGCTTTTGCTTCGTCACATCATTGACTGCGCAAACCATCTCGAACACTCAAAAGGATCAGCGTCTCGTTGCCTCCCTAAGCAAGTCGGATTCAATGCTGCCCATGCAGTTGACTCCGAACGCCGTGCCGACTGCTCTCCCGAACTCCTCCCCGGAGCCCGGCGTCACTTCGCTGTCATTGGCTGATAACAAAAGCGCACCGGTTGCGCCGCTACTCACATCCTCATTGGTGAACCCCTCTTTCCTTTCTCCGGCAACGCCGGTCAGGTGGACTGCGGTCCCAGCGGCTGCGGACCACTCCTCCGGCCGGAATAGCTGGATCGGCGTCGAACCCGGCACGCTCCCCCTGATTGCACCGATCCACCCAGAGCTCTCTCCCTACGAAACATACGGTGCCGCGCCAATCGTTGTGAACCTAAGGTTCGGGCACAAATAGTAAGACGCACTACGGAGATCTACGTCGATGACACCCCATAAGCAATTCAATCCGGTTCTTGTATCCGTCAGCGCGGCCTTTGTCCTCGGCTTCTTCAACATGTCGTTGGCCGCCGAAGTCACTCCGCCGGCGGCAACCAGTGAGATGGTGGTAACAATACTGTCCGCCGACTCCCAGCCCATCACCTTGAAGCCGAGCGACCTGAAGGTCTACCAGGGCGAAGACCCGAGAACAGTCACCGCAGTCGAGCGCCTTTCGGGTACGCGGGCCGGGATCGAGCTATTCATCTATCTGGATAGTTCCATCGATTCAACGACATTAGCAGCCACCCGGCCGGAGTTGGAACAATTCATCCGTGCCTTGCCCGAAACCACCAAGGTGGCCGTCGGCAATTCGATAGCAAACCAGTCGTTCACCACGGACCGCGAGAAAGCGGCCAGTTCCCTAAGCCAGCCGGCCCCGAAATCGGAAGTGCCGGGAACATGGTCAAATGTGCTGGATTTGATGCGCCAGTGGCCGTTGCACGATCAGGCTGACCGGCGCGCAATACTAATCCTCACCGCTGGTGTCAGCCCGGAATACAAAGGGTCAACGGCTGACGATCTCTACGCCGAGGCGGCGCGGCGCAATGCTCAGATCGCGGGTATTGCCATTTACTCAATTTTGGTGCAGGCCGGGGGCGCCAGTTCCGCGATTGTCCCGGAGGAAAACGCGGCGCAATCGAATCTCGCGACGCTGAGCAACACGACAGGCGGACATCTCTACACCGCACTCCGTGCCGGCTCATATTCTTTACGTCCATTCCTGAACGACCTCAACGTTCGACTGGCGAATCAATACCGGATCGCTTTTGAACCTAAGAACTATGCCGGCGCACAACCGGTAAAAGTGCAGACCGATATGGCCCGCGCAAAAGTCGCCTCTCCCGCCGTCATTTATGTCGGACAGACCCTTCTGTCAGCAGCGGGAAGAAGCGCCATCACGACCGGCGAATAGCGGCACTGGAAAAATTCGCCTCTAAATAATAAGTCTTTAAGCTTCTACTCTCATCACAATGGTAAATGTCAGGATCGGCAGCGGAAAAAGCCATCGAACCTGGCAACGGCCAGCGCCGATTCGAAGCGCTGGTCAATTCCATAGACGGCATCGTTTGGGAACTCGAGCTTCCGGCCTGGAATTTCACCTTCGTCAGTCAGCAAGCTGAGCGCATCCTTGGATATTCCCTCAAACAATGGAAAAATCGGAACTTCTGGACGGACCACCTCCACGCCGATGATCGGGCAACGGTAGCGTATTTCTGCAACCGGGCCGTAGAAAAGGCAGAGAATCAGCAGTTCGGATACCGGATGATTGCCTCGGACGGCCGCGTTGTGTGGCTGCGGGATTTCGTGACGGTGGAAATAAGTCAGGGTCAGCCCACGCGCCTGCGCGGCGTGATGGTCGATGTTACGGAGCAAGGAGCGCACAAGCCGCCCCGGCGGGTCGCGGGAACCGGTAAAAGCGGCTTAAAATCCGGCCTGGGCGAGTCTGTTGTGCGCGTTGGCGAAGGAGCGCACGAGCCGCCCGGGCGGTTCGGGGGAACCGGTAAAAGCGGCTTAAAATCCGGCCCGGGCGAGTCTGTTGTGCGCATTGGCGAAACAGCCGCGGAAGAGGAGCGCGATCGCAAACACGAGCAGGCATTCCATGAGGGGCAAAAGCAGGTGCTCGAGATGATCGCATCCGCTGCTCCGCTCTCCGACATCTTGAAAAGCATTCTGCATCTCATCGAACTCCAGTCCAACGGAATGCTGTGTTCCATCCTTCTTCTTGGGGACGATGGTTTGCATGTACGCCACGGTGCCGCGCCGAGCCTCCCTGAGGGTTACATCCGCGCCATCAACGGCGCTCCGATCGGTCCAAAAGCTGGCTCGTGTGGCACCGCGATGTACCGCGGAAAGCCTGTGATCGTCACTGACATCCTGGCTGACCCACTATGGGAGGACTATCGCGAACTCGCGCAAGCCTTTGGATTGCGTGCGTGCTGGTCCACCCCGATTCTTTCGGCGCGCGGCGCGGTGCTGGGCTCCTTCGCCATGTATTACCACGAGCCGAGACATCCAAATGCAGCGGAGATGCGGCTCACCGGTGTGGCCACACACCTAGCCGGGATCGCGATCGAGCGCCAGAACGCAGAACAGGCGCTCAGGCAAAGCGAAGAAAAGTACCGCCGGATTGTGGATACCGCAAACGAGGGAATCTGGGTTGTGGACGACAACAGTACGATCGTCTTCGCCAACCAGCGGATGGCCGGGATGCTCGGATATTCAATGGATGAGATGCTCGGACACTCCTCACTGGACTTCGTTGAGGATGCATGGCGCGATCAGATCAATCAGCAGATCGAGCGTCGCCGCGCTGGATTCGTCGAGCAGTTCGACCTCTGCTTGCGCCGCAAGGATGGTTCGAATCTCTGGGGAATTGTCTCCAGAACCCCCATACTCGGCGATAATGGCTCGCTCGGCGGCGCTCTTGGCATGGTGACTGACATCACGGAACGCAAGCGGGCCGAAGACGAGCTCCGCCGAAGCAGCGAACAGATTCGAGAGATGGCCGGCGCGCTGATCGTCGCACAAGAGGAAGAAAGACGGCGGATCGCGCGGGAACTGCACGACGATATTGTCCAGAAAATAGCCGTTCTTTCCATCAACATGAGTCGTCTGAAGCAGAAATCGGTCGCCGCGGGTCACTCCATCGCGGCTGATATTGCCGTTGTTCAGCAACGTATTGCCGGCCTGGCCGATGACGTTCGCCAACTCTCGCACCAGTTGCATCCGGCGGTATTGGAGCATGCAGGATTGATCGCCGCCTTACGCTCATTCACCGACGAATTTAAACGGCTTGAGGAAATCGATGTCAAGCTTCACGTGCCCGAAAACAACGACGCAATCCCTCGAAATATCGCTTTGTGCGTATATCGTGTGGTGCAGGAATCACTTCGAAACGTTGCCAAGCACTCGCAAGCACGGACCGCCGAAGTTTCTCTCGCGATTGAGAACAATACTCTTCAGTTAATGATCAAAGACGACGGAAAGGGGTTCGAGGTTAGTCCGGCGAGCACTGGCGGTTTGGGCCTCATGAACATTCGGGAACGGGTCCATCTCTGCCAGGGAACTGTCGAAATTGCGTCGAAGTTGAACAGCGGAACGACTGTCACAGCCTCCATCCCGCTCTTAGCGAGCTAAGCTAGCCGGCAAAGTGCGGGTCGCGGCGCTAACTAATCGTTAGCGTGTACTGTTGTAGGCAGATCGAAAAACGTTTCCCTGCCGGTGGGCGTTCTCAACCTGTACGCTGACGTTTTGAGCAGAAACGCATTGCGTCTTCTTTCGAGTAGATGTTGTTGAACAAAACGTAACGTGGACCAGATACCTGTGCGTGCGCCGCTAGCTTGGCTTCGAGTATCCTCAGATCTTCATCCGTGTACCGGTATCGATAACCCGTTTTCCCATGGAGCCGCCAATAAAGAAGATCGCCGTAAACAGGGCTTGATTGGAATGGATCCACGCAATGCACCAGCTTGTTTGTGGCGCAGAGATCGCGAACTAGAGGAGCGCTCCAGCCATCTCCCCGTGGCTCCCAGGCAAGGGTCTGGCTACCGCGGTCGATCTGCTGGAAGAAGCTACTGAGGTTATTAATGTTCTCAGGCGTCGGCAAGAATGACTTCGGACACTGAAACACGATGACCTCTGCCCGGAGAATGTCAGCTACCTCTTTGGTGCGTTTCCATGCCAGCCACACCTGCTCGGTGCAGCGAAAATCACCGTAGAGATTTCGTTCGGCGAGGCTCAAAGCTGTTTTCAGCCGACGGTAGGTGGGGCTTGCAGGCGTGTGCGTTATCAGCTGCCAAGCCTTCATGCAGAATCTAAAGCCGAGGGGCGCTTTTGCTCTCCATCGCCTTGCGTTATCGACGGATGGCGGCTCGTAAAACGTTGACTGAAGCTCGACGGTTGTGAAGTCTCGGACATACCGAGCTTGGGCCTCGGTCCAGCCGCAACAGCCGACAAAGAGCGAAGCTTCTTCCATTCTGAAAAGGGTACAACGGACTCAGCCGTACGCATTGCGGAGATCTTGGGGGCCGTGAGGGCAGAGCTTTAAAAGAACTCTGAGTCTGCCACATCGCACGTCGTGTCATAGAAGTTGGGTTCCAGAGATTGGCTGGATGCTCTTGCATCAAGCCCGATGTCGCCCCGCAATTCGCCCTGGGCGCAGGATAGTCACGCGCATTCGACTCACACGATCGGTCGGGGAAGCCAAGTTCTTAAGTTCCTCATGACGCCAGGATCGCGCGATATTTCGGCTGCCACATTGCGTCCTGTACCTGTCGAACGACGTCGATCAACTTGACTCTGGCCCAACCACCTTCGGCTGCGGCCTCGGCGACTGCAACCGCTACTGTGGCGGAGACGCTGCGTAAGTCGTCGATATGCGGAAGAAGTGATGCGCCTGGGTGACGCACAGTGACCAGACTGGAAAGGGCACTCGCCGCGGCGGCGAACATAGCGCCATCGATCCTGCTTGCGCGCGACACGATGGTCCCAAGCGCCAGACCCGGATATAACATTGCATTGTTCAGTTGAGCAATGACATATGTAACTCCCTTATGAGTAACTGGAGCGAAGGGAGTGCCGGTCGCAATGAGTGCGCGGCCATCGGTCCAGGTAGTCAGATCGGCAGGGTTCGCCTCCACCCGCGCCGGCGGACTTGAGAGCGCGAAGATGATGGGCCGCTCCGTACGGGCCGCCATTTCCCTTACAATCGCTTCGGTGAAACTGCCCCCGCAGCTCGAAGCACCGATCAGCATTGTCGGCGCCACTCGGCGCACTACTTCGGCTAGACCTACGCCATTTCCGTTTCCGTCGTGCTTCCAATGCTTGCTTTCGGCGGATGGGCGAGCGTATGTCGTTTGGAAATTATGCAATCGATCCGTCGTATCGGTGGTAAGCCGCCCCCGCCCTTCAACAGTCAGTAACCCCTGGCGGTCCACGCACCAAAATCTCCTTGTTGCCTCCTGTTTCGACAAGCCTTCGTGCACCATTGCATCGCGAACTTGATCGGCGATCCCTATCCCTGCCGTGCCCGCTCCAAATATGACGATCCGCTGATTGCGCAGCCGTGTTCCGCAGATACGGACGGCAGAAATTGCTGCTGCCAAAGTAATCGCACCCGTGCCCTGCATATCATCGTTGAAGGTACAGATCCGGTCACGATACGTCTCGAGGATGCGCCGCCCAGTCTCCGGCGCAAAGTCCTCCCATTGCAACAGTGCGTTTGGAAAACGCTTCGTCGCGGCTTTGACATATGCGCTAATGAACGCGTCGTACCGCTTCCCACGTATTCTCGTGTGCCTGTTCCCGATATACATCGGGTCACTCAGTAGAGTTTCCCGGTTGGTGCCGACATCCAGCATCACTGGGATGGCGCGCGTCGGATCGATCCCGCCAGCCGCGGTGTAGATTGCCAGCTTGCCGATGGACACTTCAATACCGCCTATACCCCAATCGCCAATCCCCAGGATTTGTTCGGCATCCGTAGCGACAATCAGATCAATATCGTCAGGGCCGGCTCCGAGGTTCGCAAATGCCTCGTCAATAGCTCCGGCATGGTCGATTGAGAGATAAAGGCCCCGAGGGCGCCGGCATTCATGGTGATATTGCTCGACTGCCATGCCGACCGTCAAATCGTTGACGATGGGGATCATCTCGCGCAGATGCTCTGAGAATAAGCGGTAAAACAACACCTCGTTGCGATCATGTAAAGCCGTAAGATAGACGTTCTTGCTAAAGGGGTTCGACAAACGCTCGTATTGGATATAGGCGCGCTGTACCTGACTCTCCAGCGTGCTGATGTCCGGAGGTAACAGGCCGGTCAGGCCCAAGGCTTTCCGCTCGCCGGCTGTAAAGGCCGTACCTTTGTTCAATAGCGGTGAATTCAGTACTGCTAGCCCACGAACTTTGCTCTCATAACAAGCGTTATTCTCGACACGCGCCAGTTTCGACTTCTTTAGCGGCATAATCTCCGTCGCATGTTGTTCGGATAGGCATTTCAACGCCCATCCAATATCGCTCGTCATTTGGCGAGCGCCAGCCGTGGCGTTTTGGGTACTTAGAACGACGGTGCCGAGTCATATTGGCCAGATGCCGTCAAAAGCACGGCTACACCAGGCGCAGTTATTGACCAAATACGGTCAGCATGGTGGTAACATTAGGGCCGATTACCTGAATTTACGGCGGGAAGCTGTAAACGCGATTTGCTCCGCGGGCTCACGGTCACCGGCAGACCGCTGGCTCGTCAGGAAGGACTCAAGAGAGGTTGAGCTTCCTGTCCAGGCGCTTAACAAGGCCTTCACTACCAATCTGACAGTAAAATCCCCCCGCACTAATGCAAGGAGGTAGCGCTGCGCCGGGATCCAAAGGTTGCGCTCTGCAAAGTGATGATTGAGCCAGATAAAAAAGCACCGCGCAACCGTCCGAGCGTGCGGCCAACCCAAGTCAAATCGGCCATCGCCGGCATTGCTTCCGGCGAAATTGAAGGCATTCTCGAAATGAATGACGCGCTTCTCGATTTAGTCGGGTATAGCCGCGACGATCTTGTAACCGGCCGCATGAGCTGGCACAATCTTACGCCCCCAGAATATACAGGACTCGATGAGTTGGCGCGTGAAGAGGGTTTGCGTTTTGGAGCCTGCACACCCTACGAGAAAGAGTTGATTCGAAAGAATGGAACCCGGATTCCGGTCCTGGTTGCCACCGCGGTGTTGAAGCTCGCTCCTTTTCAATGGATCACCTTTGTACAGGATTTGCGAGCGCGGGACCGGCTTGAGAGCGTAGAGGAAAGCGAAGTTGAATTCAAAGAAAACTTCGAAGAAATGGTCGGCAACAGCACGGCCCTGAAACGGATCCTGCGGCAGACCGAAGTGGTGGCGCCTACCGATGCAACTGTGCTGATCCTCGGGGAAACCGGCACCGGCAAGGAATTGATTGCACGCGCCATCCACCGTATGAGCCCGCGCCGGCATCTTCCCTTTGTCACATTAAACTGCGCAGCCATTCCTACTGGACTTCTGGAAAGTGAATTGTTCGGGTACGAGAGAGGGGCCTTTACCGGCGCATTGTCGCAAAAGATAGGCCGTTTCGAGATGGCTCATCGCGGAACCTTGTTTCTGGATGAAGTTGGTGACATTTCATTAGATCTGCAGCCGAAATTGCTGCGCGCGCTCCAGGAGAAGGCGTTCGAAAGGTTAGGGGGCATCAGAACGATTCCCATTGATGTCCGGCTGGTGGCGGCAACAAACCGCGACCTTACCCAGATGATGGGGAATAAGCTCTTTCGAAGTGACCTTTATTACCGCCTGAAAGTCTTTCCAATTACAGCGCCGCCGTTGCGCGATCGCTCCGGGGATATACCAATTCTCGTCCGTCACTTTGTAAAGAAATACGCGCTAAAAATGGGCAGGCAGATTGACAAGATCCCGTCGGAGACAATGCGCGCTCTTGCGAGCTGGCAGTGGCCCGGGAACGTACGGGAACTTGAGAATTTCATTGAACGGTCGGTCATTCTTTCTAGAGGGTCCAGCCTTCGTTCCCCTCTGGCAGAAATACTCCAGAGTGCGACGCCAAGTGCCAGCAGTACAACGCTGGAGCAGGTAGAGCGAGAGCACATCATCCGAGTGCTTCGGGAGAGTGATGGAGTGGTCACCGTCGCGTCTATTCGTCTAGGACTTCCTCGCACAACGCTAAATGCAATGATGCGAAAGTTGGGCATATCGCGAAACGATATCTGACCGCACTTGGTCAGTTGACCACCCGTGGTCACCCGCCGGTCCGGTTCGTGTCTTCAAACCGAGGCTGGAAAGCGTGTCTTGCCCAGTTTCTTTAACAAATGACAGCGTTGGCACTACTCGTGCAGATTACAACCACGAATGAAGATTAGCAACATGAACATTCGACCCTTATATGACCGCATCCTGGTGAAGCGGATCGAGAAGCAAGAAACCAACGGCAACGTTATCGTCATCCCCGACTCTGCCAAGGAGAAGCCGCAGGAAGGCGAGGTGATTGCCGTAGGCAACGGTAAGAGGCTAGATGACGGAAGATTGGTTGGCCTTGACGTGAAGGCAGGCGACCGCATTCTCTTTGGGAAATACTCCGGAAACGAGACCAAGGTGGATGGCACCGAGTACCTGATCATGCGCGAGGACGATGTGCTCGGGATTTTGGACGTGGCTCTCGCTGCCAATTAAGTCGACCATTCAATTCAACGAACAGAAAAATATGGCAAAACAAATTCTTTATAGCGACAATTCACGCCAGGCAATCTTGCGCGGTGTCAACCAGTTGGCCGAGGCAGTGAAGGTCACTCTCGGCCCCCGGGGACGCAATGTGGTTCTCGAAAAAAAATTCGGCGGCCCGACCATCACCAAAGATGGGGTAACGGTAGCGAAAGAAATCGAGCTCAAGGACCCCATCGAGAATATGGGCGCTCAGATGGTTCGCGAGGTGGCATCCAAGACTTCGGACGTCGCCGGCGATGGCACAACCACTGCAACGATTTTGGCTCAAGCGATTTTCCGCGAAGGCATCAAAGCGGTGACCGCCGGCGCAAACCCGATGGCCGTTAAGCGAGGTATCGACCGATCGGTAGAAAAGATCGTAGAAGAAATTAAGAACCTCTCCAAGCCGGTCACCGGGGACATGATTGCTCAGGTCGGCCGTATCTCGGCAAACAGCGATTCGACGATTGGCGACGTTATCGCCGAAGCCATGAAAAAAGTGGGCAAGGACGGCGTGATCACGGTCGAAGAATCCAAAACCATGACCACCGAACTCGCAACGGTGGAAGGAATGCAATTCGACCGGGGCTATCTGTCGCCATATTTCGTCACCGATCCCGACCGCATGGAGTGTGTCCTGGAAGATGCTTACATCCTGATCCACGAAAAAAAGATCAGCCAGATGCGGGATGTGCTTCCGCTGCTCGAACAAATTGCAGGCCAGGGTAAGCCGCTCCTGTTGATCTCCGAGGACATAGAGGGCGAGGCTTTGGCCACACTGGTCGTCAACAAGCTTCGGGGAACGCTGAACGTTTGTGCGGTTAAGGCGCCAGGCTTTGGGGATCGACGCAAGGCGATGCTGGAAGACATCTCGATCCTGACCGGCGGAAAAGCGCTTATGGAAGAGACCGGCATCAAGCTCGAAGGCGTTCAGCTAGCCGATCTGGGCCGTGCCAAACGCGTGGTCGTTGATAAAGACACCACCACCGTTATTGATGGCGCTGGAACGCAGAAAAATATTGAGGGCCGGATAAAGCAACTCCGGCATCAAGTTGAGGAGACCACCTCGGATTACGATCGCGAGAAGTTGCAGGAGCGTCTTGCGAAGTTGGCCGGCGGCGTCGCCATCATCAAGGTAGGGGCGGCGACGGAAACCGAGATGAAAGAGAAAAAGGCGCGTGTCGAGGATGCCCTTCATGCCACTCGCGCGGCGGTAGAGGAAGGCATCGTTCCTGGCGGAGGAGTTGCGCTGCTCCGGGCCTCGAGAGTGCTCGAGAATCTTAAGCTGGATGGCGACGAGCAGTTCGGCGTTAACATCGTGCGTCGCGCCTGCGAGGAGCCGGTTCGCCAGATTGTTGTGAACTGCGGGACGGAGGGCGCGGTCGTCGCCGAGAAAATCAAAAGCCAGGAGAACCCGACCTTCGGTTTCAACGCCGCTACCGAACAGTACGAAGACCTCGTGAAGGCGGGTGTAATCGATCCGACCAAGGTGACTCGTTCGGCTCTCCAGAACGCGGCGTCCATTGCTTCGCTGATGCTTACGACAGAGGCCATGATTTGCGGAGTTGTGGAAGAAGCAGGCAATTAGGTGCGGCTGGCTGGGCCGGCAAAAGGGCCGGTGGTGGCGCGAGGATCGCGAACAACCGCCGCTGCCCCCCGGGCGACTCGGGCTCAGTCTTGCGGTGGTTGTCAGGAGAGGAGACCGATGAACAAAAGACTCACTCGCAAAAGGTTATTGAAGCGGCACACGCGGCATGCCTCGCGAGCAAATGATCGGGTTAAAACTTCAGAACCCGATGTTAGAACGGAAGAGCAGGTCAGGGCGGCGCGGGAAGTGAGCCGCCCCGTCGAGAGAAGTCCGAGTAAGCCGAGGGTTGGGCTATGATTCAGACCACGGTATTGTTTTCTCGAGACGCCGCCCTCTGCTCGGCAAGCCCATCGATTCGACAAGCGTAAGTTTCCGCGCCGGTTGGAGCGAGCTTTCAACTGGCGCCGCCGAGTGTCCCGATCTTCGCTTTGTGGTGAGCACGTTTATCTACTCCGATGGCAGCACCCTTGGTGAAAAGATGACTTAACGACCAGTCCGTTAAGGATTGAAAGGTGGCTTAGCCGATATGGCGCGGCAACAAGGCCTCCGTCCGTAGCACGACGAAGTTGCTTTGAGTTTCAAGACACACAAACGACAGATCGTTTTCACACGCGATCCTGTATTTCGCCGGAGTGACAATATGACGCTACCGTTAATCACCTTCCTCAAGAGATGCCCGCATTGCAGGTCTGTCGACTTCCGAAGCGTGGGCAGCCGTAACCTCGTTGAGAAAGCTCTGCACTGGATGATCCCGTCTTTCCGTTGCTGCCTCTGCGGACATCACTTCTTTCTCGTTCGACGGTTCACATCCGTTACGGAAGCGGCATAAGGGAAGCAAGCGGCTGCGCCATGATTACACTCGGAACACTTCTAATCCAGAACGGCCTAACTATTCCGGCGTCGGTCCAGCTCAAAGACGCTCCAATCATGAACCGCTGGATTGTGGTGCAAAAGGGCGCTGACCTTCTCAAATTGAAGGAAGAGATCAGCAGCGCAGGATGGCATTACTTCTACATGTCCGCAATTGATCAAACAGTTCTGGGCCGGGACCGGACGAAGTGCATTCTCGACGCATTGAAAGGACTTACCGGGAAAATGCAGCTTAGGAATTGCAACAGTATTCAAATCGATGCTGTCCTGACGCATTCGCTTCTCGGAATACCTTATTCGAAGGTATGTGCGCATTGCTGTCATATACAAGAAGGTTTCCTATTTGCCGGGACCACCGGGCAATGATCGGCCAGGCGTCGGATTGCGCGGAATAAAGCGGCGAATCTGGTGGACCTCAACTGACCGCTACGCCAAACCAAATCGAACGGGCCGTGCAATGCTCCATTCTCCGCGTGGAGCACTAACACGAGTGTTGTGCTACCACAGTCCGGTTGACTCGCAAATTATATTCAAACGAGTATATAGATTGGCTTGTGCGAAAATCTTCCCGCGCTATCTGCGTACGCCGAAGCCGTCCGCGTCTGGTTGACGGAAGCTGGAGTTACGGACAGAGCCGTCTTCCGCGCCATCAACAAAGCAGGTCGAGCGGTCGTCTTTAATTCTGGCAATCCGGGTATCGAGCGCCCGCGACAGCCGGTCGTGTGTGGAAAGCGGCACTCAACACAGTATTCCAGAGCATCTGAGCATTCATCATGATTAAGGCAGCAGTGTGTAATTAACCACGACCATCGTGCTGATTTCTACCGGGTTGCCGTTCACGAGCGTCGGGCGGTATCGCCATTGGCGTACGGAAAAGAGGGCGCTCTCCGAAAGTTCATCGCTTGGAGACGAGAGGATTTTTAGTTCTTGCGGGACGCCATCTTTGGAGATCAAGGCACGTATCTGAACGGTTCCCTGCACGCGATTCTGTTTGGCGGCGCCCGGATAGGTTGGATTCACTTTATGAATCAGGTTGTTCTGAGCATCCGCGCCCTCGACTTGAACGGGTTTCGAAGCCATCGGAGTATCGGGCGCGGGAGTGCCTTCGGCGGGCATGGTGAATTCGCTATCGATCTCCGACCGCGCATTCAGGCTGAATTCGTAATAAACGGAGTTAAGGCCGGTTTTCGAGATGCGCAAAATGTAATCGCCTGCTCCGCTCCCGTTGACAGAAAATTGGCCGTTAGTATTGGTGGTCGCCTGCAGCTGGGCCGAGTTGTCGGCGTTCGTAAGGGTGACAACGGCATCGGGAACAGCCGCGCCGTTAGGATCGTGAACTGTGCCGGTGATGGAGGCGGCGGAGAGCCCTGCGGAACTAAGCAGGGCTGATAAGAGAGCGCGTTTCATCGTGAGTCCTCCTGTTGGATATGCAGTAGTTGAAGTGGTCGTGAAAGCTGATGCCGCGAGGGCGGCGAAGGTTAAAGTCAAAGCTAAGCAGCCAAGACGCATCGGGCTGACCGAGGCAGTTGACGGGTAGAGAACGGTGCGCACTCGTTGTTCCAGATGACTCGCCTGGAGCATCCCGATGGCGGAGGCGGGAACCTGGAACGCGGCTGCGTTTCGCGCGATACTGAGCAATTCGCTTGCATAATCTGTAGGACGAATGCCGGACCTAAGGGCCTCGGCGTCGCACGCGAATTCACTTGCGGCTTTCAGGCGCCGATGCAAGAGCCACACAAGAGGCTGGAACCACCAGAGACATGCAACGAAATGTGCAACCGCATGAGTCAGAACGTCACGGCGGCGAATATGCGCGCGTTCGTGTAGCAGCACGGCTTCACGCGTCGCGGCGGTCCACGCTTTAGCAGACATAGGGAGCAGAATGCGAGGTTTTACCAAGCCACACGTCAATGGGACGGGAATAACATCAGAGAGCAAAATGCCATCCGTAAAAGGCTCAGCGCGGCGAAGGATCCGCACAATCGAAAGGCTTCCGACCACGAAGGGCATGGCTGTTATGACGACACCAGCCGCCCAGCAGAGCAAGAGCCAGTCGATGTTGCGATACGGGGCGTCGCGCGAGATGTGCGAAGAAATTTCCGTTACCGTCACAAACGACTTCGACCGGGCGTCGTGATGCCACAACGGCAGCGGCATTTGTGGAACAAGGATTAAGAGGGCCGGTAGCGCGGCGAGGCACGCGAAAACAAAGAGAATGAAGCGGTGACGCAGAGACGGGCACGCTCGACGCAAAAACGACAATAGTACTTGTCCGCAGACAAGAAGAAGTGTCGAACGGAGAACGAGTTCAAGCCACAACCCGGTGTTCATTGCTCAGCGGCCCTCCTTCCGCGCCTTTTCGATGAGATCGGCGAGCCTGTCGAGTTCTTCGCGTTTCATGCGACGAACGGAGCGGTCGAGCATGGTCGCGATGGCCTGGCCGGTGGAGCCCTCAAAGAAGGTTTCGAGCAGGTGCGTAACGGCGGAACGGCGAGCGGTTTCAACCGGTACGACGGGCGTATAGACGTAGCGGAGCTCCTCCGCTTGATGACAGATCTGCTTCTTTTCTTCGAGCGTGCGAAGCAGGGCCCGGACCGCCGAATTGCTCGGTGGGTCGGGCATATCGGCCATGATTTCCGCCACTGTGGCCTTTCCTCGACGATAGAGGATATTCATGATCTGTCGCTCGCGACGGCTAAGCTCATGTTGCAAAACTGGCACCATGCTAGAAAACTAACATCTAACGGTCGAGCTGTCAAAGGAAATCGGTTATCCGTACTTAGGCTGCTTGGCTGATGTTTCTGGACGCAGTTCGGACAGAACTGAAATTTGAGGGAGCCGACGAGCGGAGCGCGTTCGCGGATGTTTGTGCACCGGCGCAAACTCGCGGGCGCGATTAAAGAACGTCGTTCAGGTTCGGATGAGCCGCCTAACCCTAAATATGACTACGGGTGTACGCGGGGCTGTCAACGGGAGTAGACGCCTTGCTCCAGCAAACGCAAAAGCGCTCGTTGCGCTTTATTAGATCCTCTTCATCTTCCGGCCGCGGCGGATGCATACACTGCTTATACAGTTATCTGTATATTGAAATGCCCGCAACTATGCGGAAACAGAAAGGGCGGCCTGACGGCCGCCCTGAAGCTTCTAACCTTATCTTTTGTATGTGATTGATTACTTGCGGGGCTTACCCATGGCGGCAGCACGTACCGTCTCGGCTTGAACGGCGCTTGCGGCGACGGCCGGGCTCAGCCGGAAATTGTCATTAACAATGTTGAACATGGCGGTGCGTTCCAGGTTCTCGGCTTCCTTTGTGAAGACAAGGCAGCGGCGCTCCAGATCGACATCGGCCTCGATCCAATCGCCTGCACTGACTTGATCAGTGGCCATCAGATTCGATACCGGTTGCACCAGCAGGCGTTCGATTGCGCGCTTCAAATGCCGGGCGCCGTATTTCAGATCGGTTCCTTCGTCCAACAAAAATTGTTTGCCGGCCTGGGAAACCGTAAACACAAAGCTACGTTCGACGGGCGATTGGAAAATACGCTGTTGCACCTGACCGAGTTCAAGATCAAGAATCCGGCGTAGTTCCGATTGACCGAGTGGTTTGAACACGACGACTTTGTCGATGCGGTTCATAAACTCGGGCGTGAACTTACGGCGCGCTGCTTCGACACCACTCCTTGAGAGCTTCTCGTTCAGATCGGTGTTGACCTCGTTCGGATTCGCCGCCGGAATGCAGCTTCCAAAACCAAGCTTCGGCGCGATCAGATTGCTCATTTCAGACGCACCCAGGTTGCTGGTCATGAAAATCAGAGCCTGGGAGAAATCTACTTTCCGGTTATCGCCCAGCGTCAACGTCGCTTTGTCTAGGATGCCGAGCAACAGATTCCAAAGCGCATCGCTTGCCTTCTCGATCTCATCGAAAAGGATGAAGCTCAGCTTCATGGTATCTGTGTGATGCTGGTTAATCACTTCCTGGCTCAGGAGCGGGTGGGTTTCACGATGGCCGAGATATCCGGGAGGTGAACCGATCAGCTTTGCGATCTCGTGGCTGTGCTGAAACTCCGCACAATCTATCTTGATAACGGCTCGGGAGTTGCCGACGAGTGCTTCCGCAGTGGCTTCCACGGTGCGGGTCTTGCCCGATCCGGTGGGACCCAAAAATAGGAAGTTTCCAACGGGCCGTCCAGGCGCGTTGAGTCCCGTCATGTGCATCTGATAGATGTTGACGATCTGTTCGACAGCCTCATCCTGGCCGACGACGAGCTTCAGCAGCGTCTCTTCCAGTGTTTCGGCGTTCCTGCCCGTCCTCGTCGGATCGAGCACTTTCCTTAGCCGGCTCATATCCCCTTAACCTCTTTGTTCCGCTGAGTCCTTCAGCTTGTTCCCGCAGCCAGTTTTGGTTTCTAACCCCTGCCATGCGAAACAAGGTAGAGCAACCAACCTGCCAAAGCTCTTGGCTTCCCGTTTCGCCGGCTCCGAACAGCCTGTTGGCTTACGAACTGGAGGCTATCTGGGCGGTTCCGCCCCGAGCTTTGATCTTTAGTGCGATGAGGGTCGGGATGGTCTCACTTCAACGCGAGAAATCAGTGTTCTTTCCGGCATCTGCAAAACACCGATGACGATGTCAGCGATATCTTCGGGCGCGATCTTCCAAGCGGATTTGGTATGGGGCTCCTGACCCGAGAAGCCGGTGTCGACGCTGCCAGGCATGATGTAGCATACGCGGATACGGTCGTGGCGATGATCGAGCATGGTGGCCTCGCTCAGGCCGTTCAAGCCGAACTTCGAGGCATTATAGGCGGCTCCTCCGGCAAACGGATTCTTACCAGCCAAGCTGCTGATATTAATGATGAACCCTCCCTCGCGCTGCGACATCCGGGGGATCGCGGCGTGGGTGCAGTAGAAGGCTCCGGAGAGGTTGGATGCAATGGTCTGGTCCCATTCTTCGATAGTCAATTCAGCGGCCGAACGGAAGATCCCCGACCCTGCGTTGTTGACGAGAATGTCCACACCGCCGCGCAAGTGTTCGTCAGCGTACAGGAACAAGGCCTCTACTTCTTTGCTCTTTCCTACGTCACACGCGAAGGTAAGAAGCTTTTGACCTCCTGCCGCAGACGCAAGATGAGACGACGCGGAGGCCAATGAGTCATGGCTGCGACCGGTGATTAAGACGTCGGCGCCTTCGGACAAGAGTGCTCGGGCAATCTCAAATCCGATGCCGCGGGAGCCTCCGGTGACGATTGCCCTCTTCCCGTCCAGGAAGCGCGTGTTAACTGATGAGTGATTCTTCATGTCTTAGACGATAACCGGTGGCCGGGATTCACCACTATTTATCGACGGGATTAAAGCCATGCAATGTAGCGGCGTGCCGTGACGCTATGATCGTTTCAACAATGGCGGAAACACCCTGGGGAATGCTTCCCGTGTCCGACGCACACGTGCATTTCTTCTCGCATCAGTTCTATTCGGCACTGGCCAAACAAGGCCGATGGGAGAACGCGGAAGCGCTCGCCCCAATTTTGCATTGGGAGATTCCGATTGCGAATGCAGTGTCGCTGGCCGAGCGCTGGGTAGCAGAACTGGATGCGCGCGGAGTGTCGCGCGCGTGTCTGATTGCCAGTATCCATGGCAACGAAGACTGTGTCGCCGCGGCCGTGGCGGCTTATCCAAACCGTTTCTTCGGCTACTTTATGGTTGATCCGCAGCAGGCCGATGCTCGGGAACGGGTTCAAGCCGCTGCCAACAATCCACATTTGCACGCCCTCTGTCTCTTTCCGGCGATGCACAACTTCAGTCTGAGCGATGCTCAGCTTGTGCCATTACTCGAGATCGCGGAGCGGCAACATCTTGCAGTATTCGTACATTGCGGGGTTCTGGGGGTTGGTGTACGCAAGAAGCTGGGGCTGCCCAGCCCATTCGACATGCGGTTTTCCAATCCGATTGACTTGCACCCGGTCGCATTACGATTTCCACAGGTGCGGTTCATCGTGCCGCATTTCGGCGCAGGCTACTTTCGCGAGGCCCTTATGCTGGCGGATCTTTGCCCCAATATATGGCTGGATACATCGAGCTCAAATCACTGGATGCTGTATGAATCACTGGATCTTCGTGCGGTATTCCGGCGTGCGCTCGACTTATTGGGACCGAACCGGCTTTTGTTCGGAACGGATTCAAGCTTTTTTCCGCGCGGCTGGCAAGCACCAATCTTTGAGCAGCAAACCACGGCGCTTTATGAACTTGGGTTAAGCAAGCAACATGCCGAGCAGATCTTGAGCAGTAATCTCGAGATGCTTCATCAGCAGCGCGCCGACGCGGCCTTCGCTTGAAGCTGATTTGATGCGAGCCGGCCTCGACTTTGGGACAACCAACAGCTCACTCGCCGTGGTACATCCCGACGGGACCGTCCAAATGGCGAGATTTCGGCACTCTGCCGGAGCGGTCGAATCATTTCGGTCCCTTCTTTATTTAGAGCGGCTCCACGAAGCAGGCAAGTTACGCATTAAATCCTGGAGTGGACCTGTCGGGATCGAGCAGTATCTTCAGGCAGACGAAAAGGGCCGGCTGATCCAATCGCTGAAATCGTTCTTAGCTTCGAGGAACCTGCAAAGCACCGAGATCTTCGGCCGCCGGTTTCAGGTTGAGGAGTTAGTCGCCAAGATTCTGGCCGACATTCGCACACAGGCCGAAGAGGAACTGGGAATTCGCATCCGCGAGGCGGTTGTGGGTCGCCCGATCCGTTTTGTTGGATCGGATTCCGACGCAGATGACGAGTATGCGTTAGGGCGCCTGCGCAGTGCATTAGCCCAAGCCGGGTTTGAACATGTGCGCTTCGCGTATGAGCCGGTCGGAGCCGCCTATCATTACGAATCAACACTCAACCGTGACGAGCTGATTCTAATTGGAGACTTCGGCGGCGGTACCAGCGACTTTTCTCTGCTTCGGGTGGGACCGACTGTGCGTAAACGTGGGCGGCGGCCGGAAGATCTGCTTGGAAACGAGGGCCTGGGGCTTGCCGGCGACGCGTTTGATGCGAGGATCGTTCGTCATCTGGTGTCTCCCGCATTGGGAGCAGACACGCTGATCAATTCCGCCGGGAAGCTGCTGCCGGTGCCGAATTGGGTGTACTTCAAGCTGGAGCGATGGCATCATCTGTCGCTACTGAAGTCGCGCGAGACACTGAACATGCTGAAAAGCGTGCTGTCGCAAGCGGTTGAGCCGGAGCGGATCCGGGCTTTGCTTTACCTGGTTCAGCACGATCTGGGATATGAATTGCATCGGTCGGTGCAGAGCCTCAAGGTGCGGTTATCACATGCCGAAGAGGCGCCATTTCATTTTGTAGATGGCAGTGTGGAGTTGAATGCGATGGTAAGCCGGGCCAGCTTCGAAGATTGGATTTCTGAAGAATTGGAGGCGATCCGGATTCGGGTGAGCGCATTGCTAAATAAGACGGGTGTGGACGCGAGAGACGTGGATCGCGTGTTTCTCACCGGCGGCTCTTCGTTTGTCCCGGCGGTGCGACGAATTTTCGAATTGCAATTCGGACACGAAAAGATAAGCGCCGGGGATGAGTTTACATCGGTCGCGCGTGGACTAGCGTTGAGCGATTGAGAGCAGACGTAAAAAGGCCCGCCTTTCAGCGGGCCTTTTTCCAAGAAATTAGCCAGTTATTCGATATCGCGTGGACGTTTTTTGCGATTGCGCTTGCGGGCGAGTGCTTCTTTTGTGCGGCGCTTCTCGCCGGGCTTCAAATAGAAAGAGTGACGCTTAATTTCTTTAACGATGTCTTCCTGTTGAACCTTGCGCTTGAAGCGGCGTAACGCACTTTCGAGCGTCTCGCCATCTTGCAGATGGACTTCTGCCAATTAAAAATTCACCACCTTCCGAACAGTTGCATGGCGTCGCAACTAGTCGGGACGCGGATACAACCCTATAATTGTCGCATAAACGGGTCCGGTGTTTGGCCCGCGGCGCTTTCTCCGAATTGACTAGTGCAACAGAGCGCGAACGCCGTTCCAGGTAATTTCAACACCGATACAGAGGAGAATAAACGAATTCAGCCGAACAATGACATTCATTGCCGTTTCGCCCAGGACGCGAGCTATGCGTTCGGCAAATACGTAGCAGAGAAAGATCGTTAACGCGATAAGGACTGGACCGATCAATGCGGTAGCAAAGCGAATGATGGCACCGCTCGGCGCCTGGTTTGCCCCCAGTGTGATGGCCACTGATATAGAACCGGGCCCAACGGTAAGCGGCAGAGTTAGCGGATAAAACGCGCGCGCGTTCAAATCCTGCTGACTGACCTTGGCGGAAGCAGTGGATCGGGTCTGCTGCGGTTCGCTCTTTAACAAACTCCATGCAGTCGACATTACAACTAACCCGCCACCCACCTGGACGCACGGAACGGTAACCGCGAAAAAAGCCAGAATGTGCGTGCCGATCAACATTGATCCAACCAGGAGCCAAAAGCTGTAAATCGCGATCTGGCGCGAAAGGATGAATCGGGCGCGACTGGAGTATCCCGGCGTCAACGAAAGAAAAATGGGTGTGTTCCCCAACGGGTTGACGATCGGAAATAGTGCCGATACAACCAGAAGGCAGCTTCTCAAAACCTCCCAAATCGCGGAGAGCGGCATGCCCTCTCAGGATACAGAGAGAACAAATTTTTTAAAATTCGAGAGTGCCGTCAGGAAGAAATCAGCCAATCCGACTGAGCCGTCAAGGCAGACCGGCCTCCGGTAATATCGTCATCCTTACGGGGGCTGGGATCTCGCGAGAATCGGGGCTGCACACCTTCCGCGACGCGGATGGCATCTGGGCCACCGTAAGCGTGGATGACGTAGCAACGCCTCGAGCTTTCCTGCGTAATCCCGTCCGCGTACACGACTTTTACAACGCGCGCCGTCGCGCACTGCTGTCCGGTACCATTCGTCCAAATGAGGCGCATTTTGCGCTAGCGAATCTGCAACGCGCCTGGACCGGAAGCGTGCACATCGTCACACAAAACATTGACGATCTGCATGAGCGCGCCGGGAGCGTCGACGTTATACACATGCACGGTGAACTCCTGAAAGCCCGCTGCAGCCGTTGTCAAACCGTGGTTCGCTGCGTGGATGATCTCAGCACTCAGACGAACTGCCCGTCTTGTGAAGCTTCGGCAGGGATGCGTCCCGATGTGGTCTGGTTCGGCGAGATGCCTATGCACCTGGATAAGATTCAGCAAGCGCTCGAAGAAGCGGATCTGTTCCTTTCGATCGGCACCTCCGGCACGGTTTACCCCGCTGCCGGCTTCGTTGAAATCGCTCGCAACCGGGGGATCTATACGGCTGAGCTGAATTTAGAGGGTTCGGCAAACGCATCCATATTTGATGAAGCATTCTACGGCCCCGCCACGGTCGTGGTGACGCAGTACGTTCAAGAGTTACTAGGGGCGGCTGAGTAGTTCGCTGCTAACGCTGCCCGTGGTCTCGAAATACTGACGGCAAAATAAGATCACGTGCCAATATGCCGAGCGCGACCATGAGCGACAAGCGACGCGAGGTGGAGCGTCTACCGGAGCTTCGCGTCGAACGAGCCCACGTCTCGCGCCCGGACGATGCACTCGCGTTAGTAGAGGAATATTACGAAGCAATCCAAGTAATTGCGCGCGATAATCGTGACTCACTCCTGCACATCCTGTCGGATCCGCAGAGCGCGATATGGGTCGCCTACTCCGGCGAGGTGGCAATCGGATGTATTCTCTTCCGTCCGTTAACTCAATTCGAGTCAGCCGGCGAAATCAAGCGTCTATACGTACGGCCTGCTTACCACGCTCGCGGCGTGGCGCGGCTTCTCCTTCGAACGTTGGAGCAGTTTGCGCAGGAACGCAACATCGCCTGGTTATATCTGGACACGAAAGATGACCTGACGGAGGCGATCGCCTTTTATCGGAGCCACGGTTATACGCCCTGTGCGCGCTACAACGAAAATCCGCAAGCTACCATCTTCCTGCGGAAAGAATTAACGTCAGAAGTCATCGTGCGCACATTTCGGCCTGGCGATGAGGAGGCTTTTCGAACGCTGAATGAAGCCTGGATCGAAGAGTATTTTCACCTCGAAGAAAAGGATCGTCAAACATTGAATGACCCGCATTCATACGTCCTTGCTCCCGGCGGTCAGATTTTCATTGCGCTCCGAAATGGCGAAGCGGTTGGATGCTGTGCCTTGCTGGCGATGGGAGACAGGAGTTGGGAAATTGCGAAAATGGGCGTGTCCAAGCAGCAGCGCGGCCATGGAATCGGCCGTCGGCTACTGAACTATGTCATCGAGTATGCAAAGGCGCGTTCGTACGAGCGGCTTTACATTGAGACCAACAGCAGGTTGGTAGATGCGATCCATCTTTACGAGTCGATGGGCTTTCGCCACATTCCGCCCGAGGGCATCCAACCGTCGCCTTATGCACGCGCCGATGTCTTTCTCGAGATGATACCGGACTGACTTGCGTCAGCCGTTGTGGCGCTAATTATGTTGATGACGTTGTTGCCGCCAGCGTACGACATCTGGCCAGAACTCGTAGGCTAATGCACCGATAGCGCCGTATGCCGATACCACGATGGCGCGCTGCACAGTCAGCGAGGCGCCGCGTTCCGAGTCCGGATAGTACAGATTGGAAATGCCGCCCGCGGCCAGATTTCCCAGCAGGTTGCCATAGTTCGGGCCCCAATGTCCGGCGTCGGTCTTGCAACGGACTGTAGAGGCGACCGCGTAGAGGAAGCGCGAGGAAAAACGGCCGGTCCCCTTTCGGAAATAGCGCGGGTCTTCGCGAAAGATCACCGGAAAAACTGCATTGCCGAGAATCGCACCATCGAAATTATCTAAATAACCGGCGCCAAACCGTTTGGCATAGCCTTCTACGCCCTGGCCATATTCCTCATAGCTATTGTTGCTCTGGCTGACGCCGGCCCCGACGGCTGCGGTAAAGAATTGAAATGGATCAATTGCACTGCGGAATGCAAGTTTAAACTTTTGCTTTGACGTCAGCGAAACGGCATCCGGGATGTTCGAAGCATTGAATGCCGGAATGACACCGAGGATCCGTTGATGCTCCTGGTGTTTTAACTGCTCTTCGGCTTTCTGTCGCTTTTGCTCTTCCGCATCCGGGGAAGTTACCGTCTGCCCAGGAGCCGCTACGGGCGCAACCTGTTGCGGTATGGAGGGGGCCGATGGTTCCGGCGCAGCATTCTTGGGTTCCTGCGCAAACGCATTCACATTGATGGCAAACGCGGCGCATAGCAACAAACTGGTGTATCGGGGGGGAGAAAACAACACGTTATATGAGTGGATACTGGCGCCGAGTCGTTAAAAGCGCCCTTCCTTCTAGTATCGCCAAAATTTATCACAGAGTTTATAACTTTTATCACGCTGAGTCTAAAAACGGTCCCAAACAAGAGCGGAGAATGTACCTTGAACCCGAAATCCGAGCGATCTATATAGTCGGACGGCGTCGACGTTTGCACAGGTTACCGTAAGGCTCACAATATTGGTTTCGGTTTCTACAAGTTTGTTCGTAGTCTGTCGAATCAACTCATAGCCGATCCGTGATCCGCGCAGCGCCGGCAGCACGCAAACTTGAGTGACGTGACCGGCATCCTCGCTAACCCGGCTCGCCAGGCACATCCCGGAAAGCCGGCCAGTGTTGGCATCGAGAGCGAGTATCGAGGCCTCTGGAGAGAATCGGCCGCAACCCGGAAACCGAATGATATTCGTCAGGAACTGGCGTGCTCCTGAAACGCTGCGATATTGATCGTTCAACTCGCTATCGATATGACCGCGATACGACGCGGCCAACAAATGCGCCATCTCCTCCATGTAGCGCTCGGCCCACACGACAAAACGAACCTGGCTCCTCGGCGACGACTCCGGAAGCCGGCGAATTGTGCCTCGATCGATCTCCATGAAGTACCGGTCATAGCGCGCCACCTTTCGCCCGAAAGGCGGCAGGCCTTCGCCGGCAAATGCGCGCAACATCATCAACTGCGATTCGATCCGCCGAATGCCGGCCATGCGCATCAGCGATTCGACCACCGCACGCAGTAGTTGAATTTCGAGGGATGGCGTCGCATAACGCCGCCGGACGAAAAAATCGCCGATCAGCCCCTTGTGGCCTTCACAAACGAAGTAAGCGTAGCCGGCAACCTCGCCGTTCAAACGGAGCGCACATCCGTACAGCGATCGCATCTGAACAAACCGGCGCAGAAGATCTGCGGAAGGGCGGAAGTCCCAGGCAAAGCGTTCTCGCCAGACATCTATCTCTTCGGCTAATAGAGGGTCGAGATCGGCGGTTGTAATATCCGAGAGTTCAACGATCTGGACAATCGGCAGCTCGGAGTGCGCGGCCATGGTGCGCTATGCGTGCGAGGTCTCTAACCCGGCGAGCACCGGCACACGCTGCAGAAAGGAGCCGATATTCCTCGTTGCCTGGCGAATGCGGTGGTTGTTCTCGATAAGGCTGAACCGCACAAAGCCTTCACCCATCGGTCCGAAGCCGATGCCGGGCGACACCGCCACCAGCGCTTCGCTCATCAGCAGTTTGGCAAAGTCAAGCGACGGCATATCCTGAAACGGCTCTGGAATGCGCGCCCAGACAAACATTGAAGCCTTCGGCGGTTCTATCATCCAACCGGCGCGGTTCAGACCATCGACCAAAGCATCGCGTCTGGCTTTATAGACCTGGCAGATTTTCTGCGGTTCGTCCACACATTCACGCAGCGCAATGATGGAGGCAATTTGAATGGGTTGGAAAATTCCATAGTCGAGGTAGCTTTTGATCCGAGCGAGCGCGGCGATCAGCTTCCGGTTTCCCAGGCAAAAGCCAACGCGCCAGCCCGCCATGTTATAGCTCTTCGTCAGCGAGTAAATCTCTATGGCAATTTCGGTTGCTCCCGGAACCTCGAGGATGCTCGGTGGTTTGTAGCCGTCGAACCCCATATCGGCATAGGCAAAATCGTGAATCACGTAGGAGCCGTAATGCCTGGCCAGTTCGACGATCTCGCGCATAAAATCGAGATCGACACAGGCCGTCGTCGGATTGTGCGGAAAAGAGATCAGGATGACGCGCGGAATCTTCGCGGCAGTGCGGTAATGATCCTTTAAGGCCTGCAAGAACGTCGCGGCATCCGGCATGGGAAGCATCACTGCCTCTCCCTCGGCCATAATCACCCCATATTGATGAATCGGGTACGCCGGATTGGGAGACGCGACCGCGTCGCCCGGACCGATAATCGCAAACAAAAGGTGGGCTAAGGCATCCTTTGCGCCGATGGTCACGATGGCTTCGGTTTCAGGGTCGAGAACAACACCATATTGGGATCGATACCGGGCCACGATGGCATCGCGCAGATGGGGGATGCCGCGCGAAAGCGAATAGCGATGATTGCGGGGATTCTTGGCCGCTTCAATGAGCTTGTCGACAATCGGCTGCGCGGTTGCTCCGTCCGGGTTTCCCATCCCCATGTCTACGATGTCGAGGTTTGCCGCCCGTGCCTTTGCCTTCAGTTCGTTGATAACGGCGAACACGTAAGGCGGCAGTTTTTTTATCCGATAAAAATCGTCACTCGGAAGCGGCATTTCTTTTCCAGTCTAACGCGCGAGTTGTGGAAACGGCTGCAAAAAAAAGGCCGCTCCAACCCTGTCAGGGGCGGCCGGAGCGGCACGAGGGAAATCAAATTTTTGAACCGATGATTGGCAAAGTTCCTAGCGGTGATGACCTCCGCCACCGCTGGAGTGGCCGCCACCACTGCCGCTGTGCGACGAACCTCCGCCACTGCTTCCACGCGGAGCGGCGCTATAGTGCGGCTGTGAGTAATGCTGGCCGCCTCCGCCGCTGTAATGCTGTTGGTAGGAAGGCGCACTCGAACGCGGCTGCTGATACGAAGGCGCCGAGTAATGCTGCTGATACTGAGGCGCGCGATAGTTCGGTTGCGGAGCGCTATAGCGCGGCTGCTGGTAAGACGGTGCGCTGTAGCGCGGCTGCTGATTTGCCGGGGCGTTGTAGCGCGGCTGCTGGTAAGACGGGGCGTTATATCGCTGCTGCGAATAGCCTGACTGATATCGTTGCTGTTGTTGCGGCTGGGGCGCAGCATACGAACGAGGCGCTACCCCGTGTTGTGACTCTCCAAAGCTGTGCCAGCCTCCGTTCTGCTCCGCACTCGGTGCGAAGTTCATCCGACCGGCATTACCCGGGTCACCAAAACTCTGCCAGCCGCCTGGGGTCCTGGCAGGCGATTGCTGACCACGAGGCGCCTGGAAACCCGAATTGCCTGACCGTTGCGACGAATAGCCGCCATTTCGTTGGGCAAACCCATTTTGTGGCGCATGGAAGAAAGTTCGGTTACCCGCTCTCGTACTGACTTCAAACCGCGCATTCGAGAATGCCGGGCGGTTCGAAAAGGAGTAGCTCGCTCTGGTCGGTGTAACCGGCAGGCGCCCGTTGATGAAAGCCGCCGAATTCAGTTGCCCTCGCGGCACCGCTGCGAACCGCCCGCCACGAACGCCGAATGCTCCGGCGCCTGCCATCAATGCTCCGCCTCGATACCCGGCATTGCGGTATGTGTTCCAGATACTGCCCCCATGCCATCTATCACCCCAGCCGCCGCCGAAACGGAAGCCAATCGATAAACCAAAGCCGCTTCCCCACCAGCGTGGACAGTATTCATAGGGCGCCAGCGGCACCCAACCTACACCGCCTCCGATGCCGAAGAAACCGACCGTCGCCGGCGCCCAACCGAAGCCGACGCGCCCGCCGCCCGGCCACCAGCACCAGCGGCCGCCATTCACAAACCAACGGCCGTAATGATAAGGGGCCCAGCCCCAAGGCGCAGCATCGACCCAGGTCCAGCCGTAGTAAGGCTCATAGGCCCAGTTGCCATCACTGTAAGGCGACCAGTCCGCGCTGACGTTGGTAGGTTCCCATGCTTGCCCGTACTGCGAAGACACCCAGGTTCCATTCGCATCCAGGTCTTGCGCGCCGGCAATGTCCGGGCTGACGTAGCGATAACTCTGCGCGGATTGATAGGGCTGATCGCGCTGCTGGCTCCACGCATCAAATTGGTCATACTGCGGTGAAGCGACACTCTGAAACTCAGGGTCGTTCGCATTGCCGCGCACTAACAAACTCTGCCCTGGTCCAAGCGACTGCGACCCGCGCGGGCTTAAGACATCGGCGGCGCCGCCCCGGACCGTAATCTGTGTCGATCCGTCCGCGAAGACGGAGACCCGGTAATCACCCGGTTGCAACGGACGGATGCCGATACTCGGTGTGTCGATTTCTACCTGAGCACCTGAATTTCGCAGCAGCCGATAAACAATCGAGCCGGCGCTGAGTTGCAGTTGATACCGGCGGTACTCGAGATCGCCAAATCCGACCTCGGTGTTGGCCGCCACCCGCGCCACGTTGCCGTAGTCAAACTCAATTTCTGCGCGGCCGTCTGCAGCCGTCTGAACATGATCTTGCGCCACCAAAGGAGCGTTGATAGCCGCTGCCACCAGACCCGTTCCATCGCCTCGCTGAATGTTCACCTCGCCGTCGGCAACACTCAGGCGGGCTACCCCATGCTGTCTGTCTGCCGTCAAATCCTGCTGGTTTTCCCCGGGCGGCATTGGTTGATTGCCGTATGGCTGACCGTTTTGCGGGTAGCCATTGCTCTGCGGGTAAGTGCCGGGGGCTTGCGGATACGTTCCCGGGTTTTGAGGGTAAGGTTGCTGCGCCTGCGGATACTGCTGGGCAGTCAGCGACCCTGGGGCGCCCGGATTGTATTGCGGATCGGCAGAAGCGAATTGACCGTTTACGGGTGCTTTGCTGATCAACAGCAGGAAAGCTACAAGCACCGGAAGGGAGATCAGTCTGCGACGCATACGCCAAACCACGTCTGGCTAATTACACTTCTATTGCCAACTACTAACTCGTTGACAACTAGCAGGTTAGAGGAAATTCAAAACTGGACGGGGTGGCCGAAATGCACCACGCGTGCGTAAGTACCACCAAAAGATCAGATTTCGCCGGTCAAAAGAGCTTTCGTGAGTGGGGCAGAGCGGGTGGCGCTATTTTTTCACAAACTTGTCAACGCGCCAGTTGCGGAAATCCGCCGCATAGATGGCTCCGCTGCTGTCCAGGGCGATGTAATGTGGAGTATCAATCTTGCCGGGAATCTTGCCGAATGAACCCAACATGCCCAGAATCTTGCCGTCCAAATTCACTTTGATAATGCGTGAATTATCACCATCGCACATGTAAAGGACGTCTTCGCTCTTCAAGTAGTAAAGCCCCTGCGGTACACCGAGATCCGTCCACTTGCTCAGAAATTTGCCTTGTTGATCGAAGATCTGCACGCGCTTGTTGACTCGGTCAGCCACGTACAAGCGCCCTTTGCTGTCAATGGCAACATCATGCACTAGATTGAATTCGCCGTCGCCGGATCCCTTTGTGCCCCATTGGCCCAAGTATTCGCCATCTTTGCTGTAGTGAACCACGCGCGAATTCCGGTAGCCATCCGCGACAAAAAAATCACCGTTTGCCCCGAAGTTGAGGGTCGCAGGTCGATTGAACGAGTACTTCGCATTGTTATCGGGCGCGGGCTCTCCCGTGCCGAGGTTCATGATCAGCCGGCCCTCCGGCGTCCACTTCATAACGCGGTGAGCTTCAAGGTCAACCGTCCAAACATTTCCATCCGGGCCTACGCGCAACCCGTGTGGCTTTTTGCCAAGAAATTCTGGCCATGCGCGTAGAAACTTGCCGGACTTGTCGAATTGCATCACCGGATGTGGCCCATCGCTAAAAACCCATACATTGTCGTTCGTATCGACGTCCACGGCCGCGACTTCGCCAAAGTTCCATCCTGCCGGAAGTTGCGGCCAACCTTCCACAACGCGATAGGGCAAGGGCGGCCCCGTTTGAATTTGGCCTTTTAAGAATGCGCTAGTGGCCAATAAGATAGCGAGCCATCTCATGTTGGCGATCCTATCAGCGTCATCGCGAAACCGGCGATCGTTCATGGCGCGGAGTGCCGTGTGACCGCAGCCCTATTCCGCCATCCCGAAGTCTATCCGGCGCGCCGGCGCTGAAAGCCGTTGCTCGAAATTCGTACAAGCACATCGGACGCTAAGAGCGCGAAGGATCTTCTTCGAACCAGACGCGTGGATGTCGGAGTGAACGAAGTGCGAATCAAGGCGATCCTTTCTGCCCTGTGCCGGCGTCAGACGTAAGTGCCTATTGTGAGCGAACCAGAGATGAACTACGATGCGTACCCACGACCCCAGTTGCGGAGAGACGACTGGACGTGCCTCAACGGGGTTTGGGACTTTGCGCTGGATCAGGAGGCGAGGTGGACCAATCCGCTGGCAGTCGAATGGAACCGCACCATTGTTGTCCCGTTCAGTCCGGAGACGTTGGCGAGCGGCGTAAACAGTTGCGATTTTTGCAGAGCTGTCTGGTACCGGCGGGAGTTTGCGGTACCTGATCTGAAGCCGGGGCAGCGGCTTTTATTGCATTTTGGCGCTGTCGATTACTGCGCCACTGTATGGGTGAACAAGACAAAAGTTTGCGCGCATCAGGGTGGTTATACGCCGTTCCGCGCCGACATTACAGACGCTTTACGCGCCGAAGGCCCGCAGCAGGTCATTGTCAAGGCCGACGATGATCCGTTCGATTTGGCCAAGCCACGAGGGAAACAAGACTGGAAACGGAAGCCGCATTTGATCTGGTACCCACGCACAACCGGGATCTGGCAGACGGTGTGGTTTGAGATCGTCCCGGCATCATTCATTCAGACGCTGCGATGGACATCGAACCTGAAGCGGTGGGAGATCGGGCTCGAAGCGGGGATCGGAGGAAAGCGCGCAGAAGGGCTTATTTTAGCTGTCCAAATGAGCGTCGGCAACGTTACGCTATCACACGATACATATTCGGTAGTTGGGGGAGAAGTTCACAGGCAGGTTGCTCTTTCCGATCCGGGCGTTGACGACTACCGAAATGAGTTGTTGTGGAGTCCGGCGTCTCCAACCATCATCAATGTTGATTTGGAACTGCGCGACAGCCAGGGCTTGGTGCTTGACCGCGTGCACAGTTATACGGCATTGCGCAGCGTTACAACTGAAAGAGACCGGTTCATTTTAAACGGGCGGCCGCTGAACTTGCGATTGGTGCTAGATCAAGGTTACTGGCCGGGAACGGGGCTGACGGCGCCTGATGATGAGGCATATAGGGCAGACGTTCTGCTTGCGAAACAGCTCGGATTTAACGGCGTGCGCAAACACCAGAAGATTGAGAATCCGCGGTATCTATATTGGGCGGACCACCTGGGTCTACTGGTTTGGGAGGAGATGCCGAGCGCCTACCGGTACACCCGCACTTCGATTAAGCGTTTAACGCGCGAGTGGGCAGAGGTGTTGGACCGCGATAGCAGTCACCCATGCATTGTGGCGTGGGTCCCGTTCAATGAGTCCTGGGGTGTTCCGGACTTGCCGAACAGCCCTGCACAGCGGCATTATGTTCAGGCGCTCTATCACCTGACAAAGACACTGGACCCAACGCGTCCGGTGATTGGAAACGACGGTTGGGAGAGCGTTGCCACCGATGTCATCGGCATTCACGACTACGATGATCAGCCGGAGCGCATTGGCAGGCGCTATGGAATGGAAGAAGTGGAAGCGCTGCTATTCAAACGCGAGCGGCCCGGCGGCCGCATGTTGGTAGTGGATGGCCACCCCACGAGCAATCAACCTATTGTTCTAACTGAGTTCGGAGGCATTGCGTTCAGCCCGAGGCACGAAGGTGTATGGGGCTACTCTCAAGCGAAGACCGCGCAGGAGTTTCTGGAGCGATATCGCGCTCTGATGCACACGGTGACGAGCCTGCCTGCGCTTGCCGGATTCTGCTACACGCAATTTGCCGATACCTTCCAGGAGGCAAATGGACTTGTGTTTGCGGACCGGACACCGAAGGCGGCGGCGGAGCAGATTGCACTCGCAACAATGGGGTCGGAGCGTGACTCTGCAGCGCCGAGCGAGTCGGCGTTTCGCGAATCCACGATGGACAGTCAGCAGTGAGGAGCGGCTCGTGTCAACGTACATGATGGCGCTCTATGGCATGCACCGGTGCCATGCGGGACGAGCTACTGTATCGTTCTCTAACTGCTGCTCACCGGTAGCGCGTAACGCCCGCCGCACAGCGGCTTCGTTGTAGCGAGTATTGCTCAATCGAAGGGCTCAACGTGCTTAGTAAGGAAGCAACAGGTTGAATCTCGACCCGTCGACCCCACTGCTCTCGACCCACAACCGGCCCTGATGGCCTCGCGCAATTTTCGAGCAAATTGCGAGGCCAAGCCCAATGCCCGGGATCTCTTTCCCCTGTAGCCGCTTGAACGGCTGGAAAACGAACTCGTGGTACTCAGGTTTAATCCCGACGCCATTGTCGCGAACGCACACCAAATGCCCGTCATCGGTCTCCTCACTCGATATCTCTACGCGCGGAGGATCGTCGCTTCGGTACTTGATTGCGTTGTCGATGAGATTCTCAAATAACATTTGCAGTTGCGACTCGTTCCCATTCACTTCGGGCAGCGAGTTAAAGGTAACACTGGCTCCCGCATCGGAGATAGAAGGCTGCAGTTTGAGCACCGCCATTTGAATCGGGACAGCAAGCGCGAGGGTTGACGTTCTGGGTGAGACATCAATCCGTGCGAACATATTCATCCGGTCGAGAATTGCCGTCGCAGTATGGATGCCGTCAGTAACGAACTGTGCATACTCCGCCAGTTCGGGATCGGGCGGTGCATGGCGAACAAGCATCTGCGAAAAGGAGCCGACGGAGCGCAAGGCCTCTTTGACATCGTGGCTCGCAGCGTAAGCAAATCCCTGCAACTCTTCGATTGCTGCGTGGGCGATAGATTGCGACCGCTCCAATTCGGCCCGTAGCTTAAGAACTTCGTCCGCCGCCTCTTCTGGATGCACCTCAGGTTTATCTATTGGCATGCAACCATTCGCGTCCTATGTCAAAGAAAGTCGCAATTTGGCGGTACTACGCCGCCTGCGAGAGTCCCAACCGATCAAGCAAGGCAGTCGCGTCGGGGTCGCGTCCCATAAACTCCCGATACAGGTCCGCGGGATCTTTGCTATCGCCGCGTTCCAATATGTGACGCCTATAAGACGCACCTGTTTCTGAATTGAAGATTCCCTCGCGCTGGAATCGGGTAAAGGCGTCTGCATCGAGCACCTCCGCCCATTTATAGGAGTAATACCCGGCGCCATAAGCAACCGGACTCGAGAACAAATGGGTAAAGCTCGCAACCATTCCGTAGTCGCCGGGCAAAGCGGCGGGAGTGAACTGCTGAACGATCTCGCGCGTATAGGCCAGCACTTCGCCATCTGCATCGGGATCGTATTCACGGTGCAGCTTGAGATCCACCAAGGCGAACCCGAGTTGCCGCATCTGAGAATTGGCGCTACGAAAATTGCGTGCTCGCTTCATCTTTTCGAACAGATCGTCCGGGATCAATTCTCCGGTCTTGTAATGGCGTGCGAAAAGATTAAGCGCCTCGCGCTCCATACACCAGTTCTCCATGATTTGCGATGGCAGCTCGACAAAGTCCCATGGAACGTTCGTACCCGCCAGGCTCCGCACCGGCACACGACTGAGCGCATGGTGGAGCAGGTGGCCAAATTCATGGAAAATGGTTTCCACTTCGTTATGAGTCAGTAGAGAGGGAGTATCGCCGACCGGGGGTGTAAGATTGCCGCAAATCAGCCCGAGGTGAGGCTTCGATTTGTCGGGATCGCCCGTGATAAGCGAATCCATCCAGGCGCCGCCACGCTTGTTTTCGCGCGGAAACCAATCGGTATAAAAACCACCTAGCAATGTTCCTGAAGATGCATCTTCGATCTTGTAGTATTTCACCGCCGGGTCCCAGCCGGGAACCTCCGGGTCCTCGACGACCCTGATGCCCAGCACCCGGCCGAAGATTTCAAACATGCCCGCGACAACATTCTTCAGCTCAAAGTAAGGCCGCAGCGCTTCTTCATCGAAATCGTAAAGCGCCAACCGCTGCTTTTCGGCAACATAGGCGACGTCCCAGGGTTCGATCGTCGCATACCCATAGCTACTGCCCGCCTCGCGGAGCGTTTCATTTTCGCGATCGAAAAACGGCTTCGTCTTCGCGCGCAAGTCTTCGACGAAGCTTTGCGCCTGCGCCCCCGCGTGCGCCATCCGCTCTTCCGTCACGAGATCAGCAAAGTCTTTGTACCCGAGCAAGCGAGCCTTGTCCCGCCGCAGGCTGAGAATTTCGCAAATTAAGTTGCGATTATCATGTTCGCCCGACGCGGCGCGTGTATTGAACGCACGCCAGAGCTGTTGACGGATAGGCCGATTGTCCAGATAGGTCATGGCCGCGATGTAGCTAGGCGCTTGCAACGTGAACCGCCAGCCTTCCTTACCCTTCGCTTTCGCGCTTTCACGAGCGGCATTCCGCGCAGATTCCGGTAACCCGGCCAGCTGTGCTTCGTCTTCGACCAGCAACTCAAACGCGTTGGTTGCGTCCAGAACGTTTTCCGAGAACTTCGTCGTCGCCTTAGTTAAGGCAACATCGATCTGTTCGAGCTTCTTTTTACCTTCCTCATCCAGATCGGCGCCGGCACGCCGAAAACCCGAGACAGTTTTTTCCAGATATCGTTTATGCACCCCTTCAAGCGCTTTCGTTCCTTCGCTATGAGCTACCGCTTTGATGGCGGTCCATAACTCCGAATTGAGTGGAATCGATGTGTAGAACAGGCTGACCGGCCCTTGGATGGCGTTGTAAGCGGCGCGTAACTCCGGTGTGGTGGTCACCCCTTCCAAATGCCGCACAATCGCCATCGCATAATCGAGCGGCGATGTGACGCGATCGAGCTCCAGCAGTATGTCTTCATAGGTAGGATCAACGTTTCCAAGCTTCGCCAGCCGTTCTTTTACAATCTTGAGGAGCCCGTCGATCGCGGGCTCGACCTGGTCGGTGCGGAATTCGCCAAAAGGGATCGGAAACTGCTCCTCGAGGAGCATGCTGTTTTGTTCTGACATCGGTTCGTGCCCTTATTGTCCCTTAAGTGTTGAATAAGGCGCAGCTACCAGATCCGGCACGATTGCGCGGCATACATTTTATCTCCTGCTTTACATCCGAACGCCGCAGAGAAATCCGGCGAGTTGACAATCGCCCCATTTACTCGAAATTGGGGCGGTGAGTGCGGGTCCGTTTGGACCAGTTCTCGCAGAGTTTGAGGCCGCATTGAGGCGCACCAGATCTGGCCAAAACCAAGAAAAAACTGTTGTGCGTTTGTATAGCCGTCTTTTTTCTTAGTTTCAGGAACGCTCTTCGACGCAAGGTCGGCCATTATGGCGTGATAGGCAAGACGAAGACCACCATTATCAGCCGTGTTCTCCCCTAACGTGAGTTGGCCGTTAACGTGCAATTTCGGTAACACGGTAAATGAGCCGTATTCATTCGCCAGACAACCAGATAATTGCTCAAAGCGCTTGGCATCCTGCGGCTGCCACCAATCCTTCAGATTGCCGTCGGCATCATACTTACGGCCTTCGTCGTCGAAAGCGTGCGTGAGTTCATGGCCTATGACAACGCCGATCGCGCCGTAATTTACCGCATCGCCCGCTTGGTTGGAATAGAAGGGCGGCTGCAAAATGCCGGCTGGAAAATTAATGTTGTTTTGAGCCGGATCGTAATAAGCATTGACGGTGGGCGGCGTCATACTCCACTCGCTGCGATCTACCGGCTTGCCGATTTTTGAACGGTTCCGCCGGCTCTCATACTCGTTTGCCCGGTACCAGTTTCCAAAGTAATCATCGTCAGCGATGTTGACACTAGAGTAATCGCGCCATTTATCCGGATAGCCAATCTTATTCGTAACGGCGCTTAGTTTTTGCAAGGCCTTCTGTTTTGTTTCGGAACTCATCCAGGAAAGAGATTGAATGTCCTCCGCCATCGATCGTTCAATCCCCTGCACCATCGTTAACGTCCGATCTTTGCCTTCTTTGCCGAACGTTTCATCGACAAACTTACGCCCCAGCGCATCGCCAAGTTCATCGTCGGACGTCCCCGTGCAACGTTTCCAGCGTGGACGGACCTGTGTTTCGCCGGAGAGCGTGCGCCCATAGAAGTCAAAGTTCTCATCTATAAACGCCTTCGTCAGCAAGGTTGCGCTGGCGCTCAGATATCGCCACTTCAGATACAGCTTCAGATTGTCGTAACTCTGCGCTTCAAGCAGAGCGTTCAGACCTTTGATGAATTGCGGGACATTCACGTTCAGTTTCTGGAATTCGGGCGTTTTCAAATCGGCGAAAAACTGCGTGAAATCGAAGCGTGGACTCATTCCCGCCAACTCGGCATCTGACATCTCATTCACCAGCAATTCGGGATTGCGCCGCGACGTGACATCCATAGAGGCTTTGGCCAAAGCTATTTCAATCGACATCACAGTCGCTGCATCTTTTGCGGCATCCACAGCCGGCACACCAATCAGCTCAAACGTTTTGGCGATGTGGACTACGTATTTCTTGCGCAGATCCTCCGACTGCGCATCTGTTCTGAAGTAATAGTCGCGTTCCGGAAGGCCAATGCCACCCTGATCCAGTTCCGCCAGCATCATCCGCGCGTCTTTGGGATCCGGCTCGGAGCCGAAGCTGAAAAGAACGTCCACCTGCCGGTCGTGCAGCCGTGCTATTTCGGCGACAAATTCCTGAGGCGTCGAAATCTTTTCAATGCGTGTCAACTCTGGCGCGAGCGGAGTAATTCCCTTCTGCTCGATCGCAGCCTCATTCATGCAGGACGCATAAAACGCTCCGATTTTCTGATCGGTCGCCGAGCGACTCTGATGCTTCTCGGAATCTTCTAAAATCTGCCGCAGCGTGGTTTGAATCCGTTGGTGCAACTCGTCGAAGCGCGACCATGAACCTTCGTCAGCAGGAATGGGGTTCTGCCGGATCCAGTTTCCGCATGCATACTGATAAAAATCCTGGCACGGTTCGACCGTAAGATCGATCGCTTTTAGATCCACACCTGAGGACGACGCCTTTTCAATCGGCACTTGGGCCCGAAGCGCCACCAATGGAAGAAGAATAAGAACCGCCCGGTAAATTCGCCTCATCACAGCGCTGAACACTCCTGGCCTACCAAACACGGCAGGCATTGTCAGCAACCATTGGTTGCCCGGCGGTGCAGGCGAAAGCCTGCCCAAACTCAGGCATGTTCTGAACGACACCGTTTACGCGAAACTGCCCTGGAGAGTGCGGATCGGTTTGTGCGCGGTGCAAGGCCTCTTCAGGTCGTGTGTTTTGACACCAGAGCTGGGCATATCCAAGGAAGAAACGCTGCTGCGGCGTGTAGTCATCCACTTTGTCGCTGCTGATGGTGTGGCTCGCCAAAGAATCAAGCAGCGCCATATAGGCAAGCCGGACACCCGCATTGTCGGCGCCGTTTTCTCCAAGCGTCAAGTGCCCGTTCAAGTGAACATCCGCAACCGGGCTGAACTTCTCATATTCATTTGCAATACAATCGGCCCGTTCTTTGAAGGCGCTTCCGTCTTCCTTTGTCCACCAGTCACGGAGATTACCGTCGGCATCGAACTGGCGTCCCTGATCGTCGAATCCATGGGTAAGCTCATGTCCAATCACCGAGCCAATCCCGCCCAGATTTACTGCCTCATCCCGCGACGCGTTGTAGAACGGCAACTGCAAAATGCCGGCCGGGAAATTAATGTTGTTTTGATTCGGACTGTAATAGGCGTTCACGGTTGGCGGCGTCATTCCCCACTCGCTGCGGTCGACCGGCCGCCCGATCTTCGCGATATCCCGCTGCACTTCATATTCGCGAGCGCGCGCGTCGTTTCCCGCCAAATCGTCGGCCACGATCTTGACGCTGCTGTAATCTTTCCAGCGATCGGGGTAGCCGATTTTGTTCGTAACACCTTGCAGCTTTACCAAAGCCTGCTGCTTCGTTTGCGGACTCATCCAGGTCAGCGAATTAATATCCAGCGCCATTTCGTGTTCGATTTGGGCTACAAGCGCGCGGGTCTTTTCTTTGGATGCACCAGCGAAGTTCGTCTCCACGTACTTCTGTCCCAAAGCCTCCCCGAGGGCGTCGTCTGTGCTTCGAACACAACGCTTCCAGCGTGGCTGGATCTGCTGAGCGCCCGTTAAATACTTCGAGTAGAACGCAAAATCTTCGTCCACGAACGGTTTGCTCAGATCTTCGGCGTAACTCGAAACGTAGTACCAGATCAGGTATGTCTTGACACTATCGAGCGATGTGGCTTCGAGCACCTGATTCAGATTGCGAAAGAAATCCGGCACGCTGACGTTCATCCCTTTGAAAGCGGGAGCGCGAACGTCGCTGAGATATTGAGCGGTATTGAATGCCGGAAAAAGTTGTGTAAACGCTTCGAGCGTCATCTTATTGTGCAGCTTCTGCGGATTGCGGCGCTCGACACGATTCAAAGAACTCTTTGCCAGCGACGTTTCAATCGTCATAACCGCCGCAGCTTTCGCGTCGGCCGTTGCCGGACTATCGCCAAGCAATTGGAACATGCGGGAAACGTGCTTCACATATTCTTTGCGGGTTGCCTCGGATTTTTCGTCCTGCCGAAAGTAATAATCTCTGTCCGGTAAGCCCAGGCCGCCCTGATCGCCTTCGCCAATCTCCAAATGGGCGTTGTCCGGGTCCGGCCGGGAACCGAAACGAAAGAACACGTTCACCATCTGCTGATGCAAGCGCGCCACCTGGGCAGCGATGCCTGACTTATCACCGATGGCAAGAATTTGGTCGATCTCGGATTTGAGGGGTTTATCGCCCGCCGCATCGATCGCGGATTCGTTCATGCAAGATGCATAGTACCCGCCGATTTTCTGATCTAGTGCAGACCGCGTCTGATTTGCCGCGGCGTCTTCGAGTATTTTGCGTAACTCCTCGCGATTGCGGTCCTGCAATTCATCGAATCGCCCCCAGCGCGCGAACTCGGGCGGCACCGGATTCTCCTTCATCCAATTGCCGCAGGCGTATTGATAAAAGTTCTGGCACGGATTTACCGTAAGGTCCAGCGCCTTGGTGTCAATACTTTTCGGTAGCGCGGAAGAACTGTCTTGCGCCCAGACGCCGGAAGCGACACAAAAAAAACCAATGGTAAAAAACCGACAGAGATGCTTCATACAAGAATTTATAGAGACCTGTTTTTCAAAATTTACTCTTCGATCTGCTTTGGCGGCGAGGGCGATACAATGCGGACGGCCTCGCCATTAACCAGAGAGTCCGGCGGGTTGACGATAACAAGGGAATTCGAGGAAAGGCCGTCAATGACCTCCACTTCCGTTCCAAAATCGCGGCCAAGCGTAACCGGCAACAGCACGGCATGATCGGCAGCCACAGTGGCAGCCCGTAAACCCTCAGCCCGGAAAATGAGAGCCGTTGGTGGAATCAGCAGCGCGGGAGCTTTCGAACTTACTTTAAAGTGAACCTGCGCGTAAGCACCCGGAAGCAACAAACCCGACGTATTGACCACGTCAACTTCAACAAGGAGCGTACGTGTAGCCTGGTCGAACGCATCTGCCGTACGCACGATCGTTCCCTGAAACTGCTTTTGCGGTTCCTCCGGGAGCGTGAGACTTGCTTTGACGCCCGGCACCGCCTCGTGCGAATAAACTTGCGGGACATTAATAAACACGCGCAGCTTTGTGATATCCGCTACATGAAACAACTCACGCGCGGCGCTGGCCGACGAGCCGGCTTCTACCAACTGGCCGATATCCGTATTGCGCGCTGTAACAACGCCGTCGAAAGGAGCGACGACTTTCTCGAAGCCCACCATCTGTTCCATCCGCCCGACATTCGCCTGCGCCGACTTCACAATCGCTTGCTTGGCTGCCGCGTCCTGCACCGCGTTATCTACATCCTGCTTGGCCACCGAATCTGTCTGGAACAGCGTGGAGTAGCGGCTCGCGGTAATCTGGGCCAGTTTGAGATTAGCCTTCGCGGTATCCAGATCCTCGCGCGCCTGCTGAAGCTGCTGGTCAACTTCGGGACTTTCAATTTCCGCCAGTATTTGGCCCTGTTTCACCCGGGCGCCGATGTCGAACTTCCAGCTTTTCAAATAGCCGCTGGTTCGCGCGTAAATCGGCGCATCGACAAACGCCTGAATGCTGCCGGGCAAGACGATCTCTTCACCGGGTGATGACAACTTCGGATGAACCACTGTGACGACCGGGGCGGCGCGATACGTCGTTTCCCGGGCGAGAATTTCACGCGCCCGCACACGGGGGAGAATTCCCCGCACCGCGACAAAGGCCGCTGCCCCCAATAGAAGAAAGACAAGGAGCAGCGCGCGCCACATTCTGCCACTGATCTTCATTGGCTCTTTCGCCTGCCGTGCAGGATGCTAAAGAAGACCGGAACGAAAAGCAAGGTAGCCGTAGTCGCAAACAACAGACCACCGATAACCGCGCGCCCGAGCGGCGCATTCTGCTCCCCGCCTTCGCCCATGCCAACGGCCATCGGCAACATGCCGATCATCATTGCCAACGCCGTCATCAGAACGGGTCGAAAGCGGGTTGTTCCGGCCAATGCGGCGGCCTCTGCCGCGGTATCTACGTCCGGGAGCTGTTCTTTGGCAAAACTCACCACTAAAATGCTATTCGCCGTTGCTACACCCATACACATGATGGAGCCGGTAAGCGCCGGCACGCTGACAGTTGTGTGAGTGACGAACAGCATCCATACAATACCCGCCAGAGCCGCCGGCAGCGCCGAGATGATGATAAAGGGATCGGCCCAACTTTGGAAGTTGATGACGATCAGCATGTAGACCAGGACAATCGAAAAAAGAAGTCCTGCAATCAACCCCTGAAACGAGGAGCGCATCGTTTCCACTTGCCCGCGCAGAGCAAGCCGCGAACCACGCACCAGGCGAGACCGATTTGCATCCATGATGGATTGAAGACGGCTCGCCACACTTCCCAAATCTGTCCCCTGCACCGATCCGTACAGATCGATGACGGGGGCGATATTGTAATGCGAAACGGTGCCAAGCCCCTGGCCGCGATGGATGTCCGCAATGCTGCTAAGAATTTGAGGCGCCGCGCTGCCGGAAGATGTGATTGGAATGTTGCGCAGATCCTGCAGCGATGACATCTGGTATTGAGGCGACTGCGCGGCAATGCTGTAAGAGACGCCGCTGCGCGGATTCAACCAGAATGTGGGCGACGTCTGGAAGCTGCCGCTCAGCGCGACGAGTATGTTCCCGGCCACATCGCGCCCGCTGTATCCAACCTCCTGCGACTTCGTGCGATTCATATCGACGAAAAGCTTCGGCTGATTGAAAGGCTGCTGGATTCTCAGGTCGACAGTGCCAGGGATGTACTTGATTTGTTGCAGCAGGTTGTCGGCGAACGCCCGATTTGCCTCCAGGTTCGAGCCGAGCACCTGGATATCGATGGGCGCGGGCAGTCCGAAGTTGAGGATCTGGCTCACCATGTCCGACGGCAGGAAATAAAACGTCACGCCGGGAAACTGGTCCGGCAGTTCCGTTCGCAGTCGTTCGAGGTACCGGTCCGTCGGATGATGGTTGTCTTCGAGAGAGACTTGGATGTCGGCGTCGGCCGGGCCGATTGCTCCGGAATTGCTGTAAGAAGTGTTGATGCCGCTGTACGGCAAGCCAATGTTATCGAGAATATTTTGTAATTCGCCCGCGGGAATGATACGGCGAATCGCGATCTCGATTTCGTCGCAGAGCTTGGCCGTTTCTTCGATCCGGGTGCCGGTTTGAGCCCGAATATGCAGCTTGAACTGGCCGGCATCAATGGTCGGAAAAAAGTCCTGCCCGAGCCAGGGCAGCAGGACAGCCACCGAAATCAGGCAAAAAGCGAAAAAAAGTAACGCAAACTTTCTTTGGTGCCGAATGCACGCCGAAAGTAATCTGCCGTAACGCAAACGGAGCTTCTCAAAATTCGTTTCAAACGCCTGTTGCAGCCGCGTAAACGGATTCCTCCGGTTTTGATGGGATACGGCATCGTGGTGTGAGTGTCCGCGCAGCAAATACTTCGCCATTGTTGGCACAATAGTGCGCGACAGCACATAAGAGGCAAGCATCGCGAACGAAACCGCTTCGGCTAGCGGAACGAACAGGTAACGGGCGACACCGGTGAGGAAAAACATCGGGACGAACACAATGCAGATGCTTAAAGTCGAAACGAAGGCGGGAATGGCAATCTGGGCCGCACCTTCCAGAATCGCCTGCTCAATCTCCTTGCCCATTTCGAAGTTGCGATTGATGTTTTCGATCTCGACGGTCGCATCATCGACAAGAATGCCGACTGCCAGGGCCAGACCGCCCAGGGTCATGATGTTGATCGTCTCTCCCAGAGCGCTCAAAACAAAAAGCGAGCACAGGATCGAGAGTGGAATCGATACCGCAATGATCAGCGTGCTGCGCCAGCTTCCAAGAAAGATCAGGATCATGATTGCGGTCAGGCAAGCGGCGATCACGGCCTCCCGCAAAACGCCGTTGATAGACGCTTTTACAAAAATCGATTGATCAGCAAGCGCGGAGATTTTTAGCTGCGGCGGCAGCGCGGCGGTCACCGACGGGAGCAGTTTGCGGATCCCATTCACAATGTCGATCGTCGACTCGTCGCCGTTCTTAAGGATGGACATCAGCGCGCCGCGTGTTCCGTCCGACCGCACAATGTTCGTTTGCGGAGGATAGCCGTCGCGAACATGTGCCACGTCGCGGATGTAGATCGTCGCGCCGTTCTGTGTTTTAATCGGCAGATTATTTAGCTCCGCCACAGCGCGCGGACTGCCGTTCAGTTCGACATCGTATTCGAGAGCGCCGATTTTTGAAGTCCCGCTGGGCAAGATCAGGTTTTGATTGCCGATTGCGCTGACGACATCCGTCGGGCCGAGTCCTTTAGCCTGCATTGCTTGTGTGTTCAGGTCAACCATCACCTCGCGCTGCTTGCCGCCGTACACGTTCGGGATCGCTGTGCCGCGTACGGTAATCAGCTGCGGGCGCACGAAGTTGCTGGCCATGTCGTACAAGGCCTGCTCGGAAAGGCCGGCTCCGGAAAACGCGAGCTGAAGAATCGGCACCGTCGAAGCGTTGTAAGCAATAATCAGCGGCGGCGTTGTGCCTTGCGGCATCTGGCGCAGTGACGTCTGGGAGCTTCCGGTAATTTGAGCAATCCCCGTGTCGATGTTGGCGTGAGGTTGAAAGAAAACCTTGACTACCGCAATGCCGTTCATCGACTGCGATTCAACGTGCTCAATATTGTTGACAGTGGTGGTCAGGGTACGTTCGGAAACATAGACGATGCGCTCCGAAATATCTTGCGCGGAGAGACCGGCGTATTGCCAGATGATGCTCACCACCGGGATATCGATGTTCGGAAAGATGTCCGTTGGCGTCCGTGAAATGACAACGGGCGCCAGAATGAACAGCATCAGCGAAAGAACAACAAAAGTGTACGGTCGCCGCAACGCCAGGCGAACGATCCACATGAAGCTTTGATTTCTCCTAAGACAGCCGCAGCCGAATTCGCACGGTAACCAACAACTACTAGTTTGCGCAATAACTTACGCGATGGCTCCCCGAGGCTTGAATATGATTATGAACCAAAGGCTCAGCACGGCATTCATTCAAATAGGAATTGATAAGATTCCTCCGAGATGTGGCGCGCCATTGTCCTTACACTATTCGCATTCCTAGCCTTCGCAGATGAACCCCATCAGACATTGGCGATCGGCTCTCCGGCTCCGGATTTTAGCCTTCCGGGCATTGACGGAAAGACTCATCGCCTCAGTGATTACAGTTCATCGAAGGTCCTGGTGATCGTTTTCACGTGCAACCACTGTCCGACCGCGCAACTTTACGAGCCACGGATTAAGAGGCTTCACGACGAGTATGCGGGCAAGAGCGTCACCTTGATCGCTATTCAACCGAATAACCCGAACGCGATCCGCCTCGACGAGCTTGGCTACACGGATGTCAGCGACAGCTTTGAAGACATGAAAATCCGCGCGGCCTACCGGCACTTCGACTTTCCTTACTTATATGACGGGGACACGCAGACGGCGGCGCGCGCGTATGGGCCCAAGGCAACGCCGCACGTGTTCATCTTCGATGCGGAGCGCAAGCTTCGCTATGAAGGACGTATCGACAACAGCCAGCGCGAAAATCTGGTCAAAACGCATGAGGCGCGCGATGCAATCGACGCATTGCTGGCGGGAAAACCGGTGGCCGTCAACCATACCGGGGTTTTCGGCTGTTCCACGAAATGGATCGAAAAGGAGGCCGGGCGCAGCGCAGAGGCTAAAAAGATTGAGCAGGAGCCGGTAACGCTCGATATGGTCAATGCCGACGGCTTGAAAAAGTTGCGCGCGAACGGCACCGGCAAGGTTTTAGTCGTAAATTTCTGGGCCACCTGGTGCGGTCCGTGCGTGCACGAGTTTCCCGATCTCGAAAATACGTGGCGCATGTACCGGCTGCGGGATTTCGACCTGGTAATGGTTTCCGCCAATATGCCGGACGAAAAACCGGGCGTAATGAAGATGCTTTTGAAGCAGCATTCATCCGGCAAAAACCTGCTTTTCGGCTCGGACGACACGCAAGCGATGCAAGCGGCCTTTGATCCGAAGTGGGAGGCTGGGGTTCCTTATACCGTGGTCCTTTCCCCCGATGGCAAGGTGCTCTACCAGGAACAGGGTGAGGTCGACATCATGAAAATGCGGCGCATCATTCTTGCCAACTTGCCCGATCCCGACTACATCGGCCACGCCAAATACTGGGCCACAAATTAAGCATGAATAGAAGAAGTTTTCTGCAAGCAGGCGCAGCGGCGCTGAGTGCGCTGCCCCTCCTAAGTGCGGCTAATCAGTTGGATTATCCATGGAAGCTTGGCGTGATCACGGATGAAGTCGATCCCGATCTTGCCCGAGCCCTCAGCAGCTTTTATCCCAAATATGGTCTGAAATGGGCTGAGTTTCGCAACGTTTCGCTCGGCGGCCGCAGCGTTTACGTCTATCGCGAAGCAACGGATGCCCAGCTGCGTGATCTGCGCAAGCAGTTGGACGGCGCCGGGGTGAAGCTATCGGTTCTGGATACCGCGGTTTATAAGATTACGCTTCCCGGGACGACGCCGCTGGGCGCGAGTGCGAACGATTTGAATCCGGCTACGGGAGAGTACGCGCGGCAACTTGATGATCTGAAGCGTGCTGCCGATGCTGCGCACATTCTCGGTACGCGGAAGCTCCGCATTTTTACTTTCAAACGGGTCGCTCAGCCGGATGCAATCTTTCAACGTGTTGTGGATGATCTCGGCAAGGCCGCAGCTGTAGCCAAAGCTCACGACGTGATTTTGGTGATTGAGAACGAATTTGACTGCAATGTGGCCACGGGAACGGAGACCGCACGCTTGTTCGAAGCACTACCCGACCGCACCCTGATGCACAATTGGGATCCTGGAAATTGCATTGAAGCCGGGGAAAACCCGTTCCCCGACGCTTGGAACAAGCTGGATCACTCGCGGATTGCGCATATGCATTTGAAAGATTCCAGCGGCCATGGCTGGCTGCCGATTGGCGCCGGAAAAATCGATTTCGCCGGTCAATTTCGCGCGTTGAAGCAAATGCACTACTCGGAAACGCTTTCGCTCGAAACACATTACCGGAATGCTCAGAAGGATCCTTATACATCAAGCGTTGAATCAATGGACGGGCTGATGCGCGTCCTGAGCCAGGTCTGATGGTTCTTTGAAATTCAGTAAGCTCAAAAAAGAGGTGCCGTTCCCATGCCAGAACAAAATAATCAACCGCAACGCCGTTCGTTTTTAAAAGCAGGAGCGGCGGCCGCCGCCGGTCTAGCGGCTTCCACGCAAAGCCGGGCGAAGGCTTTGGGCGCAAACGATCGTGTGCGCGTAGCGGTGGCCGGAGTCCGGGGCCGTGGCTGGGACCATGTCAAGTCGTATCAGCCGATCCCGAACGTGGAGATCGCGTATTTTTGCGATGTCGATGAAAACGTCCTGAGACAGCGCTTGGGCGATGCGGAAAAGATGGGGCTCCCCAAACCGAAAACAGAGGTCGATTTCCGAAAGGTGCTGGAGGATAAGGACGTTGATGCAGTTTCGATTGCCACGCCCAACCACTGGCATTCGCTCATGGGAATCTGGGCCGCGCAGGCCGGTAAGGATATCTATATTGAAAAGCCGTGCTCACACAACTGGTGGGAGGGGCGGCAGCTTGTCAACGCGGTAAAAAAATACAACGTAATCTGTGAGCATGGCAGCCAATGCCGTTCGAGCGCCGCGATTCTGGAGGCCATGGACAACATGCGCAACGGCACGATCGGCGATGTCTACATGGCGCGCGGACTGTGCTACAAATGGCGCAACACCATTGGCCGGGCAAACGAGGAAGCCGTTCCAGCCGGCGTTAATTACGATTTGTGGACCGGTCCGGCCCCGATGAAGCCGTTCACACGCAATCGTTTCCACTACAACTGGCACTGGATTTGGGATACCGGCAACGGCGATATCGGCAATCAAGGCATCCACGAATTAGATTTGGCGCGCTGGGGACTCGGCGTGGGTCTACCTACAAAGATTACTGCGATTGGCGGCCACTTCCTGTTCGATGACGATCAGCAGACGCCGAATGTCATCACTGCCGTTTACGAATTCGACACTCCAACCGGGAAGAAGATGATGAATTTCGAAGTTCGCGGCTGGATCACCAACCACGAAGCTGAAATCGGGACGGCCGACTTCTCCGGCGGTGGCGTGCCTGCAGCGGGCCTATCGCAAGCCGAACCGAAACACAACAGCGCGCCGGCCAAGAGTCTCGGCCCGGCAACGAACGTCCCCAGCACCATCGGGAATCTTTACTACGGATCGAAGGGATACCTGGCGATCTCGAACTATGATTCATACCGGACATTCTTAGGTCCTGAAGAGCAACCCGGACCGCAAAAGACCGCGCCCGTGCACAATGAGCACTTCGTTAATTTCATTGACTGCGTGCGCAGCCGGAATGCGGCTAATATTCACGCGCCGATCGCCGAAGGTTATATTTCTTCCACTCTCATTCATCTCGCGAACGCATCGTATCGGCTTGGGCGCACCATCCATTTCGATCCGGCAACGGAAACGGTGCTCGGAGATGAAGAGGCGTCTACGCTTCTGAAGGGAACATACCGGGCGCCCTACGTTGTGCCGGAACAAGTCTGAATTGTCATGTCCACCAGCCTTTTTTTATAGGCGGGAAAAACAGGACATCAACCGCCCTCCCTGTGCGCTTATCTCGCATGTAAATACCGTTTTACAGGAGCGGCGCATTTCCGGTTCTGGTTTGAATTGACAGTACTCCATCTCTCCTTCAAGGCTGGATAATCCGGGGTAAGCGAGTAACCCGCACCTGTACCCGTACTCCAATGAGGGGCTAAGTAGCTGACGAAACAGGTTTAGATCGCTACACTGCGAGTTGCTTAGATCCGTAGTTGACGCTCCTCAAAATGCCTTTGTCAGTGTGGTCATCCCGACGAGGGACCGGCCGCAGCTGGTTTGCCGGGCCGTGGCGAGCGTCCTGGCGCAGACCTACGGAAACTTTGAGCTGATTGTCGTCATTGACGGGGCCGACCCGGCGACGCAATGCCAGCTCACGCACATCGGCGATCCACGGCTCCGTGTCGTTGCATTAGAAAAGCCGGTGGGCGGGTCGGAAGCGCGAAATACCGGCGCCCGCGAAGCGGCCGGGCGGTGGGTGGCATTCCTGGACGACGACGACGAGTGGGTTCCCGAGAAGCTGGAAAAGCAGTTGCGCCTGGCACCGGGAGACGGACAGGAAACCCTAATCGTTTGCGAATTCATTCTGCGGTCGCCCGGCGCAGCGGATCAGGTCTTGCCGCGGCGCCTGCCGTTCGCCTCCGAGCCGCCGTCCGAGTTCATGTTCAGCTCAGCCTGCGGCTTTCAAACATCGACGTACCTGTGCCAGCGCAGCCTGGTCCTTCGAGTACCCTTTACCAAGGGGCTGAAGAAGCACCAGGACTACGACTGGTATCTTCGAGTACTCAATGAGCCCGGCGTTCGGCTGGCCGTCGTCAAGGAACCGCTCGCCATATGGCACCACTCCTCCTCCATACAACGGGTGTCCTTAAAGGAAGACTGGGAATTTACGTTGGGTTGGGGTAAGTCCCGCAGACACCTGATGACAGGTCGCGGCTATTCGTATTTCGTCGTTAAGATTTGCGCAAAGTCGGCGCGGACGCAAGGAGCCGGCGAGAAGGTATTCTGGCAGCTCTTCCGGGAATGCCTGAGCGGCGCTCCTACTCCGCGGATCCTCGGCCAACTGCTGGTTATGGCGCTCCTGCCGAAAGCCTGGGAAACGCAGATGCGCAGGCAAGTCGCTGCGCTGGAAACGGCGGGGCTGCGGCTCGTTCCCTGACCTGCCATTCCGCAATAAAACATCGTCAGGCCAAGTGGAAAAGCCCGAGAAGGCGGTCGAGCCCCCACATGAGTGCCAGCGGAATGAGAATTGCCGCAACAGCGTAAACAATCACGTTGTGCCGCAAGAAAGTAGCGACGGGGAGCGGCCGATAGAAGACGCCGCGGAGCGCCGCACGCAATAGAAACAAGCTCAAAATCGCATTGCACATAGTGGCGGCAAGCACCGCGCTTTCAGCGTTGCGCAAGTGAAGAAAGTTGAAGCGGGCAAGCGCGGGATGCAAAGCCGAGAGCATCGCAGGCACGATTACGGCGCATTGCACGAGACCCGCGGTAAGGGAGAACACCAGTAAGGCGATGCGTGTTACCCAGATCTGGCGGCCGATTGCGACAACGTCGACGATCTTTGCCGGGTCGTTATCAAGACCCACCATGTTCCCCGCGTCCTTGGCGGCCGTCGTACCGTTTTCCATCACGAGACCGATATCGGCTTGGGCGAGAGCCGGCGCGTCGTTTATGCCATCGCCCGTCATTGCCACCATCAAGCGCTGGGCCTGCTCGCGTTTGATGTGAGTCAGCTTATCGGCCGGTGTGGCCTGCGGAAGAACTTCCTCCATGCCGATCTCTTGCGCAATCGCCTGAGCGGTCACCGGATTGTCGCCCGTAATCAAAACGGCTCGGACACCCATTGAGCGTAGCCGCGCCATGTGTTCCTTGATACCGGGTTTTACGCTGTCCTTTAAATGAATCAGACCCAGAATGCGGTTTCCTTCGGCGACCGCAAGAGGTGTTCCACCGGTTCGCGCAATACCGTCCGCGGTTTCCTGAAACCAGGCGGGCACTGAGCCTCCCGCTTGTTGTACAAAATTGCGAATCGCTTCGGCCGCTCCTTTCCTGAGGACGCGGCCCTGAATATCAACGCCGCTCATGCGGGTGAAGGCGGAGAACGGAATAAGTCGCACCTCCGCGGTTGTGAAGTCGGCGACGCGAATCCGGTAGAGCCGTTGCGCCAACGATAGAATGGATCGCCCTTCTACGGTTTCATCGCCTATGCTCGCCAGCAAGGCCACTTCAGCGAGTTGCTGCTCGGTCACGCCTTCGAACGGTAAAAGCCCGACAGCCTCGCGGTTCCCGATAGTGATGGTGCCTGTTTTGTCGAGCAAGACTACCTTTACATCGCGTGCAGATTCGACAATCTTTCGGCTTACCGCCAGAACCTTGTGTTCCACTAACCGGGTGATTCCAGCGATGCCGACGGCTGGAAGCAACCCGGCGATGGCCGTCGGCAAAAGGCAGATGAGAAGCGCAATAAAGGATGAAATGGATGGTTTCGCATGAGGAGCCGTGGTCAGAACGCCGAACCGGGAAAATGCAAACACGCAAGCGACGATCAGGAATCCGAAAACAGATGCCGTGGCGATAATGCTTTGAAGTGCGACTTCTGCCCCTGTCTGTTGCTGTCCACTGCTTTCTACGGCGGCAATCATCCTGTCGAGAAACGTTTGTGAAGGAGTTGCTAGAACCCGAATTTTGACCCTGTCGGAGAGTACGCGCGTGCCCCGCGTCACCGCGCTGAGCGCTCCCTCCGATGCTCGTATTACGGGAGCACTTTCGCCGGTAATCACCGATTCGTCGACTGTGGCCACACCTTCGATAATTTCGCCGTCGACCGGAATCAACTCGCCTGCCTCGACCACCACGACATCGCCTGCGCGCAGTTTTGAGGAAGGAACAACCTGAATCTTCGATCCATTCGCTCTTCGGGCGAGTAGTTCGGAGCGGCTCTTTCTTAGCCCATCCGCTCGCGCTTTGTTGCGCGCGCGCGCCACCGCCTCGCCAAAATTTGTAAAAAGAACCGTCAGCCAGAGCCAGATAGCGATCTGCGCATCGAAGAGACGAGCCCACCCCGAGATCCAGAGGTCGTGGACGAGAATCAGCGAGACAACTAGCGCGCCGCATTCGGCAACCAGCAGCACCGGGCTGCGCAGCAGGCCGAATGGATTCAATTTCAGGAAACTATCTCGAGCTGCCCGTCCCAGAACCCCGGCTCTGACGGATTTAACCGAGGGCGTCAAGTCTGGTGCTGCGAAGTTTTCGGGAACCGCGGGTTCAGTTTGCTGGGCAGATCCCATAAACGCGGGGGCAGCTAAATGCTACTCCCTGTCTAGAGTAGCTGATTTATTGTTTGGCCGAGCTGGAATACAAGCAAACCCGAGGACCGTCCGACGCTTGGCGTATAGTGTGAGAAATACATTTCGGCACAAAGGAACGACTTATCACTTCGCATCCGACAACCGCGTCTGAAGCACAAATCACAACCGCGCCAGCACGGGCTCGCAGCCAACGCCTGCTTTCGTTGGATGTGTTACGCGGCCTGATTATCGCGGGCATGATCCTTGTGAACGACGCTGGCGGCAACCATACCTATTGGCCGCTCCAACATGCGAATTGGAATGGATGGACGCCCACGGATCTCATCTTCCCATCGTTTCTTTTCATGGTCGGGGTGGCGATTACGCTCTCGTTGCCATCGCGACTTGCGCGCGGAGTGACTACCGGCGTGCTGGTGCGACATATCTTTTTTCGTTCGGTCGTGCTGTTCCTTATAGCGGAGTTGTTGTACGGCTTTCCAGATTACGATCTGCACACCATCCGCATCCCGGGCGTGTTACAGCGCATCGCCCTCTGTTACCTTTGCAGCGCTTTTCTCTACCTCGCCACGCGCCGCCAAGAAAATACACCGGACGGCCTCAGGATCAAAGCCAACGTTCCGGTTATTGCGGCCGCAGCAACGGTACTTCTCGTCGGATATTGGGCGCTGTTGACTTTTGTTCCGGTACCCGGTTATGGAGCTGGACGTCTTGATCCGGAAGGAAATCTCGGCGCGTTTATCGATCGTGCTCTGCTACCGGGGCATTTATATGCGCCTGCCAAAAGCTGGGACCCCGAAGGACTGCTTTCGATTCTGCCGGCGATCGCATCCGTTCTCCTGGGCATCCTTGGCGGAGAGTGGATTCGCTCACGGCGGAGCGAGATGCAAAAGACGTTGGGCCTTCTGGCGGCCGGGGCGGTGCTTATGGCTGCCGGTCAGTTGTTGCATCCGGTGTTCCCGATCAACAAGAAGCTATGGACCAGTACCTTTGTTTTGCTGGCGGGTGGATTCAGCACGCTTGCGTTCGGAATTTGCTATTGGATAGCTGATGTAAAAAGGTGGCGCGGTTGGACCCCAGCCGTGCTTGTCTTCGGCACAAATGCCATCCTTGCGTACGTGCTATCAGAGTTTCTCAGCGTGTTCGCGGATTTTATCAAGGTTGGCGGGGTCAGTATTCATGAGCTTGTGTACCAAAATCTGTTCGCCGGCTGGCTGAACCCCTACAACGCATCGCTTGCCTACGCAATTGCGTACGTTCTCTTCATCTGGGCGCTCGTTTTGCCGCTGTATCGAAACCGGATCTTTTTGCGGCTGTAGATTTATTCTTCGGCTTCGTTCTTTTCGCCATTATCGAGTCCCATCTGGGAAAGACGGTAGCGCAAGGCATTGCGCGTCAATCCCAGCAGCCTTGCCGCCTGGCTTTTGTTGTTGTTCGCTCGCCGCATCGCTTCTTTAATCATCGTCTGCTCCCAGTGCTCCAGGGTTTCACCTTCGGGCAAGAGCGGCGCCTGGGTCGCGGGAGCCACGTTAGAGGTTCGCGGCGCCTCTATGCGGATGTCCGCGGCCTGCAGCACTGGGCCGGAAGCGAGAACAAGGCTTCGCTCAATCGTATTCTCAAGCTCACGCACATTGCCCGGCCATGAATGGTCAACCAGCCGGTCCATGGCGGACGGGCTGAGTTCGCGACCAACCGAGCCAAGATCGTCCGACAGTTTGCGGACAAAGTGGATAGCTAGAAAAGGAATATCTTCCTTGCGCTCTCGCAGCGGTGGAATGTTGAGCGGCACTACATTCAAGCGGTAGTAAAGGTCCTCGCGAAAACGCCCTTCTTCCAGGGCGGCGCGAAGGTCGACGTTTGTTGCTGCAATCACCCGAACGTCGGCAGTGCGGGTCAGATTAGAGCCGAGCCGCTCGAACTGCCGCTCCTGCAGAATCCGCAGAAGCTTGACCTGAATATTGCCCGGCACGTCGCCAATCTCATCAAGAAATACCGTTCCACCATCCGCCTGTTCGAATTTGCCCGGCTTGCTGCTGTTCGCTCCCGTGAACGCGCCCTTCTCGTAGCCGAACAACTCACTTTCCATCAGATTTTCGGGGATCGCAGTGCAATTTATCTTGACGTAAGGCTGATTTTTCCGCGGCGAGTGCTGATGAATGGCACGTCCAATCATGTCTTTACCAACGCCGCTCTCACCGGCTAACAAAACCGTCGCCCGGGTGGGAGCGACACGCTCGACGGTCTGAAAAATTTCACGCATGGCGGGGCTACGGCCGACAATGTTGGCAAACTGATAACGCGTGTCCAGCGCATCTCGCAGCCGCTGGTTTTCGGCGCGCAAGAACTGAATCGCCATCGCCTTCTGGACAACGGTAGTCAGATGATCGAGGGAAAACGGCTTCTGGAGGAAGTCGGCAGCGCCCATCTTCATTGCGTCAACAGCGGTTTCCACCGTTCCATGCGCGGTAATCACAATGATTCCAGCTTGAACACTGCGCGAATGCAACTGCTGGACGAAGCGCATACCATCCATTCCCGGCAAGCGGAGATCCGTGATGACGAGGTTCGCTTGCGGCGCAAGTGAAAGCGCTTGTTCGGCGGTCGGAGCAGAATCCACTTCAAAACCCGCCGATTCCAGATGCAACTGCATCACCCGCCGCAGCTTATCTTCGTCTTCAACGATGAGAATTCGTCCAGGAGGCATGATCAGAGTAGCTGCTGAGTTGGCAGCAGGACTTCAAACGTCGTTCCTTTTCCGGGTTCACTGAAAACTTTAATTTTCCCGCCGTGCTCGTCGACGATCTTCGACACCAATGCCAGGCCCAATCCAACTCCGTTGGATTTCGTCGTAAAAAACGGATTGAAAATGCTCTCCAAGTGCTGCGGTTGAATACCTTCGCCATGATCAGCGACCAGCAGCATGACAAAGTCGTCGCCTGGAACGACTCGGATCTCGACCACTCCCCCGCTGGAGCTTGCTTCTACGGCATTCTGAACCAGATTCGAAAGTGCAACGCGCAGCAATTCGGGGTCGAATGCGAATCGGAGATTCGGATCACCATTGTCGATTGTGATCCGCACATCTCTTTGCGAAGCGGACTCGTTTTGTTGGCGCACGATCTCTTCGAGTAACGGATTCAGTTCATTTAGGGCGGCTTTCATGCGCAAAGGGCGAGCAAAATCGAGAAAACTTGCGATCAGACCATTGATTCGGTCAATTTCAGAAGAGATATAACCCGCCATCTCCGCCATAATTTCCGGCTGCGATTGTGCGACGTGACGGGTGAGCATCTCGGCCGACGCCTTAATAGTACCGAGCGGATTCCGCAATTCATGCGCGAGTCCTGCCGTTAATTGGCCGAGCGCCGCGAGACGCTCTGAGCGGCGCAGCGAAACTTCAGCAAGCCGTAGATTTGCCAATGCCTCTTCCGTGCGCGCGATTTCTTTACGTTTCGCGCTGGCTTGCTGGTAGACAAGGAAGCCAACCGCCGCATAAAATGCCGCGCGCAAGGACAGATCATTCACGATCTCGGGCGGCAGATCGCTCCAGTTGACAAAGGCCGGCAGCAGGAATGAAAAAATACCCAAGGTTGCCAGCGCGGCGACAACCAGCACACCGGGAAGATCAAAGATAGTCGCCGCCGACACAATAGGCACCAAAAAAATAGGCGAGTAATAAGAATTGAGCGAATGCGTGTAACCGATCAGCAGGTAGCAGAGAATCAGCTTCAGACCGATAGAGACGATCTGTCCTCTTTTCGAACGAAAGAGCTTCAACCGGGGCTCGATAATCTGAAAGACTCCAATGAGCGGCACAAGAATCCGTGCGTTGTTGTTCACCTCCGGCTCGGCAATCAGAAGAATTGCCACAAAGATTGCCCAAGCTAAGTCCTGAAGTTGGAATAACGAGCGCCAGGAAGACAAGGACGGAGAAGCGGTTTGCTGTTCGTTCATTGCGCGATCTCAAACACCGCGCAGAGCGTCGCGACGCATTCGAACAACCGGCCACGAAGGAGTTTAAGACGAAGCTCAGGGCGACGCGCGCTTGTGCGTTTTCTGAGCACTGTATGACAGAATAAAAGCACTCCCACCGCAGTCATGAGCAACGTAAACTTCGATCCTGCCGCGTCCACTGACGATGAAATCAAGCCGGAAGATAACGGCTTCGCAGAAATCCTATCCAGTTTCGAGCGGCAGCATGCCGATGTTCGCGCAGGAGAAACTATCAACGGCACCATTGTGTCAATTGGCCCGGAAGCCATTTTGATCGACGTCGGCCGGAAGACGGAAGGTTCGCTTTCGGTTACGAAGTGGAAAGAGGCGCAAACCGAGGAGCCGAAAATCGGCGCGACGGTGATGGTATCGGTAGGGCCGCGCAACGAAGAAGGATACTACGAACTCTCCACGATGAAAGTGGAACGTCCGCGAGATTGGAGTGCGCTTCAGGCCGCTTACGAAAACAAGCACAATATTGCCGGTATCGTTAGCGAGCAGGTGAAGGGCGGCTTTCGCGTCGAGATCGGCGTCCGTGCGTTCATGCCGGCTTCGCGCAGCGGTGTTCGAGAAGCCAATGAGATGCCCAATCTTGTCGGGCAGGAAATTCAATGCCGCATCAGCAAGCTGGACACCGAAAAAGAAGATGTCGTGGTAGACCGGCGCGTTGTTCTGGAGGAGGAGCAGGCAGGACGGCGGCAGCAACGGTTCGACGAGATTCAGGAAGGAGCCATCATTGAAGGGCGCGTGCGGTCCGTTACGGATTTTGGCGCTTTCGTTGACCTGGGAGGCGTGGACGGCCTCTTGCGCGTGGGCGACATCTCCTGGTCGCGCATCGCGAAAGCGAGCGATGTTATCAAGCCCGACGATCAGTTAACGGTCAAGGTTTTAAAAATCGACTCCCAAAACCAAAAGATCAGCCTTGGTTTGAAGCAGTTGCAGGACGATCCCTGGACAGTGGCGGCACAGACGTTCAACACAGGTGACCGGGTGAGCGGAACAGTTTCGCGGCTAACGGATTTTGGAGCATTTATAGAATTGCTACCCGGTGTGGATGGCTTGATTCACGTTTCGGAGCTTTCCTGGAACAAGCGCGTTCGGAAGCCGGGCGATCTGCTGAAGATAGGCGAACGGGTGGAAGCTGTAGTCCTGGGAGTTGAGCCGGCGGCAAAGCGAATCAGTCTCGGCTATAAGCAAGCGCTGGGCAATCCGTGGGATACCGTGCCCCAGCGGCTGGCTCCGGGAACGATTGTCGAAGGCCCGGTGACAAATCTGACGCCATTTGGCGCCTTCATCGATCTCGGAGACGGGATCGAGGGCATGGTTCACATCTCCGACATCACCAATGAGAAGCGGCTGGATCATCCGAAGGACAAGCTGACCAAAGGCCAGTCAGTGCGGGCGGCGGTAGTCGAAATCGATAGCAGCCGTAAGCGGATCCGCTTGAGCATGAAGCAGTTAGAGCCGACGACGGTTGACCACTTCATCTCCGAGCATCAGGCGGGCGAGACGGTCAGCGGGCGTCTGGTAGAAGTTCATGGCGATCTGGCCAAAGTTGAATTGGGCGAGGGTGTGATTGCGACCTGCCAACTGCGAAACAATACGGAATCGAAGCCTGCGGCAGCCGAACCCAAGCCGGCCGACGTTTCTTCTCTAAGTGCAATGTTGGCACAAAGATGGAAGCAAGGTGCGTCCAGCTCGGAGACACGCGAAGGCGCCAGGCCGGGGCAGGTTCGTACCTTCCGGATTTCGGGCCTGGATGCGGGCAAGCGTCTGATCCAGCTGGAACTCGCCAGCTAGGTTTTTTAGCAGAGGTAATTAAGACGAAATTGCCTCTCATACGTCCATCGTTTCGGTGGAAACTGGAGCGCAAGTTATCAGAAACGCAGCCGTGGCGGCCACGAGCGAGCGGTCAGACGAATATGCTCTGATTCGTGCTGCCCAGCGCGGCGATGAAAACGCATTTGCCGAGCTGGTTCGTGCTTACGATCAGAACGTACTGCGGATGGCGCTGAACATTCTTCATTCTCCGGAGGATGCCCGCGACGTCTACCAGGAAGCTTTCCTGCGGGTTTACCGCAATTTAGGTAAGTTTCGCTTCGATTGCACCTTTGGAACCTGGCTGTACCGGATCGTTGCGAATTTGTGCCTGGATCAGATCCGGCGCCGAAAAGTGCGCAAAGAGGAGACCTCGCGTGTTGAAACCAGCGAAGGTGAGGTTGACCGGTTTCAATTCGTTCCGGAAGAGCGGGCAGGCGTCGATCCTCAGCGGGCGCTGTTGAGCAAGGAAGTGAAGCAGCGCATTGACGAAGTCCTCGACCAGCTTTCCCCACGTGAGCGGATCGTCTTCGAAATGCGGCATTACCAGGGCTTACGCCTTCGGGCAATCGGCGAGGCATTAGGGGTCACCGAAGAGGCGGCCAAGAACTGCTTGTTCCGCGCAACGCAGAAAATGCGGACAGCATTGGGAGATCTGGCATGAGTTGCCAACACGTCCAAAGTAATCTCTCGCTGTATCTCTATGGCGAACTTGACTTCGCCGCGGAAGAGTTAGTCGAAGAACATCTCCTTAGCTGCGCATTTTGCCAGCAGGCATTGGCGCGGGAAAAGTCGTGGCACGCGACTCTTAATTCGCAACAAACTTCTGTACCACTCGACCTGCTCGCCGAGTGCCGTCAGGAACTGAGCGTGCAGGTTGCGCGATCGGTTAAATCACCAGACGAATTCCCAGCCAGGTTGAGGCGCTGGTGGGATGGATTATACGTCATTTCCGCAGCTTGGCCGGCTCGCGTGGCTGCCGCTATATTGCTGATGGTACTAGGCTTTGGTGCTGGCCGTTGGGCTGACCAGAAGGGCTTTCCGTATAACCTGCAGCGATTTTCACCGCCTCTCGCTCCCCACATGGTTGCGCCCTACACTCGGGTACGCAATATCGAGCCGGGCGAAAATGGACGCGTTCGATTGGTAGTTGACCGCATTGAGGAAAGCCAATTGGTCGGTTCGGCATCCGACGATCAGATTCGGAAGGCGCTGTTGAGCGCAACCAGTGATCCGGCCGATCCGGCTCTGCGCGTGGATTCGCTCGATTATCTGCGCGGCCAGACGGGGGATGATGTTCGGGACGCGCTTCTGACCTGTGTCCGGACAGACCGAAATGCGGCCGTGCGGCTCAAAGCACTGGAAGCGCTACGTTCTTTCTCAAATGATCCGGGTACCCGGCACACGCTGGTGGAGGTTTTGAAGCATGACGATAATGCGGGGGTCCGCGCGGAAGCCATCGACGTGCTGTTGCCGCCAACCCCGCAGTTCGACGTGACGCCTGATCTGTTGCGTGTGCTCCAACAGGTGTCGGATTCGCGCCAGGAAAACGACTATGTGCGGCAGCGCTGCCTGCAGGCGCTCGAGACGACGCATGCGGCCGCCAAGGTATATTAGCGAACTAAGACATGAGGTTGCTACTAAACTCGTGCAAAACGGGCACGGTGTTGGGTGCGCTGCGCAAGCATCGGGCGAGTTCTTTCGCATTACATCGCATGTTCCGGGTTTTTATTTTAGCTGCGCTGAGTGCCCTCGTGGTCTGCGGACAACTGCCGGTAGCAAACGGTAGTTTCCTCGGTATTGGCCTGGTAGACCTCGACGCGGAGCACGCCAAAGAACTGAACCTTGAACCGGAGCGGGGTGGCGCAGTCATCACTCGTGTACAACCCAATACGCCCGCGGACAAAGCGGGGCTGCACGTAGGCGATGTTTTGTTGACTTACAATGGTGAGGCCGTTTTGGGCGGGCTGCAATTAACCCGGCTGGTAGGAGAGACGCCTCCGGGACGCAAAATCAGCCTCCAGTATTGGCGCGACGGTAAGATGCAGACGGCAACTCTGTTGACGGCGCGTCGACCTGCAGCCGAGTCGCGTGAGCCGATCCCCCGCTTCTTTTCATCCGGCTTACCTGTTGATATACCGGCTCCTGTACTGGTCTGGAAGAACACTGTTTTGGGAGTGGAATGCGAATCGTTGAACTCCCAACTTGCAGGGTTTTTTGCGGTGCAGCATGGCATTCTCATTCGATTTGTGGAGAAGAGTTCGCCTGCGGAAACGGCCGGATTGCGGGCTGGAGATGTGATTATCGCCGCCGGTGAGCGTCAGATTTCCAACCCACGGGATTTGACTTCCGTGTTCCAGAATCAAGCCGGACCAAATAACGAGGTAAGGATATCCTTGCTGCGCGACCACAAACGGATGTTGATCGACGTCGGCGTGGGCGAATAGCGAAGCGGTTATTGCTAGCCCGCAAAGGGCCGGTCGCGGGCCCCAATATCAGCAAGCAATCGCTGGTTCTGTCCCGCGGCCCAGGCTCCGTTTTGCGGGCGATTACTCAGAAGCCGGCGATTTTGCGGCGACTACTTAGAAGGCGGAAGCCATCGTTTCTTGACGAAGGAACGAAGCCGGAAGATGGCTTGCGTTTTTAGCTGAGATACGCGCGACTCGTGAAGGTCCAAAATCTTCGCCACTTCGCGAAGCGTCATCTCCTCGTAGTAATAGAGACTCAAGACGGTGCGCTCTATCCTCGGCATGCGCTCAATTGCCTGCGCAAGCGTCCGCTCCAGTTCAGCGCGCTCCAGAATTTCCGATGGCGACTTTTGTTCGGTATCGGCAATGTAGCGAAGCAGATCACCACCATCGGCGTCTTCTCCGGCGCCCTCCAGACTGCCCAAAGTCAAGCTGCGGGATTCGGCAAGCCACTCCTGGTAATTGGAGACAGTAAGCCCCAAATGTCCGGCAATCTCCTGTTCATCAGGCGTCCTCTGTAATTCCTGCTCAAGCGTTGCGATTGCCTGTTCAATCAGCCGTGCGCGACGTCGTTGTTGCCGTGGCGCCCAATCAAGCCCTCGCAGGCTGTCGAGGATGGCGCCGCGGATCTTGTATTCGGCGTATGTTTTAAGCTTGACCTCGTGCCGGGCATCGTACCGGTCGATGGCGGCAATCAAGCCGACCACCCCGGCAGAAACCAGATCGTCCAGGCTAATTGAGTTGGGCAAGCGTTCGTGAATACGGCGAGCGATCAGCTTTACCTGAGCCATGTGCTCCAGGATCAATTGTTCACGGTGTGCTCCAGCAATGGCATGGTTTTGCGTTGACTCGATGAGCGGCGGCTGTTTCATTGTTCTTCCTGCCTACTGGGAATTCGGCGGAAGTAAGAACAAACTTGAGAACCATGAGCGGGACGACTCGATAACAGGGAGTCAGATAAGTCTGATTTGTTAACTGTAGAGGCCCAGGAAAAGCGATCCAACGCTTTCCAGGTTAAAAATCGAGCTTTGTAATAGCGGTGCGGATCTGCTGCTCGAGATCGTTCTTTTTCGCGGATTGTTCCCGGCTTTGATCGCGAAGAGTCGCGAGACGGTCTTCTAATGCCGCGAGTTGCGCGGAATAAGTATGAACGCGATTTTCTTCGCCAGCCACTCTGTTGAGGCTGTCGATATTCGAGCGCAATCTGGACTGGTCGCCCGAAAGATCGTGAATTTGCGTTTCCGTGGCGGCGAGGTCGGCTTGCGCGCCGACGATCGATTTTTTGAGATCGACGACGCGCTGCAGTTGATTCCGGGCACTCTGCGATAAGTTTTGATTTACCGCCAGCACAACCAGAGCATCCGGCGTTGCGCTGGCAACTTCAATTGCAGACCAGACTGCTCTTTCCGTCTCAACCTTCAGGCTCTGACTGTCATTGGCCGGGAGGCCGATCTCAAAACGATACGCAGTAGCTGTTCGCTCGAGCGGTTTGGGAGAGACAACGGTGTAGTCGGCTGCGGATCGTTGAACGATTAGCGTCTTTGGTTTCGCATCCACGTTGCGCACGGTATATGTTTGGATTTCACGCTGCGCATAACGGATATTCAACACGCCATTTTGAATCTTTACTTCACGGACGCTCTGCTGACCGCTTTCGAACGCAGTGGTCACGCGCGTGCCGTAATCGACGGCGTATCCAATCAGGCGCTTGTCGGCGGGTTTTAGCGTTTCACACAAAGCCTCACCCGCGTACGCGCCGCCATCATAGACAGTAATCGGCCCCCCATCGAGCGTTTTGCTCGTGGTGTTGGTCAATTCCGCGGCGTTTACCGGATGTTCACCGTCTTGATCGGTCCAGATTAGAAGTTTCCGCGCTTGCACTTTATTTTGCAGGAACGGCAGCATCGCGGATTGATTTTTCTTGATAGTGATGGGAGCGTCGAAGTTGTATTGGAAGAGCTCCCCCAAAGAGGCACCGCTGGCGCCTTGAATCGAACTCGGCGCCGGGGCTGCGGGAATCGCTTTGGCCATCAGGGCCTCAGACTGATAAACACCACCACCTTGCCCAACCCAAGCCGTTTCCGGATCCCGCCACAACACCGTCTACCGCCGCTGCTGCAGGCCGTCCGGAGGGTTCCAGCCTGGCAGTCTCATCGAGAGTTCCACCGTATACAACTGGTCCCGCCGCTTTGTCTTCCGGCAGATCAGCCAGCTGTCGTTGCCCGTAACGCGCCGTGTAAAGCGGGCTGATGAAAGATATTGGACGCCCCGAGACCACGGCCAACCGAATATCATTCCAGTCGTCGCCCGTCGTATTGTCAACGATCGCCCAGCCTTCGAGCGTCGGACCACGGTCATCGAGCATAAGCCGATACGATGATTTCCAGATAGCGGTAGGCGCAACATACGAAAGATGCAGGCGCCGCGAATCCTTCGCATCCGATTCAATAAACACGCTCCTCTGATCTCGAGCGTTTGAGTCTGCGAGCGTCTGGAGATAGGCTTTCAGTTCTTGCTGCTGGTGTGCATCCTGCAGGTGCAGCGAATCGATATTCCCCAGATCATAGTTAGCCAGATCACCCGAATCCTGCAAGATCGTGAGCTGTTCGCGGCTTGGAACATTCGTCGCCACAAACATACGAGCACCGACAATGGACCCGGAAACAGTCTTTGATCCGATGGCCAGCTGTATGCGCGAGCCCTTCAGTGCATCCAGAAAGCTGCTGAGCGGCTGCTGCTCTCCCAAACGAAATTGGAACTTCGAAAGGCGTTGTTCCAGAGTTTCATTGGCATCGTAACGAATCGCTTTCACATGGGCGCCGTCTGCCGCCGTGATGACCAGCGACTTCAATAGATCGTTCATATCGTTGTTCTGAAACTCCAGCCGGACATCTTGTCCCGGTGGGACAATTCCATCCCGGACGAACAGGCCGACGCCGCGCTTGTAGAGCATAACTTCTGTTACCGGCAACTCAGCAGCTTGGGTCGGTAGGGCTAAAAGAGAAACGAGAAACAAAACTGCCGCTTGTTGTCGTACAGGCATGGCATTCTCCAAGAAGGTTCGCTCAGCTCAATCCAGCTCAGTCCGAGCGCCTGTTGTCTTAGAAGACGTACCAGGGGCAGAAAGTTCCCGTAAATTTGCGCTGCCGGCGAAATCGGAAGCTAGTTTGTCAGAATGCTAGAGGTCTTGTCCGAGCAAGGCCAGGTCTCAAAACGAGAGCGGAGGTCAGATGCGAGTAGGGCTGTTTACCAGAGAGTATCCACCGTATGTTTATGGTGGAGCGGGCGTCCACGTCGACTATTTAAGCCGGGAGCTCGCAAAGAAGATTGAAGTAGAGGTGCATTGCTGGGGCGACCAAAACGCGGATGCCCCGCATCTGCGCGTGCGCGGCGATGAACCGTGGGATGAAATTGCTAAGCACACTGAGGGTAAGTTTAAAGCCGCGCTAGAGACGATGAGCCTGAATCTAACGCAGGTGAAGGCGCTCCAAAATGTTGACATCGTACACACTCACACGTGGTATGCGTCGTTCGCTGGTTTGCTGGCCAAAAAACTTTATAACGTGCCGTTTGTTCTGACCACCCATAGCCTGGAGCCGCTACGCGCCTGGAAGGCGGAGCAACTTGGTAGCGGCTATGCGATCAGCTCCTGGATCGAGAGAACTGCCATCCTGGATACCGATGCCGTGATTGCTGTATCGCAAGGCACGAAAGAAGACATTTTGAGAGTGTATCCGTTAGAACCAGAACGAGTCCATGTTATTTACAACGGCATCGATCTCAACGAATACACCAAGACTGCAGATCGCTCTGCACTGAAGCCGCTGGGGGTCGATGCCGCGCGCCCTTATCTCTTATTTGTCGGGCGAATCACCCGGCAGAAAGGCGTTACGCACCTCGTCGATGCAATCCAATACCTTCCGAAGGACACGCAGGTCGTCTTGTGCGCCGGCGCGCCGGATACGCCCGAGATTGCAGTGGAAATGCGAAAGAAGGTGGAGCATGTCCATAAAATCAACCCCCATGTGGTGTGGATTGAGAAAATGGTGAGCAAGCCGGAAGCAATTCAACTCTACAGCAACGCCCGCGTCTTTTGCTGCCCATCGGTGTATGAGCCCTTCGGCATCATTAACCTGGAAGCTATGGCGTGCGAGGCGCCGGTCGTCGCCAGCGCTACGGGCGGGATAAAGGAAGTTGTTGTAGACGGCGTTACCGGCCACCTGGTTCCTTTCAATCAGGATCCGATTAACGGTTTTCCCACCGACCCTGATCGATTCGCGCGCGATTTGGCAGCAAAGATCAACGACCTCTTGGGTGATCCGGAAAAATGCGTGCGTTTTGGAAAAGCAGGCCGCCGCCGTGTAGAAGAAACGTTCAGTTGGACAGCGATTGCGGATCAAACAATCGACCTGTATCGGACCCTCATCGATAAAAAGCGGAAATCAAACTGAAACGTATGCCAACACCTGTGCAGTCAGAACCAGTTAAGCCGAAAAGAGACGGACGCCGGCGAGTGGTTATCGAAGGCGTTTCGCCCGAGATAGATTGCGGAATGTTCGCGGCGAAACGAACAATCGGGGATCTCGTCCGGGTGGAGGCCGATATTTTCACCGACGGCCATGATTCTGTCGCCGCGGTTTTGTGCTACCGGCGCGAGAACTCGGCAGAATGGGCCGAACAGCCGTTTGAATTAATCAACAATGACAGGTGGTTTGCTGCGTTTCGTGTTACTGAGCTTGGCCGCTATTTCTATACCGTAATCGGCTGGGTAGATCATTTCCTGACGTGGCGCAAGGACTTGCTGAAACGCATTCAGGCAAATAGTGATACGCCTGTCGATTATCTGATTGGCGCAAACCTGATTGCCGAAGCGGTGGCACGCGCACAAAGCGATGACAAGGCAGAACTGGAGGAAGCTGCGAAATTACTAAGCGCGGACGGAGAGCTGGAAACAAAGCGTTTGCACGCGATCGACGAAGCGCTGTTCGCACGCATGCTGGCACATCCGGACCGGCGATTCGCGACCGAATTCGGCCGGGAATTGCCCCTGGTCGTAGACCCGGTACGCGCCGGCTTCAGCGCCTGGTATGAATTCTTTCCGCGATCAACATCGCCCGACCCGGCGAGACACGGGACCTTCGCGGATTGCGAGGCTCGCCTGCCTTATGTGGCCGAATTAGGATTCGACGTCGTTTATCTGCCGCCCATTCATCCCATCGGCTTGAAGTTCCGTAAAGGAAAAAACAACACAACAACACCCGAACCAGACGACTGGGGCAGCCCCTGGGCAATCGGCGGAGCCGAGGGTGGTCACAAAAGCGTGCACCCGCAACTGGGGACTCTGGATGAATTCAGAAGGTTTGTGAAACGGGCGGAGGGGCTGGGCATTCAGGTTGCGTTGGATATCGCTTTTCAGGTGTCCCCGGATCATCCCTATGTTACGGAGCATGAGGAATGGTTCCGCAAGCGCCCCGACGGGACAATTCAATACGCGGAAAATCCGCCGAAGAAATATCAGGATATTTATCCGTTTGACTTCGAATCCGCCAAGTGGTGGGAGATGTGGCAGGAGCTGAAGTCGGTATTTGTGTATTGGATCGAACAGGGCGTCCACATTTTTCGTGTCGATAATCCACATACGAAAGCGTTCCCATTTTGGGAGTGGTGTATCAGGGAGTTGAAGCAAGAGTGGCCGGACACATTGTTCTTGTCGGAAGCTTTTACCCGCCCGAAAATCATGTATCGGTTGGCGAAGCTCGGCTTCAGCCAGTCCTATACGTATTTCCCATGGCGCAACGGCAAGAAGGAACTAGAAGAGTATCTGATCGAATTGACCAAGACGCAGGTACGGGAGTTCTTCCGGCCCAACCAATGGCCGAATACGCCTGACATTTTGACGGAGTTTCTCCAACTCGGTACCCGCGCTGCCTTCAGCATTCGATATCTGCTTGCGGCAACGATTGGGGCTAATTACGGGATTTACGGGCCCGCATTTGAATTACTGGAAAGCAGACCGGTTCGGGTGGGCAGCGAGGAGTATCTGGATTCGGAGAAATACCAGATCCGCCAGTGGGATCTGGACCGGCCGGACAGTCTGCGCGAGTTGATCACGCTCGTAAACTCGACACGCCGCAGTAACCCGGCTTTGCAGAACGACTGGAGTATTCAATTTCACCCTACGGACAACGATCAACTGATTTGTTACAGCAAGCAATCCGACGATAAAACGAATACGATTCTTGTCGTTATCAATCTGGATCCTCATCATGTGCAATCGGGGTTTGTGACTGTACAGTTGGACAAGCTCGAGTTCGACAGGGAAAGGCCCTACCAGGCGCATGATTTGTTAACCGGCGCGCGGTATTTGTGGCAGGGCGCGAGGAATTTTGTACAGCTCGACCCGCAGAGTGTGCCGGGCCATATTTTCCGGCTGCGAACCAGAATTCGCGTTGAAAGCGATTTCGAGTATTTCCTGTGAAATCTTTTCGTGAAAGCGCTAGCGCCGGTTCATCGTCGAATTCAATATGCCGGCGACGATAAGTCCTAATTTGACAGATAAGCCGCTGATTCGGGTGCGCACTTTTGAGCAGCTTTGCGAAGGGGAGGTGCTCAACCAGATCGAGCATGTGCTCCCAGAGTTCGTGCAAAGGCAGCGATGGTTTCGTGCGAAAACCAAAACGATCCGCGGAACTTCAATAGAGGATTGCGTGCGCTGGGGCCGAAGGGCAGTCATGGCAATTGTTCGTCTTCAATACTCGGATGATGAGCACGAATCCTATTTTCTCCCGATTGCCGTGTACAGCACTCAAACCGGTTGGGATGACACCCAGATTCTGGCGCGGATGCAGGACGACGCAGGCGAAGAACGTCTCCTGTACAACTCGCTCGAAGATCCGGAGTTTCGATCTTACCTGCTGGACGCTATCGCCTGCGATCGGGAGGTCAAGGGAGCTGGGAAACTGATCGGCCAACGCTCTGATGCATTTGACCGCTTCTGTGAAGCGCCTCTGCTCACCCTCAAAAGCAAAATTTCACGGGCGGAACAAAGCAACAGCTCCATTGTTTTCGAGGACCGGTACATATTAAAGCTCTTTCGCAAGCTTGAGACGGGGGTGAATCCCGATATCGAGATCGGCAAATTTCTAACGCGTCAGGGATTCGCCCATACTCCGCCGGTGCTGGGAGAAATTCGGTATGAAAGTGCCGCCGGAGACACGGCTTATACCGCTATCTTGCAAAAATTTGTGCCGAACGCCGGCGATGCCTGGAAACATGCGCAAGACTCCGTGGCGGACTTTTTCGAACATGCTTTGCGAAACCCGAGCCCGCCCCATCTTGATAGCTATGACTCCTTTGATCTGATTTCAGAGGAACTGCCGCCGATCGCGCGCCAGACAATCGGCGAATACATCGAGTCTGCGAGACTTCTGGGCACGCGCACGGCGCAGATGCATACTGCTTTGTCCAGCGATGCGAACGATCCTGACTTCGCCCCCGAGCCATTCACGCCAGAGTATGCGCAGGTGCTGTATGGCGAGATGATTCATGAGGCAGATCGCACCTTCACGTTGCTACGGCAGAAGCTCGACACTTTGCCGGGCGAGGCCGCAGACGACGCAAACAAACTGGTCGCAAGCGAGCAGCTTCTGCGTGAAAAATTTAAATCCCTCCGCAACGCCACGGTGAAAGCAATGCGAATTCGCCATCATGGCGATTACCACCTTGGACAGGTTCTCTACACCGGAGATGACTTCGTGATCATCGACTTCGAAGGAGAACCGGCGCGGCCGTTGGCCGAAAGGCGTGCCAAAACGCTGGCGATGCGCGATGTTGCGGGCATGATCCGATCATTTTCCTACGCCGCCTATGCGGGCGTTTTTGCGCATTGGGCCGAGCGTTCAGAGGACGGTGCAAACCGGCAATTGGCCGAAAAATGGGCTGCGTTTTGGATAGCTTGGGTTGGCGCCGAGTATCTGAAAGCTTACTTCGAGAACGCGCAAGGCGCTTTGTTCACCGACCCGGATCGCCAAACGCAGAAGCTTCTGCTGGATGTATTTTTGCTTCAGAAGGCACTCTATGAGACAAGTTACGAGCTGAACAACCGACCCGATTGGGTGAAAATTCCGCTACGTGGGATATTGAGTCTGATCAACTGATGTCAGACCGACAGCATTTTTTCACCGACGCAGATTTTTATTACTTTCAGGAGGGGACGCATACTTCACTCGCTCGCGTAATGGGGGCGCATTTGATGGAGGGAGGCGCGCATTTTGCCGTCTGGGCTCCCCGCGCAAAAAGTGTCTCGGTCATCGGCGATTTCAACAGCTGGAACACGGAAGCGAACCAATTAACCGCAACCGGACGCGGGGGGGTTTGGGAAGGCTGGGTAAGCGGAGCGTCGCAAGGCGCCAAATATCAGTTCCGCATTGAATCCGCAGCTACGTCGTACCGGGTTTCAAAGGCCGATCCGTACGGGTTTTTTCAGGATACTCCGCCGCGCACGGCATCTATTCTCTGGTCACTCGATTATCAATGGGGCGACGGCGAATGGATGTTGCAACGTCCCAAGATCAACAGCCTTGATGCGCCGATTTCCATCTACGAAGTTCACCTTGGATCGTGGCGGCGGTCGACCCCCGACAATCGTCTGCTGACCTACGATGAGTTGGGGGACGAGCTGATTCCCTACGTGCAGGAAACGGGTTTTACGCACGTCGAGTTTCTGCCCGTAATGGAACATCCGTTTTTCGGATCGTGGGGCTATCAAGTAACCGGCTATTTTGCGCCGACCAGCCGCTACGGCACGCCGCAACAGTTCATGCGCTTGATAGACAGATTTCATCAACACGGAATCGGTGTGATACTCGATTGGGTTCCATCGCATTTTCCGAATGATGAACACGGCCTCGGCTTTTTTGACGGAGTTCATGAATATGAACCGGCCGATCCGAGACGCGGAGTGCATCCGGATTGGAACAGCTACATCTTCGATTACGAACGGCCGGAGGTACGCAGCTTTCTGCTAAGTAGCGCGATGTTCTGGCTGGAGACGTATCATGCCGATGGGTTGCGCGTCGATGCCGTGGCATCGATGCTTTACCTCGACTATTCGCGCCGTGAAGGCAATTGGATCCCGAACCGTTACGGCGGCAGAGAAAATCTGGAGGCTATCGGTTTTCTGCGCGGATTGAATGAACATGTCTATAAGGCGACGCCCGGAGTCCAGACCATCGCCGAGGAGTCGACGGCATGGCCCAAAGTAACGCGACCGACCTATAATGGCGGGCTTGGCTTTGGTTTGAAATGGGACATGGGATGGATGCATGACACACTGGATTACTTTTCCAATGACCCGGTGCATCGAAAATTCCATCACCGCGACGTGACCTTTCGCAGCGTTTATGCCTTCAATGAAAACTTTCTCCTGCCTCTCTCACACGACGAGGTTGTTCATGGGAAAGCATCACTGATTAATAAGATGCCGGGCGATCTGTGGAAGAAGTTCGCAAATCTTCGCGTTCTTTTTTCGTACATGTATGCGGAGCCTGGTAAAAAGCTGCTGTTCATGGGAAACGAGATCGCCCAGCTATCGGAATGGAATCACGACGGAAGTATCGATTGGGCGCTGCTGAAACAGGAACCGCATGCACAAATTCGCCTGTTGGTCGGTGACTTAAACCGGCTCTATCGTTCCGAGAGCGCGCTGTACAGCATCGAATATAAGCCCGCGACGTTTGAATGGATCGACGCAAGCGACGCTGATAGAAACATAATTTCTTTTCTGCGGAATGGTTCGGCGGAAAGCGAAAAGCTCATCATCATTTGTAATTTCAGCCCGGTGCCGCGGGATAGTTATCGGGTAGGCGCGCCGCTTAAAGGTTTTTGGAAGGAAATTCTGAATACGGATGCGAAGCAATATGGGGGTAGCGGCTGGGGGAATTACGGAGGCGTCAACACCGTTCCTTTCCCACTCCACGGCCGCCCGTATTCGCTGACCGTTAACGTTCCCCCGCTGGCGACGGTGTACCTGAAATACAGCCCTGATCGAAGTTGACTTGCTTTGTTAACTTGCGTTGTTTTGGGGGCAACAGCTACACCGGCGGCGGCTACTCGACACGGTTTTAGTAATCTACGATTTCATTCGCGTATGCTCTGTAAGGCGACCTTCCGAAATAGTTTGTTACACGCGTGGCTGCTACTGGCGCTGCTCCTATCATTTCGCCTTTCAGCTCAAACCGAAGACCATACGAACCGCGTCGAACGGGGCCGGGAATTCCTGGGATTGGGCCCCAAAGCAGATCCTGTGGCCGCCGCCCGCGGGCAAAAGACTTACTCGGCAACGTGTGCGTTTTGCCACGGTGAAAATGCCACCGGCGGCGAGGGTCCTGATCTGGTGCGGTCTAGCCTGGTGCTGCATGACGAAAAAGGAGAACTGATCGGCGAAGTGGTCTCGAAGGGCCGTCCCGATCGGGGCATGCCCGCATTCCCAAGCTTGACTCACGACCAATTAGTCGATCTGGCGCAGTTCCTGCACTTCCGCGTTGAAGCGGCAGCCAATCGCTTTGGTTACAAAATGCAGAACGTGGTGACAGGCAATGGCGTGGAGGGTAAGACGTTTTTTGACACACATTGCACCGCTTGCCATAGCGCGACGGGCGATTTAGCTCACATCGCATCAAAATTTCAACCTGCCGACCTGCAGGCACAATTCCTGTATCCCGCTATAAATGCGGAAGACCAAAAAGCGCAGGTGACAGTCACGGTAACGCCACCGTCCGGCCAAAGCGTTACCGGCCGGCTGAAAACGATCGATGATTTCACGGTTTCGCTGTGGAATGACCAAGGCGACTATCTCGCGTTCGACCGCAGCGTTGCTCGTGTGGAGCTGCACGATCCGCTCGCCGCACACCGGAAGCTATTGGCCGAATACGACAACGCCGCCATGCACAATGTCCTGGCCTATTTGGTCACGCTCAAATGAAACGAATCACGAGTTTGGCGCTGCTGGCGCTCGCCCTGCCCGCAGCGTTCGACGCACAGATGCTGGATCCTGCCAAGTTGTCGCAGCCTCCGACCGATACGTGGCCGACGTATAACGGCGATTACTCGGGCCGCCGCTACAGCACTCTCGACAAAATCAATTCGGGCAACATTCACAACTTGAGCCTCGCCTGGATTTTTCGCACCAACATTGGGGAGCAACGCGGCGCTCCTACGCAAGTCAAAAGCACTCCGCTTTTGGTCAACGGCATTCTCTATTTCACGGTTCCGGATCACGTGTGGGCAGTGAATGGGCGGACGGGCGAGATGCTCTGGACATATTCGTGGAAAGATCAGGGCGGCCACCTCGTCGGGCAGCGCGGCGTAGGAATGTACGGCAATTGGCTCTATTTCCTGGCGCCGGATGGCTGGTTTATTTCCTTAAACGCGGAGAACGGCAAGGAGCGGTGGCGTTTCCAGATCGCAGATCCGAAGCTGCAGTATTTCACGACCATGGCGCCGATAATCATTCGCAATCACGTGATCGTGGGCGTGGGCGGCGATGCTATGGATGTGCCTGGCTTTCTGCAGGCACGCGATCCGGAGACTGGCGCGCTGCAATGGCAGTGGAATACGGAACCCAAAGCAGGTGAGCCCGGGGCCGAGACATGGCCAGGCAGAGGCGCAATGGAACATGGCGGCGGGATGACGTGGCTGCCGGGAACGTACGATCCTGAGTTGAACCTGCTGTACTGGGGTACCGGGAATCCCAATCCGGTCTATGCGGGGCAAGGGCGCAAGGGATCGAATCTTTGGACGTGCTCCATCGTGGCCCTGAACCCCGACACCGGCAAGCTGGCCTGGTATTTCCAAGCCTCGCCGCACGATACGCATGATTGGGACAACGTGGAAACACCGGTTCTGTTCGACGCCAAGATTGACGGGAAGCCCCGTAAACTGTTGGCGCAAGCCGCACGCAATGGCTACTTCTTTGTTCTGGATCGGACGAACGGAAAAAATATTGTTAGTGCACCGTTTGTGGGCGCTGACTGGGCGAAGGGCGTCGACTCGTTGGGCCAACCTGTTCCCAACGAAGATAAAGAACCGAAGACCGACGGCGCGTTGCTCAATATTCCTGCAATGGGAGGAACAAACTGGTTCCCGCCAAGTTACAACCCGGATACGGAACTTTTCTATGTAAACGCGATGCGGGGATACAGCCTCGCCTATTTGACGGATATCGACGTGCATCCGGAGGGCTACGGCGGAAATGGGCGGAATCTCTACCTTTGCGCCGCTCTGGAAGCGATTGACTTTCGAACAGGCAAGATTCGGTGGTCGCACGAATTCCCCGGCAAAGGCATGGCGATTTCCGGAATTCTGAACACACGCGGCAAGCTGCTCTTTAGCGGAGACCCTTCCGGCAATCTAATCGCCTGGAACCCAGCCAACGGACAGCAACTTTGGCATTTCAAATTGCCTGCCACGGTGAGCAACGGGCCGATGACCTACGAACTGGACGGCCGCCAATATGTGGTGGTCGGTGCGGGCGATTCACTGTACGCCTTTGCCCTTCCTCATTGATTTCCGGCTTATGGTTTCGGCTTATTAGCGCCAGCCTGCCGCTTGCGGAATTCCTTTTCCAGTTGCAACCTGGTCCTGATCGTCACGCCGGCCTGCACTGTCTCGAGCGTTAGAACGCTGTTCGTATGATCAAACGCAAGCGTGTAAGGGCCATCCTTCGTTTCCAGCTCATCCACGAAAACGATGCCATCATCCGTAATCTGATAAGTCCCGTGCCGCCGCAGATTTTTTCCCTCCGCCGAAATATCCTGCGTAAACGTTCCATCCTTTTGGAAGACTATCGTCCCGCGGCAGTCGCCTTTTCCTTTCTGCTCATCGAAGCAGACGTGCGACGTTTTGAACCCGTTGTTAACATCTGCGATGCTCAGGTACTCCCATCCACCCGCATCCTGAAGCATGTTCATATCGTCGCTGGACAGAGCGGCAAACGCTGCGCTGTAAGGGAATAGCAGAACGAACAGCGCCGCTTTGCCCGCCAGAGTCATAACCCAAAGTTAGCAATTCCTTGCCGCCCACGTGCAAACGGTTGCGGCGTGTCCAAAATATCGGCTAGTGTACAATTCGCAACGGACCTTCACCTGTGACACTTGGATTCATCGATTACGTCAGCCTGACCATTTACTTCGCATTTGTGCTGGGTATCGGCTGGATGGCGAAACGCAAGATCAAAACCAGCGAAGACTTTCTTACGTCGCGACACTCCGTGCCGGTTTGGATTACTAGCCTTGCCTTTATCGCTGCGAATTTGGGCGCTCAGGAAATGATTGGCATGTGCGCTTCGGGCGCCAAATATGGCATCATGACCGCTCATTTCTACTGGCTGGGAGCGGTCCCCGCAATGGTCTTCGTCGGCGTATTCATGATGCCGTTTTACTACGGCAGTCGCGCCCGCAGTGTGCCGGAATACCTGAAGCTCCGTTTCGATGAAAAAACACGTGCGCTGAACGGCATTACGTTCGCGGTAATGACGATCTTCTCCTCCGGCATCAGCATGTACGCGCTGGGCCTGTTGTTTCAACTCGTCCTTGGCTGGAAGTTCACCAACTCCGTTCTACTCTCGGCCGCCATTGTGTTGGTCTATACGCTGCTCGGCGGGCTTACCAGCGCAATTTATAACGAAGTCGTACAGTTCTTTCTCATCATCCTGGGCTTTGCACCGCTTTCGATTCTTGCAGTGGTAAAAGCTGGCGGGTGGACCGGAATTAAGGCGAACCTTCAGCCTGTGATGACACACTCCTGGCGTTACGTTGCGCATGCGAGCGAAAACCCAATGGGTGTTGAGGTGTTCAGCCTGGTTGCCGGCCTCGGCTTTGTGCTCTCGTTCGGGTATTGGTGCACCAACTTCTTGGTTATCCAGCGCGCCATGGCAGCAGACAGTATGGATGGCGCACGGCAGACCCCGCTGTTCGCTGCTTTCCCGAAGATGGTGATGCCGTTTGTCGTCATTTTGCCTGGCATAGCCGCCGTGGCTCTGATGAAGCTATCGACTGGTTATGAACTGCCGCTGGACGCGAGGACAGGCGGTTTCGATTACAACCAGGTGCTCACGACCCTGATGGCGAAGTTTTATCCGTCCGGGATGCTCGGCATCGGTTTGACTGCGCTGATGGCCTCCTTCATGTCTGGCATGGCGGGCAATGTTTCCGCCTTCAATACCGTTTTCACCTACGACATTTATCAGAGCTATATCAAGCCACACGCGCCGGATAGTCATTATCTCTGGGTTGGCCGGGTAACGACGGTGGTCGGGGTCGTCCTTTCGATCGGCACAGCGTATCTTGCGACGAATTTCAACAACATCATGGACTTCCTTCAACTGGTGTTTGGATTCGTCAATGCGCCCCTGTTCGCGACGTTCCTTCTTGGTATGTTCTGGAAGCGCACTACCGGGCACGGCGCGTTTTGGGGCCTGATCAGCGGCACTGTTTTTGCGACATTAACGTATGGCATGACGGTAGCCGAACACAACGGCGGTTGGTTTGGCGTGGTTCACCAGTTCCCGTCCGCTATGGCGCAAAGCTTCTGGGTGGCGATTGATGGATGGGCGGCTTGTCTGCTTGTCACGTTTTTCATCAGTCTGGTCACGGTGCCGAAACCAGAATCAGAACTTCGCAACCTTGTTTACGGATTCACGGACGTTCCGCCGGAAAGCAATGCGCCCTGGTATAAACGCCCAGTGCCACTTGCGATCATTGTGGTTGTGCTCCTCGTAATTTTGAATCTTATCTTCTGGTAATCGACACATGGATGATCTACGCCGGCCTACGGGATTCTTGTTCGCGCTGCTTGGAGTGTTGCTGAGTATTCATGCTTTGATACATCCCGACCTGCGGGCCGCGCTCGATCCGCCAACGAACGTCAATTTGTGGTGCGGTCTCGTGCTTCTCGGCTTTGGAGGATCTCTTCTGTGGCTCTCGTTTCGGACGAAATCTTAGCCGCGTTCCGTGAGCATTTTTCGAACGCAACAGCCCCTGCGATTTATCGCGCTCCAGGCCGGGTAAATCTCATCGGCGAGCACACCGACTACAATCTAGGTTTTGTTCTGCCGATTGCGTTGGAGATGTCGTGCTATGTTGCCATAGCGCCCGCGTCGCATGGCCAGCTTCGGATCTTTTCCCGGGATTTCGACGAAGAGTTTGATCTGGCGACGGAGGCCGTTGCGACGGCCGCACCCCGGCACAAGTGGCACGATTACGTAATTGGCGTCGCCCGCGAGATCTCTAAAATGGGAGTGCCGATTCGCGCAGCCGATATCTGGATCGCCAGCGAAGTTCCTGCCGGCGCAGGCTTGAGTTCTTCGGCCGCGCTGGAAGTGAGCTGCGGCATAGCTATTCTAAACTCCGCGGCCGACCCGGTCACCGCGGAACCGCTCGAATTGGCGCGCCTGGCGCAAAGAGCCGAGTCGCAGTTTGTCGGCATGCCCTGCGGCATCATGGATCAGTACGCAGCCGTTTTCGGACAGGAACACGCCGCTCTGAAGATTGACTGCAGAAGTTTGACTCACGAAGAGGTTCCGCTTCCTGAGGGCGTCGACATCATCGCGGTAAATTCCCTCGTCAAGCACGAACTGGGGACCTCCGCCTATCGCGAGCGTGTAGCCGAGTGCGCTGAAGCCGTGGCGGCTATTCAACAAGCCGACCCAAGTGTCCGAAGCCTGCGCGATGTGCCGCTGCAGCTGTTCCACGAAATTCAGGACAGCATTCCGCCGTTACCGCGAAAACGCGCTCGTCACATCATTACCGATAGCCAGCGTGTCGTAGACTTCGCAGCCGCATCGCGCGCTCAGGATCTGCGAGAAATGGGACGCCTGTTTGTGGCCTCTCATCGCAGCATGCAGTATGACTACGAGATCAGCTGCGAAGAGATCGATTTTCTAGTCGATATGGCGATAAAGCTTCCCGGCGTCTATGGTTCCCGAATGACCGGTGGTGGCTTTGGTGGTTGCACCGTGAATCTCGTCGCGCCAGGCGCTTCGAACGACTTCCGGGAGCGCCTGACCGAGGCCTACCATGAGCGATATTCCATTCGCCCCGTTTTTTACGATTGTGTGCCGGCGCAAGGTGCCGGAAGACTACAGTAAAGGGTGTCCTATACCCACCAGGCTGCGCCGGCGGGCTCTCGAATAATGAGCTGATTCAAGAACTCGGCGGCCTTGCTGAGACCTTCATCGGGTGACATCAGCGAGTCTTCGTGCTCGATCGAAAGCACATAATCGTATCCGTACATGCGCAGCGTCGAGACGAATTCTTTCCACCAGCCATACGGATGTCCATAACCGCAAGCCCGGAAAATCCAGGAACGGTTCTTTTCGTCGGTATATTTCTTGGTGTCGAGCACGCCGGCCTTCGGCAGGTTGTAATCATAAATCTGCGTGTCTTTTGCGTGCACGTGGAAGATGGAATCGCCTAAAACACGAACCGCTTTGATCGGATCAATTCCCTGCCAGAACATGTGGCTTGGGTCGTAGTTGCAGCCGACACTATCGCCGGCAATCGAACGCAGCCTCAGCATCGTCTCCGGGCTGTAAACGACAAACCCAGGATGCATCTCGATGGCGATCTTTACACCGTGTTCCTTGGCAAATTTTCCGTGCTCAATCCAATAGGGCGTGACCTTCTTTTCCCATTGCCAATCGAGGAGGTCCAGATATTCCGGCGGCCAGGGACATGTCACCCAGTTCGGGTATTTTGCCGTATCGCTGTCACCAGGGCAGCCCGAAAAGTCAATGACGACCGGGACGCCGAGCTTGGCGGCCAGTTCTACAGTGCGCTTACTCGTATCCGCAAACCCCTTTGCGACGGCCGCATCCGGATGCAACGGGTTTCCGTGTGAGCTCAGCGCGCTGATCGAGAATCCATGATCGTCTAGCTTTTTCTTGAACTCTTTCAGCTCATGCTCATTTTTCAGCATGGATAGCTTGCAATGAGGATCGCCCGGGTAATTTCCCGTACCAAGTTCAACTGTTGTAATATTCAGCTTCTTTAGCTTCTCGAAGACCTTTTCAAGGGGAAACTGCGAGAGGAGTGGCGTAAAACATCCGACGTTCATCAGCGAAAGCGTATCACAGCATTGCCTGTGAACTTCTATGCTGGCCGCCTGGTCAATGCGTTTGAGAAGCTGACCAAAACCGCCAAAGTATCCACAAAAGCGCCGCTCCGAAACCCAAAGCGGCCTTCCACTCCTGATTGCGGCGGTAAAGCTTCCAGGAGAAACGTCTGTTTCCGGTGTTTATGCTACTTAGGGGCAGCAAACGGCAAACTTGCGCGGCATAGGACGCGTAGCTCGGAAAGATGCTGCGAAGATGCTGTTCTTCCAACTCAATCACCGGCAGGTAGACGAACAGGAAAACAACCGCAGCGATCACCCCAAGCACCGCGCTGCGGCACGCGATCACGATGCCGGCGGCAATCAACAGAGTTCCGGCGTAAAGCGGATTTCTCACGAACGAGTAAGGACCGCTCATGGCCAATTCTTGGTTCTTGGCCAGATGTCCCGCCGCCCAGGCGCGAATGGAAAGGCCTGCCAGACAAATCGGAAGGCCGGCGATCAGGGACGCGGCAGAAGGACGGCAAAACCAGGCGAATGTGATCAACAATAGAAAGCCGGAAGCTACCCGCAACCGTTGAACGAAATCGGCGTAAGGTTTGGCGAACCAGTATCGGGGTGGTTGCACCGGAGAGATCATCGGCGGCATGGTGCTCCCGCCGGTTGAGCCTGCAGGGACTGCAGCAAAGCCGCCGCGACGGACTCAACCGTGATGGCGGCCATGCTGGCATCCCGTTCGCTGCGGCGATTGTACGATGTCGTTGCTCCAGCGGATCGAAGAACCGTCATGCTGCCGCCGAAAGGTCCGTTCGATGCTGGATCGGTTGGTCCGAAAATGCCGACGCCCGGCTTTCGTAATGCGGCCGCCAGATGCAGCGGACCGCTATCCACACCCACCACTGCCACAGCCCGTCTCGTAGCATCAATCAGGCCGGCGATCGAAGATACATGCTTCCGCAGCGGACAGTCGGACCCGAGTTCAGCAGCCTGCTGTGCTGAGACATTTAGAACCAGTTCGAGTCCTTCCGCGGCAAGACGTTTTCCAAGCTCCAGATAGGCAGCCATTGGCCATTGCTTTCCTACCCATCCGGCAAACGGACTCGCCAAGACAAATGGACTCACCGGCAAGTCGCCTTCCGCCTGCCCGACGGGTATCCAGCCTTCGGCGGTTGTGACTTGTGCCCCCGCGGCCTGAATCAACTGCAGATTTCGTTCCACTCTATGCGGGCCATTTGGAGCCGCATGGTGGCTGTAGAACATCGAGGCCAGCGATTCACGAGCAACTTTGCGGTCGAATCCCCAGAAGGTTTCGGGCCTGGCCGCGCGTCCGATTGCGGCCGACTGAATCAATCCCTGAAAGTCAAATGCGATGGTGGGCCGGATCACGTGGATCCGCTGCCACGAGCGTACGAAAGATTGGGCGCTACTTCGATCGAACAGCACGACTTCATCGATGGACGGATTGCCTTCCAGAAGCGCCGCCCATTTCGGTTTGGTAACCCAAAATAGCTTTCTATCCGGGAAACTCAGGCGCAGACTGGCCGCAGCGGGCAACGCGTGCAGTATGTCTCCCATCGCCCCAAGGCGAATAATCAGGATGCATTCGCGGCTGCCGTCCGACATACTACCGGCCTTTGCCCGATAACAGATCGAATGCAACGTCAGCAACTCTCTGCGCGGAGACCCGGGTCATGCAGCGATGGTCAATCGGACACTCGCGCAACAAGCAACGGCTGCACTCAACGGGTTCACGCACCACTTGACTTCGAGGACCCGTCGGGCCCGTCGCCTCTTCATCGGTTGCTCCAAAGATGACCGTCGTGGGTACGCCGAGCGCCGAAGCGATATGCATCGGTCCCGAGTCATTCGTCAAGTACAGTTCGCAAGCTGCCGCCAACTCGATGAACTCGGCCAAAGATGTGGCTCCTGCAAAGTTAATGCAAGCCTGACCGGAAGCGTCAACGTGATGGAAAACGGCGTCGCAGACATCGCGCTCCGCATCGCTTCCAAAGATGGCGATCGTCGCGCCAATTCTTTTGGCAACCGACACCGCCGATTCGGCAAAACGTTCCGGTAGCCAGCGCTTCGCTCCGCCGTAGGCCGCACCAGGACTCACTCCAATCACCGGTCCTGTGATCCGCCGGTTTGCAAACCGCGTTCGTCCTGACTCCGCCATTTCGGCCGCCCCGGAAAGCTGAATCGGCGAATCGAAGGAATATTGTTCGATCAGACCTGCTCGCTTGAAAAGTTCCAGATAGTAAAAACGTTGATGGCGAGGAATTTCGCCTGGCCTTGGCACGCGAACCGGATGGGTTAACAACCAGCCGCGCGCGTCACGATCATAACCGATCCGAGCCGGAATGAACGCGGCTCGTACGATTGCTGCCGCCTCAAACGCGTTCTGCAGCAGAATCGCACAATCGAACTTCCTGCGCCTCAAATCGCGGGCGATACGCCACTTGGCGCGAATACCCCTCCAACCGCACGGCGCATCGTAAGCGATCAGTTCGTCACAGAACTTCTCCCGGCGGTATAGGGCAGCCACCCAAGGACGAGCAAGGATGACGATCTGGGCGGAGGGAAACTGCTCGCGTAGCGCCTGCAAAGCCGGCACACACATCACCGCGTCACCCACCCAATTCGTCGCCCGAACGAGGATGCGTTGGTACTTCATTTAGGCGCTATACTCTCAGAATAACTGCACGTCAATTGAATAACTTGCACGCTGGCCTGCAACGAAACTACCGGTATGTCAAATACATCTCAAACCAAGACCAATCACGCCCGTTTGGATCCAGGTTTTCATTTCACTCTCGCCCCATTGATCCTGATTGTCCTCATCTGGAGCATCGTCAATTTAATTCGATATCCGTCGTGGGAAGCAGTGGCACTCCTGCTTATGTCCGTTATTCTTTTTTGGCTCGCCTTCACGATTAGAACTTACGCGTTGCGTGTCCAGGACCGGCTCATCCGACTGGAGGAACGTCTTCGCCTTGCCAGGCTCCTTCCCGAATCGCAACAAAGCAGGATTCCGCAGCTAACCGAGGCGCAACTGATTGCCCTGCGCTTCTGTTGCGATGACGAACTGCCGATTCTTGCCGAACGTACGTTGAGTGAAAGGCTAACCCCGAAGCAGATTAAAGAGGCCATTCAGACTTGGCGCCCTGATTACTTCCGAGTTTGACTTTCGCTTGGTAGACGCTTCATGTACATTCCTTTCGTTGTTGACAGGGTGAGGCAAATCGGCAAGTATCGAAACAGGGAGACGAGTTATGTTACATGTTCAAGACGGCCAATGCGGCTTATGCTCTCATTTCGGAGAAGGACATTTAGACGCAGCGTTGATGCAAATTCGCACTTCGCAAGAGGCGAAGGAGGATTTGCTGGAAGATTGTGGCCACCCCAAACACGGTTCATTGCATTTGAAAGTGACCGCCGTCAGCAAATGTGACGGATTCGAAGCTGTCAAGCATTAAGATTTCGTCTCTTCCCATTGCGGACAAATACGTATCTCGTGTGCGGTTGCGCCTACTAAAACCACTCGCAATTAAGGTGTCACCGCAGGAACACCGTTACCTTAACGGTAAAAAGGCCGTTCATGCCGCCTAAAAACTAAACTGTAGAGCATGTGCCGGCGATAGAATTGTTACAGTCAACTTCAACTGTAACCATGTTTCGTTCGTTTGCTCTCGCAACAATATTTGCTGCAGCTTCGTTTGCTGCGACAAATTCTAAAGACGTTGATTTTCAACGGCAGGTTCGACCGATCCTATCCGACAAATGCTTTCTCTGTCATGGACCTGATAAAGGGACCCGAATGGCAGATCTGCGTCTGGATGTTCGGGAAGGCGCCTTCGCGCAACGAAAGAACGGTCAGCCGGTGGTGCCCGGTAAACCGGACGAAAGCCTGTTGATTAAGCGCATCTATTCGGATGACCCGGCATTCCGGATGCCGCCGACGTTTTCACACAGGACACTGACGCAGGAGCAAAAAGACACGCTCCGGCTCTGGGTGGAACAAGGCGCTAAATGGACGCAACATTGGGCTTTCGTGGCGCCCCAAAAAGCGGCTCTGCCCGAAGTGAAGGACGCGGCGTGGGCACGCAACGAAATCGATCGCTTCATTCTGGCGAAACTCGAGGCAAACAATCTTACGCCGGCTCCGGAAGCAGATCGAAGGACTTTGATCCGGCGCGTAACGCTGGATCTCACAGGCCTGCCGCCTACTCCTGCCGAAACAGACGCGTTCCTGAACGACCGTTCGAGCGACGCTTACGAGAAGGTTGTTGATCGGTTGCTTGCCTCGCCGCATTATGGCGAGCATCGGGCGCGCTATTGGCTGGATGCCGCCCGTTACGCAGATACGAATGGACTTCACTTCGACAACTATCGCGAAATGTGGCCGTATCGCGACTGGGTAATCAACGCGTTCAACAAGAACATGCCGTTCGATCGCTTCACCGTGGATCAGCTGGCGGGTGATCTTGTGCCAAATTCGACTATTGATCAAAAGGTCGCGTCAGGCTTTCAGCGCTGCAACGTCAGTACGGACGAAGGCGGCGTGATTTTGCCCGAGGTGGAGGCGATGTACGCCAAAGATCGCGCCGACACTACCGGAACCGTATGGATGGGCCTGACGGTTGGCTGCGCAACGTGTCATGACCACAAGTTTGATCCGATCGCACAGAAGGAATACTACGCGCTGACGTCTTTCTTCCGAAACACGACTCAACCCACGATGGACTTGAATATCGAAAACACTCCGCCTGCGGTCCATGTGCCGCTCCCGGCCGACCGGGCGAAGTGGGATGCGCTGAATGCGCAGCGAAAGGCGCTTCGAGAAAAGCTCGCCGACGCCCGCAAGCAGTCGCTTGAGTCGATTAAGCAATGGCTGCCGAAAGCCGACCCGCAGGCAGCCTCTTACGCTCCGGGAAATCAGGTTTTCGCTCTGAGAGTCTCGGATGATTTGCGTGCTGTCGGGAGACAAGGCGCGCAACCCGTTTCACGGCCCGAGCAAGTCGAGTTGATCGAGGCTCCGGACATCGATGCGAAAGCACTCCGATTCAAAAAAGAAGGCAGCCTGGATCTTCCTGCGGTATCCGAGTTCGACCCGGATAAGCCTTTCACGATTGCAATGTGGTTCTACATGCCGAACTCGAAAGAAGACGGCCCAATCGCGAGCCAATGGGAAAACCTACCGAAGGAAAAAGACGGTGAGTCTCTGCATCGCGGCTGGCTGATCCGCATGGATAAAGGCAACCTCGGGATATACGATCACCGGCCATCGGTTTACTTGAGCGGCGCGGATGGAAAAGGCATCAGCGCGTGGCCCGCGCCCGAATACAAGTTCAAGCCGGAAACCTGGTATCACCTGGCGGTTACCTATGACGGAAGCGGCGACCGGCGTGGAATCGGCATGTACGTGAATGGCGCGCCGATTGTTTCAGTCGGCCGGCCAGAGGATGATCCCCGACTGACGGCGTCGATGAAGTCAACTGCACCTATCCGGTTGGGAAGCGATGGGAGCAAGCATTTCGAAGGCGGCGGTGTGGCAGACTTTCGGATGTTAACAGGGATAGTGGATCCCGAGGAAGCAGAACTATTGTTCTTGTCAACCCGCTTCAACGCCGCAGCCGGAAAAACAGTTGACCAACTGTCGGCCGTCGATGCCGAGGCGATTGGCACTTTCTACACCTACCGGGTGAATCCGGCAACAGCGGCAACGGTCAATCAACTGCGGGCGGCGGAGAAGGATTTGTACGCAATTCGCCGGCGGTCGCCAAGCACCCTCGTCATGCAAGAGCGCACCGACGCTGAACCGGTCGCACATGTTCTTTACCGCGGGCAGTACGATCAGATGCGGGACGAAGTTCATCCGAATACTCTGAGCGCTCTCCCGCCAATGACGCACGCGATGCCCCGCAACCGTCTGGGGCTGGCGATGTGGATCGTGGATGCTTCAAACCCGCTAACCGCGCGCGTCACGGTAAACCGCTTCTGGCAGGAGATCTTTGGGACCGGCATCGTCAGGACTGCGGAAGACTTCGGATCGCAAGGGGAGCCGCCGAGTCACCCCGAACTGCTCGACTGGTTGGCGGTAGACTTCCGCGATTCCGGGTGGGATGTTAAACGAACTTTCAAGATGATGGTCATGTCCGCGACCTATCGCCAATCGGCCGCTACGACCCCGGAAAAGATTGCCGCCGATCCGCTGAATCGATTACTAGCGCACGGTCCTCGCTTCCGTATGGATGGCGAGATGGTGCGGGATTATGCGCTGTTTGCCAGCGGACTGTTACGCCCTGACATCGGCGGCCCGAGCGTCAAGCCGTATCAACCTTCGCACATTTGGGACACGGTCGCGATGGAGCAGAGCAATACGCGCATCTATCAACCGGACAGCGGCGCTGATCTTTATCGCCGCAGCGTTTACACGTTCTGGAAACGCGCCGCTCCTCCGCCTTCGATGGACATCTTTAATGCGCCTTCGCGGGAAACCTGTACGGTCCGGAGGGAGCGAACGGATACACCACTGCAAGCGCTGGTGACCATGAACGACCCGCAGTTTGTAGAAGCGGCTCGTGTACTGGCCCAAAACGCGATGAAATCAAATAAGGGGCTAGACGGTGAGATGAGCTTTATGGCCGAACGTGTTCTCGCCAGGCCGCTCGATCCGAACGAATCGAAAGTTCTGAAGCTTTCCTACGACAAATTCGTGGCTTATTACAAGTCGTCGACTGAGGACGCGTCTAAACTCTTGAAGGTCGGCGAGTCGCCTACCGATACTCATCTTCCTGCCCCGAATTTTGCGGCACTGACCATGGTTGCAAACGAAATGCTGAACCTGGATGAAGCTTTAGACAAATAGACGGAGAGAATTCTGTGAATCCGATCGACGAAAAAATCATGGTTGAAACGCGCCGCCAACTGCTGGCGCGGGGCGCACGCGGCCTGGGATCGCTTGCGTTGTATTCGCTGCTGCAACAAAATGCGACGGCAGCGACAGAGAAGAAAGCGGTTGGTGGTCTGCCTGGCTTGCCGCAATTCCCGGCGAAAGCGAAGCGCGCGATCTATCTGCACATGTTGGGTGCTCCGCCGCAGATGGAGACATTCGACTATAAGCCGGGCATGGAAAAGTGGTTCGACAAAGACTTGCCCGATTCCATCCGGCAAGGTCAACGCCTCACCGCCATGACGTCGGGCCAGGCGCGTTTTCCGGTCGCTCCATCTATCTTCAAGTTTGCTCAACACGGCGAGAGCGGAATGTGGGTATCGGAACTGCTTCCGTACACGGCCAAGATGGCGGATGATATCGCGGTTGTCCGTTCGATGAACACGGATGCGATCAATCATGATCCGGCAGTCACCTTCATGCAGACCGGGTTCATGATCGCAGGAAAGCCGTGCGTCGGCTCTTGGATTTCGTATGGTCTGGGCAGCATGAATCAGGATTTGCCGACCTTTGTTGTTCTAAATGCCTCGCATTCGAATCCGAAGGCGAATGTGCAGGCGATCTCGGCGCGGCTTTGGAGTTCGGGTTTTCTGCCCGGGCAGTATTCAGGCGTAGCACTGCGCTCCGGCGGCGATCCCGTTCTGTATATCAGCAACCCAGACGGCGTTTCTTCAGAGATCCGCCGCAACATGTTGGATGCTACGGACGAGATGAACAGGATCGAAATGGCGCGGCTTGCCGATCCGGAAATTCAGGTGCGGATTGCGCAGTACGAGATGGCTTTCCGTATGCAGTCTTCGGTTCCCGAGCTGACCGACATTTCAAAGGAGCCGGAGAGCACGTTCAAGCTGTACGGGGAAGATGCGCGAAAGCCGGGAACGTTCGCAAACTGCTGCCTGATGGCGCGGCGTCTAGCCGAGCGAGATGTCCGGTTCGTGCAGGTCTATCATCGCGGCTGGGATGTTCACAGCATGCTTCCAGAGGTTCTTCCGAGCCAGTGCAAGGATATCGACCAAGGCGCGTATGGGCTGGTGCAAGATTTGAAATCCAAGGGCCTGCTGGACGATACTCTGGTCGTCTGGGGCGGTGAATTCGGGCGCACGGTTTATTGCCAGGGCAAACTGACAGCAACCGACTACGGCCGCGATCATCACCCGAAGTGTTTTTCAATCTGGATGGCGGGCGCGGGCATTAAGGGCGGCACGGTGCATGGGGAAACGGACGAGTTTTCGTACAACATCGTGAAGGATCCGGTTCACATCCGTGATCTGAACGCGACAATCCTCAACCGGTTCGGTATCGAAGATACGCGGTTCACTTTCAAGTATCAGGGGCTGGATCAAAAGCTCACGGGCACCGAGAAGCGCGCCGTTGTTGTGAAGGACATTCTCGTCTAATCCGGATGGATAAATAGCACGATTTGGCGGGGCTGTGAGGGGGTTTTTCCCGTCTATAAAAAGGGGAAACTTCTTTACAACAGCTGAATCACGCAGTTATCCCTTTAGAATCAGCAACTTACGCTGAGATTTGCGGGTGTCGAAGAGACCCTTCAACGAGGCTCTGTGGCGGCAATAACTCCCTACTGATTCATGACAAAGGCGAACAGCTTATCGCCCGCGCCGACCACCAGATATTGGCGGCCATCCAGTTCGTAAGTGATCGCGCCATTGGTAACGGATTTGCCAAGGTTGGCGTGCCATAGTATATCGCCACTGGTTGCATTGAAGGCGACCAGATTATTGCTTGGATCTCCCGCAAAGACCAGGTTGCCCGCGGTGCTCAGGAGGCCGCCGCGAACGCCCGATGTTTCCCACTTGTGGCTCCAGCGGATTGCTCCAGTGCGATAGTCGAGCGCCTGCAGCATCGATTCCGCCCAGCCGCCCTGATCGTTGCCGCCCCAGCCCTCCGGTTTACTGGCATCGTCGAAGACGTAATAGAGGCTGAAGGCGCGTGTGGCGTTGACGTAGAACAGTCCGGTTTGCGGACTGAAGGCGGGCGGCGGCCAATTGACTGCGCCCCCCTGATTCGGCGAGACGAGCGCGCCGGCGATCTTCGGCTCTTTAGCCGGATTCGGGACCGGCTGACCTTTGGCATCGACGCCCTTTGCCCAATTGGTTTTCACGAACTCAGAGGTTACGTAGTTCTTGCCCGTTTCGCGATCCAGCACGAAGAACCAGCCGTTGCGGCTCGCCTGGCCCACCAATTTTCGCTGCTTTCCATCCATCTCACCGTCGAACAGAACCGGCGTTTGCACGGCATCCCAATCATGGGTGTCATGAGGAGACGGCTGGAAATACCAGATCAGTTTGCCGGTATCGGCGTTGAGAGCTACGATCGATTCGGTGAAAAGATTGGAGCCGGCCCGTCCTTTTCCAATGACGACGGGTTGCGGATTACCGGTACCGACGAACAACATGTTCAAGTCGGGGTCATAGGTGCAAGAGATCCAGGTCATGCCTCCGCCATGCTCCATCGCATCGGCATTTGGCCAGGTTTCCGAACCCGGCTCGCCCGGCTTCGGCACGACAGACCAGTGCCACTGGACTTTACCGGTTTCAGGATCACGCGCCTCCAGATAACCGGGACGGTCGAGATCGTCGCCGCTGACGCCGACGATGACGTGATTCTTGATAACTACGGGCGCGACGGACGCGTAGTACATCTGATCCAGGTCACAGATCTCCTGGCTCCACAGCTTCTTTCCATCGTTCAGATTCAGCGCGACCAGATTGCAGTCAGGCGTCTCGAAGAAGAGCGAATTGCGGTAAATGCCGACACCTCGATTGCCCAGGTGAATGCCGCCCCTGGAGGTCCATGTGTATGTCCATATCTCATGGCCGTCTCGCGCATCGACGGCCCAGACTTTGTCGGGCACAGTGAAATACATGATCCCGTTTACGACTAATGGGGTGGCTGAGACCCGGCCGCCCGAAGGATCACCACTGCCGGAGAGCTGATACATCCAGGCGAGGCTCAGGTGCTTTACGTTCTGATCGTTGATTTTCGTCAGGCTGCTAAAGCGCCGGCCTGAGTAGTCGCCGTTATAGGTTGGCCAAGAATCAACGGTCGGATGCAGCAGGATGGACGGATCCAGGCCTGCGCCTAAACCGGCGCCGGGATCGGCTGCGAGCGCAGATACGAACGGAACTAGCGCGAATGCCAGCGTCGAAACAAACTTCATTTGAAAGTCTCCAAGTACGCAACGACGTCGTGAATGTCTTTGTCGCTGTATCTATCGAGCAGCCCAACGTGAGCCGCGTACGGATCATGCTTCTCAACTTTCACTTCGGGACCGCGCTGAAAGCTGCGATAACGGCCCGTCTCGTCGTGCAGGGAAACGTTGAAATCGTCAATATCGTCCAGAACGCCGGTCACGCTCTCGCCGTTGGGCGTTGTCACCGTAACCGTGACTGGTTTGCGGGAGTTGACGCTGGTTCGGCGGCCGAAAGCGGCGGTTTGCGGAAAGACCACTTTCAATTGCAAAACTTCAGGGTCATACTTGCTGCCGATGTGCGCCAAGTCGCCGGTAGTGGAATGACACCGGCTGCATTTTCCCGGTCCGTCGAAGAAGGCCTTCCCTTCCCTGGGATCGCCTACGAGGATGTTTAGCACGTGATTGAACGGGCCTGTTCGCAACGTGTCGCCGACCTGCTGGTGAAGAAAGTGAGACAGGTCTACCATCTGCTCCGGGGTGAGCGTGAACGACTTTGCGTTTGGATGATCTTTGGTGAGATAGGGACCAATGGTGTTTCCATAGCGGTCGTGCAGGACGACTAAGGAACGTACGAGATCCGGTCCGCGTTCGCCGCCACGGGCACGGGGTCCATGACAGGTGATGCATTGGGCGATGTAAAGAGACTTTCCGCGCGCGGCCGCGTCTTCGTCCACCACGTGCTTGTCATTGGCGCCGGCCTGATCGATCAGGTTTCGCGGCCGTGGAGGAGCCTTGCTGGTTGCGGACGGCGCCGCTCCTTCTTTCAGCGGCGGCAAGTTTTTCGCGAGGTAATCGACCACCTGGGCAAACTCTTCGTCCGAGCCTTTGGCGCCCCGGCTGATCATGTTCGAGACGATGCTGCCCCATTGCTCGCGCGTCATGCCGCGGCCGAGTACGATCTGCGCCGGATGACAGGCCGAGCATATCCGCTGAACCGTTTCTTTATTCGGCGCGTCTGGAAGTTGCCCACCGGGAGCCTGTCCCGAAGCGCACCAGGGCGCAAAAGATACCAGCAGAACGGCAGAGAAACGGGTGAAGGTCATCTGGTATTCATACATTATCAAGGGCAGTCTTCATTGCCCGCGCACAACAGACTCGCCCCGGCCCGATTTGAAGCTGCGTTTGCGCTTTTAGCGAGCCGCCGTGGCGGCCTGTGCGCTCTTCATTAACCGCGCACAACAGACTCGCCCCGGCCCGATTTGAAGCAGCGTTTGCGCTTTTAACGAGCCGCCGGGGCGGCTTGTGCGCTCTTCATTAACCGCGCAAAACGGGCACGGTCGACATGGAATCGCACACAACGCCCCCAAGCGGGTGTGCGCTCGGCGTGCCCCGCAATAGATCGATGGGAGACCGAAAAACGCGGCGATCCAATGCGGTTTGCGCGTTAACCCTCGAACTTGGATAGCTTCCGTGTTCGCGGTAATTGAGTAGCTATCCGGAACGGTTGCTACCCTTCGCTGTTAATTTCGCGTACTCCGCCTTCGCTTGCCTCAAGATGGGAATATCGTAAGCGTCAGAGCAACCCATCTGTTAACGGCGCGGCAAGAGTGTTGAAGTTGGAGGATGAGCGCGAAACAGAGCGAAGGAGAGCGGCGTCGGCGGAGCCGGGCAGAAGTTGAGCAATTAGTCCGGGAATACGACACG
>DATBDT010000059.1:0-2933 GCA_036269815.1 Bryobacteraceae bacterium
GTGGCGGCGATTTTATGTGCGGCGCTTAAACCGCCAATCGCGGAGATATGGCAGCGGATGAAGTCGATCCAGCGGTTGGCCACTAACGGAAGCCATTCGTTGCGGTTGACGAACAACTCACCCATCGCCAATGGCGTTGATGTCTGCGCCCGCATCGTTTGAAACCACGGTACGTCTTCTGGGGCAAGCGCGTCCTCCAGGTAGAACAAGCGGAATGGCTCAACCGCTTTGGCAAGGCTGAGAGCTTGCGTGGGTGGGACTCGCTCATGGACATCATGAATCAGGTCCACATCAAACCCGATCTTTGCTCGAAGGTAATCGAACATCTTGACGGTGTTATTTACATACGGGGTCGGCTCGAAAACAGGAGACGGCGCCACTCCGCTCGGTCTTGCCCTCTGGACCTCCTCCGATGTTTTGGCATTCACGCCATAGCCTGCGAAACCCGGTACAGCGAGCTGGACACGTACATGCCGGTAACCGGCCCCCATTGCTTTTCTGACCTGATCTTCCAGCTCCGGCAATTCCTTTGCACTGGCATGAGTATAAAGCGGTACCGCCGTGCGAACTTTTCCACCCAGCAGCTTGTATACGGGCAGATTCGCCCGCTTTCCGCAAATATCCCAGAGCGCGCCGTCAATGCCCGAGAGTGCGTTGTTGAGAGTGACGCCACTGCGGAAATACGAAGAGACGTAGGCTGATTGCCAGATGTCCTCAATGTCTTCCGGATTCTTGCCGAGTACGAATGGCTTGAGGTAATCGTTAACAGCCGAAGCAACGGCCAGAGGGCGTTCACGATGTGTGGCGCAGCCCACTCCGTAGAGACCAGGTTCGCTCGTCATTACCTTCACCACAACGAGGTGATCACCTCCGCCCGGCTGGGTCAGGATCGTCTTGACGTCGGTAATTTTCAATGCGGGTAGGCCGGCGGCAGCTAGCTGGGGCACGGCTTTTAATACGCCCCCCGCGGCGATAGAACAGAGTGCGTGGCGTCGATTCATCACGTTATGAGGGAAGATATCATAGCCCTAACCCCTCGCGTTTCGACGAGATCAACTCAGTAGCATAGCGGTACAGCACATCGCTAGCGCGGCAGCCAAGCGGTGCTTGGTCAACACAGACAAGAAATCGCCAAGCCTCCGCGCGGGCGTTGTCGGCGATTACTCAGGAGACCTGATCCGATATGCTTTGGGAACGATGCGCTCCTCAGCCTCGACACGCGAATGCTCACGCCGTTCAGCTCTGAAAGCGGCCCTCAGTGCCACCCTCGCGCTTCCAGGCTTTGCAGCAGGTGACACCCCAGACCGGGATACGGTGTTGCTCGATGAAGAACGTCAGATCATCGATAATTTTGCCGCGTCCGATGCCTGGAGCATGCAGAAAATCGGTGGCTGGTCTCCGTCTAACCGGAATCACGTTGCCGACTTGCTCTTCTCCCAAACGAACGGGATTGGCCTTTCCTGTTGGCGCTTCAACATCGGCGGGGGAATCAATTCCAAAATCAGGAATCCGTGGCGCACGGCGGAGACCTTCGAAATTGGCCCCAGGCAATACGAGTGGACGCGCCAGCGCAATGAGCAGTGGTTTCTGCAAGCCGCCAAGCTGCGCGGAGTGCCACAGTTTCTCGCGTTCGTGAACAGCCCGCCAGCACGTCTCACTAGAAATGGCCTGACGTTCTGTGATCCCGACACCGGCACAACGAATTTGAAGATCGGTGCGGAACGCGAGTACGCCGTTTACCTTGCCGATATTCTGGAGCACTTTTATCGCAATCCGGACGACGCTGACCAGCTAACGTTCAACTACGTCAGCCCAGTGAATGAGCCTCAGTGGGATTGGTCCGGCCACTCGCAGGAAGGAAATCGCGCTTCGAACGATGATATAAAACGCATCCTCCGTGCGCTTGCAGCGGAACTGCAACGACGCAGGCTGCCGACGCAAATTGCGGCTCTCGAGAGCGGATCGCTGCCGGATATGTGGCGTGTCGATGCGAAGGCTGCGGCCCGGTGGCGCGCCGAATACGGGAACTACATCGATGCTTTCTTAAGTGACCCATCCATCAACGGGCTGCTCTCCGGGCGCATCGGTTACCACAGTTACGGCTCCGATTTAATCAGCGGACCTTTGGTAAACGACCGTGTTCAACTTGGAACGAAAATGAAGCAGTATCCGAGCTGGAGATTGTGGCAGAGCGAGTATTGCGTACTAGTTGGCAGCGAAGGCAAAGGCGGCAACCATCGTGACTTGACGATGAAAACCGCTTTGGACGTGGCGCGCATCATTCACCTGGATTTGACGCTGTGCGGTGTGTCCGCCTGGCAGTGGTGGACAGCGGTTTCGCCGGTCGATTACAAAGATGGCCTCATCTACACGGACTGGCAGAAGCCGGGAGATCCGGAATCGATTTATCCCGCCCGGCTCTTATGGGCGCTGGGGAGCTACAGCCGTTTCGTGCGGCCGGGCATGCAGCGTGTGGAAGTGCGAGGTGCGGACCATGACATTCGCGGGCTTATGGCGTCCGCATTCAAAGATGACCGGAGCCAACGCGTGGTAACGGTCTACATCAATATGGGCGACGCGCCCCGGCCAGTCACTCTCACGTTCACAACGGCAGACGGGCAGAGAAGGCCGGCTTCAGTGACGCCGCACATTACGTCCGATCGAGCCGGCGATGAGCTAAAGCAGTATCCGCCACTGCGCGCCGACGCCACTATCGGTATACCAGGCAAGTCGGTTGTGACGTTGGTTTCTGAGTTCGAGTGAAGAAGATCGCCAGGAAAATCGGCAAGATCAACCACATAGAACGAGCTAACGGCGTTTTTCGGTACTAATCGTCCAACCCGCTGCTGCGGGGTTGAAGCGACGGTATGACGAGCTGCCGATGATATTCAACTCCTTGTAAAACCCATTCCCAGACGACGCGCTGGCCCGTC
>DATBDT010000071.1:0-91079 GCA_036269815.1 Bryobacteraceae bacterium
TCGGGCAGGTTATTGGACAGTTGTCGAATAAGAGAAGCTGTAACTGCGACTCACGCCAATGTGAAGGCGGCACCCTTGTTACTCTCGAACAAGCACAAAACGCCCGATGGCTTACCGAAATAACAATACTGACGCTGCCACAGCCGCACGAAACAGCCTATTGTGTGCCTTTATTGGGGAGCTTCTTTGCTCGTTCGCATTCGCATCTCGCCGCCTGTCGTCCCTAAGCGGCGCGTAGCCTCTCTCTCCACGCCATCGGAAACCGTTGCTGCGAAAAAACAGCCGCTCGGGGCATCTTCGCGGGTAGCCTTCGGCATTCTGATAAGCCGCATCACCGGTTTGGCGCGCGAAACGGTCATGGCTTACTTTCTTGGCAATTCGCGAATGGCCGGAATTTTCCGCGCCGCTTTTCGCATTCCCAACCTGCTTAGCAACTTATTCGGGGAAGGCGTCCTTTCCGCCGCTTTCATCACCATGTATTCAAAGCTGCGCGCGAACGGACAAGATGAAGACGCTGAGCATCTGGCAGCTGCTGTGTTCGGTGTACTCGCCACGGTTTCTGCCTCGATCGTGCTGGTTGGCGTTTTGTTTACACCATGGATCATTGACTTGATCGCCGCCGGCTTCAAAGGCGAAGATCGGCTGCTGACCATCCGCCTGGTCCGCATTCTGTTTCCCGGCGCCGGTCTGCTTGTGATGAGCGCCTGGTGCCTGGGAGTCCTGAATAGCCATCGCCGTTTTTTGTTGTCTTACGCCGCGCCCGTCGCCATGAATGCCACCATGATCGCTGCGCTTTTTATTTTCGGCGGATCTGCTCCAGTCGCGCTGGTCACTTATCTGTCCTGGGCATGCGTGCTTGGCAGCGGGCTACAGTTTCTTGTTCAATTGCCGCACGTTCTGCAATTGCTGCCGCACTTTCGTCCTAACCTCGACTTTCAATCCGAACATACTCGCATTGTCGTTCGTAACTTCGGACCAGTGTTCGTGAGCCGCGGCGTGGTTCAGATCAGTGCATATATCGATCAGCTAATCAGCAGCTTTCTTGGTCCCATTGCGGTTTCCACTTTGTCCTACGGGCAATTCATTGCGACTTTTCCGGTCAGCATGTTCAGCATGTCAATCTCCGCCGCCGAACTGCCTGTTCTGTCGAGCGCTACCGGTACCGCCGAACAAATAGCGGAAGCTTTGCGCACGCGATTGCAAGCCGGTTTGCGGCGGATTGCTTTCTTTATCGTTCCTTCCGCAGTGGCGCTACTTCTGCTTGGGGATGTTTTGGCCGCAGGGCTGTTTCGGATGGGACGCTTCCACCAATCTGATGCCGAATACGTTTGGGCGGCGCTCGCCGGATCATCCGTTGGGCTGCTCGCGACGTCGTTGGGACGTTTATATTCTTCCGCCTTTTACGCTTTGCTGGATACAAAGACGCCGCTGCGCTTTGCGATGGTTCGTGTTGCGCTCACGACTGCTCTTGGCTGGCTATTCGCCTTGTTGGTCCCGCACGCGCTCGGGTTGGCTTTGCCCTGGAGTCTTGCCGGTCTAACTGCTTCGGCTGGATTTGCGGGCTGGGTCGAGTTTGTCTTATTGCGGCGAGCACTGGTTCAGCGGATCGGAAACGTTTCGCTTCCACCCGCTTTTCTCTTTAAGCTTTGGGCCATCGCCGGCATTGCAGGAGCTTGCGGCTATGTTATGAAATTGCTGATCGGGGTGGCTTATCCGCGCTTGCTGGTGGTTCTGGTAGTGGCTGTGTATGGCGTTGTTTACGTTGCCGGGACTTCCCAGCAAGATATCGATGAATCCAAACAAACGCTCCAGTTTCTGTATCGCCGCTTGCGGATCTGATGCCCTGAGACTGTCTTCCGGCCACATACGCGGAACTCTGGGCAAACTACGGACGGCCCAGGCATAAAAAAGCCGCCGCCGAAGGGTTCTCCGGCGGCGGGAGGGGAGGCATTAACACTGAGAACCGTTCACCCGCAGTTTCCGTCTGCCTTTCCGTTGGCTGCGGCGACGCTGGAACTCGTCTGACAAGCGGCTGAGTTACAGGTCGAAATGCTCTTAAGCCGTTCTTCACAGGAATCAGGCAGATAAAGCCGTTCGTGGTACGCGCAGCCCGGCTGAAGATCCGCTGCGGTCCGTCCCAATTCGTCTAGTAAAGGATCGTTCAGGCCGGCCGCTTCGAAAAACGTCCGAACTTCTGAAAATGATCCGAACCGAAGGTAAGGGTGTGTGCCCGTGCTGCCGGGCGCATGAATCGAGAGCGCCAACCCGCCATCAACAGCCGCCAAAAAATTTACATCATATTCGTGCATTACTGAAACTCCATCACTCCGGGACAGGAAGGCAGACAAGGCCGGCCGTAGCACGATCCGTTAGGTTCATAACCTTCCCCATAACCACACCTTAATCGGATTGAGCACATTTCTCCAATTGGGCGAATGTCCAGATCGATAAAGTACCGGCTCGCCTGTGTGCCCGGCTCTTCCAACCACGACTTCCCGTGGTCCGTACTTATTCGATGTTAGTAAGTCAGCCGATTATCGTCTATCCATGTGAAGAATCCAAACCCATATGGCTGCCGTTTTCCGGGCTATGGCCGGCTACTACTTTCTGGTCTTCATGATGCGTATTGCCGGCCGTCGCCCCGGCAAACAGATGACGCCCATGGAATTCATTTTGGTGTTCTTTTCCGGCGGCTTGACGCTAACCGCTATGGTGGCCGACGACCGTTCCTTAATGAACGCGTTTTCTCAAATAGCAACCATCGCTTTGGCGCACTACATCCTGGTCGTGCTTCGCCTGAGATTTCCAGTGGTCGGCCGGATCGTAGACGGTACGCCGCTGGTGCTTCTGGAAAAGAATAAGTGGCGTACAGCAATGATGAAGGCTATGCAAATTCAGGATGACGATGTTATGGCCATCGCTCGCGATCAGGGGCTGGAGCGTCTCGAGCAAGTTGAATACGCTGTGCTTGAACGTAATGGACAGATCAGCATCGTTCCGGTGGAAGAAAAGTAAGCAGTTATTCAGCGCAAGACAAGTTATGGCAACAACGTCCGCTCCTTCTCAAACAAAGCCCGTTGAAGATTCGATCGCAAAGGTTAACAATGAGTTCGCTGTCGGCTCGGATCCGGAATTTCAGTTCCGGTGGGAGCGCTTTGAGAGCATTGTCTGGGCTATTCTGATCATCTTTGTGCTTCTTTCCGTTGCTGGCGTGTTTGGCCGCGGGCCGGCTGCCAAATCGCGGCTGCAAGCGAGTGACGGCTCATTGCAAGTGGAATACGAGCGAGTGCAGCGGTTCGGCGCGCCGTCGCTGGTGAGAATAACTTTCCCGGCTTCGTCCGTGCAAAACGGATCGTTGCAACTTTGGGTAAGTGAGAGCCTCATCAAAGCCTTGGGGGCACAGCGCGTGATTCCCCAACCGGCAGAGTCGAAAATCGATAATCAGGGGATTCTTTATACCTTCCCCGTGACCACGGGCTCGGGCTTGGTCGAGTTCAGTACTGAACCGCTCTCGATCGGCTCTTCACAGATTGCCTTTGGCGTGCCTGGTAAGGCCAACGTGCAAGCCAAAGTATTTGTACTGCCATAACTATGCACACGCCTGTCTATGCCGCGATCGGCTATCTTTTTCTGCTTCTGATCGTTCGCAGCCTGAAGCGCCGGCCGGGAGCACAGATGACTCCCTTCGAATTCGTGCTTATTTTCTTGGTCGGCGGCGTAATCATCCTCGCAACCGCGGGGAATGATCGATCTATGACAAACTGCTGGGGCGGAGTTATCGTTATTTGTCTCATGCATCGATTGACTGGACAACTGAAGCAGCGATCGAGGAAATTGGGCGCGATAATCGACGGCACGCCGGTTCTGCTCCTAAGTAAAGGTCAATGGCAGACGCGAGATATGAAGGCAATGCACATTGATGATGCCGACGTTATGGCGGCAGCGCGCGAAAAGGGCCTGAAGACGCTCGATCAGATTAAATACGCTGTGCTTGAACGCAATGGCGGTATCTCGATCATCAAAAAAAGCGAATAGCTAACTTTTTGCTCCGGCCTGCATCAACTGCTCGGCATGCTGTAAAGCTTCGGGCGTTACCTGATCGCCGGAGAGCATTCGACCGATTTCCCGCGTTCGGTCTTCGCGATTCAACTCGTCGATCTCGGTCGCCACGCGGCCCTTTTTTTCCTTCTTGGACACGGCGTAGTGATGGTCTGCGAAGCCGGCGATCTGCGCCAGATGGGTTACGCAAATGACTTGATTATTGCGCGAGAGTTTCTTGAGCCGCCGGCCAATTGCCGCAGCGGCCGCGCCGCCAACACCCGCATCGACCTCGTCGAAAACCAATGTGTGCGGAATTTCATGCTGCTCATTTTTTTGTGCCGCCGTTTTGAACGCTAGCGCGATGCGCGATAACTCCCCCCCAGATGCAATCTTTTCCATGGCTTTGAGTTCCTCGCCCTTGTTCGGAGAAACCAGGAAAGTAACCTCATCGATACCTGATGCCGTCCATGGACCTTCCCGAAGCTGAATCTGAAATTGGGTTCCTACCATGGCCAGGCTCTTCAATTCCTGCTCCACCTGGATGCTAAGCTGCCGTGCAGCAGTCGCTCGCTGCTTGCTTAGCTCGCGCGCGTGGGTTTCATATTCTTTTGCCGCGGCCGCGAGCTCTTTTTCGAGCGCCGCCTTGTGTTCAGCGGAATTTTCGACTTCGCTTACTTTCGCGGCGACGGCGTCCCGAAACGCAAGGACGTCCTCCAAGGTGCTGCCATACTTTCGCTTGAGCAGGTCGAGCTTGGCCAACCTGGATTCAACATCCTCCAGCCGTTTCGGGTCGGCTTCCAGGCCACCCAGGTAATCTCTCAGCGCGTAAGCTGCTTCTTCAATCAGAATCGCTGATTGCTTCAAAGACGTAACGGTGTCGGTCAGGCTTTGGTCAATTCGGGTCAGATCCTCTACGCGGCGTAATGTCTGCCGCAACTGGCTGGTGGCGCTCACTTCTGATTCGTAGAGCGCTTCGAAGGCGGCAGTCGCGCTTTCTTGCAGGCGCGTGACATTTTGTAGCACCTTGCGCTCGTTTTCAAGCTCGCCGTCTTCACCGGCCCGTGGCTTCACATTATCGATTTCATTCCGCTGGAATGTCCAGAGGTCCAGCAGCCTCAGCTTTTCTTGTTCAGTAGCGCTCAGTTCGGCGAGCTTTGCAGTCACTTGACGCCATCTGCTGAACGCCGCACTTACCCGAGCGCACACGTCGTCGGCGGCTGCATATTCATCAACAAGTTCGCGCTGCCGGTCGCTTGTGAATAAAAGTTGCTGTTCGTTCTGTCCGTGTATGTCACCCAATTCCGGAGCCAACTGCCGTAAGACCCCGGTCGTCACGGGCCGGTTTGCTACAAACGCTCTCGATTTTCCACCTGCCGCAATTTCACGTTCGACAATCAGTTCATCTTCCCCATCCAGATCGATGCCTGCCACGGCTAATGTGTCGCGCAGCCCGGGAGACAACGCAATCGAGAAAATTCCAGCCACGCGAGCTTTGTTTTCGCCGCTGCGGATCATTTCCGCCGACGCTCGCGCGCCTAGCAGCAGACTTAACGAATCGACGACGATGGATTTTCCGCTTCCTGTCTCACCCGTCAGGATGTTCAGACCGCGTTGAAAACGGACCCGGGCGTGCTCCACAACTGCATAGTTGTCGACAATCAATTCCAGGAGCATGTGACCGAATTATAATCGGCAGCCTGCAATGCCGGTGCGCCTTCGTTCCTATAATGAGTACGACGTTAGGAGAACGAACGAATATTGCATTTTGTGCCCACTTTGGCGGACATAACTTTTTGGGACCTCCTTTTAAATCTCAGACCCGTTCCGCTCGCTGTTATTGGCATTCTGATTCTTTTTTCATTGCTGTCCTGGACCATCGTTTTTTCCAAGAGCAGCGTGTTTAGTAAGGCTCGCCGCGATAATCGCAGCTTTTTGCGTGCTTTTCGGAAGGCGCCAAGTCTCCAGGCCGTGGCTTTGGCGAGTGAGCAATACACGGCTGCTCCGCTCGTGGCGGTATTCGATTTTGGTTACGGCGAGGTGGAGCGGCAGATCAAGCAGCGGGGCGCTCTGACCAACAAACCTGCAATCGAACGAAGCCTGCAACTTGGTATCAGCGAAGAAGTCACCAAGCTGGAGATGAATATGAACTGGTTGGCTACAGTCGCTTCGGTGTCCCCGTTTATCGGGCTATTTGGAACCGTATGGGGCATCATTGATGCCTTTCAAGGCCTTGGGAATGCCGGCAGCGCCAGTCTGCGCGCCGTCGCTCCCGGCATTTCAGAGGCTTTGGTGACGACGGCAATCGGCTTAGCCGCCGCGATTCCGGCCGCGATCTTCTACAACGTTTTCGGTACTCGTATCAAAGAAATTGGAACTCGTATGGAAGACTTCGCAATCGAATTTCAGAATCTGGCGGAACGCGATTTCGGCGACTGATGGCGTTCTCATTTCAAAACGGCGGTGGCGGACGGCGTGGACGGCGCTTCGGCGGTCCGTCCGCAATGTCGGAGATCAATATTGTCCCTCTGGTGGACGTGGTTCTGGTGTTGTTGATCATCTTTATGATCACTGCCAATGTGATGGAGTTCGGACTGGATATTCAAGTTCCTAAAGTGAAGCGTGTCGCTAATACTGCACAGGATCTGCCGGTCGTGAGCATTACCAAAAATGGCGAATCCTATGTCAATGACAAAGCAGTAAACATCAACCAGCTGGCCGATGCCATTCGGTCGCGCTTTCATAACCCACCCTCTGTCTACGTGCGCGCGGACAAAGGGACGCCTTGGGACGCTATCGCGCAGGTGGTGGCAGAACTCGGCGAAGCGAAATTTGAAGTGAAAATGGTTACCGCACCGACCGATTCTGCCGCTCGGCAGCGGCGCTGATGGCGAGCGATATGTCAAAGCACCTGGATATCCATGGCGAATCCATCGATATCTTGGATGAGCGCGATCCGATTGGGCCTGCCTTTGTTGGCTCCATTCTGCTGCACGGCGGCGTCGTGGCACTGCTGGTATTCGGTTGGATATGGATGAATCGCGCCCGCGAAACTCTGGGTGAGCCAAATGCTGCGGGGGGCGCTGCGTATGCGGTTTCTTCAGTGAGCAAGATCCCGATTACGCCAAGCGATGCACCGCCGAATCCTGTCGCTGCGGATACCAAATCTACGCTACCGGTCGCACCGGCTAAACAGAACGTCGAGAAGCAGACGCCTGTCCCGGAAAGAAATGCAGTCGAAATTCCAGACAAACTGCGCAAGCAGGCGCCGCTCCCGACGCATCAACAGCAGTACCGGCAACCGGCTCCCAAAAATCAGATCTTCAGCCGCAACCAAACTGCCGTGTCCAGCCCTCTTTATGGCGGCCCAGCCGGGTCTGGACAGGTCGGGATCGGTCCCAATTCACCGCTCGGCACACGCCTTGGCTGGTATGCCGAAATCGTCCGGCAGCGCATTGCTGAGCAGTGGCAGACCAACGGCCTCGATGCTCGCAGCCAGCTTTCGCCGGCAGTGGTGAGCTTTACCATTCTTCGCGACGGCAGCATTCGGGAGGTGCGCGTGATTCAAAGCAGCGGCAATCCGAATATCGATAACACGGCTGCGCGTGCCGTTTATCAGGCGAACCGCTTTCCTCCGCTACCGCCGCAAATTAGCGATAACTCCATAACTGCACAGTTCACCTTCAACTTACATTGATGCGACTTACGATCATTCTTTCGACTGTTCTTGCCCTAAGTGGATTCGTCTGGTTATCCGGCCAGCAGATTAGCGGAACAATCGAAAACAAAGCGGGTAAACCGATCATCGCGGTTCCGGATTTCCGCGGCGGGGGTGGTGCAGCCGGGCTTATGGCGGCGTTTAACCAAACCGTCGCCAACGATCTGCAAAGCTCACCTCTCGTGAACTTTGCACCAAAAACTCAATATCCTTTACAGGTCCCTCAGCAGCCTTCCGATCTTGTTCCTGGCGTGTCGCAGCCCGGCGCTCGCGCGTATACGCCCGATGGACGGCGCTTGACTGATTGGAGCCTGCCGCCCGTTTCCGCGAACTTTCTTGGTCTTGGCTATGGCGCCGAGGATCGGGGGCAACTGGTCGTGTTTGGCTGGTTCTACAGTACGGCTCCCACGATTCCTACGTTGCAACAGGCGCAGGCATTTGGAAAAATCTATACTGCCACGCTCGATCAAAACGGCGCGGTGGATGCAGGACATCGCTATGCCGCTGACATTTTGGCCCAATTCGGCGGCGCCAGCCTGGTCGGCACGCGGATACTCTTTGTTTCCGACCGGACCGGGTCGAAGGAAATCTGGGTGATGAACTGGGATGGCACCGATCAACACGCCTTAACGCACTACAAGACGATTTCGACGTTCCCCTCGGCCTCCCCCGATGGACGTATTGTCGCGTTTACCAGCTATGCCGGTGGGAATCCGAACCTGTACTTTATCTCGATAGACACCGGCCGCAAGCTGCCCTTTTACAATCAGCGCGCCTCGCTAAACGCATTCGTTACCTTTACTCCGGATTCCAAACGGGTGATTTTTTCATCCACCGCCGGCGGCGGACCGCCCCAGTTGTATATGGCGAATGTGGATGGCAGCGGACTGCATCGCATCACCTCTTCCGGCGCGATCGAAGTAGAAGCCAAAATCAACCCGAAGACCGGAGCCGATCTGGTGGATGTTTCCGGCCGAACAGGAATGCCGCAGATCTACCATATGAATCTGGATGGAGCGGACGTATCCCGTGTGTCAGCAGGTACAGGCGAAGCTACTAATCCATCCTGGAGCCCCGATGGCGCACATATTGCATTCGCCTGGACAAAAGGCTTCGAGCCCGGGAATTACAATGTTTTCGTTATGGATGTTGCGTCCCAGCAAACGATACAGCTGACCGCAAATGAAGGAAGAAACGAAAATCCGGGCTGGGCGCCGGACGGCGCGCACATAGTGTACGCTTCTAAGCGCGGCCGCCAATCGCAAATCTGGGTGATGAACGCCGATGGCACAGGTAAACATGCACTCACAGAGTCCGGGAGCAATGAAAAACCGGTCTGGGTGAACGCCGAGAAATAGATGCCCGAATTAGAAACTTCTAAAGAGTAACTTGCCAGAGAGGACTTGTACAATCATGACCAAACGTAGCGCATCGCTGACTGTCACTGCAGCGCTCGCGTTATTCATTGCCGCCGGGTGTCACAAAAAGGCCGCTCCGCCTCCTCCTCCGCCGGCGCCTCCCCCGGCAGCTCCCGCGCCCGAAAAGCCGGCCATCAACTTCTTCACTGCGGAACCGAGTACCGTCAGCAGCGGCCAGCCTGTTTCGTTGCGTTGGTCCGTCACCGGTGCGTCGACCACCGAAATTGATAACGGCATCGGGCAGGTAAGCCCGAATGGCAGCCGTTTCGTCAATCCCACCGCAACGACCACGTATGCCCTGACTGCAACGAACCCCGGAGGGACCACGACTTCTTCGGTCACCGTCACCGTAAGCGCGCCGCCGCCGCCAGCTCCGGTACCGGTTCAGAATCAACCGACGGCCGCCGATATCCTGGCAAAGCAGGTTCAGGATTTGCACTTCGACTATGACAAGAGCGACGTCCGCGCCGAAGATCAGCCGGTTTTGCAACAAGACGCGACCGCATTGAAGCAGATTTTCGGACTCGATCCCAACTTCGTTGTCACAATTGAGGGGCACTGCGACGAGCGTGGCTCGGCGGAGTACAACCTCGGCCTCGGTGATCGTAGGGCGTCCGCCACCAAGGATGCTTTGGTCGGGCTGGGTGTTCCGGGTGACAAGCTGAAAACGATCAGCTATGGCAAGGAACGGCCGCTCTGCACGGATGCGACGGAGGACTGCTACGCGCGCAACCGCCGGGCGCATTTCTCGGCGAATCAATAGCGCCAGGAAGCGGATGCGCGCCCGCGGCGAGGGAACTGCTTAATTCTTTGCGGGCGCGCTTAATACCGCTGCGGTTTGCGCAAGTCTGCTGGGACAGTTTCCTAAACTAAAGACGAGCGGTGCATCGGGGACGGCTCAATGCCGTCCCTTATTGTTTAGAAGGTGATCTTTTAGAAACAGCGCGAGTCTGTCTCGCGCCAAGGAGTAATTCCGATGAGAGTGTTGCGCCTCGCCGTTTTGGGGCTTGCGTGCTCAATTTTCGCGTTTGCGGCAAGCAAGGAGATGATCGAACTGCAGCGGGACGTCGCGCTGCTGCAGCAAAAAGTCGACGACATGCAGCGTGACCTGGATACCAAGCTGGGACAGTTGACGGCGATGGTCCAGCAGGTCCAGGATACTTCGTCCAAGACGACCGGACAGATTCAGGACGCGCTGAATTCCGGCATCGGGAAGCAGTTGGCGCCGGTCGGAGAGCTGAATACCCATGTCGAAGCGGTGGGCGACGATGTACGCACGCTGAAGGAGACAATCAACGACTTGAACGCGCGTCTGGAGCGAATGGACGCGAAAATCACCGATCTCAAGAATCAGCTGCAGATTATGCAAAATCCGCCGGCCGCTCCGGGCCCGGCGGCGCCGGGATCGACTGCTCCAGGTAACCCCGACAGCAATGCCCCGGGCGCTCAGCCGCAAGCACAAGGGGGGCCTGCACCGGCGGGAATGACTCTCGAAAAGACATATACAGACGCACGACGCGATCTGCAAACCGGGAACCTCGATCTGGCCACGCAAGAATTTCAGCAGATCCTGAAGTATTATCCGGATTCTGAGCTTGCCGCCAACGCGCAGTACTATCTGGGTGAAATCAGCTACAACAAAGGCGACTATAACGGAGCAATCCAGTCGTTCGACGCGGTCCTCGAACGTTACCCGCAGAACCCCAAAACAGCCGACGCCCACCTGATGAAAGCCCTCGCGTTGCAGCGCTCCGGCCAGCGCACGCGGGCGATTCAGGAGTACAAGGTCTTAATCGCTCAATATCCGAAAACTGACGACGCCAGGAAGGCCCAGGCGGCATTGCGCGGTTTGGGCGTTACGAGTACGACTGCCCCGAAGGCACACTGAAGTTCTTCTAACTCATGTCAAAAATCCGACGCGCCTTGTTGAGCGTGACCGACAAGACCGGGATCGTGGAATTTTCCAGAAAATTACACGAACTCGGGATCGAGCTCCTTTCGACAGGCGGAACCGCAAAGCTGCTGCGCGAAAATCGCATACCCGTTCGAGAGGTGGCCGACGTTACGGGCTTCCCCGAAATGCTGGACGGCAGGGTGAAAACCATCCATCCGCGCATCGCCGCCGGGGTTCTGGCGATACGGTCCAATCCGGAGCACATGGCAGCGCTTACCGAGCATGAGATTCCCCAAATCGACATGGTTGTCGTGAATCTCTATGCCTTCGACAAGTACTCAAGCAAACAAGGTGTCACGCGCAGCGAGCTTATCGAGAACATCGATATCGGCGGTCCAACGATGATTCGCGCCGCCGCCAAGAACTTTCAGGATGTCGCCGTCATTGTCTCTCCCGGCCAATACGCTCCCGTGATTGCCGAACTCGAGCGCAAGGGCGAAATCAGCGCGGCAACTCACTGGCAACTCGCGCAGGAAGCGTTTGCGCACACCGCCGCCTACGATGCTGCGGTAGCATCGCGGCTCGCGCTGATCGATGCGGAGGGGGCGACGAATATTGCCGCCGCGCCGCCGCCAAAGCTTTTCATGGCCGCCACGCGTAAAGCCGAACTGCGCTACGGTGAAAATCCGCACCAGGCAGCAGCGTTGTACGATCTGGGCAACGGCGGCGTTGCGGGCGCAGAACAGCTTCATGGCAAAGAGCTTTCGTACAACAATCTGGTCGATCTTGACGCAGCCTGGCAGCTGGTGCAAGAGTTTGAGTTTCCTGCCGCGGCGATAATCAAGCACACCAACCCGTGCGGGTGTGCCGAGCAGCCACTGCTTGTGGATGCTTATCTGAAAGCGCTCGAAGCAGATCCGGTTTCAGCTTTCGGCGGGGTGCTCGCGTTTAATCGCGAATTGAATGAGGCGACCGCGGTCGAGGTGTCAAAGCTGTTTGTCGAAGCAATCGCGGCGCCGGAGTTCTCAGCCGCGGCTTTCCGGATCCTGGGCGCAAAGAAAAATCTTCGTCTGGTTCGCGTAGCCGCGTCACCGAAGCCGGAACTGGTCCTCAAATCGATTTCCGGAGGGCTGCTAGCGCAAACGCCCGACGATATTCTGTTGGACAAAGCCGCGCTTGCTGTTAAGACATTTCGCCAGCCAACTGACGAAGAAATGAAAGCGCTGCTGTTTGGCTGGAAAGTCGCAAAACATGTGAAGTCGAACGCGATTGTCTTTGCGCGCGCCGGACAAAGCATCAGCGTCGGCGCGGGACAGATGAGCCGTGTCGACAGCGTGAAGACCGGGACCCTCAAAGCGATTCTTCCGTTAATTGGAACGGTGTTGGCTTCCGATGCTTTCTTTCCGTTTCCAGATGGGATAGAGGAAGCCGCAGTGCACGGCATTACAGCAGTGATTCAGCCTGGCGGTTCAGTCCGCGATCCGGAAGTCATTGAAGCGGCCGACCGTCTCGATCTCGCGATGGTGTTCACGGGTGTGCGCCACTTCCGGCACTAACCCTTAGGCGCGAAAACAGCACGCTCAAACAAGCGAGTATGTAGCAGCACCCGCCCAGCAGCAGCGTGCCACGCAGGCCGATATAAATAGCGAAAAAGATCGCTGCCGCTGACCCCATTACGCTGGATGCCGCATTGATCGCCCAGGCCCAGCGCACAGATGCGGGCATCACCCTTTCCAGAAGAGACAGGCCGGTCGGAAACGGCATGCCCATGAGGAAGCCAATCGGACTGATCAACAGCATCGTAATCAGAATCTTCATGGGAAGCGGCAAGGCAACTCCGGCTTCGACCACGGGCCCGGTAACGACGGCCAGCAGAAACACTCCCAGGGACACGACGATGAGCAAGACTGCCAAACGATTTACATGACTCCCTACCAGGGTTTTGCTGGCGAAGCTTCCTGCTCCGCTCGAAAGCAGCATCGAAAAGATGATTACCGTCAAGGCGAGAGTCGGATGGCCCAAGAACAGAACGAACTTTTGTATCAGGGCGACCTGAATCAAGATGTAGCCAATCCCGATGCAAAGGAAAAAGCAGAGAGCGCGCAGGCCGCCAGGACTTCGTGGAAGGCGGCTGCGCAAAAGAACCGGCGGCAGTGAGAGCGTTATGAGGGTGGCCAGAATGCTGATTCCGACAACGGTGAACAGCACCGGCAATGCATCATTTACCTTAAAGTCCGCCGTCTCTCGCGAAGCGCTGCGGAAAAATTTCCATATGTCGCGTGGCTGAACCGTGTAGAAGAAGAATGGCCGATTGTCATTCACCGGCCGGACATCGAACGGATAAGACGCGTAAAATGCCTTGCGGTCCGGTGCCACCAGCAGATCACGAAAGGCTGAGCTAACGTTCGTTCCCGGATAATAGACGACCTCCAGGTTTCCCTTCGCGGCCGCATCCCGGACTGCCTGAACATCTCGTTGCGTGAAGGCTTTGTGGGAGATGAGAATCGTGTCCCGGGCGCCCCATTTGCGGATCTGCGTCTGAAGCTCGCGCACAATCATGACGTGCTGTGCGAAATCTGTCTGCCCTTCCTGCTCGAGCGCAGCAATCGCAAGCGACACAACGCGCAAGGACTCGCGAGGCGGTACAAATCCCCAGCGCGTAAACGCCATCACCCCGTCGTCCGTCAGGCGCCGAAGATAATCGCTGAACGCATCGGAGGTATATAGATTGTTCTCCGAAAGCGCGAACGCGCCGGCAGCGGTGGAAGCCCAGGTATCCACAAGCGTCGCCTGCAAAACCTGATATTTGTCGGGCGAGCGCCGCACGAACGAACGGCCGTCTTCCACTACGATCTTGACGTCCGGCCTGAAATACAAACGGTTGCTATAGTCCGGAAACAGTTCGCGCATGATCACATTGGCGATGATCGGATTGATTTCAACGCCGGTGATGTCGTGCGAGCCCGACGCCAACGCGCGGGCCACGTCCCAACCACCACCCGGTCCGATAATGAGTGTCTTTGCGCCGGGCCGGACGATATAAGGGAAAGCCGGTCCTTGGAGGCGCAGGTCACTGATCTCATTCGGTTTCAGATGCAAAAAATCGAATTTGGCAATCGCGGTTGAGGCATCGGCATCAATCACGATACTTTCCATGCCTCCATCCGGTTTCATCGCTATACGGGAAAAACTATTCCATCGAACGAACTGTTCATGCTCCAGCCGTTGGTTCTTAGCGAACTTCACATCGATGATGGATCTCTTGCCGTTGTATGCGATCAGCCCGACGAGCAGCAGCCCGATGACGACTGCGAGCACACGCCCACGAGTGAGCTTGGCTAAGTGAAACCAAATAGCGGCGGACACCGCGAAGACCACGGCAGCAACCAGAATCGTATTCGGTCCGCCGAGCCGATCCAATAACGGCACCAACACCAGGCAGCCACTTGCAGCACCGATCAGGTCGAAAAAGTAGATTCGATTGACGTCATGAATGGTGTCTGCAATGACCAAGGACAGGATTATTCCCGTCAATAAAAAGGGGACGGCGGCGGCAAAATAGGCAACAACCAGACCGGACGATCCGATGCGACTGGTCAGAAAACAGAGGCTGGCAACGATCGCAACCGCATTTAACGCGGCCAAAGTGCCTAATTTAGCGAAAATGCCGCCGCGCCAGGCATTTACTACGTAGGAACAAACGCCACCGGCGCCGAGGCCGAACAGGGCGATAGAAATGGCCAAGAAAGCGAAATGGTAGTAGTAAATGACGGAAAAAACCCGGGTTAATGCGAGTTCCAGCAGCAAGGCGGACAACGAGGTAGCCGCCACGCCGAAGTAGATTTGTGGCCAGCGGCCGTGGTGGGCTGCCGAACGAATCTCGGGACTCGCTGCTTCTATCTGGGGCAAGTTCTATCGTACGTTGTGATGGATCAGGAATGCCGAAATCGAACGGGCAATGCGTTCGCTCGCGCGTCCGTCGCCGTAAGGATTTTGTATTTTTGCGATGCGCGCTACTTCCGATGAATTGTCGAGCAACCGGTTGCACTCCTGCACGATACGTGCGCGATCGCTTCCAACCAACTTCGCGGTACCGGCGGCGCTCGCTTCCGGCCGTTCCGTTTTGTCTCTGAGTACCAGAACCGGTTTGCCCAGTGAAGGCGCTTCTTCCTGAATACCGCCCGAATCGGTCAGAATAAGCGTTGCGCGACGTAACAGATCGACGAACGGCACGTAAGGCATGGGGTCGGTGAGGATCACGTTATTCCGGTCACGCAGAGTAGCGTTCACGATGTCCTGAACGTTGGGATTCGGATGCACAGGCCAGACGATCTGAACGTCCGGGCGCGCTGCAATGTCGCCGATCGCCAGGCAGACATTTCGAAAGGCATCACCAAAGCTTTCACGCCGGTGCGCCGTTACGGCCACCAGATGTTTGCGGCCGTCCAGCCGTTCAGGCAAGCCGGTCAGTTCACCGCTCTCCAGACGGTCACGGATTTGTAACAAGGCGTCCACGCCGGTGTTGCCTGTTACTTCGACGCGTTCCGGCGTAACGCCTTCGCGCAGCAGATTTTCCGCGGCGCTTTGAGTGGGCGCAAAATGCAGAGTTGCCATTCGCGTGGTGGCCGTACGGTTTAACTCTTCTGGGAAGGGGGCGTTCAAATCGCCAGTCCGAAGTCCTGCCTCCACGTGCGCTATAGGGGTGCGAGCGTAAAATGCCGACAGCGCCCCACATAGCGTCGTTGTTGTATCTCCTTGAACGATGGCGAGATCGGGCCGAAGATCACGGAATAACGGCTCCAGGGCGGCTAGTAGACGCGACGTCAATCCCGGAAGAGTTTGTCCGTCCAACATAATGTTCAGATCGAAATCCGGTCGAATTCTGAAGACATCCAAGACCTGGTCGAGCATTTCCCGGTGCTGCGCGGTGGCGCACACGAGCGTTTCGATGGCCGGGGAAAGGGTGCCTAATGCCTCGATAACGGGGCAGAGCTTGATTGCCTCCGGCCGGGTCCCGAAGATGACCAGAATTCTTTTTTTGGAGGAAGGAATTGGGGACTTACTTGTGCCGGTAGGTGATGCGTCCCTTGGTGAGGTCATAAGGCGACATTTCGAGAGTTACGCGATCTCCGGCAAGGACCCGGATTCGATTGCGCCTCAGCTTGCCTGCCAGATGCGCCAGCACGGTTCGATCCTGGTCGAGTTGGACGCTAAACAAACCGCTTGGAAACTTTTCAACTACCGTTCCAGTAACTTCAATGCTATCTTCTTTACTCATTCGCCTCGTACAAAATGGTTTGCGGCCCCGATTTCAGGCCGCTACTACGAGTATAGCGCCTGATATCTGATGACATTACGGATTTCGCCGGGCTGCAAAGAAGGACGACAGTAATTCGGACGACTCTACTGCGAGCAGCCCTTCCTCGACGATGGCCCGGTGATTCAGCAATTCCGAATCGGCGAGCTGAAACTTACTTCGGATCGCTCCATACCGGATATCGCGTGCGCCGAAGACCAGCCGCCGGACACGCGCAGCGACAATGGCGCCAGCGCACATGACGCACGGTTCCAGAGTGACGTAGAGTGTTGTCCCACCCAGCCGGTAATTGGACTGACGGAGCGCGGCAGTGCGCAGGGCTTCTATTTCGGCGTGCGCGGTGGGATCGCAAGCTGCAATCGGGCGGTTAAATCCTCTCCCGATGATGCTGCCGTCCTGGACAAGTACTGCCCCAACCGGCGTCTCATTGGTTTTTAGCGCCTGCCGTGCCAAACTAAGTGCTTCGCTCATCATCGTCAAATCGAGATCGGACCAATGGGGATTGTCCGTTTTTGAAAACGTGGGAACAACCGGGGGCAACGGTTCGTATTTCCTTTCGTTCCGTTCATCGGGAAAACGCTATCGCCGGGCGCAAAAATCGCTCGGGGACATGCGATTCTAAGCTACTCTAACTCAACAGGGGTTCAGGATGTTTCGCTACTTAGGGTTAGCCGTCAAGAACACCTGGCGCAATAAGCGCCGGACCATTCTTACGGTTTCCAGCATGACGGTGTCGCTGTGTTTACTTGGGGTTTTGATCGCGATCTATCACGCCATGTTTTATGGCGAGCCGAGCCCCGGGCAAGCACTGCGCGTGATGGTACGCCACAAAGTCTCTTTGGGCAATCCGCTTCCGGAATCCTATGAAGGCAAGATCCGCCAAGTTCCCGGTGTGAAAGAGCTTACGCCCTACAACTGGTTTGGCGGCAGCTATAAGGATGCGCGCGACACGAGCAATTTCTTTGCTCGCTTTGGTGTGGATCCGGCAGCCATCCTGAAGGTCCGGACACAACTGGATATGCCAGAGGATCAGAAGCGCGCGTTTATATCCGATCGCACCGCGTGTATCGTTTCGCGCGATCTGGCCGACAAGTTGGGGTTACACCTTGGTGAACGCATAACGCTTACCGGCGATATCTATCCGGTGAATCCGGAGTTCGTGATTCGCGGGATCTTCGATGACCCTGACGCTCAGAATTCTCTGTTCTTCAATATGGAATATATTCGGCAACTGGTGGGGCCGTCCAGTCGCGGGTTTGACAGCATGGTTGCGATTCTTGCCAATTCGCCCGAGGATGTTCCGAAAATCGCGAGCGCCGTAGACGATATGTTTGCTGCGTCGCAGTATCCGACAAAGACCGAGTCGGAGCAGCAATTTACGCTCAGCTTTGTTTCGTTCTTGGGGAACGTCAAGTTATTTTTGATGGCGATCTGCGCCGCGGTCACGTTCACGATTTTGCTCGTATCCGGGAACACCGTCGCGATGTCGGTTCGCGAACGCATCCGCGAAGTTGGCGTACTGAAGACGCTGGGATTTACCAACGATGCGATTCTCGGCATGATTATCGGAGAGGCAACCACGGTGGCATTAATCGGAGGAGCGCTTGGGGTCGTTCTGGCGGCGCTTCTGTCGGCCGGCATTGGTCACATTCATCAATCCTTCGTAGCCCAGCTTCACTTTATGTCTCTGACTCCGGGTTCGGCATTGTTGTGCCTGGCGATTGCGGCGCTGATCGGGATCGTCAGCTCATTCGTGCCCGCGTGGAATGCCGCGCGCACCAATATTCTCGATTCGCTACGGTACGCAGGGTAATTCAATGGCCATCCCGCTCTCTTACAACATACGGAACCTGATCGTCCGCAAGACCACGACGTTGATGACGGCGGCGGGTATTGCTATGACTATCGCAGTGCTGCTGGCCGTATTCGGTTTGAACGCAGGGTTGAAACGGGCTTTCGCGGCACAGGGTGATCCGCTGCGGCTGATCGTTCTGCGGAAGGGTGGCACTGCCGAACTGACAAGCGTTGTCACCCCAGCACAGCTTCAGATCGTAAAAACGTTTCCAGGGGTGGCGATGGGCAAAGACGAACAGCCATTGATCTCCATGGAAGTGGTCACCATCATCAATCTCGCCAACAAGGAGAACGAGAAAGGAATCAACATTACCGTTCGCGGCGTGCCGTGGCGCGGCGTCGAAATGCGCAACGCTAAGTTGGCAGAGGGCCGCTGGTTCAAGTCCGGCTTGCGCGAGCTCGTTGTTGGTAAATCGATTGCGAAACGGTACCCGGATGCCCGCGTCGGAAAACAGCTAAAGTTTGGTCGGGGTTATTGGACGGTCGTAGGCATTGTGGACGGAGGTGACAGCGCGATTAACAGTGAGATCTGGGGTGACGGAAATCAGGTCGCTATGGATTTCAACCGTCCCACTGCATATAGTTCGTTACTGATTCAAGCCACTGATGAAGTAACGGCCGCCGCTTTGGCGAAGGAGTTGGAGGCGGATCGCCGCTTGAACGTGACGGCGATGTCGGAAAAAGATTACTACGCGCGGCAAACGCAGTCCGGGGTCCCGTTGTCCTTTTTGGGCGGTTTTGTCTGCATCATCATGGCGGTCGGGAGCGCGTTTGCTGCCATGAACACGATGTATGCGGCAGTCGCCCGGCGGTCTAAGGAAATCGGCACGCTGCGTGTTCTAGGTTTCACGAAGGGCAGCATTCTATTGAGCTTTTTGTTTGAGTCGATGGTGCTGTCCGTTCTCGGGGGGTTGCTGGCCTGCATCATTACGATACCGCTGAATGGACTGACTACCGGGATCGGGAACTTTATAACCTTCAGCGAAACCAGCTTCAATTTCCACATCGGGCCGCAAGCCATGGTCTTAAGTGTCTTGTTTTCCGCAATTCTGGGTGCGATCGGCGGATTCCTGCCCGCGAGACAGGCCGCAAAAAAGGAGATCTTGACGGCGCTTCGCCAAACCTAAAATCTTTATATGTCTACGACGGACACCGAACTAAAGAGTCTTCGCATTGATCGATCGAGCAAGCGACCGACCCCCACCGCGCCGGTCGGCAGAATCATTGTTATTGCGGTTCTTGCCGTGGTGGTAATCGGCGGGGCGATATTCGCTTACCAGCGCTTGAATGCCGCGGTGCCGGTGCATACGGTTTCGGTGCAGTCGCCGGTCGCTTCGGCCGATAGCGGGAACGAAGTTATTCTGACCGCGACCGGTTACATCATCGCCGCGCACAAGATCGAAGTGGCCTCAAAGGTGGTCGGCCGGGTTGCCTGGATCGGCGTGGAGAAAGGCGACAAGGTGAAGCAGGGCCAGGTTCTGGTGCGGCTGGAAGATGACGAGTACCGCGCTCAGCTGAAGCAGCAGCAGGGCCAGATGGCAAATCTGGAAGCCCGGCTCTCCGAGCTGAAGAACGGTTCGCGGCCGGAAGAAATTGCCAAGGCCCGGGCCGATCAGGATGAAGCCAAAGTGGATGTTGAGAATGCGAAGCTGACGCTCGACCGAACTAAGCAGCTGTCCTCTGAAGGAGTTGTGTCAAAGCAAGCTCTGGATGATGCCCAGGCGAAATACGATGGCGCGCTAGCTAAGGCGAATAGCCTGCAGCGCACGCTGGACCTGGCGGTACTGGGTCCGCGCCGGGAACAAATTCTTCAGGTTCAGGGGCAGATCGAACAGGCACATGGCGCTCTGGACTATGCTCAAACTCAACTCGAGAATACCGTCATCAAAGCGCCGGTTACCGGCACGATACTCGACCGCAATGTGGAGCGCGGCGAATTCGTCACGAACGGCTTCGTTGGCGATAAAGGAGCGAAAGGCTATCTGGTGACGATGGCGGACCTGAACGATCTACAGGTTGAACTGGATATCAATCAGGCCGATTTTCCGAAACTGGGGCCGAAACAAAAGGGCATCATCACGACGGATGCCTATCCCGACCGGAAGTACGAAGGTTTCATAGAACAAGTTTCTCCCGAGGCTGATCGCGCCAAGGCGACGGTGCAGGTGAAGGTTCGCGTGGCTACGCCGGACGACTACCTTCGCCCCGACATGAACGCCACCGTGTCTTTTTACAACGAGGCCAAGCCGACGAGTGCCGCGGAGCCGGCCAAACGCGTGACAATCATTCCGCAAAATGCGCTGACAAATGGCGCCGTTTTTGTTGTGTTGAACGGACGTGCGCTGAAGCGTTCGGTAACAACGGGAGGCCGTTCCGATAAGGGTGTGATGGTCGCGAGCGGCCTGGTTGGTGGCGAGGATCTTGTCGTAAATCCTCCTCCCGATTTGAAAGATGGGCAGAAGGTTCAAGTAACTCCCTAATTGCGAGCTGTGAGTAAACCGATATGAGCGAAACTGTCATTCGAACAAGAAGCCTGAGCAAAGAGTATGTGCGCGATGAATTTCGCGTGGCCGCCCTGGATGGCGTCAATCTCGAGATCAAACGCGGCGAATTCGTCGCTTTGATGGGGCCCTCCGGTTCGGGGAAATCGACGCTCCTCCATCTGATTGCGGCGATGGACCGCGCGACGGATGGGGAAATCGAAGTGTTGGGGTCGAATTTGCGTTCCATGAGCGACCGTGAAATCGCGCATTGGCGGAACGTCCACATCGGATTTATTTTTCAGTCATTCAATCTGCTGCCCGTATTGACCGCGCTTGAGAATGTGGAGCTTCCGCTGAAGCTCACCAACCTTTCCAAGAAAGAACGGTACGAGCATGCCGAAACGGCGTTGAAGTTAGTCGGACTTGGCGACCGCCTCGGACATCTGCCCAAGCAGCTTTCGGGCGGACAGGAACAGCGCGTCGCAATTGCCCGCGCGATTGTTACGGACCCCGACCTGATCCTCGCCGACGAGCCGACTGGAAACCTGGACGCGGCCGCTGCCGAGGATGTGTTGACGATGTTGAAGCGGCTGAACAGCGAGTTCCATAAGACCATCATCATGGTGACGCACGATCCGCATGCGGCCCGTTTCGCGAGTACGGTTCGCCATCTCGAAAAAGGCCAGCTTCTGCCGACCGGTATGTTGCCCGGCGATTGGGCGGCAGCTTTGGCTACTCGGAATTAGGGATTGCTGGACCCTCGACCGCGGTCGCAACCGCGGGTTATTCCCCCCCCGCTGCACTGCGGCGCGTCATGCCGGAAAAATGACCAGCAATGACATGCTAAACAGATGGAGGCCGCTACTCACGGAGATTCCGAAGCGTTTTGGCTGACGGCGCGCCGTCTGGCTGCGCTCGCAGGGCCGGTGATTCTGGGCGAACTGGGCTGGATGGCAATGTCCGTCGTCGACACGATCATGGTCGGCGGCCTGGGGCCGGCCGCGATCGGCGCCATCGGCATCGGCAGCAGCGTGTTTTATGCCTTTGCCATTTTCGGGGTGGGCTTGTTGTTCGGCCTCGACACTCTGGTATCGCAGTCATTTGGGGCTGGCAATCTGGAGGACTGTCATCACTCGCTGATGCAGGCGATTTATATCGCCTTGCTGCTGGCCGTGCCTTTGACGGCCTTGTTCCTCTTTCTGCCGGTGACGTTCCCGATGCTGGGCATCGTTCCGAGCGTGAGTGGGCTGGCCGGCAATTTCTTAGTCGCGCTCAGCAGCAGCACATTGCCCTTGCTGTTGTACGGCGCGTTTCGGCGCTACTTGCAAGGGATTGGCCAAGTGAGACCGGTGATGTTCACGTTGATCAGCGCCAACGTGATCAATTGGCTTTTCAATTGGCTGCTGATCAGCGGTCATTGGGGATTTCCGGCGCTTGGTGTGATCGGATCCGGGCTCTCAACCGGGATGGCGCGCACGTATATGGCTGCGCTGCTCGGTTTTTTCGTTTGGCGTTACGAGCACGAAGTGAACCGCGGCTCTTCCGTGCTTCGGAATATTCTCCGCGGGCCGGACTGGGTGCGCATTTGGCTGCTGCTGAAAATTGGAGCGCCGGCGGCAGCACAAATATTGCTAGAGATTGGCGCGTTCGGCGTTGCGGGTGTCCTGGTTGGCCGATTGAATGCGACGGCCTTAGCCGCCCATCAGATCGCTCTAAATTGTGCTTCTGTGACGTACATGATGCCCCTCGGCACGGCGTCGGCGGCCGCAGTTGCAGTGGGTCATGCGATTGGCCGGCGGCAGCCCCAGCTGGCACGCCGCAGCGGCTATATTGCGATCGCCCTCGCGAGCATTTTCATGACAAGTGCTGCCATCGCATTCTTTATGCTGCCAGTACCGATCATTGCGATTTTCACGCGTGATTCCGGAGTGGTCTTCATTGGAACGCGACTGCTCGCGGTTGCCGCTTGTTTTCAATTGTTCGATGGAATTCAAACGGCAGCGACCGGGGCACTTCGCGGTCTGGGAGAGACGAGAATTCCAATGCTGGTTAACCTGGGCGGCTACTGGGTTATCGGACTGCCGATCGGTTATCTACTGTGCTTCAACCTGCACCGGGGCGTGTATGGCGTGTGGTGGGGCCTCACGATTTCGCTGATTCTAATTGCGCTTGTTGTGCTCTACGAATGGGATAAACAATCTCGCAGAGTGGCACGACAAGGACGCTTCGCCGCATAGATACCAAGCTGCCGCAGCAGAGAGGCAGAACCTACAAAAGGCGGAGCCGGGCATCGGAGTGCGATTCGGGATAATCGCCCTCCGATAGTCGGCAAACGTCCCGCTCTACCTAAACCGAGCCTACGAAGCTGCTGTTATTCGTGATCGCCAAGTTTCTTGCCCTTGATCGGAAGGTCAACCGGCGATGTCAACCAAGGGATGTAAGAGACTCCAGAACTAACTTTCGAACAGCCAGAGGCGCCCGGGCCTCCTACGCAACCCCACCAGTTCGCCACCGCGTTCACTGTCCCCGACCCCAAGTTCTGGACGCCAAAACCGGTACCGAGCAGATCGTTTAGATGGAGGGCCACAGGGGATGGCAGATTGAGGACAACATCGGATTGCTCATCCCAAATTTTATTCTTTGAGATGATCAAGCCGTTCATGGCGGAGACCCCGCCGATATTGATCCCTGCCGTGCCGGGTGTGAGCGCGTCCGGATCTTCATCGGCCCCATTTCCACTAATGAAGTTGTGAATAATTTTGATGTTGTCGAAATTCATATCGGGCGCATGCAGATGAAGCGTCACCCCGGGAATGCCGTTCCTAAGCAGCACGTTGTTGGACACAACGTTTCCACTCATATTCGCGTGCGGGATGAAAGCGAAGATGCCGACGCCAGCACCAGCCCCGGGCACTTGATAGCCATTGTGAACCGACAGATTTGCCTCGACGACATTGTTGTAAACGCCAAGCGGTGTGCCAAACGTGCCGGCTTGCGGATGTCCGGCCAACGTGATCCCGCAATCAAACGGGTTCTCCGCTACTTTGTTCTCAGAGATTACATTGTCGTGTGTGGGTCCGGTTTCGTCGCTGAGCAGGATACCGCCCGCATTCTCCTCCACAGTGTTGTGAACTACGACCGAGTTCGCCACCCCGACAAGATGAATGCCTTCGCCACAATCCTCCCCTTCCGCCGTTTCCCACGCGGGTAGGCCCGGGCAGGTGAAGCTCGAGATGTTGAGATTCAGATCATTGTGCCTGACGTCATTGTCAACGAGAGTGATATCTGCTCCATCCACTACGAGAATGCCCTCGAATTGGGCGTTTTCTACTGTGAACCCTTTCACTACAACGCCGCTTACGGGTGAGTGAGTGCCATCCACGAAGATCGCGTTGGGTAAACCGGCAGCGTCAACAATTACTGGGCCTACCGCAATCAGACTTAGTGACTTAGAAATTACTACCGATTCATGATATTGGCCGGGCCAAACCCGCACCGTGTCTCCCGGCGATGCCGCCGTAACAGCTGCTTGTATCGTATGAGAGCAAGTCTTACCTCTACCCGGGGTTACGCACAACGTGGCGCCAGACGCGCCAAGGGCAGCGCAAAGTACGGCCAAAGCACTGAGCGGCCGAGAAGGAGATGCGATCGACATAGTTCCGAACTCCTGGTTTGAAATTTAAGTGCAACTTATTGCCGGAACTAATGGTACTCTCCAGTCGATCTGAAGGGAATTGCGAAATACGAAATTAGTACTAGTCGCGTCTCCCCGGCTCTTTCTAGTCCAGCGTAGAGAACTCAGCTTTCGTACGTTGATGGGCCTTGACGTAGGGTTTATCGAATCAGCTTTGCATCACGCGCAGGGCTTCTTCCAGCGCTTGTACAAAAAAATATTCGCCCCACATGACCGATTCGTCTACGCCCAGATCTTTATGGATGTGATACACCCCACCCTTTAAGACACCTTCCCAATTCGGATCGCCGATGGCGAGGTACTTGCCGCATAGAGAGCGTAGAATGTGAATCGCCGTAGACCAATAGAAGTGGCCTTTCATGGGATCCGGGATGTGGCGGCACAAGCGAAGCAGGCCCGCCGCTGCAATGGCACCTGAGGAAGTATCGACCAGAGAACGGTTCTCGAGCGGGGCGTTGTAATCCCACGGCGGAATCCCATCCGCTGGCGTGTTCTTGATGTAGTAATCGGCGCACGCTTCCGAGGTATGAAGAAATCGCGGATCGCGGCTGTACTCGTAAGAAGTACAGAACCCATACAGCGCCCAGGCCAAGCCGCGCGACCAGCAGGAATCGCCGCGATACCCCTGCTGTGTGGACTGGCGCAGAAACTCGCCCGTATCCAGGTCGAAAATTCCTTCGTGCGCTGTCGAGCCGTCACCACGCACCAGGAACCGCCGCGTAGTCAAACAGTGGCGTAAGGCGACGTCGCGCAGCCGTTTTTCGTTGGTCTCGCGTGCCGCGTAAAAGATGATGCCGACGTTCATCATTATGTCGATGAAAATCGAATCCGGCGCTACGAATGACCGAAGATACTGCCCTTCCTCGTTGAAGCGCTGCGCGAGGGTCTTGCCTGCCTCAATTACAACTTCCTTCAAAGCAGGATCGCGCGTTGCCTGGTACCAGCGATGATAGGTCGACAAAAAGATAAAGCCCAGGTCGTGCACCTCGGTATCTTTTTGCCGGGGCTCCAGCGGCTTACTGTACCGGATTGCCTGCTCCACCCAGAATTTGGATTCCGGTTTTTCGGGCCCAAGATATTTGTGAAAGATCCACATCATGCCCGGTAGAAAACCATCGCACCAGTGCGTCCAGGCCGCGCCCTCATGGCGCCATTTACCATCCTCCGTATAAATCGGATAAAAATCAGGATGTTTTTCGATCAGTTGACGGATCTGGGTTTGGGCGAATGCCATCGCGTTTTCAAACAAGTCTTTATCGGAATCGTAGATGAACTGGATCACTTAGAGCCCCTGCGAAGCCATTATAGGAAGTGGGATGTGGCTGAACGCGGCACCTCTGTTACGATCAGGAAGAATGCCAGTCAAAGTTACCGTTGTGAACAACGGCCCTATCCGCATCGAAGGCGAATTTACAATCACGGATTCCGAAGGAAATTCCTACGGTCTTGGCGGGCGGAGTGTCATTTCACTCTGCCGGTGCGGCCTTGCCGAGAATAAGCCATTTTGCGATGGATCACACGGACGAAACGGGTTTTCCTCAGTGTGCAAAGCGCGCGATCTGCCGCCGCCTGTCCCCAAAGTGACGACGCCTCCGGCAACACCGGCTTCTTAGCACTCGCCGGCGGCCATGGAACGCTGCTGCACGCGAATGTTGTTAAGAGCCCTGACTCAGGACACGGATTTCGCCGAGATTGCGATAGTCTTCCGCAAAATCAAGCCCGTACCCGACGACAAATTCGTCCGGAATCTGAAAGCCGACGTACTTCACCTGCACAGGAGAGATGCGGCGTTCCGGCTTGTCCAGTAAGGTTGCGATCTCCAATGACTTGGGGCGCCGCTGCTGTAATAAACGCGTCAAGTAACTCAACGTCACGCCGCTATCGATGATGTCTTCTACAATCAGCACGTGCTGATTCTCAATGTTTACATCTAAATCGCGAGTGACTTTCACTTGTCCGGAACTAGTCTTCTCACTGCCGTAACTCGAAATGCCCATGAACTCGATGCGGACGGAATGTCTTTTCAGCGCGCGCGACAGGTCGGCAAGAAAGATAAACGAACCTTTGAGGATGGACACCAGATAGATCGGTCCCGGCGGATAGTCGGATTCGATCTGCTCGCCCATTTCGCGCACCCGCTGCTGGATGCGCGGAGCCGGAATTAAAATGCGCTCCGCGGTATCGATTGACATTGCTGCAATCTTATCCCGCGGCCTGATGCGGCACCCGCACGTGAATAGACTATGCCGGCTATATACGTCCCGGAATCTCCTGGGAGTGTTTCGAGCGTCTGGGTTTAGGGAAATCTGTCTCCTAATCGCAGCGGAGTGCGCGGAACCGGTAATTTTCGCTGCGGTTCTCGTTTTAAATTGCCCAATATCAAGGCGCCGTGATTCGAAAATCGTGACGCCCGGGAAAAGCTTCCGCGGGGCGTAAAGGTGTAGTACGCTAGGCGCAGGAGGCAGCCCCATCGTTCTGACAAGTCGTCACACGAGTCTTCAACCCGTACCCGCAAAATTCACGAATCTGGCGAATTGGCAGATCGCCGGCCAAGCCGCCGAATCCAAGAAAGCCTTGGATATCCGCGTGCTCGACTTGCGGGAAATCACATCCTTTACCGATTTTTTTGTTATTTGCTCGGCGACCAACCCGCGTCAGAGCCAGGCGATTGCTGACGAGGTTGGCAGGCAGCTGGCGCAGACCGGCGAGTTACCGGTCAGCATGGAAGGATATTCCACAGCGGAGTGGATTCTGATGGACTACGGAGATTTCATTGTGCATATATTCTCGGAGTCTGCGCGAAGCTATTACGACTTGGAACGCCTGTGGCGGCACGCGAAAGAGATTGGCTATCGCAGTTGATCTTGCGCATTGGTCCTAAGGGTCCTATTACTTTAACCAGCAGTGCGCGTGACATGCTGACGCTTCACCTCCTATAATTGCTTGTGAGGTTGTAACGGCAACGTCACAGTAGCGTTGCCCTCGCGTGTTGCGCTTTGACAGTGTCGCGCTTTGACTATGAGACGTGCGCGACGGACTCGCTAATGTGGTTCGGGCTGTGGTGGGTTGTGTGCTTCTAAGGCCATGAATTATCTCGCATCGCTGACCCCGCGTCATTTTGAGGTGCTGCATGCGATCGTTCAGAACTATATAGACACGGGGGAACCGGTAGCTTCGCGAACGATAGCCCGTAAGTACCCGATGAGTCCCGCTTCCATTCGCAACATGATGGCGGACTTGCTGGAAGAGGGATACCTGTCTCAGCCGCATACGTCCGCCGGTCGAGTGCCGACGGAACGGGCCTATCAGAGCTACGCGAACACGCTTGTCGGCAATCGGGTTGTCCAAGCGGAGTTGGACCGGCTTCATGCCGAGATTCAAAAGGCCGGAAGCGTGGAAGCGCGCATTGAACGCTCGTCGAAGCTGCTGACCGAAATCACTCGTAATTTCGGCATTGCGGCGGCCATTCCGAGCGAGCGCCAGGTATTAGATCAGGTCGAGTTGATCGGGTTGCCGGACCGGCGGATTCTGATGGTCGTCGTGACGCGTGATCGGATGGTGCGGAACAAATTGATCACCGTTGACGATCCGCTTACTCCGGAAGAGCTGGGCTCTATTCGTAATTACATCAACTACAACTTTTCCGGCTGGGAACTCCCCAGCGTTCATCTTGAACTGAAGCGCCGGCTGGAGTTGGAAAGCGCCGCCTACGATGCCATTTTGCGACAGGTTCATCTCCTTTACGGCAAAGGGTTGTTGGACTTGGGCCTGATGCCGGAGGTGCATTTCGACGGCGCCGAGAATCTCATTGGACTGGATTTACATCTCACCCGGGAGCGAATGCGCGAACTTTTTCGGACCCTGGAGGAAAAGAAACGTATTCTGCTTTTACTGGAGCGCTTTTTCGAGAACCGCAGTGGAGAGCCAGGGATACAGGTCGGCCTCGCCGATGTGCATCCGAGTATGGGCGAGCTATCCCTGATCGGCGTGCGTTTTACTCTCCCGAACGGTCTGGAAGCTCGCGTTGCGGTCCTGGGGCCGATGCGGATGAACTACAATCGCGCGATTTCCGCTGTGGTGCATGTCAGCCGGGCGTTTAAGACCGCGGGGATTTAAACCGATCCGTTTAAATACCGAAACGACTTTACCCTCTCGACAATCTTCTGAGAAAATCGCGCAAAATGTGCGCGCTGTGGAGCGCGATTACCTAGAGGCGTCGCTCGACGGTGCACGCACCCTATCCTAGTGTTTAAGGGAAGAAAAGGCGCCCAGTATGCCCAAGATTGGAATCCTGTACGGAATGGAAACCACTTTTCCATCCGCATTGGTCGAGCGAATCAATTCAAAGAACATCGCCGGATTAGCTGCTGATCATCTTAAGTTGGACGGAGTGAAAGTGGGGGGTCCGTCCAGATACGACGTGATTGTGGATCGCATCTCCCACGATGTCGACTTTTATAGCGCATTCTTGAAGAGTGCCGTGCTGCACGGCGCCTGGGTCATAAACAATCCGTTTCGCTGGGCGGCTGACGATAAATTTCTTCACTATTCGATCGCCGCTAAAAACGGTATCTCAGTTCCGAATACGGTACTGATTCCTCAGAAATTGCACCCGCCTGGAACGACCAGCCAATCAATGCGGAACCTCGCCTTCCCGTTGAATTGGGAAGCGATTTTCGAACACGTGAAATTCCCGGCCTACCTTAAGCCGCTGCGCGGGGGGCGTTGGATGAGCGTTCAGCGCATCGAATCGCCCGAGCAGTTTTTCGCGGCTTACGATCAGACTGGCTCCGCCTGCATGTTGTTGCAGTCCGCCGTCGCGTTTGATGTTTTCTATCGGGTGTATGTCGTCGGAACGCAGGCGCGCGTTGTCCGCTATGATCGCCAGCAGACGCAGCATCGACGACGTGTATCGGGCGATGGAGGAGATGCCGAATTGCATGACCGGCTGAAAATTAACGCGTTAAAGTTGTGCCAGGCACTGGGGTATGACATTAATGCGGTCGATTTCGCGGCGAAAAACGAACATTCCTATATCATCGATTCCTTCAATCTTGCGCCCAATGCGGACCTGCATACGGTAGGACCGAAAAATTTCGAATGGCTGGTAGACAATATCGCCCAGCTCGCAATCGATCGCGCGCTCGGAAATGCCGATTCTGCAACCCAGTTACGCCCCGAACGGAGGTTTGCGGCGGCATCGGCTGGATTACCATAGCGCGTAGTCGTTCGGTTTTCCGAGTTTCGTTTCAGGAGGAGTCAAGATGGCAACCGACCCGCGCGCAGGCAAACCGGCAACCCCCGAGATGCTGGTGAATGTTCCGCGTCTGATAACTGCTTACTATGCTCTGAAGCCGGATCCTGCTGAGCCATCGCAGCGCGTTGCCTTCGGCACGTCGGGGCATCGCGGTTCGTCATTCTCGATGGGCTTCAACGAAGACCACATTTTAGCGATCTCTCAGGCGATCTGCGAGTATCGCAAGCAGCAAGGAACGACCGGTCCGCTCTTCCTCGCGATGGATACCCACGGACTGTCCGAGCCGGCGCTCGTTACTGCTCTCGAAGTGCTTGCCGCCAATGGCATCGAAGTGATGATCGACCAGGACAACGGGTATACGCCGACTCCCGCACTGTCGCACGCGATCCTGACATACAACCGAAAGCGGGAAGCAGGGCTGGCAGACGGGATTGTGATCACGCCTTCCCACAATCCGCCGGAGGATGGTGGGTTCAAGTACAATCCGCCGAGCGGAGGTCCGGCAGACGCTACGGCCACAAAGTGGATTGAGAACTACGCGAACGGTCTTCTGACGAAGAGCTTGACCGGTATTGCCAGAATTCCTTACAGCCGGGCTCTGCAAGCGTCCAGCACGCATCGATATGACTACGTTTCGGCGTATGTAAATGAACTCGGGGACGTGATCGATTTCGATGCTATTGCCGCCGCGGGATTGAAATTGGGCGTCGATCCGTTGGGCGGTGCGGGCGTTGCCTATTGGCCGCGTATCGCGGAACGATACAAGCTGAACCTCGATGTCGTCAATACGCAGGTCGATCCGACGTTCCGTTTTATGACGGTGGATTGGGACGGCAAAATCCGGATGGATTGTTCTTCACCCTATGCGATGGCGAGCCTTATCGCCTTGAAAGATCGATTCGATGTCGCTTTTGCGTGCGACACCGATCATGATCGTCATGGGGTGGTAACGCGATCGGCCGGCCTGCTAAATCCAAACCATTACATGGCTGTAGCAATCGATTACTTGTTCCGGAATCGATCGCAATGGCGCGCGGATTCGGGAATCGGCAAGACGCTGGTCAGCAGCAGCATCATTGACCGCGTCGCCGAGAGCTTGAAGCGCCGGCTGGTTGAGGTGCCGGTGGGGTTCAAATGGTTTGTTGACGGTTTGCTGGATGGATCGATCGGGTTTGGAGGCGAAGAGAGCGCGGGAGCATCTTTTCTGCGCCGCGACGGAGGTCCATGGAGCACGGATAAAGATGGTCCGATTATGGGTCTTTTATCGGCCGCGATCACGGCAAAGCTGGGAATTGATCCGGGTGTACGGTATCAACAGCTTACTGCGGATTTCGGGGCGCCTGTTTATGAGCGCATCGATGCGCATGCGACGCTCGAAGAGAAAGCCTTACTGGCCAAGCTCTCGCCGGAGCAGGTTTCCGCGAAAGAGCTTGCCGGTGATCCGATCCTGGCGATGCTTACCAAAGCGCCGGGCAATGGCGCGCCTATCGGCGGTCTGAAGGTTGTTACGAAAAATGGCTGGTTTGCCGCGCGACCTTCCGGGACGGAAAACGTTTATAAAATTTATGCGGAGAGTTTTTTGGGCATAGATCATTTGCACAGATTGCAGGAGGAAGCGCGCGCGCTGATCTCGAAGACGTTCAAAGAGGCGGGCGTTACAGCATAGTGACTCGCCGTACTCTGCTGAACCTTGCCGCCCTGGGGATTCCCGCATTGAAAGGCCTTGGGCAGGGCGTCTCCACGAGGGGAGTGAAAGCACAACCGCGGGGCAAACCTTCCGGGCTGCCGTTTCTGGCGCGGTTCACAGACATCGCAGAACAGGCGGGACTGCACGCTCCCCTGATTTACGGACCGCCCGATCATAAAGACTACATTCTCGAAACCGTCGGATGCGGCTGCGCTTTCATTGACTACGACAATGACGGCTGGATCGATATTTTTCTTCTGAACGGCACCCGGTTCGAAGGGGCTCCGCCCGGCACGTCTAACCGGCTCTACAAAAATAATCGCGACGGTACTTTTGCCGACGTGACCGAAAAGGCCGGCTTACTGATGACGGACTGGGCGTCCGCCGTTTGCGTTGGCGATTACAACAACGACGGCTTTGACGATCTTTTCATCACGTGCTTCGGGCAGAACCGCCTCTATCGCAATAACGGAGATGGCACCTTCACCGATGTAACAAAAGAGGTGGGCCTCCTACACGAAAACAAGCGCTGGGGAGCGGGCTGCACGTTCATCGACTACGACCGCGACGGGCACCTGGATCTGTTTATCACCGATTATCTTCAATTCGACATCGCTCGAATTCCGAAGCCAGGCCAGAACGCGAACTGTAACTGGAAAGGAATTCCCGTTAATTGCGGACCCCGCGGTCTGCCGCCCGGACGCCTGTGGCTGTATCACAACGACGGGAAGGGGAATTTCACGGACGTCAGTGAACAATCCGGCGTCGCAAAAATTCGCGATAGTTACTGCATGACGGCGGCGGCTGCGGATTTCGATGAGGACGGCTGGACCGACATTTATGTCGCATGCGACTCCACGCCGAGCTTTTTGTTGAAGAACAATCGCAATGGCACGTTCACGGACATCGGCCTGGAAAGCGGAGTTGCGCTGAACGAAGATGGAATGGAACAAGCGGGCATGGGACTGGGGATTGGCGATTACAATCTCGACGGCCATCTCGACATCTTGAAGACGCACTTCACCGACGATACGGCGGTGCTTTACCGGAATGACGGCAAGGGCAATTTCGAAGACGTGACCAATTCTTCCGGACTCGGAGTTGAGACGCGATATATCAGCTGGGGCGCCGGCATGTTCGATCTGGATAACGACGGCAACCCCGATCTGTTTTGGGTGACCGGCAGTGTGTATCCGGAACTGGAAACGAAACTGCCGAATTATCCGTTTAAGAGCACGCGTATCTTGTTCAGGAGTTTGGGCAACGGGAAGTTCGAAGAGCTGTTGGATCAGGCGGGTCCGGGCGTATCAGCCACGCATGCCAGTCGAGGCTGCGCGTTCGGCGATTTTGACAACGATGGCGATGTGGACATTCTGATCCTGAATTTCAACGAACCGCCGTCCCTGCTTCGTAACGATGTCACGGGCGGCAACTGTTTTTTGAAAGTCAAACTGATTGGAACGAAGTCGAATCGAAGCGCGATCGGCGCTCGCGTTACCGCTCACTACGGCGGCAAAATCCAGGCGCAGGAAGTGCTGAGCCAATCGAGCTTCTATTCGGCTAACGATCTCCGTCTGCATTTCGGCCTCGGTAAAGCGGAGCAGGCCGATCTCACCATTCGTTGGCCAAACGGCGCGGTTGAGCAGATTGCGAAAATTCCGGCGAATCGTTTTGTGACGATCCGCGAAGGGGCCGGAGTTATCAAGACCGAGAGTTTCGGAAAGAAATAGACGCTCTTGCTACTGCCGCTGTGGAAGAATGAGAGAGCTTGCGTTGTGTACGGCTGGTTGTCGGCGCGCTATTCGTTACTGCGGCTTGGCCTCAGCAGACCAACCCTGTAGATCCGGCGAGTGTTCGACCGTACCAAGCTTATGTGACTGCTGCGCAAGGCGACGTCTCTATCAATCGCGATAACCGGCCTTGGGCGATCAGTTCCGGCGGAGTTGTTCCAATCCAAAAAGTCATCACCACGGGAAACGACGGTTTCGCGCGGCTCGATGTCGCAGGTGGAGCGTACTTTGAGCTCTACGCCAATTCGCGAGTGGTCTTCCGGCAGAACCCGGCAAATGCACGCGACTTGTTAGACGTAATGGCGGGGCGGGTGCGAATTCATCTCAGTCCGGGTCCGGGCGAGTCACAGCAACGCGTATACTGCCGCAGCGCCATCGTGGTCGCTCGTGAACCAACCACCATTGCCGTGGCGATCGATGAGGACAGCAGCGTGCGCATCGACGTGTTGGAAGGTCAGATTGCGGTACAGCATGCTTTGCACCCGCGGAGTACGCCAACGATTGTGAAGGCGATCGACGCCATCATGGTCGAAAAAGACGAACAGATTTCGCGCCAGATAGAACGCGGGACTCTTTATCGCTACACGCTGAAACCGTTGCACGATGTCTACGAAGCGATTACATCCGGGCGCCAGGGCCGTGTGCAGGAACAGCCGTTCGGATCAGAGTTCATCGTCGCCTCGGCCGGCCGCCGGGCTTTGAGTGCTCCTTAGCGGTGTTGCGACAATGGGCTCGAATGAAGCAGTTGTTCCTTTGGTTGGCCTTACTGCACGCTGGTATCACTGTGCGCGCGCAGTCTGGGCCACCCGTTCCGCCTCCGATCCCACATAACGACGTTAATCAGACATATACGGGTCTGGAGTCACCGGATGAAGCACGGGCCATTGTGACAGGTGTTCTCAAAGCGAATGACCAGCTGAAACCGATTCTGGCCTCATTGAATCCGCAAGTCTGGTACGAAAAAAAAGGAGCGCCGAGTTCCTATATGGTTCAGTGGCAGGCAGCCCAGCAACAGCTGAATGACGTAGCGACCGTTGGGAAAGTTTTTCTGCAACATGTAGACCGCCTGGATACGGCGATGGATTTGTACTTTCGGTTGGAGGCGCTCGAGTTCTCGTCTCGCGCGTTAAATGAAGGTGTACAGCGCTACGCGGATCGGCCGGCTGCCGAGCAACTTGCGACGTATCTGGCGCGCAATTTCGAAAGCCGGCAGCGATTTCGCGAGTACCTGAAAGATTTGGCCACCAATGTGGAGCAGAACTATAAGATTGCGGATGAGGAAGCACAGCGCTGCCGGGCGTTGGTAAGCAAAAATCCTGTGACACCCTGTATCAGCACGGCGCCGAAAAGACACGGAAACTGAGATGGAAATAACAACATTGGCCTGTTCGATTTGTGGCGAATCCTCAACGCGTATTTGCGTTTACTGCACCAAGGACGCATGTACCAACCATTTATGCGAGCGTTGCCTTCGCTGTAGTGATTGCTGCCAGTGCGAAGCGGCGAGAGAATCGTCCGATGAGTCCGAGCACGGGCACTGGGAACCGCACCGGGCAGTTAAAAAAGCCTATTGAAATACTTAGTGTGCGCCGATGCCCAAGGCTTTGGTGATTGCCTTGACGTTGTTCTGTGCTTCGACCTGCACGGGGCTACTCACTGCCGCCGACTGTTTGGAGAAATTGAGCGCCTCCTTGATCATCGCCGTGTTCTTCGATGATTTGCCTAATTGAAAGTCCGCGACGCCGAGCTGGAACAGAACCATCGGCATCAGGCGGTTGTCATTCTTGACCAACGGAAGCGCCTGCCGCAACGCCTTATCGGCATCGGCGTAATGCGCCTGGGTATTATAGGCAGCGCCCTGCATCCAGAAGCCAAAGGCCAGCAAGGTCTGTTTCTTTTTCTGCCAATCTGCGTCCGCTAGTTCCTCCGGTTTCGCTTTGGACTGCATCACCTGCGTCAGTTTCGTCGAATACTGCAGGGTTTTATCGGTATTTTTTTGCTGCATGCTGTATTCGGCAGCAACCAGGAGCGCGTCCTCGTTTTGCGGGTCACGCTGCAATTGCCGGATGGCCGCAGCTCCGGCTTTTTCGCTCTGCTTGGTCGATTGCAGCGCATTTAGATAAAGGCCATATGCCTTGCCCAGGTAGGGGCTGTCCGGACTTCGTTTCTCCAACGATTCCGTCAACGCAATGATTTTCGCTGGGTCACTGGTTTTCAAAGCGGTGGCGTAAATGGAGTATTCCGTGTACGTGTCGACCTGCTTGGCATAATCCACGCGCGACTGGTCGGCAGCGCCCGGTTTCGCGCCAGCTATCTCTTTACGGGCTGCCTGCGAGGTGACGGCCGACCACTTCATCACGCCGTCCGCGTCGTTCTTCGCCTCCGCCGCTTTGAGATTGTTGTAAGCGACTTCGACGTTGTCAGGGTCCGCGGCCAGAGATTTTTCGCCGGCCTCGATCGTTTTGTCGTAGTCTTTGGCCTGAAGGTACGCGGTCTGCAGTTGCCCCCAAGCCCAGCCGGCCAGATGACTGTCAGGAAACTTCTGTACAAAGTCCTGGAGCAGAGCCTGCTTCTTCGCAGGGTCAGCCTCCTTTTGAATTGAGGAGACCATCGCCCCCTCGGGTGTACCGGGGTCGAATGTCTGGGCGGCTCCGATTCCGGCCAAAAGGACGAGCGCGCCTACAACAAAAAGAACCTTCATGGGTCCTCCATTGGGCGGAACTCTATCACAAATGGGCGTCCCCTTGTTTGGGATGAGCGTTGGGGATGAGCGTTGGCACGCTGTAGAGCAAAAGAAAGACGGATTCGGAAGTTTCTGTTGGCCAACGCTCGCCGAACTCAACCAGGGGACATCGATCAGGTGTAAACTTGCTGGACAGCCAAGAAATTCTGCTGGTTGTGTGTCCTGCAGGATACTGACGCCACCGGAGCAAACTCGATGCTGTGCAGTCCTTGCGGACCGACTTCGGCTGTTCCATGAATGGAGGGTATATGGCCCTGAAAGACATCGACCTCAAAAGCGTTGAGTCGTATAAAAAGGCGATGAAATCGGAAGCCCTAAAGATCTCGCAGGGCGACGCCAGGACTAAGTTCTGGATCTATAAAGACCTGGAGCTCCCGACGGAAGGCGGAAAACGTCAGAAGCTCGCACCATTCGTGGTGGTCAATGACGACAAGGGCATTAAGACTCTATTGAAAGGCAAGACGCTGCTCTGCAGAGGCTTCTGCGGAGTCAACGACGGCAAAGTCAGTTTTGAGCCGGAACAGGGTAAGATTCCGTACAAATCTTTAAAGATGGCGCTGCCCGGGTTGATGGGCAAGCAACTGGCGATTCCGGCCGGAGTCAACAGCGACGAGGATGGCGATTCCGCCGCGATCGCCGAAGGCGAAGCTGCCGCAACGATAGAAACCGCCGCTTCAGCGACTCCACAGAACGGCGCGACCGCGCAAAGCACGCCTGTCCAGACCGCTGCCGCTGAATCGGCTCCAGCAAAAGAGACGGGCGCAGGGCAAAGTGGAGCAACTGCGGCCGCGTCGGTTGCTGCCGACGCAGTGATGGCCGCATGGAAAAAACTTCAGCCGGAAATTCAACTGAAATCCGCCGGCAATGCCGGGGTGAAGGCGGGGGCGGAAAAAGCGCACCAGCAAATTGACGACCTGCTAAAAGGCGGAAAGGCTGACGCAGCGAAACAGGTACTGGACAACTTCACACGCGCGCTCAACTCGGTTGCAGTTCCATCCCCTAACGCCGGGTCGGGTCAGCCTGCTTCGGGAAAAAGTGTCGCGGATTTAACCGCGGAGTGGGCCAAGCTCGTTCCCAGGGTTAAAGCCAGCGGAAATGCGGCCCTGATCCAAACTGCGGGCGAGACAGGCAAACGGATTCAAGAGTTCGTCAGCCATGGCAAATTAGCTGAGGCACAAGCGGCAATCGATCAGCTCACGAATACTCTAGACAACCTGAAACCCGCTGCGGAGACGACCGCTGCGACTGCGGGCCATTTAACGCCGGCGGACATTACGGGCGCATGGCAGAAACTGGTTCCGGAACTCAAGAAGAAATCGGCGGAGCATCCGGAGTTGACTGACGCCGCGATGAAGGCTCGAAAGCAGCTGGAAGATTTGACCAAGGCGGGCAAACTCGATGCCGCGCAAGCTGTAATTGACCAACTGGCGGCGCTGGTTGCCCGGACCGGCGGCGCGGCCGAACACCAGGCATCCGAAGAACGGGAATCCGAAGAAGAGGAAACGAGCGTTCCGAAGGACAAGCAGCAGCTCGAATACGAACGCAAGTTCGCTCAAATGGATCCCGGCATTCAGCGCGCGCTGAAGGAGCAGCGCGGCGATACCAGTCAGATAAGAGCCGCCATGGCGCTGGCCGTCGAGCGCGCCGAAGGTGGCGACTACAACTCCGCACTGAAAGTTCTGTCCAGTTTGGAGACGCTGCTTGCAGCGGCCGACTCGATGGAAGACCAGGCGCCAACTCATGAACTGGTCGAATATCGCAAGAAGCTTCTAGCGTTTGAAACCGCAAAACAAAAGGCAATGGCTCAAGTTGACAAGCTTTCCGCTGCTATTCCGCAGACCCTTCCCGCGGAGCGGGAGGTCGCCAAAGAGTTAGCTGAGGATTTACAGCAGCAGTTGGAAGACATAGACGACCTGATCGACGAAGCTATTAAAGCCGCCAAAAATCAGCAGGAGCCCATTACCGCGGCGCTGAAATCACAGATCCAGAACAAGGTGAAAGAACTGAATGCGAACCCGCTGATCCTGCACGCGGAAAAAAATCCGTTTGATGTTGCTATTGATATCCGAAACATTTTAGGCAATGCATTAGACGCGATTTTGCAGTCACTGCCGGTTGCGGTTTAGGAGATCAAGATGCCACCAGATGTAGAAGAGTGCAAAAAATGGATTAATGCGGCGCGGCCGCTGCTCGGGTTTTCGGTAACAAAGCCCAACATGATCAAGCGCAACGAAGAAGTTGCCGGTCTGCTGAAAAGCATGGAGGACATTATCAAAGACGATGTCAAAGACAAACCTCCAAAGTTCCCCGTTCTGAAAACGCAGCAACAGTTTGCGGTGTTTCAGAACTCGTACAAGGACTTGGCAGGTAAATTTGAAGGCTTGGCGAAAGAGGCCGATGCAATCAATAAGGGCGGCAACGGCGATATCCAAGCTGTTTCTCAAGGATTGCGAAAGCTGAAGCAGGAGGCGCGGCTGGAACTCGGCAAAGCCAAGCCTACGGCCAACAAGAAAGTAGAGAAGCAGCTTTTGGAGGCAGCACGCTTTCAGCCGATCTACGAAGACACGAAGAAAAGCGTAACGGCGGCGCTGAACCGGCTGAAGCGTACTCCAGGTACGCAGACTCAGCAACAAGAACTGCAGCAATTGCTTAATGCCGGTGCCGCGGCGCTGCCGGATTATTACTCGGCCGTTCTTGCAATGACGCTGTGGGCGGATCTCGAAGTGGGGCAGGGCACGGGTGTGCGTCGCATTGTGCAAGATGCATATAAGGATGCGGACGCTCTTCCGGAGAAGGTGATCGGAAAAGAGTTCGCCACAAAGGTCGATGATGCCTACTCAAAGCTGAGTACCTACGAAGCGAAAGCGGCGATTTCGCAGCCGGATGTAGTTGACGGGTTTTATGCAGAGCTTCACAAGCTTCACAGGGACATTGAAGGTCCGAATGTAGACAAGAAAAAGGCCGGGGAAACTCTCGACGACATCATGACGCGCCTCGACGCCGCGGATAAGGCATGCGAACGGGAACGCATCGCGGTCGAGACCCCGAAGGCGCTTCTGGGAACCAAATGGAACGATCTCGAGAAAACGGTGCCGACCGCCCGATTCTCTGTCCTGAAGGCGGAAAAGGAAGCGGCGGAATCGCTGGAATCCTGTCAACTTTATCAACAGACAGAAAAGGCGTACCGGGCCCTGTTGAAGAAAGTCGACACGGCTCTGGAGGCCACCGCGCAGGCGCCTGCGCAGTGGCAAAATCTGCAGACCCAAATCAGTTACATCGAAAAGACTCTGGCCACCGCGGAAGGCATCCCGCAACTGTCTTCGGTGGCGAGTGAGCTTCGATCGACAATTCTGAAGGCTCGTCAAGAAGTCAGCGTCCACCAGGACTTTAAAACGGCCAACGATCTTATCGAAGGGATCAAAAAAGACGCCCAGGCACTGGAGAAAGCGGCGAAGAGTCTCGCTAACAATGCTGCGACTGTTCCGCCGACAGTAGAGTTTCCTGATCCGTCGCGAACGGTCGAAGTGAAGTTAAATGGTTTGGCGTCGATCGTGAACGACGCCATAGTAAAAGTGAAGAAAGATCAAATCAGCCAGCTGGCGGATGAGAAGGGCCATATAGAGCCGCTGCTGAAGCAATGTGATGCGATCGCAAACGGCCTTCCCGCCAAGATCGATAAATTGCAGAAAGACTTTGAACGGGTATACGGCAAGGCTCGACCGAAGAAAAAAGAAGCTACGCTGAACACGTTTTTGAAACGGATTGAGACGGAATGCAGCGATCTTGTAAAACAAGTAGATGCTATCGGCCGGCAGGTGCAAACAATTCTTGGTGACCCGACCAAGACGAAAGAGAGCCAGCTGTTTGCTAACCTTGCAAAAAATCAGGCGAAATCCGCGGAGGCAATCAAAACGGCGCGCGCGACGCTGTCCCGATTGGATGATCTTCATCTACCCGCAAAAGATGCCCGGCTCACAGTCATCGCGAAACAGCGCAATGCTTTGGACAACATCAAGGACGACGCAAAGCAAGGCCGCGATGTAGAAAAGCAATTGGGAGCAATCCAGAAGGCATTGGATGATCAGTTAGCGGTCATTCAAGAGGAGATCGACCTACGGAAGAAGAACGCTGTGGCCAGGATGCAGGCCCTGACGAGCAAGATCGACAAATTGGAAAAGGGCAACCAGGCGTACAAAGGCAGTTTCGCTAAATTGCGAACGGACGTTGCGATTGCCGGCAGCAAGTTCTCCAGCCCGGTTTTCGCAATCAGCGATAAAGGCGCCGCGGACCTCGACACTTTGGATACCCGGATTGACGCACTGAAGGACACTTTGGAGGATGACGCGAAGAATTACAAGGCGGTCGAGAAAAAGCTGAAAGAATTGGGTAAACAGGTTGAAGAGCTGAAAGAATACAACCCCCAGGCACACGCCAGGCTGCAGCACAAAGTGGCAACGGACCTGCCGCCGAAGGTACAGACGCTTCTTCCCGACGAAGCTCTTTCGGTGCTGGACAAGTTTGAAACCGGTGAATTAGAAAAAGCTAAACAAAAGACCGCCGAGCTAAAGCAGAAGATGGTGGAGTTTGCAGTCGCGGCAGCGACGACGAAAAAACTTTTGAAGGATGCCAAGCTGGAAAAAGCGTATCCTGCACTGCAGCGCAGCCTGGAAAAGCGGCTCGACGACGCCCGCGCATCTACTGTAGATCAGCTCGCATTCGGCAAGAATGAACTTTCCGCAATTGAGTTAATGATCAATGCGGCCGCGAATGACAAAGTTAAAGCAGGCAAGCTGGATACGAACGCCGAAGAAGATGAGTTCGATGAGAAGCGGCGACAGGCGGAATATTGGGCGGCAGCAGAGCTATTCGAGACAAATTTTCGCAACGAGGCGAGGAACATTGGCAAGGCAAGCCGCGAAGACGAGTACAAGCAGATGCAGTATTTCGTGAAGCAGGCGAATAAACTGGCAACGCAAAAACCGCCGAATTTTGTGGCAGCGCGCGAGAACTTGCAACGCGCTACAGAAATGGCGAAGTTTGTCATTGAAAACGCCCAGGATGATACGTCGCCCAGAGGACGAAACCTGAAGAAGCTGAATGCTTCCTGGAAGAACCGGGTAAGCGTCTATCTCAAAGACGTATCCGATTTGATCGCCGCAGTGGAGGAATCGCAGGTGCCCACCGGGGCAAAAGACATCGACCGGCCCCAGGTAACGAAGGCGCTTGAACCCTTGCTTTCGTTTTTTGACCCGGCCGTTTTCGATAAATACGTGAAGGAGTTATCCGCATCGCCGGAGACGGATAGCGATCTCCAGAAACACCGCGCATTGAAAGAGCAAGCGTTGGTCCGAGTAAGAAAATTCAACGCCAAACTGACGGACAATCAAGTTTTGAAGCACGTTGCCCGTAACACAATTTCTAAGGTCACTTTGAAGCCGTTAAAGGACACCCTGCTTGGGTTGGAAGCCGAGTTGCAAGGCGCCTAGAGCGCTTGGCCCGAAGCATTTACAGTGTTGAACAGCGCGCATAGCGGCCAGGTGGGTCCTGTGTGCAAGCCATCGAGGAGCGCATATGATTCTGTCCGATGATCAAGTGAACTGGGCCGGCAAGCTGACCCGTTCTGCTAAATCCCAGGCCGTTGTAGACGTGCGGGATGCGAAGAAAGCAGCAATTCTTGAAAACTTCTCGCAGCAGCGAGAACAGAACTGGAGCGTGATCCAGGAGGGGATGGCGATCAAAGTTGCCAAAGTCAACGAGAAAGGGAAAGTAAAAACCCAGGACGTCTCGCGCAAGGACATGGACGCGACCAAATCGTTCGATGTAGCGGAACAACGAGAAGGGTTCCGGGTCGCAACCAGGGATGGTAAGGCGATTGAGGGCGAACTGACGGACGAATGGGCTGAAGGCCAGGAATTGATTGAGCAGCCGGAGTTCGCAAAATTCTCAAAAGCACAGCATCTCATCATCCAGATGATGGATGAGGCGATGAATGCGGAAGAGGAGAAGCTCGATTCCAAAGGGAAGCCAATCAAGAAAAATGGAAAAGTTGTAAAAAAACCGTTGTTTACCAAAGAAGAGCTCACAGCCGAAATCTATGATCCATTAGTGCGGCGCGGAGTACCCGAAACGTTCGTGCCGAATGGATACAGCCGGACGCAGGCGATGATCGAAGGCTCTTTTGAAGAGTATTCGAAACGGTTGCAGAAAGAGAAAATAAAGGGATTCGTCGAGGAAAACAAGGATCTTGGCATAGCACTATTCCGCATGGCAATCGCCGTGCCGGGAAATGTCATGGCGGCCAAAGGCGCCACCGATCTTTTAGCGAGCCAACAGGAGACCACGGGCACACCCGACCCCGTCCACGTTTTTCAGCAAAACTTTGGCCTCGTCAAAAACGATAGTACCGAAGGCACGGGCATGGGCGAGCTTGCCGATAATCTCCAGAAAGCTGCGCAGTCCTGGGCGTTTATCCAGAACGCCTCCGATATTGCCTTCGACGGCGTCAGGGAAACGGTCAACACAGTCGGCGAACTGAATGAAATGAATAAAGAGTCAGGAGAAGAAGAAGAATCTGATCCTGAACGAGCGAAGATTGCGCCCGCTCTGGCGCAATCTTTGATATCGGCGATGGCTCTCAACGTCGGAAACGCCCTTGCCGAAATTGGCCCGGGCGCGAGCACAATTTACGGCACGCTGATCAAGCGGTCGCTGATGGCGGGTTTACTCGCGAAAAAAGATGTCAACCCGAACGACGTAACAGCGGTGATTCGGCTGCTTGATCTTGCGGTCTACGAGACTCTTAAGAGACTGCTTCCGGACGCCGCTTCCGACGATGTCATCAAGAAAGCTTCAAAAAGAGCCAGTTCAGCCTTAGATAAGAGTCTGAACGTTCCCGACGTGCTCAAGGCTCTGAAGGCCGCGAAATTTGAGGCGGTTGTTTCTACCTTCACGGCCGCGGCTCAAAAGGCCGGCAAAGCGTTGGCGACGACGGAACTGAAGCAGTTTGTCACGCAGAACAAAGCTGCTATGCAGCAAAAAGCAAGCGATTTCGTATCGGACGAATTGGCGGATGCGACGGCGGAGTCGGCAAAAGGTCTGGATAATGATGCCGAGCACAAAAAGGAAAAAGGGCACGATCCGGATTGGACCACCGCCGAAGACGGCAAAGCTGTTTGCCTGCGCTGTGAAGCAGATTTAGGCGATGTGGATCTGTTTGCGGGCCTGCTCGAGCGAAAAATCGTCCGGTTGAAAAAAGACGACGCCTATTTCAAGCTGGCGGTGAACTTTGGCGGTCTTGGGTTTGATATCGCCGCAAATTTCCTGGCGCCGATGGCGATGGGAGGTGCTTTACTGCGCATGTCAAAGTTTATTTTTGCCGCGGTAAAGCGGTGGATCGATTTCAGCAATTTCTGTGATAGCAAAACGGCCATGATGAATGCGGCGAGTGCTTACTCGCCGGCAGTACGTAGATTTCGAGAGGACTCTCGCAACCAGGGAGCACATTACACCATAAACGCAGCCTGCGAGGGCGTGAAAATTATCGCTGCGTGCTTGCAGTGCACTCCCGCGGTGATCGGCGGCATCGTCGCCGCAAACGTCGCTACGGGCATCGAGGCCACCGAAGCGGCTCTGTATGAGATGGCAAAAAGATACCAACTCGAACAGGCCTGGAGTACATACAAAAAGGCACTTCGCAACCCGGACAACCGGAAGCTTGCACTGATTGCGATGCGAGAGAATCCGACGTTGGCAAAATACGCCATGGCTTGGGGCGCAGTGATCGAAAAAGATCCTTTGGTCGGCGACTTCATGGCATATTGCGATCTGGACTCCGACACTCTGAGAGGCACGGCGAAGATCGATAAGGTCGTTGAGTATCTGGAAGCCCGGATGCCGGACGACATTACGGTCGTAGGACGCGAGGTAGAGGGTGCGGTTACGGATTGGGCGCCCACAACGGTTCAGTTGACTGCGGACTCTTGGATCGATGCAAAGACGCGCGGAGAAACGCAAGGAGACGTGCGGCCGGTTGACACGCCCGCTATTGAGTCTGCTCTTCTCAAAGTCGAGGCCGCCGGCAACGCTATCATCGCAGCCAAGGCAAAGAGCGCGAAGACCCGGGAAGTAAAGGTAGGGTCGTATTTAGAGCGCGTCGATGAGTTGAAAAAGGCTCTGGCAGGCTACAACCCGAAGAACACGAAAGGCGAACACCACGAAGACATGTGGCAAGTAGCGCGGCAGTTTAGCGCCAAGGCGGATATCGAAATCGCTGCAAAGGGAAAAGAGCTCGAAGCTATCAAGAAAGAGAGGGCCCCGAAGGCAAACTCGGCGAAGAAAGCGAAAACTGCTAAATGATCACCAGCTGAGGCGATGAAAGCTGTTCTCACACTGCTATTTGCGATTGTGGCCGCCTTAGGTCTTCGGGCGCAGGATGCGGCGCATTGGAATGCAGAGGCCGCGCGGAGTTATCTCGATGGCCGCATGGCTTGGTGGATCAACTGGCCGGTGGCGGCGCGCGATCATCAGACATTTTGCATTTCATGCCACACTGCGCTTCCATTTGCGCTGGCTCGGCCGGCGCTGCGCGGCGCACTCGGAGAGCAGACGCCGTCGGCAAATGAAATACGCATCATCGAGAATGTGACGAAGCGTGTCCGGCTGTGGAATGAAGTGGAACCCTTCTACCCGGACGCGCAGCGCGGCGTGCCAAAAACTGCGGAGTCGCGCGGCACCGAATCCATTCTGAATGCGTTAATTCTCGTCTGGTCGCAAGCCCGGAGCAACGATGCCCGGCTGGCTTTGACTAATATGTGGGCCCAGCAGCTAACCAACGGCGATGCGGCGGGAGCTTGGAATTGGCTGCAGTTTCATAATTCCCCGTGGGAGGGCGATTCGCAGTATTACGGCGCGACTTTGGCTGCGCTCGCCGCCGGGATAGCAGGGGATTTACCGCCCGGCGCGCGCCTGCTACGCGATTACCTCGTAAGAAATCAGGAGTCGCAAATTCTGTTCAGCCGGGTGATGTTGCTGTGGGCATCGACAAAATGGCCGGGCGCAGCGCTTCTTAGCGCCACGCAACAGAAGGCGATCATTGATGCTGCGCTCGCAAAACAGCAGGCTGATGGAGGGTTTACCTTATCTTCGTTTGTCGGCAACTGGAAGCGTCATGACAATACACCACTCGAGACGAAAAGCGATGGCTTGGCGACGGGGCTGGTGGCCTTGGTCTTACAAGAAGCCGGTGTGCCGGCGAGCCAATCGCAAGCGAAGCGCGCGTTGGCATGGTTGAATCAGAATCAGGATAAGACCGAAGGCCGCTGGTACGCCTATTCTCTGAATAAGCAGCGCGACCTTTCGAGCGACGCCGGGCGCTTTATGAGCGACGCAGCAACGGCATTCGCCGTGCTTGCCTTAGAGGAGTCCGATTCCAAAGCCCGCATTTCGCAAAACCGCAAAGCGATGCCGGACGAGCATTCCAATCTGCACCCCGGCCGCTGATCTTCCGGCAAAGTGCGTGCAGCTTTCGCCCATGCAATCATAATTGAAGTGCCGGGCCCTTAGCTCAGCGGTTAGAGCAGAGGACTCATAATCCTTTGGTCGTAGGTTCAAATCCTACAGGGCCCACTACATGAACCGCTTTCCTATCTACTACTTGCCTGCCTTTTCCGAGGTCGATTCTATGCCGCCGGTTTGTCACTAGTCCCACTTCGGGATAATTCTATGGACACTGCCCAAACCACCCTGGAACAGCTCACTTTAATGTCATGGGGGCCCGACTGGCTATGGGGTCTTCCGTTGATCGCCTTGACGATGGGCTTACATGCGATGGGCCTTCTCGTTATCGGCCAAACCGTTCACCGCTTTCAGATCAACATTGTAAAGCGCTGCGGCTACCATCTCACGTTCGTAGTGATCACGGGAAGCACAGCGGCGTTGGCCGCCATCCTGCACGGTATAGAGGGAGCTATCTGGGCCATCGTTTACCTGTTCGTCGGTGCTGTCCTAAGCTACCCCCACGCGCTTCTCTACTCACTGGGCGCGATGACGACTTACGGCCATTCGACTCTGGTCTTGAAATCACATTGGCAGTTCTTGGGAACGTTGGAAGCGTTGAACGGCATGTTGCTCTTTGGTCTGACTACCGCTTTTCTCTTCGCTATCATCCAGAAAACCTGGGAGCGCTTCAAAAGCAGCGAACCTGACTCTCCGATGTATTGAGCGATAACAAAGGAACTTCGGTTGCGGCTTACTTAGCAATAATTCCCGTCACTGGCGCGGGTTGTCGAACACGAAAATGCGATTCCAGTCGTTCTTCATGCTGATCACGATCCAGTTGCGTTTCTTCGCTTCGGCAAGCAGCGTATCGGAGAAGGTGCCAACATCAGTGTCAGGAAGTCCTCCGCCAGGGCCATAGGCGTATTCCCGCTTTTCGTCGTCGTGGTGCACAAGCATCATCAGCCGTTCTCCATCACCGGCTTGTGTCCACCGCAGCATCTCTGCGTCACCTCCCGAGTTGCCGAACGCAGCGCAGGGCCGCTTGCCGATAAAGAGGTTGATGCCAACGGCTTTACCGGGGCCGTCGTCAATGAGAAACACCTTGGGCTCCCGCATGAGTACCGGCTTGCCCCGCACATCTTGATAAGTGGTCACGATACTCGACCCAACGACCTGCTCCGGCGGAACGCCATACACTTGCTCGCTGTAAACGCGCACAAACTCCTGTCCGCCGCCGGTGACGATGTAGGTCCGGAAGCCGTTGGCTCGCAGATACCGAATGACCTCCAACATGGGCTGGTAAATGAGATTCGTATACGGGCGGCCGAAGCGCGGGTCCTTGGCGGTGGCGAGCCATTCTTTCACGAGCGCCTGAAACGCTTCTGTGCTCATCCCGGCATGCGTCACCGCGACAATCTGCATCCAGTCCGACTCCGTAAACTTGCTCATCGCTGAACGGTCATGTTGGAGTACGGCCTGGAATGGTTGCTTTCCTCTCCATTCAGGATGCTGCGGGGCGAGCTTGCCCACGCGATCCAGCGCGAACATGGCCTGCGCGTACAAGGGGTGCTCCGTCCAAAGGGTCCCATCCTGGTCAAACGTAGCGATGCGATCACCAGGCGCAACATATTGTGGACTAGATTCGGAGGTCGTGTTCTTGACGAAAGAGAGGATCGATTGTTTCGCGGGTCCGTTATTCCACGAAGGCAGGTCGCTCCCGGCTGGCGCGCTTCCGATTGCAAACGGGGCCGCGAGTAGCGTTAACGCAGTTCTGCGGCTCCACTGAAGACCAGGGCCAGTATGTCTCTTCACGTCCTTCTTCCTTTTGGCGGTTCTATCGCGGATTCAGCCCTTCCGCAGCCATTCAGCGCTGCTCCGGCAAGGAGATCTGATGCTGGCTCGATGTCCTTGATGTAATTTCTCGCGAAAGCGCTGTGGCTCGTGCGCAATCGTCCAAGCAGGTTTAAAAAAGGATGCGAATGACTCAGCGATTGGAAGACTGCTATACGGTTGCCGCAATACACCGTTGTACCCTTTTCCTCCTTCGCTACTTCGGCAGTAACGAGCAAGCCCTCGTTCCAGCCTTGCCCAAGCAGCGCCCCCACTCCTCGCAGACTGAAGGCAGGACAGCTTGGTTTAATACTGCAATAAACTTATGATCTTCCTGCGAGGCTGGTTGAAACCATTCGACGCCCTACCGTTTCGACGTCTGACCAATTCCAGCCGTGTCTTGCGTCGTGTGGGGTTGCTGAAGCTTGCTGCGTTCAAGGTTGTTAGTAAGTTGACTAGCGATGGTCGATGTACTCGGCTAGATTGCTTTGGCCTATTGCCTTTGTAACTACCGATAACTGCAGGTTATCGGGACTCATAACTTCTCTTCCCGCTACTCTCAAACGGTTGATATCACCTTGTCCGAGTCGATCGGCAAGTGCACCCGCAAGGCTAAAGCCGAGAATACGCGCAAGGCTTACCGCTGCGATCCGGAGCACTTCGCTGCCTGCCAGAACGTACCCACCTTACCCGCCAGTGCTGCCATCATCGCTGCTACCTCGCTTCAATCGCAGAGGAAGGTCTGAGGCAAGCGACGATGAGTGCGAGTCCACGCACTCCAGAGCCTCGCTCCAGCGCAAAACTCCTTTTGCCGCCACGTGCTCGGGTGCGGCTAACTGCGATGAAAGCTCTCACGTTTAGGACTTCCAGTACTCGACGGATGTTGTACCGTAGCCCAGCAGCCCCTATAATCATTGCACTTTTATTGGTAAGCCTTACAACACGGCGCCCGCTGAGCGCACCGCCACGTAAATAGCAGGCTCAGCATAGATAGGAGTGTCGTAAAGACATGTTTCAAAAGAGTGGTTCGTCGCTCATTCGCCGTACTTCCCCGGATTTCACGAATTTCAGAGCTGACACATCAATCCTTCCCGTTCGATTTATTCTGTCCGCAGTTCTTAGAATCCTGAGTTCCACTGCGTTCGTTACCGCCGCATTGGCGCAGACCTGCCCGACCAATATTCCTCACACTCAGGGGACGTGGCGGACCTTGCCCTATCTGATGCCAATTAACCCCATCTCCGCGACCCTGATGCACAATGGCAAAGTCCTGATCGTTGCCGGGTCAGAGAACGATGCTTCGAACAATTCTCCGGGATCGGAAAGCTACCGCAACGCTATCTGGGACCCGGCCGGCACCACACAGAGCAGCATCACCGTTCAAAGCAACACCTATGATGTCTTCTGCAGCGGGACCGCTGCGCTGCCGGACGGGCGGCCGCTCGTGGTTGGCGGGACCTCCGATTATTCGTTCAAAGGCGACAACCGCGCCTCGATTTTTGATCCGGCCACCGGACAGTTCGCGCAATCGCAGAGCATGGCGGACGGCCGCTGGTACGGAACGGCGACTGCCCTCGGGGACGGACGCGTAATGGCGTTTTCCGGGCTGGGGAGTTCTGGTAGTACTAACAAAACCGTTGAGATCTACGACCTGCAAAATGCTGGAACCGGATGGACAAGCCCCGTCACAGCTCCCTTTACTCCGCCGCTCTATCCGCGTATGTTCGTCCTGCCGAACGGCAAAGTCTTCTTTACGGGACAGGGTGATTCGACGAACACAAATTCCCAGATTTTTGATCCCGTCGCGCAGGCATGGACGACATCGGCGGCCACCACAACCAATCGGACCTACGGTTCAGCAGTGCTGCTTCCACTGCTTCCACCCGCTTACACACCGAAGGTTATGAACTTCGGCGGCGGCAATCCCGCGACTGCCACCACTGAAACCATAGATTTGTCTACATCCACACCCGCTTGGACAGCTGGTCCCTCTATGTCTACTAGCCGAATCCAGATGAATGCCGTCATGTTGCCAAACGGCAAAGTGCTCGCAGAGGGTGGCTCTGTAAACAATGAGAGCCCCGATACCCCAGGTAAGCAGGCAGATCTATACGACCCGGCGAGCAACACAATGAGTTCCGCCGGCTGGGCGGCGTACTCGCGCCTGTACCATTCGTCGGCGGTGCTGCTTCCAGACGCAACGGTCGTCAGCATGGGCAGCAATCCCGGCTCACGCGGGGGCTACCAGCCCGCTATCGAAATCTACACGCCGCCCTATCTGTACGATGCAAATGATCATCTGATCACAACGAACCGGCCAAGCATCACCGGTGTATCGTCGCAGGTGCTCGGCTACAACGCGGCATTTTCCGTAAACTACACAAGCACCTCGGGTATCAGCAGTGCGGTCCTTGTGCGCCTTGGCTCGGCGACTCACGCATTCAATATGGATCAGCGGTTAGTCGGGCTTTGTGGTCTCGCCCCGCAACCGGCGTGCAATGCAGGCGGCGGCACACTCGGGCTCACCAGCCCGCCAAACGGCAATATCGCGCCTCCTGGATACTACATGCTGTTTCTGCTCGATACCGCGGGAGTGCCCTCGGTGGCAAAATTTGTCCAGCTTTCACTTCACGCAACAGCGCCGCCACGCGGGACAATCAGTTCGCCAGCATCTGACGTAAGCATCCCGGCCGGCAGTCCGGTCGCTTTCGGCACGACTTCCAGCGCGGCTAAGTACTCGTGGGTCTTTCCTGGCGGATCTCCAACCGAGTCCAAGGCTCAAAATCCGGGGAATGTTACCTTCAGCACGCCCGGCACCTACGTCACATCGCTCACCGTAGTTGATGCGAATGGCAATTCCGATCCGAGTCCGCCCACGCGGACTGTCACCGTTCTGCCCGCAACCGGTGATTTCTCAATCGCGGTGACTCCGTCGTCGCGGCCGGTTCTTGCCGGCCAGTCTGCGACCTTTACGGTAGCTGTTACACCCATGAGCGGATTTAGCGGCTCCGTGACTCTCAGCGTCGGCAGCGAGTCGGGATTCCCGGCCGGCATTACGAGTGGCGGCTTTAGCCCGGCAACTATCACTGGCAGCGGTTCCTCGACCCTCACCATGAACACAACGACTACCGCCCTTCCGTATGCTCTCTCTCTTACTGTTACGGGAGCTACAGGAAGCCTTTCACACAGTGCCTCGACGACATTGCTGGTGAACCTAGCTGCGCCAGCAAGCCTGACTGCCAATTCGGCAGCCGCCGGTAGCATCTCACTCTCATGGCCATCATCGATCGGAGCAACAAGCTATCACCTCAAGCGCGCTTTAGTGAGCGGAGGACCATACGAAGGTGTGGCGTGCACGACTGCGACAACCTACACCAATACCGGGCTGGTAAACGGTACGACATACTATTACGTTGTCTCAGCGTCTTACACCGGGGGGCCCGATGCCGGAGGAGAGAGCGCCGACTCTACTGAGGCTCATGCAACGCCGCAGAGCCAGACCACTCTACCCGCGGCGCCCACGAATATGGCCGCATCCCCAGGCGCTCCCCGTGGAAGCATAAGACTGCGCTGGACTCAATCGACAAGTTCGGGCGTCACGCAGAATAAGATTTACCGCCGGACCAGCAGCGGTACTTATGGGTCGACACCGGCCGCAACAATTAGCGCTACAAGCACCTACCTCGATCTCAAGCTGGCCAGTGGCGCGTCCTATTGCTACGTAGTGACCGCAGTGAGCGGCGGGCTCGAAAGCGCCAGATCGCCGGAGGCCTGCGCAAAGACAAAATAGTTGGGCCCAATCGCGCGATCGCCCAATAGATCACGATTCCTTTGTAGCAGAACAGAGGACTCGTAATCCTTTCGTCCTAGGTTCAACTTCGTACAGGCTCATGTCGCGTACCTGCATAACTTCCCAGCGAAGCTGACGTGTATCGTCGGGCAACCCGCGCCAGTCCAATAGGTATGAGCCAGGAAACAAGTCAAAGCCCAACCACGCGTACATCAGCGGCGGATAACATTCGCGAATTGACGGAGGCCAGCAAACAACTGATAGACGCGGGCAAACAGATGAGCGACAGCTTGTCAGAGCTGTCGAACCGCGTCGAACACGCTCGGGACGTTGGGAAAAGCATTGCAACAAGTCCGTGGTTGTTTGTTGGCATGGCTGTCGCTGTTGGAACCGGGCTGATCGTTTTTGGCGGCAGGAGCTCGGGCGTCTAGCCATCGCGTTTCTCGCACTTACTGCCCAAAGCGCGTCGAGATGGATCAACTGACAGGAGGAGCCGCACAGCTAGGCTGGGTGGCGCTGAAAGCGCTACTGCTATACGTCACGGCCGTTTTTGGTTTTCGCTTAGGCGAGAGGCGGACACTGGCTGAAATGTCCGCCTTCGATTTCATTGCGGCCGTCGGGGTCGGCGCCATTATCGGCCGAGTCCCAAACGCGAGTACGACCAGCTATCTTGCGGGGGCGGTAACTCTCGTGACGATCCTCGCCGCACACAGGATCATTTCGAAATTAAGGCAGGTTCCCCAAATAGCGGAGCTGGTCGATCATCCGCCGCGCATTCTTCTGTCGGACGGGAAAATCTTGCGGGACGAAATCAGGAAGGCCGGGCTGACGCAGGATGATTTGTACGGAATTCTACGTCAGCACGGAGTTACCGATCTCAACGAGATCCGGCTTGTCGTATTCGAGCAGCGTGGAAAGGTATCCGTTATCAAATCGACAGAATCGAAACCTGATTCTCAACTCATCTCGGCGGTACGCTCGGGTTCCAGGAAGTAATGCAGCAGAGTTAGCTGCACCCGTGCTAACTAACTACGGTGCCCCGTTTTGAGCACCGCCGCCCTGAACCGCGATAACGACAACGCCCGCAATGACGAGACAGGTGGCGGCGATCTTTGTCGTAAGTGCCGGACCTCGAAACTGTTCTTTGAACCACGATGGCCGAAACCTGGTAATCAGGTATGCGCCAACAAAAACAATCATGTAGCGGACGCCGGCGATGGCCTCTACAATAGATGGACTCGCGCGGCTGATTGCGAACACGACGAGAAATGAGCCAATCCCTGCAATGAAGCGGTTGAACATATACCAGAATTTACTTCGACGAGGCGCTTCTTCGGAATGCTGGAACACCTGTCGCCGCCAGGAAGGCGGAACGATTAACGCGAGGGCCCCGATAAAAGTTCCCAGCGTGACGAATACGTATCCACTAACGAAGTTGGTGTGGTTGAAAACGACCTTTTGGAGCACGTTCATTAGTCCGAAGCATCCGGCGGCGAGAACCACTTTGGGGATTATCTTCTTCAAGGGCGCCTTTTCGGCGAAGAACATCACAAAGCCGCCCGCCGTCAGAATCATAAATCCCGGTAAACTGCCGCCAATCGGAGATTTCAGGAACGGAATCGCGAGGAGCGCGGTCGCAACCGGTCCGAAGCCACCGACCACCGCGACCTCTTCGGACACCTCGCCCGATTTCAGAGCGGAGTAGTAGAAGAACGATCCAATGAGATCGAGCACACCGGCTGCAAACGCCATGCCCGCAAGCTTGAGACTCGGAAACCTGAACCCGAAGGCGATCAAGACCAGCCCGAAAACACTGATCGCGCCGAGCCAAAAGACATACGAAAGCAGATTCTGTGTTTCACGCCTTTTCAGCAGAACTTTATCCCAAACGAGTGATAGACCGATCAGGCCATGGGCGAGAACAGCGAGAAAGACTCCATTCAGAGCAACCGCTTTCAGCGCGCTCATTTCAGTTTCGGCACTCGCGCCTCCGTACCGGTGACGCCGTCAGGTCTCAAAAGTTTCTGCACTGCGCGAAAGCTGCGGCCTTGATGGCGATCCGCTCTCGACGCACTTTACGCCGAAGGCCAGCGTCGCTCCACGGCTTTCGGCCACCAGGAACCAGGAACGTACAAATTCTGCCAGTCCAGCTTACATGCTTGTACCATCTGCAGCCCGTATTCGCACCGCTTCAGCTCCGCGGCCGTTCGGTTGCCCGTACCGAACCCAAACTTACATCCGGCAGCTTTTGCCTGCTCAATAAATTTCTGGCTCGGCAGCTTGTTTACGGTATCGAGTTCTATCGCGACCTTGTTCCGCGCAAACGCTTCAATCAGCTTTGTCCGCCGCGCCTCCGTCCACAGGTCGCCGGCTGCGGCACTCATGTTTGCGGGAAGAAACGTCGCATGCGAATAAATGTCGATCGGCTCTTCATCCACTCTCTTAATCACCTGAGCGATCATGCCGTCTACAAATGCCTGCTGGTCTGAATTCGATTGCGCTTGCGCACGGGAAACAGCGTTATCCGCCAAGATGTAGTCGAACCGTTTCGCGGATTCTCGCGACATCATGCGCGTCCATTTGCCGTCGCTCGCCGAAAGCGCCAGGAACACCGGCTTACGTTCTAGCGGCCCGAGCCACTGCTCAACGTCCTGTTCGGACTTCAGGGAAGAGGCATCGGCCGTAATGCCATATTGAATTCCGTCTCTTCGCGATTTGCGCAAAGCATCATCCAGCGTCAGATCGCTATTGAGCAGGACATGATAGTCAACCATCGGCGCATTGTGGCGGCCGATGTTGATAATCGCGCGATACACGTCATCGACTACGGGCGGTGGTCCCGTATACGCTGGAAGATCGTCCGGCAGCGGGCGCACGCGCACGCGGCGATAGGACGCTCTTGAACCGTCATTGTGACATTGCAGAGCAAACGTTCCATGGTCCAGAAAGCGCTGCTTCTCGCCGCCTTCAGGAATTACCGGAGGCGTCGGCTCAACGTAATCCACCAGCAATTCGCCATTCAAACGGATCTGCACATTCTTGCCGCGTACTGTTGCATTCACTTGGAATGGCTTTTCGTCCGGAACGAGCTGCTTGTACATATTTCGGATGCCATAAAGCGACCCGGTCTTCTTTCGTTCCAGATAACCGCCGTCACCCTTGGCCGTGTTGTTGATCTGGATCTCAAAACCTTTTTCCGGGAAACCGGATTCCTGATACGCCGCGTGAAAGTAGATGCCCGAATTGCACTCCGGGTTGGTTGTCAATTCGACCTCAAGTTCGAAGTTCCGGAAGTCCCCGCCATGCACCGGTCCGTCATAAAACAAATGGGAACGCGGCCCGTCCGCCACAAGAGCGCCGTCCACAGCTTTCCAGGAGCTCTTGTGCTCGCTGGGCCTCCAGCCGTTCAAGCTCTTGCCGTCGAACAGTTCGATCCAATCGGTGTTCCGCTGGCCGCCAGCGAGTGGTACCGCGGCAATGGCGCCCACAAATGCACGCCGGTTCATATCGAGAGTGAACAAATGCCTGCTCCTTGGAGTTCGTTGTTGTCTGAAATTCTACTCTCCCAAGTAATCTTCGGCGAACGCTGTCCGAACCGTTGCGCTACAATTCCCGAAATCGAGCGTGACCTTTTTGCGTTAGGCGCGAAGTAAATTTCAGGAGAATATGCAAAGCAACAGCGGGTCAACCTATGTGATGGGCGAAACGGAACACGAGCGGCGCCGCCTGTTGCTCCAGGGTTCCATTCTCAATCCCATGACGGAGCGCTTCCTTCTCGACGCTGGTCTGAGCGCTGGTATGCGCGTCCTCGACCTCGGGTGCGGGATTGGTGACGTTTCACTGCGGGCAGCGCGCATTGTTGGGCCGAACGGGTCCGTGATTGGATTGGATCGGGACGCCGCGGCACTGGAAACAGCACGGATTCGCGCCGGCGAGGAGAACCTTCCCCAAGTCGCATTCAGGCAGGTTGCCTTCGAGGCTTACTCGCAAGACGGCGACTTCGATGCCGTTATCGGAAGGCATGTGCTTATCCATTCCCCGGACCCGCAGGGCTGGATTCGCAAAGCCACGTCCCTGCTGCGAACCGGGGGGATCGTCGGCTTTCAAGAGTACGACTTATCTTATTTCCCGGCTGTCGAACCGGCACTCCCGCTGTTTCAGAAGTTGAGCGGCTCCATGGTCGCTTTATTCCGCCGTATCGCGGCGTATGCAGATACAGGAGCGCGGCTCTATCACTGGATGCAACTAGCTGGAGTTCGCGACACCCGATGCAGCGCCACGTATCTGATGAGCGGCGGCCCCGAATCCCCGTACTACGAGTGGTTTGCCGAAACACTTCGCAGTCTCGCGCCGCACTTGGAATCTTTGGGAATCGTCAGCGCCGCGGAGATGGACTTGCCTACTCTCGCGGACCGCTTGCGTGAAGAAGCCGTCTCGCGTGATGGATGTGTGACCACTCCGGCGATCGTCGGATGCTCTGCTCGACGGCGGTAAGCAATCGCTGTGGTGCAGTGTCCCGTAGCGTGGCTGCCGGGAAGCGTTGCCGCTTCCCGAACGTAGTCTAGCCGAACTAACAAACCTAAAAGCTAGCGCGAAAGTGGAACTGAAGGCTGCGCGCCGGGAACTGGTTTGTTGCGTGACCGAACAACCCGGATGAGAGATCTGAGTTTACGCCGGTCAGATTCACGCGATTGAACAGGTTGTATACCTGAGCCTGGAACTGTAAATGCAAAGCTTCCCCAAAAAACCACGGCGTGTTGAAGCTCCTCGTTAGTGTCAGATCGACGTTGCTGAATCCTGGCTGGTCAAACGTATTTCGACCAAGATCGCCTTCAGTTCCTAGCGGCGGTGCAGGGAACGCGGAGGCAGGAAACAGCCCATTGAGAAAATTCTGCTTCGATTGTCCGCTCAGGTGATTGCCGAAAGAAGGCGCATTCGGAACATCGTAATTGTACCCGTCGGCATTGTAATCGCCTCCCGAATTCCCGATCACTTGACCGCTGGAATTGAAGACCGGCACGAAAGGCGCACTCGTGTAAACCGTGAACGGCAAACCCGATTGCAGGACCACGACTCCGCCAAATTCCCACCCGCCCAGAAGCTGCCGCTCCAGTCTGTTGCTGTAGCTATTGGGCACTGTCCATGCTCCGTTTAGGGTGAACTGATGCCGAATGTTGAAATCGGCACGGCCCCGCTGCGCGGAAAAGTTGCCATTCCGAATAATCTGAGTTGTTGTTGGGACGGCGCCGCCACTCAACGAGTTCGCCGTGCTGAAAACGTCCAGCGCCTTTCCGAACGTGTAAATACCTTTCAGCGCCAGGCCCTTCGTTGACATGTACCTCATCATTGCCGAACCATAATTGCCGATTGAGTTTCCGTCCGCTGTTGCGTAATTGATAGTGCCGAAGTACGGATTCAGCCGGGTGAGAACGCCACGGTTGAGAATCAAGTCGCCGTCGAAGCGATTAATGTCGTTGTTGGAGACGGGCAAGTGATGAGCTGCGGTCCCGGAGTAGTTCAACTGGAAGACAAGACTCGAACGCAATTGCTGTTCTAAGCTGAGCGACCATGCGTCCACTTGCGTCAATTTATAGTCTGGAGAGTACCCGCCCAGGTTCGCCCGGCTGCCGTTGATGCCCCCGCTCGGATTCAGCGTCACATTGCTGGTATCGACCACCGGACAAGCCACCGTGTAACCGGACGGCGGAGAACACAACTGAAACACCGGCGTCGTGCCCTGATAGACACTAATCGAAGGACTGTAAATATTCGGTAGATTATTCGCCAGTATGTCCGTGACATGCAGATACGGAGGCTCGCTCTCATAGATTCCGAAGCCGCCGCGAAGCGCTGTCTTACCGGTTCCGAGAATATCCCATGCGAAGCCAATGCGAGGCGTGATGCCCCATACAGTATGATTCAAAACATTGTCGCTCGGCGCAAGGCCGGTTGACCCCGTCGCGATCTGCTGAAAATAGGAGCCGCCCTGACCAAAGTTGAAGTTAGTCAGCTTGGGCGAAAGGATAGAAAAAAAGTTAGGCATGCGATCGTAGCGCACTCCCAAATTGAGGGTGAAAGTTGGCTTGACTTTCCAGTCATCTTGGGCAAACAATCCCATGTAAAGCGCTCGATACGCCCGGTAATACGGCGCTTGCTGGTGGGTCAAAAGATCGACTGGCGTGGCCGATTCCGTCGTGGCTGCATCCTGAATGAAGTCCAGCAAATTATTGAAATTGAATGTGGGCCTGGTATCGGCTCCGCTTTGCGAGTCGTATTCGCGGATGTTATTGATTTGAAGCCCGAAGCGAAGTGTATGGGTTTTGACTGTTTCAGACAGAATGTCACGCCAACCGAACGTAGTCTGAGTGAAATTGCCTGGACCCCAATTGGAAAACCCTGTAAGTCCCACCACGTTGATGTACGGTATGGCCATCGTGTCTACGGCCAGATTGGCGCCGTATGGGCGGACCATACTTGAGCCAAATTCGTTCAACATAGTGGTCGAGAATGTATGCGTCCAGTTGAGGTTGGCAAAGTCCGAACTGGCAACGTGATCGTCATTCAGAGCTGGACGCGCCGTAGCGCCTATGGACGTCGAGTAAGTACGCATAAACTCTCCGTACAGACGATCTTTGTCAGTTAAATACGAATCCCCTCTGATGCTGTACTGATACCCATCCTTGGGCAACGAGTAACTTATGTTAGCCGTTCCGACGGCCGGAAGACTTCCGGGAATACCCGCCGGCAGAAGGAAATACCCTGGGGTTGACGCTGCGAGTTGACTAACCGTCGTGATTCCCGTGGTCGGGTACGCCAGAGGCGGAGCCGTTTTCAGCACCTGAGTCGCTATATTGTTCGGTAAGTTCGCCGCCGCCCAGTTGACGAAATCCTGCGTCTCCACCGTCGCCTGATAAGCACTGGTCGTGCTGGAGCGTAGAACATCAATCCCGCCATAGTAGAACAGCTTGTCTTTTATGATTCGACCACCCAATGTAGCTCCCATTTCGTTGCGCTTGAACGAAGGAACCGAAGCCTCGAATTCTGTCCGCGCACTCAGCGTGTCGTTCAGGAAGTAGTAATCCAGCGTGCCGTGTGTCTGGTTCGAGCCTGACTTCGTGAAGACCTCAACGTTCGCCCCGCCGTTCCGGCCCTTTTGCGCATCGAACTCGTTTGCTCGAATGTCGATGGACTGGACGATTTCCGGATTAGGCGAGATAGACGTGCCGCCGCCGCGAGACGGAGTATCTGTGAACGCGCCGTCCATTTCATATCCGTTCTCTTCCTGCCGCAGGCCCGCCGCATTGATGTTGATTGCGTACTCATTCGTGTAGTTATCTCCGGAGGTGACCGCATTGCCCGTTACTCCCGGCGCTAATGCCGCCAGAGAAAACACATTCTGGCCCGGCAGCGGCGTGTGCTCCACCTCGGTCTGGGAGACGACCGACCCAGTAGTCGCCGATGTCAGGTCAATGGCGAGTGAGGATGCCGAAACTTCGACCCTTGTCGTCACAGTGCCCACGTCGAGTACCGGCGCAAGCGTCCGGGTTTCCCCTACCTGCAGGGCTAGGCTGGTTTGTGTCCAGGTGGTGAACCCGGCCATCTCAATCTGCACGGTGTAGGTCGAGGCTCCGAGGCTTTCGATACGGAAGTATCCGCTGTCGTTCGTCGTCGCCGTCTTCTCTATACCCTGCTGCGTATTCGTGACCGTGACCTTCGCTCGTGCGACAACGCCTCCGCTACTTTCTTTGACCGTTCCCTCGATACCGCTAGAAAATTGAGCAAACGCGTATTGTCCTCCCGATACCAGGAGAAGCAGCAGAAGCAAAGAGATCCTTTGGGCAAGTTTCCAGTCGGTCATGACGTCCTCTCAAGCCTTGAAATTGAGATTTTTTGAACTACGGCAATCGGTTGGTCGGAGCAACAGACGGTGCGTCCCGATGCAAGCTGGTGAACTCTGTGTCCCCATACGCCCCTTGTCCCAACCATAGTCGCGGCGCGGTAATTGTCAAGATCGAAGACTTTCTCGTCTCAGCTTCTTCTGCGCTTCACTGTGATCGCGCAGTAACCGGCCCTGCATGGAGCTTGTAAGGGATACTCTTAAAATTTCGCCGGAAAATTTACGACCGAAACATGGGGTGTGCCAGGCACTCAGACCATTGGTGAATTGTCTGGGGTCCGTATATAGTGGTGCTGCCTGGCTAAGCTGAGCAAGCTTCTCATGCAGAGGTTGCGGTAATGATCATTTGGGCGGTTGTGCTCGCTGCTCTCCTGCTGCACCCGGCCATCGCGGCGGGTCAGGATAGAAATTCGATCTTGGCTGATGTCCGGGCCGGTCAGTACAAGGAGGCCTGTCAAAAACTCGAACAGGCTATCCAGTCGTCCCCGAAAGACGCGACACTCTGGACGCTGAACGGATATGCTCTCGCGCACCTCGGCAAGCAATCAGAGGCGCTGGCATCCTATAACCAAGCCCTCGCGCTTTCACCCGATTACTTCCCGGCGCTTGCGGGAGCGGCAGAAATCGAATACCACGCCTCAGACCAGAATGCCGTCCCATTGCTGCAAAAGATCGTTGCGATCAAGCCTGGAGATGAAACAAGTCATGCAATGCTCGCTGCACTCGCATTTGAACGGCAGGACTGCAAGACCGCAGTGAACGAGTTCCAGGAGAGTCAGGCATTAATCACATCGCAGCCAGGTTCGCTAAACGAATACGCCTCCTGCCTTCTTCAAGTTGGCAGGCCTGAAGACGCCATCAAGATGTTTTCACGCGTGACGGAGATCCAACCCGAGAGCGATAAGGCGCGGTATAACCTGGCTGTCGCCCAAGTCATGGCGAAACGCTACGCCGATGCCGTTGCGACGCTCAAACCGCTGATCGCCAAGCACCCGGATGACGGCAGTGCGCTCGATATCCTGGCGGAAGCCTATGAGGGTCTGTTGGATACTCCAAACGCTGTGGCTTCGCTGCGGCAGGCCATTGCCAGCCATCCCGATGTGCCGCAATACTATCTCGACTTCGCGGACATCTGTCTTGCACACCGGTCCTATCAAGTCGGTATCGACATGCTGAACGTAGGTCTAAAACGCCTGCCCAATGCAGGGCCCTTGTATCTGGCGAGAGGTATTCTGGCGGTCCAAATCGACGATTTCGGGCAGTCGCGAAAGGATTTTGAAAAGGCCGAGCAATTAGATCCGGAACTCCGATACGGTCGTGGGATACAGGGGCTTGCCGACCTTCAGGCGAACGACCTCGCCCGCGCTGAACAGGACGTGCGAAGCCGTCTGAATAACGCGCCCGGTGACGCTTTCCTCTGGTATCTCCTGGGCGAGACTCTCACCCGTGGAGGGGCAACACCGGATGATCCGCACTTTCAAGAAGCTGTTCGATCAGCCGAAAAAGCCGTGCAGTTGCGGCCTGATTTCCCCATCGCACGCAATCTGCTGGCGCGGCTGTACCTGAACGAAGGCAGGACCGACGATGCGATCCGGCAAAGCCGTCTGGCTTATGAGGAAGACACGACCGGCGAAAGTGCACAGACGGCCCTGTACCACCTCATCACTGCCCTTCGAAACAGCGGAAAACGCGACGAGATCCCTGCACTCGCCAGAAAGCTGGCCGATTTGCGCGAGCAGACGCGCGCAAAGGAAACCGCCGAGCGGAGGTACGGCTTAGTCGAAGTAAGTCGCTCCAGCAGCAACGGCCATTAGGGTCACCCTCCGTTTTCCGCAGTGAGAGGATTGTCGAAATCGAATCCGAACAACCGCGGATTTTCGCCGATCACAGCCGCGGAGGCAATATAAAACACATAATCGTAAGTCTCTTGCGGAATTTTCGCCCGGTACGTGGAAAGCAGCTTCCAGAAATTCCGCTCTCTCGGATTCTCCGGCATGCTGCGAACCAGCGGAAGCACGTAAACTTCGCCCCAGTTATAACAAGCCATCACTAGCAGCCCCGAAGCCTGGGCGTCGGTGCTATACAGTTCCTTCAGATACTTTCCGGCAGCGATTGTCTCTCTGTCCCAGTGATGACGATCATCGCCTGGGTCAGGACGTGCAAAATCCACAAGCGGCCCCAGATGCAAACCGTACTTTACCGCCGTCTCCGGAATGAACTGCCACATGCCTTTCGCAATTCCCTTCCGGGTCGGCGGCCCACTGATGAACGGTTGAAAATCGCTTTCTTGAAGAGCCAGGTAAAAGAACTGTGGTGGAAGATTTTCCGCCAAAAGTTCTTGTGTGATGTGTTTGGTGTAGCCGTTCTCGCGGGCCGCTTTGATATCACGCGCAAACCTGCCCGACGACTGCCACTTCTGAATATAATTCTTAACTTCACTAACGAACTCCGGCGGCATGTTCAATTCGCATTCGCCGAAAATCCGGGCCACTCGAAGAATCAGCTGCTCCTGGGGCGTCAGCTTCTGGTTGTAAACCTTCAGCGAGGATAGAAACTGATCGTAGTTCTTCTCCATTTGGTCGCGCCGGCTGTTGAACTTCTGTATTTGCGCCGCGGCTGCCTGGTCCGAGGAACTGAGAACGATTCGCTGTAAGTTCGCAATATCGACATCCAGCGACTTCATGGCATAGAAGATGTTTTCAGCTAACGCCTTCTGCTTGCTGACTTGCTGATGTTCGTAGAAGGCATATCCAGCCGCCGCGATCAGGACCACGCCAAGCGCCGCCAGCATTCCGCCATACTTCCGCTTCTGCTTCGTCTGCACTTGTGCAAACGCCTGACGGATGTACATCGTGCGTTCGCCGGCGGGCGTGTCCGGAGACCCCTGGCCGAAGTAGTGCTTGGCGTAGTCGTCAATTGCCTTTTTATCGCCGCCGGCTGGAACCGGGCGTTGCGGCCTTGCGACTAATGGCTTCGGTTGCTCGATGTTAAGATCGACAAACGGCCCTTCCACGCCCAGGCGGATCTTTAAGCTTTGCCCCACGGCCGCAAGCTCAACGCGCTGCCCTGCGACAAAGATGCCGTTACTGCTGTTAAGGTCTTTTACCCACCAGCCCCCGTCCTGAAAAAAAATTTCGACGTGGTTGCGGCTGACGTATTCGTTTTTTATGGTGACGTCGCAGTCGTCTACGCGACCGATTCGAAACGATCTATCGAAAAAGCAATCGATATTCGCCGGTGCGTCCGCGCGTACACGCAGGCGCGGCGGCGATCCCACAGGACTGGATTCGGTGCCCATGCCGGGGTTTTTCGATCATACATTGCCACTTCCGGAGACGGGCGCCCCGGTATGTAGATTACCAAGGTAGCGGCTTACCCAGATGATAGAACCCGCCCGTTGGACCATCCGGACCAAGCAGCGCTAATTCCACGCCGGTCTTACCGCCCTCCGGAATCTCCATCGGTGCGGCATCTGTTCCCATATCGGTCTTGACCCAGCCTGGATGCGCGGAGTTCACCTTGATCTTCGTGTCTTTCAGTTCATATGCAAGGTGAATCGTAAAAGAGTTGAGCGCCGCCTTCGAAGCATCATACGAGAGTTGCTTGGAGTTGTAGATCGGGCTATTGGGATCCGCATGCAGAGTTTGCGATCCCAGAATGCTCGACATGTTCACAATGCGGCCCGCCTCGCTCTTTTTTATAAGCGGTAATAACGCCTGCGTCAGCGCGAACGGCGCGAAGAAGTTCGTCTCAAAAGTCCTATGGATAGTGGCTTCGGAGGTGGTACTCGGATTTCCGGTTCCAAATTCCTCTGCAGATATTCCCGCGTTGTTGATCAGAATGTCCAGTTTGCCGAAGTTTTTTTCCAGAAACGCAACGGCCGGCGCGTAATCGGCTTTATTCGTCACATCTAGCTTCACGAACTGCGCATCAAGCCCTTCCTTGCGCAGTTTGTCGGCCGCCCCTTCGCCTTTCTGGGCATCGCGCGCCGCGACGACCACCGTTACACCAGCCTGCCCTAACTGCCGCGCCATCTCGAATCCCAATCCCTTGTTCGCGCCCGTAATCAGGGCCACTTTCTTCGCACTTGCCATATGCTTGGTAGATCGCGCCGCTCCCGCAAAAGATTCAGCGAAGCGCTTCGCGTGCTATTTTCATGTGGACCTCATGAACCATTGGGCTCTACATGCGCCGTGGAAAAAAAGCACGGGATGGATCGTGCTCGGCGCTTCGCTGGTTGCCTGCACACTGCTTTGCCTGCACCTGAAGTTGCGCTATTTAGTGGTCTTCGACAGTGTCAATTTTGCATTCGCATTACAGCGCTTCGACGTGACTCTCCATCAGCCGCATCCTCCCGGGTACCCAGGCTATGTGTTTTTGACGAAGCTGTTACACCGCGCACTGCCTGATCCAACCGCGGTCTTCTTCACCGCTGGCATTCTCGCGACCGCGCTGACAGCATGGTTGCTCACTCGGTTGGGCGACGCAATGGAAAATGCAAAGGCCGGCGTTGCCGCAGCTGTTCTTTTCATTTTCAATACGTCCAACACTTCGTCAATTATCATCTCGTCTGTTCGTAACTATCTTGCTGTTACCTCTGCGCTGATTGCCTGGCTTGCCTGGTTGACCTTGACCAGAGAACGCCCGCGATTGTTCTTCTTTCTGACGTTCATCTGCCTCGGTCTTTTTTCCAGCTTCAGACCGGAGTTGATACTGACTCTTCTGCCGCTCGTGTTGTGGGCAGCCGCGCAGCGTAAGCTCCCTTTGCGGGACTATTGCATCGGGGCGCTTCTCTGCGCGGCGGCGATTCTGTTATGGCTAGTACCGACTGCGCGCCCGGCGGGCGGTCTGCTGCCCTACTTGAAATTTGTGCGGGACTTCTTCGCGTACCAGGCAAGTAGCGCTGCTCGGCTGAACCGGCAGTTCAGCTCGTATCCCCTGCTTTACATGACGTGGAAGAGCGCCAGCTGGGCCTTCTTAAGCGCGATCACCTGGATCTGGATCGTGCCGTTTACCTGGAAGCGGCAGGAGTGTATTCAACAGAAGAGAACACTCTGGTTTCTGGCCTTCTGGCTTGTTCCGGGATTCGTGTTTTCCTCGGTTGTCCACATCAACAGCAGCGGCCATGCCCTTGCTACCGTCACAGCGGTTTGCATGATTGGCGGCATGATCATTGCTTCCATTCGCTCCGATTTCTTGTTTATTACCGCACTCGTCATAGCTTCCCTGGGAAACTTCTATATTTTTGAACACCCGATCATTCCCTTTGACGACGCGTCGGTGCTGCGCATTAGGTACCAGGACAGATACCTTGGGCAAATGACTGAGGAACTGCTCGGTTTACGCCACTTCAAGCAATTGGTTCTGGTTACCGACAATTCCAGCCTTAATTGGCGAACAATGCATTACTATCTCCCTGATACGCCGCTGCTCGATATATCCGGAGATCACAGCGGCGCCCTGTTGTACACAGGCGGGCACCGTCCCACGCGGCTCACTCCGAACGACACCGTGAAGTTGCCGCCGTGCGGCATCATCGCCTGGATCGTCGACAATCCGCAACGCAATCTAATTCCGCAAGTTCCATCTGCGGTCATTCCGGGCTGGCAAGGGCTCGTTACGCTAACCAGAAGCACGCCAGCATTGAATCTGACCGTATCCGGCATGCACGTCGAATCGGATGCCGCGGCGTGCCCGCAGGCTCCGCTCTGATGACATCCTTTCACCATCCGCCAGCGGTCATTTTGATGACGGGCCCGCTTGACAGGACGTCACAGAATAGCCGGAATACTCGATGGTCAAATCCGCCTCGCCGAAAAACAGTATGTCCGTCGTCGAGCGATTGAAAGATGGCAACCAGAAACTGTCGATTGAACTGAATCTCTGCTCAATGTTCGGCCGGCTCAGCCAGAAAGACGGACTCTTGGACATGGTTCCGGTAATGCGAACAAACATATAGTCGCGTTTGCTCACCCACCCGGTGCCCTCGATTAGATACTTGGATTTCTTCTTCGGCTTCATGCTGATTTTGTAGCAGTCCGCATCCCCACAGCGCTCTTCGCCCAGAAGACTCAGCTCGTAGTTGCCCGGTGCGATCGTACTGTTCTCGTTTCGCAATCCATCGGTATCGGATTCCTGCTTCAGTAGCTCCTGTAAAGATCGCCGCGCAACGCCTTTAGCTTGCAGCAAGGTAATACGGAACTGCTTCGGCTTGCCCAGCGTGTAGTTGACGTCCGCGTCCATTTCGCCAGCGGGGTGCAAGTGCTTATTCTCGAGCTTGTACACGCGATGAACCGAATACGAACACAGCCGATTGTGTTGGTCTTGCGCAGCCCGTTCCATGGCGCGCCAGATGCTGACAGGGTCCGGAGAGGCAGCCTGTGCGCTGTGGACGAGAGCGGAGAATGCGGCCGTTGTAATCAAAAGCGCATAAGCAGCCGTACGCGGCAGGAAACAAAACAGGAACGCGGCGAACTTTGCCGCAAAAGAGGAGTCTGTTGTCAGCAACTTCGTCAAAACTCCAAAGGGCGCAGCCGCGCGCCCCGAGACGACGAAAAAACTCGCTGCTTCTTCACGGGGCATGCTAGAAAGCGCCGCCGTTGCGGGCGAGTTACTCAAGTGTGGTCCTCATGTTTGATGTAAGATTTCCGGACGTAGATAGGCGTGTTGTGAGGATAGCGCGATGGCGTAAGTGGGCCCAGGAACCGTGAACGAAGCGCTTATGAGGACCCTTTGCCCATCGTTAACCGAGTTTACCCGGATGAATGTGACTACGATGGGATTGTGCAGCTTCCACTCAGCCGCAGGTCGGCACTCAAATCGGCATGCCTGGGCGCGCTCGGGCTGATGGCACAAACGGCCAGCGCAGAAACGGTGGAGATTGGCGGCTCGAAGATTGAGGTCGTCTTTGAAACCGGAGGTTGGCAGCTTTCCAAAGCGGTAATCCTGGACTGGGTGTCGCAGTGTGCGCGCGCCATTGCTGCCTACTATGGGCACATACCGGTTGCTACGGCGCAATTGCGGCTGTCCTGCGCCGATGGGCGGCACGGCATCCTGCGCGGCCGAACATTTGGCCATCACGGAGCCATGACAACGCTGACCATCGGTCAGCAAACAACACCGGCCGAATTGAATGACGACTGGATGCTGGTTCATGAGATGGTCCACTGGTGCTTTCCGTCCGTTGAAGACGAGCACCACTGGATCGAAGAAGGCTCGGCCACGTATATTGAGCCGATCGCCCGCGTGATGATTCACAATTTGACGGCACGACGCATTTGGGGCGATATGGCACGCGATATGCCCAAGGGCGTTCCGAATCCCGATGATCAGGGACTGGACCACACCAACACCTGGGCGAGTACGTATTGGGGAGGCGCTCTCTTTTGTCTGCTGGCCGATGTACAGATTCGAACGCAGACTCACTGCGCGAAGGGCTTACAGGATGCAATGCGATCCGTTGTTCAAAATGGAGGCGTGATTACCGCCGAGTGGCCGTTAAGCAAAGCATTCGAGATTGGAGATCGCGCGACAGGAACCACTGTGTTGACGGATTTACATGAACGGATGGGACATCATCACATGGACGTCGATCTTGCAAAGCTGTGGGCGCAACTTGGGGTCGTAAAAGATTCCGGTGGAATCACGTTGTCCGACAATGCACCGCTCGCGGCCGTGCGCCGGGCGATTGTGCCGGAAAGCAGCGCGGGTTAATCGCCGTTTGGCTACTCAGCCCGTAGGGACGCCATCGGGTCCAGCTTCGAGGCGCGGCGCGCAGGGATAAAACCAGCCAGCGCTCCGATCGCTGCTAACAGGAATGCGGCGGCGGCAAACGTACTGGGATCGTATGGTTTCAAGTTGAACAGTAAAGATGCCGCGGCGCGGCTCGCGGCGAATGCAACTACAGTGCCGATGAGGACGCCGGCTGCCACAAGCATACCGGCTTCCCGCATGATCATCGCGACGACTTGTCCGCGATGTGCACCGATAGCGATGCGAATACCAATCTCACTGCGGCGCCGCGTGACGAAATAAGAGATCACTCCATAGAGCCCGATCATGGAGAGCAGTGCCGCCACTGCGCCAAAGAAGCCCGAAAGCATCGCCATCATTTTTTCGCGAACCAAACCGTCGTGAATGCGGGTTTCAAAACTTCGGCATTCCATGATGATTTCCGGATGATTGCTCAAGATCCGGCTCTTGACAGCTTCGCCCGCCGCGGTGGTTGTCAGACCGGACCGGATCATCATAGCGGTCCAGGGAACAGGATTGGGAAATTGTAAAGCGGGCGCGAGCACCATCGGCGGCCGGTCTCCACGAATGTCGTTGTAGAGTGTGTCCGGCATGATACCCACGATTTGATAGATCGTGGCCGGGTAGTCTGGCTCGGCATGGGTTCTCAGGATTTGGCCAATAGGGTCTGCATTATCAAAAAATCGGCGGACGAAAGCCTGATTGACCACCGCCACGCGCGGCGACGTTCCAGTATCGGAGGCGGTAAAACCACGACCGCGCAAGATGGGAATATCCATAGTGGCGAAGTAGCCGGGGCTTACCCAGGCAAATTTCGAGTCATTCTCCACGCGCCCCGCCGTAATTCCGTGGGTCCAGCTATTTCCAAGCAAGGGCACGCTCGTGGTTGTAGCCGCGCTGATCACTCCGGGAATTGTTTGAACTTCCCCGACAAGCTGCCGCTGAAACTCCAGGATGCGATCTTTGGCGAGATGGGACTTATTCAATCCAATGAAGGCGACGGTAATTCCGTGCTCGCGCATTCCTGGATTGAACGTCATCAGGTTGTAGAAACTGTGGACAAAAAGCAACGCGATCACCAGAAGAAGTAGCGATACCGACATCTGAACGACAATCATCATGCGCTGGAGTGAGAAACGTTCGCGGCTCGCTGTCGCGCCGCGTCCTCCGGCTTTCATGGCAGCCATTGGATCGATACCGGAGGCGCGCAAAGCCGGCGCGATCCCGAAGATGAGGCACGTCAGCAGAGCTGTCGCACTGGCAAAGAACAGAACGCGGAAGTCGGTTCCGGTAGGGAGATAGACAGCATCGTCTTGTGTAGAAAGTGCGTGGACCAAGACGCGGCTCAGCACTTGCGCAAGGGCAAGCCCCAAACCCATCCCAATGGCGGCGAGCAGACTGCTTTCCACCAGCATTTGCCGGAACAGCCGTAACCGGCCGGCTCCCAAAGCGAGGCGGACGGCGACCTCCCGCTCGCGCGTGGTGGCGCGCGCTAACAGCAAATTCGCTATGTTGGCGCAGGCGATCAGCAAAACAAGGCCGGTGATGGCGAGAAGCAGACGAAGGGACGAATCAAAGGCTTCGCGAAGGTAGCTGACACCCGACGAAGCCGGATAGACGCCGAGCCGAAACTGGCGGTACCGCGCGACCGCTCTGCTGTCGTAGCCCTGGATTTCGGTTGCAGCCATGATGCCGGGGCTCAGACCGGTGAAACGAGCGGATGCTTGTGAGATGGTCCAGCCCGGCTTGAGGCGACCCATGACTGAGATCATGAATATATTGCGCGCGAGCTGTTTGGGCCGGCACATCGGCAGAACGATATCGAAGTTTTCGCCCACCGCCAAGCCGAAGAACGACGGCGGCGTCACTCCCACCACCTGCATCATTTCTCCATCAACGAGCAGCTTTGTTGTGCCGTCAATTGGACGGCTGCCCATTCTGCTTTGCCAGTACGCATGACTGACCACAACAGTCGACGACGGACAAGCGTGTTCATCAGAATCTTGCAACAGGCGGCCGCGCCAGGGCTCGATGCCCAGCGTGCGAAATCCTTCGCGACTCATAAGGAGCGTGTTTACCTGTTCCAGGGCGGCCCCTTCGCCGATGACGCTCTGGTCCTTGCCCCAGGCAAAGACTCCTGAGAACGGCGGATGATCGCGGCGGATTTCTTGCCAAATCGGAAGCGTGAGCTCGCCATGAGGACCATTCAGGCCCATGCCACGATTTCCACCGATGATCTTAATTTCGACGAGTTCGTGCGGATCTTTTACCGGTAAGCTGCGCAATCGGACAGCATCGACAAGCTGAAAGATTGCGGTATTCGCACCAATGCCGAGCGCGAGCGAGAGGATGGCGACCGCCGCAAAACCGGGATTTGTCCACAAAAGCCGAATCCCATAGCGCACATCCTGCAAAACACTCTCGAACCAGGAAACGCTGTTCATACGATAGATCTCCTCCCGAATTAAAGTCGGATTTCCAAAGGTCCGCCGCGCCGCTGACAATGCGTCTTCGGCAGACATGCCTCGGGAGATATTGTCGGCGGTTTCGGCTTCCAGATAGGCTTGAATCTCACGCGCCCGTTCGGCGTCCCAATACTTTCGTCGTATGAACCGGCGCCAGCTCATCTTTATTCCTCGGCGGGACGCAGAACCTGGTTTACAGCGCGCACGATGCGTTCCCAGCGGCTGGTTTCAACGTGCAGTTGTTTACGGCCGGCGGCGGTGAGCCGGTAGTAGCGAGCTTTGCGGTTGTTCTCCGAAGTGCCCCAGAACCAGGCGATCCAGCCTCGATCCTCCAGCCGATGCAGCGCCGGATAAAGTGAGCCGTGTTCTACCAGTAGAATCTCTTCTGAGCGGTGTCCAATGACATGCGCGATGGTATGTCCATGAGCCGGACCAGGAACCAGCGTCTGCAGGATCAGCATATCTAAAGTTCCCTGCAAAATCCCGGTTTGAGCAGCTTCCGAGGACTTCTTCTTCATAGTCGCAGGCATAAGTATACTTCAGTAGCATTTCTACCGGAACAATCAGTCGAAACGGATTTAAGTCCGTCGACTTAGGCGATTTGGCAAAATTCAATCGAGGGCACATATGGCGAGCACAGTCTGGCGCGGATTTATCACGTTTGGTCTGATATCGATTCCAGTCAGGCTGTTCCGTGCTGCCCGCGCCGAGCGTGTCAGCTTCCGGCGTCTCTCCCGGACAGAGGCTCCTGCGATTAGCGCCTCTCGGCAGAAATCGGAAATCGGGGAGGATGCGCCCACCTCGATCGATCTTCCTGCAGTCTCGAAGAAGATCCGCAGCGTCTCGGCGGAGCCACTACTTGCACCTGTCGAGCAGGCCGTCGTACGCAAAGGTTCCGACGAGATCGTCCCGAATACGTCGGTCGTCAAGGGCTTCGAGTATGAGAAGGACCGTTACGTGGTGGTTGAGGCGGAAGAGCTAAAGAGCATCGCACCGAAAACCAGCACGGAAATGCAGATCGACGAATTCGTAAATCTATCCGAGGTTGACCCGGTTTACTTCGAGACGTCCTATTACGTTGTTCCGGAGGAAGCCGGGCAGAAAGCCTACGCGTTGCTGTACCGATCGCTGCAGGTTGCGGGGCTGGTAGCGGTGGCGCAATTCGCCATGCATAGCAGAGAGCACGTTGTGATCCTCCGTCCCGGCGGTAAGGGGATGCTCGCGCATACGATGTTTTTCAGCTCGGAAGTGCGGGGGGACGACGAATATAGGGCCGACACCAGCACAGTCACTCAGAAAGAGTTGGATCTCGCCCAAAAGCTGATTCACTCGCTCGCGGCGCCGTTTGAACCACAGAAGTATCGCGACACGTACCGCGAAAAAGTAGAATCCCTCATCGCTCAGCGCGTAGCAGGCAAGCCGCCCGCATTGTTGAAGCAACCATCAGTTGCGGCATCGGTGGTAGACATCACCGACGCTCTCCAGAGAAGTCTTGCGTCGCTAAAGAAACCCGTTCGATCTGAGGAACAGCCTCGCGCGGACGCAAAACCTGCCGCCCCGCGGCGCAAGAAAGTGTCCGGCAACTCGGGCTGAGTCATACAATACGAAGGCATGACACCGGGACAACCACAGCCGAAACTTCAACTGACAAATACTGCCGACTATCGCGAGAGCTACGCCAACAGCGTACAAATGCGCGTCAGTCTATGGGACTTTTTTCTGCTTTTCGGCACGGTAAATCAGACGTCCCCGGATGCCGTGACAATCGCGAATTTCCAAGGCGTTTATCTCAGCCCGCAGCAGGCAAAGGCGCTCTTCAACGTTTTACAGCAAAACGTCAAGCAATACGAATCGGCATTTGGAGAAATCCGCCTGGAAGCTCAAACACCGGGCGATTTTATTCAATAGACCAACTAATAGTCCACAGATAGATGCCACGCCAGCATCTACCACCGATGCCGAAACTGCCGCCGTTCGCTCTCGCGGACGTTCGGCCGTCGCGTAAGTCCGCGCCCTACGTCGTAACGTTCTTTTTTCTTTTTGCAGTTCCGCTGTTGATTCTGCATCTGCCCTTGATTGGTCTCCCGTACTTTTGGGACGAAGAGGGTCAATTCATTCCAACTGCGCTCGACCTGCTGAGGCAAGGCGCCTGGGTAGCGCACTCCACTCTGCCGAACGTGCATCCACCGGGCGTCGAGGCCTTTCTCGTTCTCTGGTACAAGGTTTTCGGCTACTCCATTCCAGTAACCCGGATCGCAATGCTCTTCATCGGCAGTTGCGGCCTATTGCTGACGTTTATGCTGGCAATCGAACTCGGCAAGGAGGCCCCCGGCACTCCTGCATTTTGGCCGCCTTTGCTCCTGCTCGCGTCGCCGCTTTTCTTCGTACAGAGCTTCATGGCGCAATTGGATATGCCGGCGATGGTGCTGACGCTTTGCAGCTTGTTGCTGTTCCTGAAAACCCGCTACGCTGCCTCAGCGGCCGCATGCGTCGTGCTGCTTCTGGTAAAAGAGACGGGCATCGTCACGCCGCTGGTATTCTTCATCATCCTGTTACTGCGCCGGGACTGGAAGCGCGCTGCGTGTTTTATAGCGCCGGCCGCCGCGCTTGGCGTCTGGTTACTGGTGTTGCATCGCGCCACCGGTTACTGGCTCGGCAATCCCGAGTTCGCCCATTACAACGTGGGCTACTCGCTTCATCCGGTTCGCTTGTTTATCAGCTTTACACGCCGGGTTTACTATCTCTTTTTCGCCGAGTTCCGCTTCATCGGAACACTAGCGATTCTTTTTGCGATCCGTCGCAGCCGCGTTTTCCGCGCCGATCCATGGCGAATCACGATCGCAGTCGCCGCGGCCAACTTCGTAATTGTTTCCGTCCTCGGCGGCGCCGAGTTGGAGCGCTACCTGCTCCCCGTACTTCCCGTTTTCTATATCGCCGTTGCGGTTGCGCTCACATCTCTGCGCAAAGCTGCCTCCACGCTCGCCATCTGCACACTGTTGGCCGGACTAGCGCTTAATTTGTTCTGGAACCCGCCATATCCGTTCCCTTACGAAAACAATTGGGCCATGGTCGACTTCGTCCGGCTGCAGCAGCTCGCTGCAGACTACGCATCGCGCAATTTGCGAGGTGACGTGATTGCGACGGCGTGGCCGTACACCACGGCACTTCGCAATCCCGATTTTGGCTACGTCAAACAACCGCTGCGCGCCATTGAAACGAGCGATTTTGACGCTCAATCAATCGCGCAGATACCACAGGAAAAGTTTGATGTGTTGATAACGTACACGCGAACCTGGGCCCCCGAAAACGGCTTCATCGGAATTCCGGCGATCCGGCACTTTCTGACGCGCTTTTATGACTGGCGGCGTCCCATCACGACGGCCGAATGCGAGCGGCTCGGTTTATATCCACAAATAAGCTGGACCCGGCGCGGTCAAACGCTCACCGTCTATAGGCGTCGAAAATTTCTGTAATTACTTCTCCCCCAACCAAACCGGCTGCGCATATCCGGTCATCTCCAGATAGCCAACGCCGGAGGTCGAGTTACCGTTCAACGCGCCCGAATAGGTCACAGCGCCTTCCCAGTAGCTCGGGGTCGTGCCGGTCCGGCTGATCAGCTCCTGATTATCCAAAGCTGCACGTTCTTGCAGTACCAGGCCCAGTTTAGAAACTGCAATCTCCCAATCGACGGGATAGCCGCGCCACCATCGCATGGCTCGCAAGGTGAAGTCTCCGCCGTTGAGGAGATGAGCCGTGCCATCCCGGTCCACGTACGTCCCCGACGAAAATCGCTCGGCTTCCTTGCCGTTGCGCCGAATCCGGTATAGCATCAGCTCCTCCCCGTTATCAAGTTGGACCGAGAGCCAATCCCACCCGGCAAGCCCGGTATCGGGCGGCTCGCTGAAAAATTCATGATCCATCCAAGCAGTACCAAGCACGTCATACGTTTTCCCGCGAAGACCAATGCGCCCGTCGGCGCTCAGGCGTGTAAACGAGATGTAGTGCGATGTTTCGCCCGGCTGAGGACCTTTGACGCTGACGCCGTTCTGGCCGTGAATGACTGCGGGCTTCAGCGGGTGAAGTGAGAGCGAGAGATCTACTTCGTCGGTCACAGCCTGTAATTTCTGATCCTCGCCCGCCCCCCACTGTACCCGCCAGTTGCCGTTCCAGTAACGCTCGCGTGCGGCATCGACGCCGGCTAAACCTGGACCCGCTCGATTGATGCGCTCGTCATGATAGAACTCGTGGCCATCCAGATCACTCAAGGCAAGATGAGCGAGAAAGATGGGATCCGCGCGCCAGACCGCCGGCATCTCGCGCTCGCCGGCAGTGATCCCGAGAGAAGAACGAAAAAACGTCAGCTCAAAGCCGAAGCGATGACCCTCGCGAGAGCGTACATTTCCGGTGTAGTACCACCATTCCGTCTGATACTCAGAATGGTTAAAGTGATCGCGCGGAAACTGGAAGCGAAAGCCGGGCTCTGCAAACTTCCAGGGCGCCGCTCCGGAGGTGTTCAGCAATGCGATCGCAAAAATGCACAACTTACTCTTCATGAATGGCCTCAATGGGATCAAGCCTGGCGGCGATCCGTGCGGGATACAGCCCGGCGAGCAGCGTCGCGATGTAAATTCCGCCAAGCATCGCGAGAACCAGCGCCACGGGCCAGTGGAATTGAATGGTCCAGCCGAACGACTGCTTGTTGATGACGAAAATCAGAATCAATGACAGCAGCGTGCCCAATACGATACCGATGCCATTGGCGAGAAGCCCCAGCAGACCCGCCTCGCACAGGATGATGCGGCGGATCTGAGGCTGCGAGGCGCCGAGAAACCGCAGCAGCGCAAATTCGCGGCGGCGATCAATGACCAGCGCCAGTAAAGCGCCGGCGATCCCAAGTACAGCCACAATCACCGCGACTAATTCAAGCGCGTAAGTGATTCGAAACGTCTGATCGAACAGGGTGATGGCTCCACGTCGTAAGGAGCCGTTCGAAAACACCAAAACTGACTGCCCGCCAAGCGCCTGATTGATGCTTCGGCGGACCGCGCTAGCATCGGCATGCGGTTCCAGATAGACAGCCACGTTCGACGCAGCCGGATCCGGCAAGTACTTCAGCAACGTGGAGCGATCGACGACGATGAATCCACGCTCCGTCGAGTAGTCATAGTAAACGCCAAGAACTTGAAAGCGCCGTATGGCGCCCCCGAGCGGTAGGCGCAGCTCGCTGCCCGGGCGGACATTGTGTTTGTTGGCGAAAGGTTCGCTGACCACAGCGTAATCGCCCGTGTTCAGCTTTGACAGGATCTCTGCCGTATTCTCGCCCGGCAAAAATCGTATGGCGCCGCGCCCTTTCGGTTTGGCTGCCTCTCCGCCGGCGAAAGTGGCCGGCAAACCTTCGTAAGTAATCGGGTACGCACGAAAGCGATCCACGGCCGCGACTCCCGGGATGCGCTCAAGGGCATCGGCGATCGCAGCGCTCATCGTAGGGTGTCGATCGGCGGCTGCCGATCCTGGCGGGCGCAGATAGAAGTCGGCCGTAAGCTCACTATTCAGCCAAACCTCTACCGTCTCTCGAAAGCTTCCCACCATGATGCCTACGGCTGCCGCCATCGCCACCGCGGTAGCGAGTGCAGCAGTCAGCACGGCGGTCCTCCCAAGCGAACTGCGCAGGCTCTGCATTGCCAGAACCGCTTCGACCCCCAGCAAACGCTGAAGGAACGCGGTAAAACCGGCTGCGCTCCACGAAATAATATTCGGGATCAGGAGCGACGTTCCCATTACCAGCAGCAGAACGGCGGCGTAGCCGAAGGCAGGCGCACCCATGACCGGAGGGGTTTTTGTAAATACGGCCGACAGTACCAACAAGCCGAGCGCGAAACGCCACAGCCAACGCGAGCGCTGTGTGTTCACAAATTCCCAGCGGCCGCGCGCCACTGCCTCGATCGGGGAAACACGCGCCGCTTCCGATGCCGGCGCAAGAGCCGCTAACAGAGATACGCCCACGCCGATCGCCACGCCATTCGCTACCGAACCCAAACTGAGATGGACGGGCGCCGGCACGTTGGTGACATACAGGGATTCGACCGTAGAACCGACCAACGACGCGGCACCGACCGCCATCACGCGCCCGAGTAAAACGCCGAAGCCGCCCCCAATCCCCGCGAACAACAGCGCTTCCAAAAGAAAGGCCCACAAAAGTTCGGCCCGAGTCCCGCCAAGCGCACGCACCACCCCAATATCTGCGCGCCGCCGAACCACGGAAATGGAAATCGTGTTGTAGATAAGAAATCCACCGACCAGGACAGCGACATAGCTCAGCGCGCGGAGGTTCCAGCGGAAGGCTGACAGCATCTTGCGGTTCTGATCCGTAGCGGCGCCCTGCGGCGAAACAATCGTGCCGGCGGGCAGCCGCGCACTCAGCACCGCGCGCCAATGGGACAAAGAACCATTTGCAGGGGTTTTCACATAGATGCGATCGAGCTTGCCTGCTTTGCCAGTTGCGATTTGGGCGTAGCCGATATCCGTGATGAACAGGTCCTGCTGATCCCCGCCGTACTTTTGCGCTGGCAGGTTTCCCGCAATGACGAACTCCTGCAGCTGTGAGTTGATCAGCAAACGAATGTGCTTGCCCACCGGCAATCGCAGTCCAGTGGTAACCCAGAGCGGAATGGCGTCAGCGTCTGGGCTTTGCTGCGGTTGCTTCCATTGCAACGCGGACGGCAACGCGGTCTGATTTGTCATTCCGACGAGATCCAATCCAAAAAACGGAATCGCTGCCCCGCGCCCATCGACAGTCGCGAAGTCTTCGATTCTCGGCGTCAGTTCAAACGGATACGGTAGCTGTGCCAATTGGCCCAAAACAAGCTCGTCAACACCCGCAGTGGCGGTAATCGCCAGGTCGTTTTTTCCTGCTAGCGTCTCAAGCGAGCTGTGAAAACTGGAAGCCGCGGATTTTCCCGCGAGATCAATTGCCACGATGACGGCAACCCCCAGCGCTACCGCAAAGCAGGTAAGAGCGGCTCGAATCGGCTCATTTCGCAATGGCCGCACAATCAGCCGCAGGAAAAGCACCAGCGCGGCGTTCATATATCGAGTTGCCCGTCGCGCATATGGATAACGCGGTCCACGGAAGTCAGGCTTTCGCTGCTGTGCGTCGCCATCAAAACCGCTGTTTGAAAATCCCGAGTGATGTTGCGCAATAAGGTAATAATGGCCTCGCCGGTACCCGTATCCAGATTTCCCGTCGGCTCATCCGCGAGCAGCAGACGCGGACTGTGCACCACCGACCGTGCGATCGCTACCCGCTGCTGTTGACCGCCAGAGAGTTGATGCGGCAGGCGCGCAGAGTACCCCTGCAATCCCACCCACTCAAGTCTCGAAAGCGCCGTTTGCCTTGCATTGGGCCGCCGGGCAAGCAGTAAGGGCAGCTCTACATTTTCGACCGCTGATAAGCCTGCCAAGAGTTGAAAGGACTGGAAAACAAAACCCGCTTTCTCACGCCGCAGACGCGTTAATTCAAAGTCATTCGTGCGCTTTGTTGAAATGCCGTCAATCAAAACCTCGCCTTCGGTAGGAAAGTCGATTGCACCGCACAAATTCAGCAGCGTCGATTTACCGCAGCCGCTGCGACCCACCAATGCAACAAACTCACCGCTTTCGACTGCGAGCGAGACCTCCCGGAGCGCCATCACGGGCGCTCCCGCGCCGCGATAGGTTTTCGAGGCATTACGAACTTCAAGCAAAGCCATTCGTCTTTTGGATCATACGCGAGCAGTCAGCGCTTCGATGCCTTTGCGGATTAAACTAAAAGAATTGGCTAACATTCTCGTCACCGGCGGCGCCGGCTACATCGGTTCGCATACCAGATATTTTCTTGAGCAAAGCCGCCATACTGTTTCCGTCGTCGATAATCTCCAGCGCGGCCATCGCGAGATGGTGCCTGAGGGTATTCTGCATGTGCTGGATCTCCGGGACACCGGTAGGCTGATCGCCTTGATGGAAGAAAAGAGGATAGAGGCTGTTATCCATTTCGCCGCTTACATTGCAGTCGGCGAATCGACGCAGGTTCCGGAGATGTATTTCAACAATAATGTCTCGGGATCTCTCTCCCTGTTTGAGGCAATGATTGCGGCCGGCGTCAAAAATGTCGTGTTCTCCTCGACGGCTGCAGCTTACGGTATCCCGCAACGCTCGCCTATCAGCGAAGATCAGCCGTACGCCCCCATCAATCCGTATGGCGAATCCAAAGTGATGACCGAGAAGATCCTCGACTGGCTGGATAAATATCGGGGCCTTCGCAGTGTGTGCCTGCGCTATTTCAATGCGTGCGGCGCCGAGCCTGCTGCCGGTTTGGGCGAATTGCATGAACCGGAAACTCACCTGCTGCCGCTGATTCTGCGCGCCGTGCTTACCGGAAAGCCGGTCACGCTATTTGGCAACGACTACCCTACCCCCGACGGCACTTGTATTCGCGATTACATTCATGTGAGCGATCTTGCCGAAGCACACATCTTGGCTATCGAACACCTTCTGGCCGGAGGCTGGTCTAACGTGTTCAATGTCGGGACGGGCTTGGGGCATTCGGTTAAACAAATGCTGGCCGCTGTCGAACGCGTCACCGGGAAATCCGTTCCGCATGTCATCGGTCCACGCCGGGAAGGGGATCCGCCGAGCCTGGTTGCCGATTCACAAAAGCTTCAGAAGACGTTAGGTTGGAAGCCAAAGCGCGCTGACCTGGATCGCATCGTAGGGGATGCCTGGGAGTTCGCCAAAAACCGCAGCTAATGCCGTGGGAGGAAGAAAATCGACTATGTCCAGTTCGTCTGTAAGCTCCATTGACGAAATCATCGAGCTATACAAACGCGATGTCGATGTCACTCTCATGGACGAATGCCTGAAGCGAACTGTGGAAGAACGTATTCTTGCGCTTGAGGCATTCGAGCGTTTTCGCTGTGAACTTCAATCGGCTGTAACGGCGCACCGTGACTCCATCAAAAAAGCGGCTGGGCGGCCAAAGGACTTTGAAGCGTTAGCGGAGCTTGAAAGTATTCGCGACCGCTCCACGTCGCGTGACAAATAGGCTTCCACAAAAACTAACGGGCTATCTAAAGAACCAGTACTCCAGAAGCAAACGGCATTACAAACGGCGAAGTTTGGTCAAATGGCGGACGCCGCTATTCGAGTTGGCATCTGCGGCTTGGTTGACCGAATACCGGCTATGAAAGTTGTTGAATTTGGGAGGGAAACCGTTTGGAGGCGCTTCACTGGAGCGGGAGACGGGATTCGAACCCGCGACATCAACCTTGGCAAGGTTGCACTCTACCAGCTGAGTTACTCCCGCGTATGCGCCTACACGACATTCTCCGATGACTTTGTTGCAAAGTCAATTCATCTGATTGCAACCGAGGATCTTAGCCGAATACCTAGGGATTTCTAACAGGTATATGAGCCCTACCCACTCTATTTTGGTTTCGATAAGTACTTAGTACGCAGTAAGTTACAGTTCATTAGGATTTCGCCTTGATTTCCATCACCCTATGCTAGACTGTTGTTTCCGTAGAGACGGAAGCGGCTTTTCGATCTCGGTTTGAGTGCTGCGGGCGCGGGCACTTTTCACCCCCAGTCACACGTTGTTTCGTGTTTTCCACAGCAGTGGGAAACTTGTGGGAAAGTTTTGCCGTTTCCAGCCGAATGGGGAGTATCAGCGGTTGGAAGACACTTGGGAAAGAATCAAAACAGAATTATCCAAAAGACTCGGCGCCGGCGCATACCAGAATTGGATCGCTCGCACCTCCTTCGGTTCGCTCCACGACGGGGAATTGTTGGTCCGTGTACCGGACGCGACTTCGGAGGCTTGGATCAAGCAAGAATATAGCCAGCAAATTCTGGCCGCGGCGGGAGAGTTGCGTCTGCCCATTCAGCGCGTGCGCTATAGCGTGTCGGGTAACGCCGCGGCCGCCGTTGCCGCTTCGGGTGGTTCTATAACCGCCGCTTTGCCGCCGCAACACCGGAACGGGGGTCAGCAGAGCGCCGATCCGCCGTTTGAGCCTACTGCGCACTGGCTCAACCCGCGGCTGACGTTCGATACCTATGTCGTCGGATCCTCCAACCAACTAGCCCATGCCGCGGCAAAGGCCGTCGCGACGAAACCATCCCGCAGTTACAATCCGCTGTTCCTTTACGGCGGAGTAGGCATTGGCAAAACTCACCTGATGCACGCGATCGGTGCCAGTCTGATCGCCAATTTTCCAGGTCTGAATGTGGTCTACACATCGAGCGAGCGCTTCATGAACGAGATGATCACTTCGATCAAGCTCGATCGCATGCCGCTCTTCCATAAACACTACCGGACGGCGGATGTCTTGCTGGTGGACGATATCCAGGTGCTGGCCGGCAAGGAGCGAACGCAGGAAGAGTTCTTTCATACATTCAACGAGCTCTATGACCATCGGAAGCAAATTGTGATCTCGAGCGATTCCGCCCCCAATCAGACAGCCGGTTTGGTCGAGCGGCTGCGCTCGCGCTTCGAGTGGGGCTTGATGGTGGACATCCAGCCGCCCGATCTCGAAACCAAGATGGCCATCCTGGACAAAAAGGCCGAGTCGGAAGGAATCAGTCTGCCGCAGGATGTCCGGATCTTCCTGGCAACACGCACCAAATCCAATGTGCGCGAGCTTGAGGGCGCGCTTACTCGACTCATAGCCGTTTCCTCGGTCACGGGTCAGCCCATTACTTCTGCTATGGCGAATCAGACCCTGAAGCACCTGGCGGCGGGAACGGAGCGCCGCATTACTGTGGATTCGATCTTGAAAGCGGTAGCGGAGCGCTTCAATCTGACACCCGCGCAGCTGAAAATGAAAAGCAATACGCGGCAGATCGCGTATCCGAGGCAAATCGCTATGTTCTTAGTGAAAGACCTTACACAGGCATCACTGCCGGAGATTGGCCGGTACTTCAGCGGCAAGCACCACACGACTGTGCTTCACTCGGTGCAGAAAATTGAAGAGCTAAGGCGCCACGATCAGGATTTAAACAAGCTTATCCTCTCGCTAATCGACTCACTTCAGCACACTTAGACAAGGTTTCCACAGGGAGCATCGGGATGGCCTGTCAACAGTGTTCAAAATCTTTTTTTCGGCCAGATTTTCACCTTCGGACAACCCGGAATTCCACACCGCTCAATTGGCAGAAGCACTATTTTTTGCTATAATTTAGACAGAAATTGACATTTCCACAAGCCCTATTGATACGGTTTGATCTTAAGCTTACTTAGCACCTCCCCCGGAATAAAAGAAGCTGCCACAAAGCAGGACGAAAAAGGGAGCTTGCCCGCAACCTTGGCGGGGAAAGTAGAACATCGACATGGAATTCTCAGTCAGCAGGTCCGATCTGGTACGCGAATTGGGCCTGACGCAGGGCGTGGTGGAGAAGAAGACTACAATTCCAATTCTTTCGAACATCCTGGTCGAGACCGATGGGGACCAGGTATGGTTGACTGCGACAGATTTGGAATTAGGCATCCGCTGCGCTTGTCCGGCGCGGATTAAAAAGCAAGGCTCGGGAACCATTCCAGCGCGCCGCTTGCTGGATTATGTGCGGTTGCTGCCGGACGCTGAGGTGCAAGTGAAGCTTGCAGAGAACCAATGGGCCAGCTTCGTGTGTGGGCGCTCGCGAACCCGCATTGCCGGGATGTCGCGGGAGAGCTTTCCGGAGTTGCCGGAAATGCCTGAGCCACTTGCCGAGCTACCGCTAAGCGTGTTGTCGCAGATGATCGCCAGTACGATTTTTTCCATCTCAGCGGAAGAGTCGCGGTTCACGTTGAACGGCGCTCTGCTGATGTTGAAAGAGACCGGGCTGGTAATGGTAGCGACCGACGGCCACCGGCTGGCCATGATCGAAAAAAGCTTACCGCTTCCCGGCCTGTCCGGTTCCTATCGGGCGCTGCTGCCGCGCAAGGCGATGAACGAGATTCAAAAGCTGGCCAATGATGATCCCGCGAAAACAATACAGTTTTCAGGAAACGACAACCATTTGTTCTTTCGGATCGACAAGCGCCTGCTTCTTAGCCGAAAGCTGAGTGGCAATTTCCCGGACTATGAACGAGTGCTGCCCAAAGAGCACCCTCATCTCATTTTGCTCGAACGAGACGATTTGAAAGCAGCGATCGAGCGCGTGGCGCAGTTCGCTGATGAACGGTCGAAGGCAATACGGCTTCGGCTCGGCAATAACGAGTTGAAGATTCATTCGTCTATTTCGGAAACCGGCGAAAGCGAAGAAAGTATTCCGGTGGACTATAACGGCGCCGAATTCGAAATCGGGTTCAACGCCCAATATCTGATCGATTTTTTGCGTTCCGTTGATCAGGGCTCGGTCGAGTTTCTGTTCAAAGACGCAAACAGCGCAGGCGAGTTGCGCCCGCACGCAGCCTCCGAAGACACGAGCGCTCCTGACACCGTGTATCGCTATGTTGTGATGCCCATGCGCATTTGAGAATAAGCGCTTGCGTCTCGAGCTAACGTGCGTCTCGCATGTTCGACTCGGTGGTGCCGCAAGCGGTCTTGCAGCTTGCTCCAGGCGAGCAAGCGTAGTGAAGGTAGGAAAGGTTCCTGCGGACTGACGAAGAGTCGCCCGCAATTAAAAGTATGGCTTCTGTAATTCCAAACGAGATGTACGATTCGACCAGCATCAAGGTGCTCGAAGGCTTAGAGGCGGTTCGGCTCAGACCTGCGATGTACATCGGCTCGACTGGCGAGATGGGTCTCCACCACCTGGTGTATGAAGTCGTTGATAATTCTGTCGATGAGGCGCTTGCCGGCTATTGCACTGAAATTTCGGTCACCATTCATATCGACAACTCAATCACGGTCGTAGACAACGGCCGTGGCATCCCGGTGGATATTCACGCCGAGGAAGGCGTGTCAGCGGCGCAGGTTGTTCTTACTAAACTTCATGCGGGCGGCAAATTCGATTCGAACACATATAAAGTCTCGGGCGGTCTGCACGGCGTAGGCGTGAGCTGCGTCAATGCTCTTGCCGAAACTCTCCATCTTGAGGTCTGGCGTAACAAAGGGACTTGGGAGCAGGACTACGAACGCGGCATTCCGAAGGGTCCACTGGCGCAGACAGGTAAGTCGAGCAAAACCGGAACTAAAATTACCTTCCGCCCCGATCCGACCATCATGACGGAGCTCCAGTTCAATTTCGACACGCTCGCCCAACGCTTACGGCAGCTTGCGTTCCTGAATAAGGGGCTGAAAATCGTTCTCACGGACGAGCGCGACGAAAATCTGCGCTCGGAAGAGTTTTATTTCAGCGGCGGAATCGCGGAATTTATCAAGCACCTGAATCGCGGCAAACAGGCCCTGCACGAGAAGCCGATCTACTTCGAAGGCAGACGCGAACTGCCCAACGGCGGCGTTCTGACGATGGAGCTGGCACTGCAGTACAACGACTCGTACTCCGAGAACGTCTTCAGCTTCGCAAATAACATTCACACCGTGGATGGTGGCAGTCACCTCAGCGGATTCCGCAGTGCTTTGACACGCACCATCAACTCGGCTGCTCAGGAAGCGGCGCTGATTAAAGATCCAAAAGACAATCTGACCGGCGATGACGTGCGTGAGGGCCTCACCGCGGTCATCAGCGTTAAATTGCCGCAGCCGCAATTTGAAGGTCAGACCAAGGGCAAGCTGAATTCCGACATTCAGGGCTATATCGTTCAGCTTGTTAATGAGAAGCTCGGCGAGTTTTTCGAGAAGAATCCTGCCGTCACCAAAAAGATCATCAGCAAAGCAATCGATGCCGCCCGCGCTAGAGAAGCCGCCCGCAAGGCGCGCGATCTGACGCGGCGCAAAGGGTCCATGGATTCCGGAGGTCTGCCGGGCAAGTTGGCCGATTGTCAGGAGCGGGATCCGGACCGGTGCGAACTCTTTCTGGTGGAGGGCGAGTCGGCCGGCGGGACGGCAAAGTCAGGTCGCGACCGGCGCTATCAGGCCATTCTTCCGCTCAAGGGTAAAATTCTCAACGTCGAAAAGGCGCGCTACGACAAAATGTTGTCGCACGAAGAAATCCGCGCCATGATTACGGCGATCGGAACCGGTATCGGCAAAGGTACGGATTTTGAGTTAGCGAAGCTGCGCTACGGCAAGATCATTATCATGACCGACGCCGACGTCGACGGCTCGCATATTCGCACCCTGTTGCTTACCTTCTTCTTCCGCCACATGCAGGAGCTCATCACGCGCGGGAAGGTGTTCGTTGCACAGCCGCCGCTGTTCCGTATTAAGAAAGGAAAAAGCGAAAAGTACATCAAGGACGAGAAGGAATTTACCCGGGAAATTCTACGCCGTGCCATTGAGAATCTCACGGTGGAATTGGCGCCCGAAGCCGATGGCAATATCACGAAGGTAGAAGGCACGGAGCTGCGGAATTTCCTCTCATCCCTCGATGAGTTAGCTCAGATCGGCGCTCGCCTCGAGCGGCGCGTCCGCGACCCGCGCGTTGTCGAAGTGTTGTCGGATGTAGCTGTGTTGATCGACACTAAGGCGGATCTTCAAAATGAAGAGAATGTCCAGGCGATCGCCCAGCGTCTTCGTGAGACTAGACTGGAAGTCTCGGTTGAACCCGAAGAAGAGCACTCGGCCTGGATGGTTGCGTATAAAGATCCCACAAACGCCACGCGCTATATCAACACAGAGTCGCTATCCATGCCTGAGTTCCGGCGTTTACGTGCGCTTGTGAAACAAGTAGCTCGTTTTAACAAGCCGCCGTTCACCGTGGTTAAGGATACCCGCCGCGACGTGCAGCAGAACTGGCGCGACTTGCTGGGCATGGTGATGGGAGAAGGGAAGCGTGAGGTTTCCGTGCAGCGCTACAAAGGGCTGGGCGAAATGAACGCTGAGCAGCTTTGGTCCACTACGATGAATGCCGAAACCCGAACTCTTCTGCAGATCGATCTGAAGGACTTTGCTGAGACGGAGCCCATTTTCTCCACGCTGATGGGGGAAGATGTCGAAAGCCGTCGGAAGTTTATTGAGGACAACGCTCTGGACGTTAGAAATCTAGACGTTTAGTACTTCGTTTGTCTCGAATAGAATAAATCCAACCGATTTTTCGGTAATGGAGATTAAATGCCAAAATATTCGATCAAAGAAGTGCAGGATCACGTCCGCGCCAATGGAGGCACCCTGCAGCAGTTGACGAATGGAAATTACAACGTCCGAAAAGGGACGAAATCCGTCAACATTGGCAAGCCCGATACCAGCAACAAGTGGGATGCTGCCCAACTCAAACGTGCCTGGGGCGATGCGACCGATATTCCCAAGATCGATTAGTCGCTGCTTTATCCTCGTGGCCGCGGAGGCGCGCTCGCCGTTGGCGTGGCGCGCTTGATAGCGGGCCTGTTTTGCGCGTTCCCCAAGCCTCGATGTAATCGTAATTACACCGCGAACAGATTCAAACTCACCGGTTGCGCCTGTACGCCGATCGCCAGTTTCGTGACGGAAACTATCGTGACGTCGTCTTCCTGCCCAAAGCGGCAAACAGTTTCAACGATTCTCTCGGGCGGGGCGTGAGCAGCCACTAGAGTAGAGGTACGTTCAAAGCCGTAGAGTTCCCCTCGCCGGTTACGGGCTTCCACTACGCCGTCCGTCAGTAATGTTAATGTCTCGTCATCGTTCAGGCGAAAGCTCGTCACCTCGTATTCCGCATGTTCGAGCACGCCGAGCGGCAGCGCGCCAGGTACACCGATCTCCCTGCCCCGGAGGTAGGGCGCAAGATGTCCTGCGTTGGCCACTGTGGCTCTGCCGTCCGTCCTGATACGGAGCGCCAGGCAGGTGGCGAACGTGCCATCGCCGCGTCCCGACAGCCGATGGTTCAGGCCGCGCAACAGCTCTGCCGGCTCCTGCGTGAACTCCGCCAGCGTCCGCAGCGTTCCCACCACCAGCGACACCGTCATCGCCGCCCTCAGCCCTTTGCCGCTCACGTCTCCGAGGATGATCAATACTCCACCTTCCGATGCGGGCAGAATCTGGAAGAAATCGCCGCCAACGTCCGCGGCGGGCTTGTAGGCGCTAGCAATTTTGAAGCCCGGAATTGCCGGAAGCTCCTCGGGAAAGAGCACTTGCTGCACTTCGCCGGCCGATTTGAGTTCAAGCTCCATCTGAATTTGCCGGCGGCGAAGATCAACGATGCGCTGGCCCACCCCATACACGATTGCCAGAAAGAGCAGTGTTTGCAGGATGAACAGAACAGTGAAATGGTAGCTGCCGATATTTACTCCTAGCTCATAAAGCACATCCGTCAAGTTAGAGTGCGTGAACCGCCGGCCCTGCAAAAAGATTTCAATCGCTGCATAATACAAGGTGTAAAAGGCTGCCAACAGCGCAACCGGAAGGTTCGGAATATGTTGTCTCCGTACCAGCAGCACGGATAAAAGAACGGCCGGATACAACGCCGCGACCGTGTAGACGACGGTCGTCATTGCGTCTACCCACATGAAGCCGGGCCCCGCCTGATCCCAAAGCATCAGAAGGCCGATGTCAATTACCTGGGCAGCCACGTAAGCGGTGACCAGCCTTGCCGTCCACTTTCGCCAGCCGACATCGTTCTCCAAATTGAAAAGCCCGAGAAGCAGCAGCCAGAGCGGCACATCTCTGAGAATTTGCTCGATCGAACCAAAAAGCTGGTAAACCTTCCAGGGCTCGGTGAAGGTTAGCCAAATGGAAGAGCCCACACCCACCAGATACAGCCCGCACCACAAATAAACCTTGTCGTTCCGGCCGCGAGCATAGAACACCAGCGCCAATAGACCGGTGGCGATCATGATCGCGCCGATTAGCAGATTCGGGAGATTTGCTTGAACGAGCGCACCTTGCGCGGCCTCCACCTGCGCATTAAGGGCGCGAGCGTCGCCGATGAGTGGCGGTGCGCTTAATCCGCCTGAAATATCTGGGCTGCTCGTATCGAACGGACGTTCCCAGACGCGCAGCGCGAGTACTCCCTCGAGAGAACTGGAGGTCGGCTCAGGCAAGGAAAACGAGGCAGCGCGAGGGCGGTGATACCAGGAGGGGTGCGGCGGCGGAGTTCCGTAATTGCCGATCTCCCGGCCGTTCCAGTAAAGCTGATATTCGTCATCCGCGTTTGGAATTAGAATCCCAAGCTTCGGCGAGCCCGGGTACATGCCAATTGCGATCCGCCGGCGATACCACGCAAAACCGGTATAGTTGACGTGACCCTGTGCTCGCCAAGGTTTATCGGCACTCACCTTTTCCCACCCGGAGTCGTCATATCCAGGTGCAGACCAAAGAGGATCGTCGCCCGTATGGAACTGCCATAATCCGCCCAAAGTAACCGAAGAGGGGCCGATCGCTTGTGTAGTGTTAGCCGGGGCGTTGGTTGCAGGCAACAGCAGCCCCATGGCGAGATAGAGAGCGAACGACACGATGAATTGGGCGGTCAGACTTCGTGTTCTCTGATTGAAACGAAGTAAGACGGATGTATTAATTCTGCAGCGGGGTGGCGTGGTTCGTGGACGCTCCGGGTGTGTGGCCGTCTATAAATTGCTAATTTCTAACGACACCGGCGCCCGTTTCGATTGCATATCCCTGCCCATTCCATCGAAGTTATAAGCTTGCTGCATGACGACCGTCCGGGTGACCCGAAAAGCTGCCGAACGCGTTCATTCTGGCCATCCTTGGATATTTTCAAGCGACGTAATTGACGCCGGAGACTCGCAGCCGGGCGATGTAGTACGCGTCATCGACTTTAAAGGTCGCGCCCTCGGCACAGCCCATTACAGTTCGTCTTCCCAAATCACATTGCGTTTACTCTCCAGGCGCAGCGACGAGATCGACCGCAATTTTTTGCGCGGTCGCATCGAGGCAGCCCTGCGTTATCGCGAGCGAATCGTTCAGCACTCCGACGCTTATCGCCTCATTCATGCCGAGGGCGATCTGCTTCCCGGTCTGATAGCCGATCGCTATGGAGACTACCTGGTTTTGCAACTGCTCGACCAGGGCATGGATCGCATGACCGATGAATTAGTTGCCGTGCTGAACGATATGCTTCCGATCAAAGCCATCGTGGCGCGGAACGATGCCGCAGCGCGCGCAAAAGAAAATCTTCCGCTCGAGACCCGAGTCGTTTCCGGCACGATTCCAGATCGCATCACGATTCGCATGAATGGCCTTCACTGGTCTGCCGATCTGCTCCACGGGCAAAAAACCGGGATCTTTCTGGACCAGCGTGAAAATTACCTTGCAATCCGCAAACACGTGCGCGGCGGCCGCGCACTAGACTGCTTCACCGCAACCGGCGGCTTCGCCCTTCACCTGGCTTCCTTGTGCGAAAGCGTGGAAGCAGTCGATAGCTCTGGCCCTACGCTCGAAACGGCCCGCATCAATGCCGAGCAGAATAGTTTGACGAATGTAGCCTTTCAGCAGGCTGACGTACTGGATTACCTGCCGAACCTGGTGGCGATGCGCCGTACCTTCCAGGTTGTCGTTGTTGATCCTCCGGCGTTTACGAAATCGAGGTCAGCGCTCGAAGGCGCGATTCGCGGCTACAAAGAAGTGAACTTGCGCGCACTTCGGCTCTTGCAGTCCGGCGGTATTTTGATTAGCTGCTCTTGCTCGCACCACATGAGCGAAGCGCAGCTGCTCGAAACCATTGCTGCCGCTTCCTTGGACGCGGGAAAACAACTTCGCGTACTGGAGCGTAGAACGCAAGCCGCCGATCACCCGATTCTGCTGACCGTGCCGGAGACCCATTACCTGAAATGTCTCGTGTTTGAAGTGATCTGACCGCTACCGTGTGGCGCAGAGACTCGTCTCTGCCGTGCCCGCACTCATGCGGACACCTGGTTCGCGAAGATCCGCGACTACAACACAATCCGATGATCCCCATCTCGCTTGGTGACGCTTACGCGATCCAGATACTCCAGCAGCGGAATGGCAAATTTGCGCGAGATCTGCGTCCAATCCTTGAACTCCGGAACCGTAAACCGCCGTCCCTTGTGCGCAGAAAGCGACGTTCTGATGTGCGTAAGAACGTCGGCATGAAAAATCAAGCCGTCCGCAATACGCACCAGCTTGGCCTGTTTGATAAGGATCTCGAGCAGCGAGCGCGCCTTTTTCTGATCGGAAGCAATGCTCTTCAACACATCGTCAATCGGCGGTGGCGCAAACCCGCCGGACCGAAAAGAACGTTCTATCGTGTCAAGCGCTGCCAGCTCGGACTCCGTAATTTGCACCCGATGACTCTTGAGCGAAATGAGCTCGCCGTTCACTTGAACTGCCGGAAGAGACTCGAAGACAATTCCGGCGACGTACACGCTGAGGCCCAGCCTGGCCGTAGCGATAGGCGCGCCGCCTTTCGATGGATTCTCTTTGTGGAATCGCTCCAGCCACGCAACAACTTCGGCCTGCCGCTTCTTCAGCCATTGACGGCTAAGAACTCGCTGCGAACTCGAATGCAAGAACAACTCCGGATTGCTTTGGATGGCTCGGCCGAGAGCTGCGGCCGGCCAGCCGCAGAGCCGCTCCAATTGGGGCAGCAGTAATCCCTGCGGCGCTTCCTCCACCAAAATCTGAGCGCGCTCGCTCAACGTCGCCATCTGCAAGCGCGTCAACCGCTCGATGACCCCGGATTTTCGTTGCAGGCGGCGCGGGAACGGATCGATGACTGTGCCTCCGGCAACCGTATCGCCCGGCGAAGGGCGGCGCAGAATCAAGCGATCGCCAGCAAACGCGAGAACCGGCGTTGCCGACCTCAGTTGCGCCAGTACAGAACCATCCGAGTCCGAATGCTTCAGCATTTTCAGTCGCGCATTGGTCTCGGTGGTGCCCAAATGAAGCAGAAGCCGCTCGCGAGGTCCGGGAGCAGCGCGTCCGGGCAGCCAATCGAGGGCGACTGCCAGCCGCAACGATGGTTCGACCAGATTAGATGCGCTTAGCACGTCGCCGCGTTTGATTTCGGTCGAGTCAATCCCCGCAAGATTTACGGCGGTTCGCTCTCCGGCGTACGCACGAGGTACGGTGTTGCCTTGCACCTGAAGACCCCGAATGCGCAGTGGCTTCGCGCCCGGAAAAAGGAAAACCGTGTCGCCCGTACTGAGAGTCCCGCCCATAAGCGTTCCGGTCGCTACGGTTCCAAAACCCTTGACGGAAAAACTCCGATCGATTGGGAGCCGCGGAATCTCTCCTTCCGCCGCCGCTTCAACGCTAGCGGCTAACTGTTCCAGGTTCGATCGAACAACGTCAAGCCCCACGCCAGTGACGGAGCTGGCGGCAACAACAGGCTCGCCTTCTAGAAACGAGCCTCGGCATAGAGTTTCAATTTCATCCCGCGCCGCGCGCAGGCGGTCCGGGCTTACCAGGTCGCATTTGGTAAGAACCACGAACCCGTGACGCAATCCGAGCAGGCGGCAAATGTCAAAATGTTCACGCGTCTGCGGCTTAATACCTTCGTCTGCGGCAATTATCAGCAACACGGCTTGTATACCGCTCACGCCCGCCAACATATTTTTGATGAACCGTTCGTGGCCCGGCACATCGACAAAGCTGATAGTGCGGCCGTTCGGAAGCGTCAGGTGCGCAAAGCCCAGATCGATCGAGATACCGCGCTTCTTTTCTTCCGGCAGGCGGTCAGTATCGACGCCGGTTAGCGCCCGGACCAGCGACGTTTTTCCGTGGTCGATGTGTCCCGCAGTCCCGACGACGATTCCGCGTTGTGGCCGGTCAGACATATGCTCTACGAACCCATCGTCGCATTGGCAAATGGCATACTGAAACCGAACTAAGCCACGCTCCCGAACCAACGCCATGAGCACCGACCGTCTACAAGAACTGAGAAAGCGTCACGCGCGAGCGGAAGAGGGAGGCGGCCCCGAACGGAAAGAGCGCCAGCACCGGGAAGGAAAGCTCTCTGCGCGTGAACGCGTCGAACAGCTGCTGGATGAGGGGACGTTCGAGGAACTCGATAAGTTGGTACGCCACCGCTGCGTGAATTTCGATATGCAGAACAACGTGATCGACGGTGACGGCTTCATAACCGGCTTCGGGTTGATCCATGGGCGGCAGGTGTTCGTCTTTGCTCAGGACTTTACAGTTTTCGGTGGCTCGTTATCGGAAGCGAATTCACTGAAGATTGTGAAGCTGATGGATCTTGCGCTGAAGACCGGAGCTCCCGTTATCGGTCTGAATGACTCAGGCGGTGCTCGCATCCAGGAAGGCGTGGCCTCGCTTGCCGGCTATGCAGACATTTTTTTGCGCAACACCCTTGCCAGCGGCGTTGTGCCGCAAATTTCCGCGATTATGGGTCCGTGCGCAGGGGGCGCTGTATACTCGCCGGCCCTGACCGATTTCATCTTCATGGTGGAGCACACCAGCCACATGTTCGTCACCGGGCCGGATGTGATTAAAACCGTCACTCATGAGGACGTGACGAAAGAGGAGCTCGGCGGCGCTCTTACTCACAATGCCACCAGCGGCGTAGCTCATTTCCTGACCGCGGATGATGCCGATTGTCTTCGCTCTATTCGCGAGTTGATGCGCTTCTTGCCTCAGAACAATCTGGATGGCGTCCCCAAAGTCACCACAAGCGATCCCGAGGATCGCGCCGATTCCGAATTAGATAATTTGGTCCCGCTCGAATCGAACAAGCCCTACGACATCAAAGATGTGATTGATCACATTGTCGACGATGGCAACTTTTTTGAAGTCGCCGAACACTTTGCCCGGAACATCGTGATCGGCTTCGGACGGCTCGCCGGCGACACGGTTGGTATCGTCGCAAATCAACCGGCTTACCTGGCCGGCTGTCTGGATATCAATTCGTCTACCAAAGGCGCTCGGTTTGTCCGGTTCTGTGATGCCTTTCAAATTCCGATTCTCACGTTCGAGGATGTGCCCGGATTTCTCCCTGGGACCCAGCAGGAGTTCGGCGGCATCATTCGTCACG
>DATBDT010000099.1:0-40813 GCA_036269815.1 Bryobacteraceae bacterium
TTCCTTGAGCCGCACGGTATAAAAAATCACTAAACCCACAATGCTTGCGAGCACCAGTGCCGTTGAAACGACGGAACGATGGTTGCGCCGTATAAACATCCTGACCCGGTAGCGAAGAGTATCGGGCCGCGCATCGAGAGGTTCGCCGCTTAAGTAGTGATTGATATCCCGAATGAATGCGTCTACCGATCGATATCTTCGTTCCGGATTCTTGTGCATCGCGGTGAGGCAAAGCACATCCAGATCGGCCCAATTTGCTTTCGCCAGAGGTGGGCTACCGGCTTCGTTTTCGTTCGTATTATGGTTCGCCACGACCGATGGTCTTTCCGGTTCCCGGTTCAGGATGGTCGCTTCGACTTCGCCGGGCGATTGGTTCGAAAGGTCGAAAGGCAGGCGGCCGGTCAACAGTTCGTAAAGGATAACTCCGAGTGCGTAGACGTCCGTGTACGTGCCAGCCTGCTCACCGTGGATTTGCTCGGGAGCAGCATAAGCGGGAGTCATCAAACGTAATCCCGTTAGCGTTTGATCTGCCGGGGTGTCATTGCGATCCAGTTGCTTGGCAATGCCGAAATCCAGCAGCTTCACGCAGCCATCGGACTGGACAAGGATGTTCGATGGCTTCAGATCGCGGTGAATAATCGTGCGTGAATGCGCATAGCGAACCGCCTCACATACGGATTCAAAGAGGCGCAGGCGTTCTGTTATCGGACACTTGTTTTGACGGCAATATGCGGTGAGTGGGACACCGCCCTCAACGTACTCCATGGCGAACCATGGCGTTCCGTCGGCGAGAGTATCGGCGTCGTAAAGGCGGGCAATCGAGGGATGGGAGAGTTGGGCAAGCGTCCGCTGTTCGGCGGCGAAGCGTTCCCGGCGAGCAGGCGACATCCAGGCGTCGCGCAGAAGCTTGATGGCGGCCAGGCTGCCGAGATCCTCGCGCTCAGCCAGATAAACGACACCCATACCGCCCTCACCGAGCAGTTTGCGAACACGGTAAGGTCCGAATTCACGGGAAGACACGGACGGCTCGGAGCCTGGTTCCAATATTCGAACTACCACCTGCGCCAAGGGGCGATCTAGAAGGCTGCCGCGAACGTCTTCCTCAAGCAGGGCCTGGACCTCGGCGACGAGCTGTTCGTCGCCGGCGCTCGCGGCCTTGAGGAAGGAGAGCCGTTGGGAAACCGGCTGATCCGCGGCCTGCTGGAACAATGCTTGAACCTGCTCCCAGCGCTTGCCGTCCATTCAAGGACCTCCAAACTTTCGATGGCGATTTCACCAGTATCGCGTTATTTGAGCTGGAAGGTTTGGGCGGCGGCGCCAATACAGATGCCCGCGAGCCCGGCGATTGCTGTTTGCACGCACGTCGCAGTTCGCCGCCACGCAAACCTTAATCCTCGCGGCGCAGTTCGCGCACCACCTAATCTCTAATGTTCGCGGCGCAATTCGCGCGCGAGCCAGGCTTTCGCCACGCGCCAGTCGCGCAGGACGGTAGCTTCCGAAACAGCGAGCAACTCCGCCGTTTCATTTGCTTCCAGTCCTCCAAAAAAGCGGCTTTCCACTGTTTGCGCCTGACGGGGGCTCAAACGTGCCAGTTCCATCAACGCCGAATCGAGCCGGATTACATCTTCGTCGTAACATACCGGCAGGCCTTCGGCTTGGTCGAAAACGGCAAATGGAGTTTCGCTCTCCCCACCGCGTTTTTGGGACTGGCGGCGCCGCGCGGACTCCACTAAAAGCTGCCGCATCGCGCGTGCCGCGATGCGCTTGAAATGTAACTGCGATGTTGAAACAAACCCAGGCGATTTAGCCAGCTTGAGCCACGCTTCATGAACCAAGGTGGTAGGGTTCAAAGTTGCCGCCGGATCACTGCTTTTAACGGATGCTGCAAGCCGACGGAGTTCCTCGTAAGTAAGACTAAACAAGTAATCCAGCTCTGCGCGACTGATCCCCGAAACGGCTTCGTTGTCTTGCATCGGAATAACGTTTGGAGTTCCCCGTTTGCGCATTGTATCTTCGCCGCGGCGCTTCAAATTAACAAAGAATTTGCCGCGACAGCGGTGATTGACAGTTAGCAGGATAGCATCTGTTCTTTGACATAGGACCGCGGCGGCAGTGCGACACGACTTTGCTTCTTGAATCGGATATCCTTCACGGTGTCATGCTCCTGCACGATGTCATGCTCCTGCGCGATTCTTCACTCCGGCTGGTCTTTGCTTTGCTGCTGCTTGGCGGTTTGGCGGCCCGAGCCGAGGCTCCCTTAGAAAAGGATCGGGAAGCCCAGACACAAGCGCTCATCGGGCGCAGCTACCTGGCCCTTGGTCGGCTCGATGAGGCAAAGACGCATTGCGACGCCGCGCTGAAGATCGATCCCGCAAGCGAAAGCCCCAAAGATTGCCTACGGCGGGTTGCGTCGATGCAGATCGATGCGGAGCTAAACGCCGCCGATGCAAAGTTGCTGCAGAGGGACAGCAAGGGGGCGATTGAGTTGGCTTCCAAATGGGTGTATGCGGGGACGAAAGAGCAGCGCGATCGCGCCCGGCGGATTATCAGTCGCTTGCACACAGATCCGAATTATTTGTTCACTGCTTTTACCCCGGAGTGGCTGCGTGACGTGGAGATAGCTCTGCTTAATCTGGGCATTTTTGCCTTATTGCTGATCATCGTTCGCCGACTCTGGCGCGAGTGGCGCCGAGCCGCATGGTACGGAGTTTTAGCTACCACGACCCGCTGGAGCATGCTCCCGTTAAAAGAGATTCCATTAAAAGAGAATGAATCGCCAACCGGCATTGCCACCGATCATTTTCTCGATTCATTGATTCGCCTTCCGGAGGTGCTGCGCCGTCCGTTATGGAAACCCCGTCTGCTTCTGCTTCGGCCGACGCCTCCCGACGATCACGATCCTCCGATTATCGAGGGAATCTTAGAGGCGAAGGATCCACCACCGATTGTGCTTGCGCCCGAACCGCATAACTTGGGCGTTGAATGGAAGGAGCATGACGTCAAAATCGATGAGGCGATCCAAAATCTTCAGCTGAGAACGTTCAAAGGTCTAGACATCGGGACTCTGGCGAAGTTTCTGATGAGTGTTGTGCACTGGTTCAATGCCGGCGCACCTGTGATCTCCGGTGTTGTACAAACCGCGCCGGATGGCAGGACGTCGATTCATATCGCAGCCAGCGGTGGAAAGATCCAATGCGTTTCTGTGAGCGCAAGCACGGCGGCCGCTGCTGGAATTGACGCGGTTCAACTCACAGCGCAGCGAGCCGCGTTCAAATTTCTACTTCGCATGCGAATGCTGAGCGACAACGAGGTAGAGGGTTTTGCAGCTCTTCGCCAAGCCGTAATTTTGTTCGGACAGTATGCACCGACGGTGAGGGGAACGCACGGCAACGCGCAAACCAGAGATTCGTCGCTCAGGCAAGCGGCGAGTGATTTCGGTGTATTCCGGGGAGCCATACCAGTCGATTTTCAACCATCCAGGAAGATCACCAACAAACTAAGAACGATGATTACGGACGAGGTTCGCCAGGCGGCCCTGCTGGCGGAAGGGCTCGCTTACGCGATTGACGGGAATGATGAAGACCTGACTGCGGCGGTAGTTTGCTTCCGCGAACTTCAGGACTGGCCGGGGTCGCCTGCGACCGTTTCGCTGCGGCGGCAAGCGGCATATAACGAAGCGTTGCTGTGGCGGCAGAAAGGATCCTATAGCCGCGCGGTGCTGATGTTCACGGAATTATTAGGCGAGGATGCGCCGGACGTGAGACCCAAAGCGGCGAGAGATGAAAACATCGGCGGCCGTTTCGCAATGCGCCTTCCAGCGGGTGACACGTTGCGGTACCCGGTACGACTGGGAAGGCTTGGCGCGTTTGCGCAATACACTCTGCAGGACTGGAAAATTCTGCCAAAAGGCCGTATCGAGTTGCTTATCGGCGACGCCGAGCGGCTTGTTGAGGATTTGAAAGAGCTGCGTAGAACGCCAGCACTTTCGGAACGCGAAAAACGTGTGGCCCACTACATGCATCAGGAGACGCTGCGGGCGATTGGCCATGTCGAAGTTCTCCGCGTGGTTACTGGACCGGCGGAACATCTCTACGACGAGAATCATCGTCCCGTAGGGTTGAAGACGAAACAGCTGCCGAACGAAGACCAGGAGCGGTTACAAAAGGCGATCGAGTGGATGCAAGAGGCCGAAGACGTGCTTCCGACTTCAACACTCTATTGCGACCTGGCGGAAGCTCATCTTCTGCTGAAAAAGTTCGAAGCGGCGGGCGGTTATGCCCGCCACGCGACTTTGGAGAAAGAACACCCGAGTGAGCGCGCTTTTTATTTGGCTGCCGAAAGCTACCTAATGCAAGGCACGCCGACATCACACGCCTTCGCCCAAACGTATGCTAGTCAGTTTCCAGCGCCTACTCTTCCCGAGTTCATTGCATTACGCGCTGAACTGCAGGTCGGGCGATAAAAAATAGGGTTGCAAGGCTGAGACCTAAATAGAGCGCGAGGAGGGCGTAAATCAGATAGACAGGCGCGGGCATGATCAACGCGAGGTCCTGTGTGGGATGGGCCCGCCACCACGCAATTAATACTCGGAGCGTGCTGCGCTCTACGCCGCGGCCGTAGTCGGGTAACACTTTGGCCACAAAAGTAAGAGCACCGATCCAAAGCGAGACAAGGCAAAGAAGAAGAGAAGCGATGCGCCCAAGCTTCGGGAACGCCTGGTAACCGCGAAACACCAGTGCCCACATACACAGCAATACGCCCTGCCCGTACCACGGCTCGGGCGAGACCGACAAACCGTTGCTGGCTGTCCAGGTGACGCACGTCTGATAGAACAGTCCGGCCAAAAACGTGAGCGCGGCCACCCAGAGCCAGATTTCCGACTTGGGCATCTTGCGATACGCCGCGAGGCTCAGTCCGAGCCCCACCAACATAAGCGCCTGTACGATCTGAAGCGTGGCGCGGTCGAACGTTGTGAAGGTCTGGTTCCCGGTCCAAAGAGAATCGCGCCACAACTTCATGGCGCTTGCCGCCCAGTGGATATGCGGAATTGCTCTTATTGCCGAGGAGAAGGTGACGCCGGCGACCGTCTCCTGAGTCCCACTGAAGCTGCCATACAACAGGAGATTTCGCGCATACCACGGGCCGCCGATTGCTACGGGAATCAATAAAGCGAGGCAGGCTCGTCGCCAGGACGCATGCCCGGCTCGCACGCGGGCCACGACAAAGGCGGCAAATACGGGAACAAACGACAAAAAGTATGCTTTCGTCAGTAGCCCCGCCCCCAGTACGAAAGCCAACGCTACAACGGAGGCGTCTTCCAGCAACAACACGACGAACCAGACCGTCAGAGGGATTGCAAACGCATCATTGCCGATGTGCGCTATCGAAGCCCAAAGCATTTGAACGGATAGCGAACACAACAGCAGTGCCTCGCGGAACGGTGACTCGATTTGAAAGATACGCGCCAGCCGCCTCATTAGCAGATACGTCAGCGCCATCGAACCAAGTCCCAGGACCCAGCGCAAAATGAGAACTCTGGGAACAAGCTGCACATGTCCCAGCATCCAGTCGAGCGGCGCAGTCACGACATACGCGAGCGGCGCTTGCTGGGTCTCGTAATTGAGCATGGAACTCGTATCCTGTCGCCTCGCGGGAGACAGCCCTAGCAGTTGATCGTGTAAATTGACTCGCTGCGGAAGGGGCAGTTGATGCCACTGAGTAAAGGATCGGCTACCGGGAACCAGCGGTGCAAGCAGGTGAGAAACCGGGGCCAGCATCAGTGAGTCGGCAACTTCTCCCGGCAAACGCGACTTGCCCAGAGTTCCCAGATCGTGCCGCGCCGACATGCTTGCAAGCCGGCCGTAGTGGAACGCCTCATCCCAGCCTTCCCAAAGCGGCAGGACGCAGGCATACAGCGCAACGGCGGTCAATGATAAAGCTAAGATCAGCCGCGAGGCCTTAGCGTCCGGCTGCAATTGTGCCCGTCAGAGGACTGCTGGCAACCGCATATTCACGTTTGGGCATCCGTCCGGCAAGGAAGGCAGCACGCCCTGCCTCGACTGCAAGCTTCATCGCAAGCGCCATGTGCTCGGAATCTTCAGCTTCCGCGATCGCGGTATTCAAAAGAACGCCGTCGTAGCCCAGCTCCATGGCAATTGCCGCATCGGAAGCCGTTCCTACGCCGGCATCGACAATCAGCGGCACGTTCGTGATGGCCTCACGCAAAATCTTCAGGTTAGTACTGTTTTGAATACCCAGTCCGGACCCGATTGGGGCGGCGAGCGGCATCACCGCAGCTGCTCCGGCATCCACCAGCTTTCGCGCGTTCACCAGATCATCGGTCGTATAAGGCAGAACAACAAAGCCTTTCTTCACCAAAATGCGTGTTGCTTCGAGCAATCCTTCGTTGTCCGGAAATAGCGTTTTGGCGTCTCCGATTACTTCGAGCTTGATCCAGTTCGACAATCCAACCTCGCGCGCCAAACGGGCCGTCCGAACGGCTTCGTCAGCCGTATAGCAGGCCGCAGTGTTGGGAAGGATGTGGATCTTCGAACGGTCGATAAAATCGAGCTCGGATTCTTTGGAACGGTCAGTCAGATTGACCCGCCTCACGGCGAGCGTGACCATCTCCGTACCCGAAGCGGCATGGCACCGGGCCATCAATTGCTTGCTGCGGTACTTTCCGGTTCCTACCCACAGACGCGAGCGGAAATTTCTGCCGGCTACTGTCAAAACGTCGTCCATATTTCTAGATTATGCGCGTGCCCGCGATGGCGTGGGGAGTGGGAAAGTACTGTGCTATTCTCGACTACGACGGCCCGGCGTGGCCGCCCCGTCCATGCGTGTGCGGTTGTTCGCTAGCGTGAGGATTCGCTGGACAGGTGGGTGAGTGGTTAAAGCCAACAGACTGTAAATCTGTCCCTCCTTGCGAGGTACGAAGGTTCGAATCCTTCCCTGTCCACCATTTGAGTACGAGATAGGCCGTTGTAGCTCAGTTGGTAGAGCACTTCCTTGGTAAGGAAGAGGTCTCGGGTTCGATTCCCGACAACGGCTCCATCCTTCCGAATTCCGGGTTCTTGGCACGTAATAGGGGCCTCGGGCGAGCCGCCGTCGCCTATCGTAATTGCGCTCTGAATCGCGGAACACTTAATTCGCCAATGACACAGCGGAAGCTTCCGTACAGCGAATGCGTGCAGCAGGTCGCTTCGATGGAGATGTTCTCGTTCGTCGCCAGCTCCGCTTCTCGTTCAGGAAGTCTTAGAACGTCCGGCCGGAATCAGTCGTAGCCTAAAGACTCAGGAGGTATTGATGAAAGCATTGATCTTTCGGGAGACGGGTGAACCGAATGGCACATTAAAACTAGCTGAGATCCCTACGCCGCCTCTGGCTCCTGGCGAAGCGCTCGTCCGAGTGCTGCTCAGCCCGATCAACCCATCGGATCTCCACATGGTGAGGGGGCGCTATGGCTATCAGCCGGAATTGCCAGCCAGCCCGGGCGCTGAAGGCGTGGGGATTGTGGAGGCTGTAGGTCCGGGCGTGCAAGGTCCAATTGTTGGAACTCGCGTGGTTTTCGTTCACATGTGGAACACCTGGCGCGAGCAGATCGTGTGCCCAGTGGACAGACTCGTGCCCGTTCCAGATGGCCTGGACGATCCAGCCGCCGCCACCTCCTACACAAATCCTTTGACTGCATGGGCATTGACGAGATCAAGTCACAATCTCAAGGAGGGCGACTGGCTCGTACAGACGGCGGCTGCATCCAGCGTCGGGAAGTTGGTGCTTCAATTAGCGCGGCAGTATCGATTCAAGACAATCAACGTCATCCGGCGGCGTGAGCAGGAAGCAATCATACGCAACCTCGGAGGAAATGAGGTAATCTGCACAGACGACGAGGATCTCAGGGCACGTCTGCAGGAATTGACCGCGGGCAAGGGCGTTGAACGAGCGATTGACTGCGTTGCCGGGGAACTTGGCGCTGAGGTTGCCCGCAACCTCGCTCCCGCTGGAACCATGCTTATGTATGGAGCTCTTTCCAGTCATCGGCAGACGGACCCTGCGAAATTCACCATGCCGCTCTTCGCTCCCCGTTTGATTTATTCGACAGCGACGGTTCGCGGGTGGTGGCTTCCGCGTTGGGTGAGTTCCCAGCCGCTCGCCGAAGTGAGGGCAGCGACAAGCGATCTCCTCACTATGTTGTCGAACGGAGCACTGACGCCGCCAGCGAGTGTACGGTATTCATTGAAGGACTTTCAAGAAGCAATACGGCTAGCCGATGGTGAGGCTGGACAGCAAAAGGTCTTGCTGGACTTCTCCGAAAGGGCACCATAAACGGTAGAGCCTCAGGGCGGCCGTCGGGAACCAGGCTGTAACGCTCCTGGTGGACAGCTTGACAGCTCGGTTCCTGATTCACGTACCCAAGCGGAAGCATCACGCGTCGGAGCGACGCCCGGCTAATTCTCCCAGCATCCGCGCCAATGCCATTTCGGCATCTCGAGTCTGGAAGCCACGCTTCATCGCGGCCTGGAGCTGGCTTTGAGCCTCGGGGGCACGCACGCCCTCGCCGAAGAGATCAGAATCGCGGCGGAAGTCCTCGGCTGGCGCCAGCGTGATTGCATTGACCCGGTCCTTGACTGCGAGTTGGCCGGCGGCTGGGAACCCCGCGATCCGATGAGCGAGAGATTTGACGAAGTGGTTCAGCGTGGCGGCGGGCAACGCTCGGTTGATCCAGCCGTACCGCTCAGCCAAATCCGCGTCGTAATCTTCACCACTCAGCATGACCTCTAGCGCCCTTGCACGACCCATGAGGCGCGCTAGATGTTGGCAGGCGCCCCCGCCGGGAAGGATTCCGAGCGCAGGCTCCGGCTGACAGAAGATTGCCGACTCTCGCGCTGCAAAGCGCATGTCGCACGCCAGCACGAATTCGCTGCCGGCAGCGCGCACCCGACCTTCGATCTGTGCAATTGTGATCAAGCGGCTTGCGCTCAGATGCCGAAACAGGAGGGCAATCGAAGCTTCGCCGGTCAGCTTCGCTGCCTCGCCCCGATACTCTTTGATCCGGGTCACGTCGACGTGAGAAATGAAGTAGTCAGGGTCGGCACTCTTGAACACGAGCAATCTGAGAGAATCATCGGCCTCGGCTTGCTGAATGAGGGAGACCAAATCGCGAACCAGTTCCGGACCAAGAAGGTTCATGGGTGGGGCGGCGATTTCCGCAAAAATCACCGCTCCTTCCCTATTTACATTGAGTGTCTGGAAATTCATCGAAGTTCTCCAAAGCTCCTATCGTTCTCGATGCCGCGCCCTTCCGCGCGTCGCGTATCGCCGTGAAGAGGGCACTCGTTTATGCGGCCCGCTCCCTCACGGCGCCGTTCCTGGTTTCAATGGCTGTGACGGAGCTTTTAAAGGCCTTTTCTAAAACACCCCTGCCGACCGTCCTCAGCACCAGACCGAGGACACGTCCCTTGAAGTTTTTGCCTTCGCGGACGACGTCGGCGTCAATGTCGGTTGTGCCATTGGAATGGCGCGTGAAGGTGTAGGTGTGGCCCGAAGCGCCGCCCCAAACATTGGAGTCAGTCGTCGTCATCACGACGCGGTTGGGATCGGACCAGTCGTAGTGCAGACGTTCCCAGATGCCGCCCGAGCCTTCCGTAACGTCGGCGTTCGAGCGGCCCTGGGAATGCACCTTGAGGTATTCGTCGGCGCTGTTGCCAAACAGCTTCGAGCGGCCAGGCCCGAAGTCGGTGAGCCCGGCGACATACCGCTCGGGGGTCAAGGTCGTTGTCTGGTGGAAGTGGATTTCTCTTTGCATGACTATCATTCTCCTTTTTCGTTCATAACTGCGATGAGATTTACATCCGTCAAAATGCGGATGCCATACCGTGCTCTGGCCTAGATCGTGAGATTGCTTTGTTGACGCTCATCTCGTAACCTCTGCCAGTTAGTGAATGCCCATTTAGTGATGCACAGCCGCTGACGTAATCACGGCTTGTTTTTCGAGCGCTTGCCGTGCGAAGACCTGCTGCGCCGTGATGACGCGCTGGGCACGTGCGTCACCGAGGAATGCGACCGTCCAGTTTAAGAGGACGGAGATGCGATTCTTGAAGCCCGTTAGCGCCCCGATGTGGATGACCAGCCAAAGCAGCCACGCGAGGAAACCCGATACGCGAAGGGGTCCAACGGCTGCGATCGCGCGAAGGCGCGAGATCGTTGCCAGCGTCCCACGGTCGCGGTAGCGGAACGGCCGTTGCGTCGTATCGCCCGCGATCCGCCGAGCGATGGTTTCTGCGGCGTAGCGGCCGGACTGGATCGCGACCTGCGCCAATCCCGGTAGGTTGTCGAGGCTCATCAGGTCGCCGATCACAAACACCTCCGGGTGGCCAGGTAGCGTGCAGTCGGGTTGTACCTTTACGCGACCTGCTCCATCGACCTCAACGCTCGCCGCCTTGGCAACGACGCGTCCAAGCGGGGAGGCCTGGACGCCGGCAGCCCAGAACTTCGTTGCTGCTTCGATGCGCGCTAGTTGTGGATCGGCCGAGTTGGTATCAATTCCGCTTTCGTCGACGCCAGTAACCCTTGTGCCCGAATGGATTTCGACTCCCATTTGTTGGAGGTCTCGTGCCGCGTGCGCTCGGAGCGATTCGGGGAAGGATTTGAGGATCGCGTGACCAGAGTCGAGTAGAATGATCCGCGCTTCCGCCGGATTGATGTGACGAAAATTCCGCTGTAGCGAACGGCGCGACAGCTCGGCAATCTGACCGGCGATTTCGACGCCCGTTGGACCTGCACCTACAACGACAAACGTCAGCCACTGGCGTCGTCTCGCAGGGTCGGGCTCTCGCTCGGCCATCTCAAATGCGCCGAAGATCCGCCCGCGCAACTCGAGCGCATCATCAATAGTTTTCATTCCGGGCGCATCCTCGGCGAACTCCGGGTGACCGAAATACGACTGGCTCGCGCCGGTCGCGATGATCAAACTGTCGTACGCGATCTTGCTGCGATGACCAACTGTGTCGACAGTGAGGTGACGGGTGTCTACATCAACATCGACGACTTCGCCGAGTACGACGCTCGTGTTCCGTTGCTTGCTAAGGATGTCCCGGATCGGCGGTGCGATGTCGCCCTCCGACAGGATTCCAGCCGCGACCTGGTAGAGCAGCGGCTGGAATAGGTGATGGTTTGTCCGGTCGATGACTGTAACTTCAACATCGGCGCGGCGCAAGGCCTTCGCGGCAAAGAGCCCTCCGAATCCGCTCCCGACGATGGCCACTCGATGGCGCGGCACGCCGGAACCATCGCCCTGTTTGTGGTTGGCGTTTAGATCATCTATTCCTCCAACACGATTCGGGACCGTTTCTTCTATCGTTATCGACATACCGAACTCCTTATCCGGGGGGTTCCTTCTGCGGGAATCTCCCGTCTGCATGTTTTATGTGAAAACACGCGAATGACCAAAGTGGCCAATTACGATTTCTCCCGGATAATAAGCACTTACAGGCGAAGCGAGGGGACTTTCTCAATGTCGGGCTGCCAGATTGCTGGCCATGTGCCAGCTGGATGGCTGAACGCAACGGAAGCACACAAATGAGGAACTTCGAGTTGCCCTTGCGCCGGAAAATCTATCCCTCGACCCGAGCGTTTGTAATGTTATTTAGCGTTGTGGCCAAACATCGGTCAAAGGAGTGAGCAATTACGTCGCCTTGCTGGACTTATCGCCGGCAAGATGACCCCATCAACAGCGTTCATCAGCGTTCATCGAGGGTCGTGCGCGACACGCGAATACCAAATTTCTGCATACGAAGCTGGAGTGTCGAACGCTTTATCCCGAGACGAGCAGCGGCCCCGTTTGGTCCCGCCACGATTCCATTCGCCGCCTCAAGAGCATGAAGGATCTCGGCCTTTTCTGTGTCGTCCAGCCTGTCCTGAAGACTCTCGTGATTGACTGGGCGCCTTTCCTTCGCGGTCGGACTGAATTTCACACTCGCATCCGGTTTAAGTCCGGCGAGCGCAACATTCAGCACGGGACCTTTCGATATGATTACCGCCCGCTCGATCACATTCTGCAGTTCCCGGATATTGCCGGGCCAGTCATATCGAACCAATGCCTCCATTGTTTCGGACGGAATGGTGTCGATCGCGCGATTGTTCCGCCGGCTGAATTCCTGAACGAAGTGGCGGACCAGCAATGGAATGTCTTCGGGCCGCTCGCGTAAGGCCGGAACTCTGATCGGAAAGACATTCAGCCGGTAGTACAAATCGGATCGAAACTTCTGGTCTTCCATCATGGCCTTCAGGTCGCGATTCGTTGCCGCAATCAGACGCGCATCCGTACGCAGTGTGCGCGTGCTGCCCAGGCGCTCGAACTCGCGTTCCTGCAGAACGCGTAGAAGCTTGGGCTGTAGTTCAAGCGGAATCTCTCCGACTTCATCAAGGAAGATAGTTCCGTGATGCGCTAACTCAAAGCGACCGATCCGCTGAGAAATCGCACCCGTGAATGCTCCTTTCTCATGGCCGAAGAGCTCGCTCTCGAGCAGCCCGGTCGGAATCGCCGCGCAGTTCAGTTTGACGAAGGCGTTCGATTTTCGGGAGCTGAGGTTGTGGAGCGCGCGTGCTATTAATTCCTTTCCGGTACCTGTCTCGCCATAGATCAACACCGTAGAGTCGGCCGGCGCCACTGTCTCAATCTCACTCAAAACACGGCGCAGAGCTTTACTCTTGCCGACGATCTCTTCAAAGTGAAGTTCGCTGCGGATCTCCGATTCCAAGTAGACGTTTTCCCGCGCGAGTCTGTCCTTCAATTCCGAAATCTGGGAGTAAGTCAGGGAATTTTCAATGGCGAGGGCACTTTGATTGGCGATCTGACCAAGGAAACGAAGATCGTCATCGTTGAACACGTCCTCCCGTGAGCTGCATGCACCCAAGACACCGAGCACGCGCTCACGGCTGATGAGAGGGAACAGGCATAACGAATTATGCCCAGAGGCGGCGATGCGAGGGAGTTGCTCTTTCGTGAAACGGACAGAGTTGCCGGTTCGGAACACATCTTCGGCCAACTCTGCTTCCCAGGTGGGCGGATTCCATGCCTGGCGCTTTCTCAATTCGATAATCTCTTCCGGCCCTGGGGCATCCACGGCGCAAAGTCGCAATTCGTGCGTCTTGGAATCCGGAAGCGCAAGACCTACGCCGTCACACTGCATAACTTGGCGAACGCTCGCGCAAATTTCCTGAAGCAGGTCGGGCAAGTCCAACTTAGTGACGACACGATTCGTTAACTCAAGGAGGAGCTTCAATTGTTCTTGCGCACGCCTGGAAGTCTGGAAATTCAGCGCATCGTCCATCGCCACCGCAATCTGATTCGCGATGAGAGATAAGAAACGCTGGTCCTCCCCGGAATAAGCGTCTTCCACACGGTTGGTGAAGATCAAACTTCCCAACCGCCGGTGTGCGGTGCTCAGCGGCAATGCACAGAGCGAGCGGATACCGATCTTCCTGAGAAGGTCAATAATCAGGCCAAAGCGAGTTTCGCGATCATCCAGCCGGATAACGAGCGGCTGCTGATTGTCGTAGACCCATCGGGATATCGATCCTTCTTTCGGAATGGTGCGTAACAGCGAAGCCAGTTCTTCACGCCACGCCTCTAATTCGTTCTCATCAGATTCGGGGACATGCCACTGGACCAGCTTGGCCGCAGGATCGAACTGCGAAAGGCCATGGAACGGAATCACCTGGCGCAGTTCGTTTGCGCAGGTCCGGAATAGAGTTTTTTCGTCCGGATGTGATCGGATCGCTTCCGCCAACCGAATAAGTGCTTCGTATCGGGAGGTAAGTCCCTTATTTAAGGACGTGCCCACCAGGGCATTCGATGCAGCCGGCATGGCCATATCTATTCACTCCCTCGGGGCATTGATTACGGAGCCGCGTTGACGGATTTCGCTCGTTGCCTTAGGCCACTATAGATCATTTGCCAGCTTCCTGGCATCTGCCAGCCGCTTCGGTTAACGGCGCAGCACTGCTCTTTCTGGTCAAGTTCTTGCCTTTGCAACAGTTAACAAAACCTTCAGCTTTGGCGCGGCAGGTGCATTTGTGAGAAACGCCATGTTACGAAATACAGTTCACGAGAATGGTGCGATTTTCTCCAAACAGGAGCGCAAGCGGTTTATCGGAGCTTTTCTTGCGGCAGCGCTCCTCGTTCTCGCCGCTTCTCTGACCTCAAAGGGCGCCGAACTGAACCCCGAGACTCTAAGGGCTTGGGACACGTATGTAGAGGCCCAAAATACCCGGGTCGCCGAATACTCCAACGGAATGCCGTTTCTATGGAGCGATCAGTCGCCCGACCGCCTGCGCCGTCTGCACAAAGGAGAGACCTTAGTCGCTCCCTTCGGCGAGAATCCGCACCGGGTTTTCCAAGGCCTCATTCATCATTGGATCGGTGTTGTTTTCCTCCCCGGAACTCGCTTGGATAACGTTCTCTCTGTCGTGCGCGATTACCGCAGATATAAGGACTTCTACGCCCCGAACGTCATTGAGTCCGCCTTATTGGGCCAGACCGACACGGAAGACACATTCTCGCTTCGCATGTTGAACAAAGCGGTGGTCGCCAGATTTGCGATCGACATGGATTTCCAGGACACCTTTAGAAGAATTGATGAAAACAGGTGGTATGGCATCTCTTACACTACACGCGTTCGTGAGATTGAGAAGTACGGTCTGCCGGATGAACACGAAGCTCCTGCAAACACCGGCCGTGGCTTGATCTGGCAGCTGTACAGTATCTCGCGGTTTGAACAGCGTGACGGCGGAGTATACGTTGAACTGGAAGCGGTCGCTCTTAGCCGGGATGTTCCGGTTACACTTCGATGGGTAGTCGATCCCATCGTACGACGCACCTCCAGAAGCTCGCTGTTTGTCTCGCTTCAGAAGACGCAAGAAGCAGTGCTAGCAACCAGCAGCGCTGCGAAAAGCAACCAGAACGACGAGCGTCCGGCAACGTCAGTGTTGTCGAGTGATTTGTCAGCAACTCGAGTTGAAACCGGGTTGGGAGGCCGACTGCAATCTGTAAAGGCGGGAAGTCGGTCCGCGTTCTCTGAGCATCAGAGTTTAAATGTGATCGGGCAGTTGCCTGGCGCGAGGAGGTAAGACGCATGGTAGAGGACGGATTAATACTGGTAACCGGGGCAGCTGGCCAAACGGGCTCGGTCGGACGCGGTGTCGTCGGCCTGCTCCTCAATCGAGGGTTTCCGGTTCGCGCTATGGTGCGGCGCGAGGACGAACGGTCGGCGTCGCTCAGAGCCGCGGGTGCTCAAGTGGTGGTCGGCGACCTCCTCGAGCCGGGTGATGTTTATCGCGTGGTCAGCGGCTGCCGCCGGGTCTACTTCAGCATGTCCCCGTCCGCCGGGTACCTTGAGGCGACCGTGACCATGGCAGCGGTGGCGCGGGAAGCCGGAGTGAGCGCGTTGGTCAACATGTCCCAGATGACGGTCTCCGAGAGATGAGTCTCCAGAACACCACCCCGAGCCATCAGCAGCGACAGCACTGGTTAGGCGAGCAGGCCCTTGCGTGGGCGGCCCTGGCAGTCGTAACGATCCGGCCGACAATGTTTATGGAGAGCTTTTTGACCTTAGCCGCTCCGAGCATCCGTGACCGAGACCGCATCGAGCTGCCGTTCGGGCGGGGCAAGACCTCACCGGTTGCGGGGGCTGATGTCGCTCAGGTAATCGCCGCCGTTCTGTCCGACCCCGCGCCGCACCTGGGCCGCATCTACGAACTCACCGGCCCGCAGTCGCAGGACATGGATGGGGTCGCCCATGAATTCTCAGACGCGCTGAACCGGGAGATCACGTACTCAGACATCAGCCCGGAGAAGTGGGAAGAGGGGCTGAAAAAGTACAGGTTGCCGGAGCATCTGGTGGGGCATCTTATGGCGATGGGTGAGTTGCACCGGGCAGGTCGTTATGACAGGCACACGGACGGCGTCGAAGCGGTGACCGGCCGGCCGGCGATGAGCGTCCGGGAATTTGTTTCGCTCCACGCGGAGGAGTTCGGCGGACGCCGCTGTTGAATCGGGCCCACGCAACTGATTTCCTTTTGAAACGACTTGCGGCTTCAGCACTTGCATTGGTCCACTCGCCACGATTTGAACCAGCACAGTGTCGGCAAGCAAAGCCTTGGCTAAACGGCGTTGCTCGGGGGCATTCCCAAACCTTCAGGTCCATATCTCCTTGTTTCTCCCATCGCATCGGAATACAAAGCCGTGCTATTGCATTCACTCGTGTGCCATCAACACGAGTCTATCTGCCGGTTACCTGGCAGGTGCCAGCCATTTCGCGGTAGCGTGCAGACCTGTATCTTCGACTTAACCTCCCGTCTTTGCAGCACGTAGCAGAATGGTCGCCTTTGGTGCGATGCGTGCGCTTACCGAGGCGGAACGCGATGTTACGAATCACGGTTGATAAGAATGGCAGCCTTTGCCGGCTAACGCTTGCAGGCAAACTCGGCGGCCCCTGGGTGCCCGAAACGGAAAGGGCCTGGCGCTCGGCATTGTGCTCAGCCACCAAACAGGTCGAAATCGACATGAAAGAGCTCACCGGAGTCGATGGTGACGGCCGCGAGCTTCTGACGGCAATGCATGCGGCTGGGGCACGCCTGGTCGCGCAAGGCGTCGAGATGATCGCTCTGGTCGAGGAAATAGCCGGAAAGCGGCCCCGGCCGCGCGAGGTTTCTAAATCGGGAGAAGCAGGAGGTTGAGATCCGAAACCGCGAGCGCGTAAAGCGGCTGCCGAACATGGAGGCAGCCGCCAGGTTCTCTGTCGCCGATGATCGCTAGTGCAAGGTCTCTGTAATCATGACGTTGCTCCCGGTTTTGTCCAACTGTGAGTAGAGGAGCCACTTCAGATCTGGTAAGACGGAGAGCTTGAGATCATTCCGGTGAATGAAATGCGGCGAGAGCGTCGCTATAACGCGGGTCTGCTTCGTTGCGGGGTTGAAGGCGCGAATCAGGGTGCGGTCATCGGGCTGCATTACGCGTTGCGTAAAGATAATCTCGGCCCCTGCCAAAGTCCAGCCCTCCTGTTTCAATTCGAAGGGAGGCCCGATGACCAATTCTTCGTCGGAGGGGCGCGCGCCGTGAAATTCAGAGCCCGGGGTACGCCAAAGGCTTGTCCCGTTTGATTTTGAATAGAAAGCCACTGGCCATCCGGCGATTCTTGCGACGTGTAGCCTCCGTGGCGCGTAACCTGGGCTGCGGGTCCACCCGCGACTGACATCTTCCAAATCTCCCACTCGCCACTTTGATGAGAAGAAAAGTATAGAAGCCGTGCGTCCGCAGACCAGGCGGGGTAGGTGGCAGACACGCCTAGATTCATAGCCTTTGGTGCTTCACAATCCATTCCGGCCTTGCAGTCCAAAGCAAAGAGACTAGAGCCGCCGGGAGTTCGGCCATCGAAAACCAAGTGACGATTGTCAGGCGACCATTGGACGTAATCAATCAGCGGACCATTGAAACTTGTAACCTGGGTCTGCCCGGAGCCATCGGCGTTGGAAAGCCAGATCTCACGATTACCGGACCGGTCACTCAGGTACGCGATGCGCCCGTCGCGCGAGTAAGTGGCTCCCTGATCGCTGAGATTGGAAGCGATGAGTTTCTGCGGGGCACCGCCGCCTGACATAGGGATGCGATAGATATTCGAGTCGTCCAACATGTTCACCCATGCCGCGCGATCCGTTCGCGTGGAGGTGGCGGGAGTAATTGAATTCACGCCGCCTTCAATAAAACGCGCCGGCTGAGCGTTCGAACCGACACCAAATCGCCATAAACCGAACACTGTCCCGCCGCGCTGGCAAGATACGATGAGGCTTCTGCTGTCGCGGGTCCAGGCATGGCCCCAAACGCCGTGGCGCTCAGACGTTATGCGCGTCAAACTTCCTCCCGCAGCGGGCATAACATAAATATCGTCGGCCCAAAAATCAGAAACCCTTTTGAACGCGAGGCTCGAGCCATCCGGGGAAAACTTTGGGTCCCAGTCACCCCAGATGTTTACCGGCGGTGAAGTCAGTTTGCGCTTTTCTCCCGTTTTCAGGTCCAAAACGTAAACGGCCAGTTCGTGCAGGTTGGGCACCATATCTGAAAACGCAATCTGCGTTCCATCGGGAGACCAATCGATTCCCGCGCTCAGGTTTGCATTCGCCAGGTTCACAAGCTTGTTTTCGACACCATCTTTGACCGTGATGACATAAATCGCGCCGGGCTCTCCATATTGCGAAGCTGCACGTTTAAACGCGATGCGATCTTCTTTAGGAGACCAGACAAGCGGTCCCATATTACCTTTGTTAGGGTCAAAATCAGACCTGCTCAGTTGGACCAGACGATTGTCCTTGAGCGACTTTACATACATCTGCCTGGGTCCGGCGAACTCCTTTGACCAGGTAAAGGCGACCGCCTGCCCATCGGGAGAAATGGCTGGACATTCTTCCCAACCGTTTTGCGACGTCAGAGGCCGAATCCTGAAATCGGTAAGATCGTTGGAATCGTTGTGGCGCAAAGAAAGCCAAGCAACCAGGCCCAGCAAGACAAGACAACCAAGAACCGCACCCAGCAATGAGAGCTTAGTCTACCGGTCCACCGCTCACGCGCCGTTCCTGCAAGGTTTTCGCTGTGGCTGGCGAGAGCAAGCGTTTCAAGTTTCGAAACCACTTCTTCCGCCGAAGGCCGGTCGCTCTGACGTTTAGAAAGCAGCGCGAGAAGAAGCTTCTCCAGAGCAGCCGGGGTGTTCGGGTGGATGGCCGACGGAGCGGGCGGCTCGCTCGATGCAATGGCGTGCGCGGTTGCGAAGGGAGATGCGGCTGGGAATGGATGTTTGCCCGTCGCGAGTTCGTATAGAACGAGGCCAAGCGAGAAGATGTCACTCGCAGCAGAAGCCGACCCGCCGCCTACCTGCTCGGTGACACGTATCGTAGAGGTACCGACCAACAGACCGGTGAAAGTCGAATTTTGGGTGGCCGGCGTGCGAGCCAGACCAAAATCCAACACCTTTATATAACCGTCCGAGCGTAAAAAGATGTTTTCGGGTTTTATATCGCGGTGTACGATGCCGCGTTCATGGGCTGCCGCCAGCGCCCGAGCAATTTGCAATCCCAAATGAATGACCCGGCGAGGCGCGAGCGGGCTTCCGCATAGCTTTCGCACGGCTTGGCCCTCGATTAATTCCATTGCGATCGCAACGCCCGATCCAAACCGGATGACCTCGTACACCGTCACAATATTCGGATGGTTTAAAGAGGACAGCGCCTTCGCTTCACGAATCAAGCGCTCAGCCGAACCGAGGCGATGACACCAGACGACACAAATTTTAGGGCCACAGTCCGATCGAGATCCCGGTCTCGCGCTGAATAAACTGTGCCCATCCCACCGCTGCCTATGTGAGATAAGACCTCATACCGGCCGACTATGGATCCAATCGCAGGAATCGGTTCAGGGACTGAAGCTGGCGTTGAGATGTCTTGGGATTGCTCCAGCAGAACCAGTACATGCTCCAAGACCTCCGGATCGGCACTAGCAGAGTCCAGAAATCGTTGGCGCTCATGCTCCGGAATATCCGTAGCCGCGCGATAGATCTGCCAGGCGGCCTGCCATTTTTGGCTGGTCACTTTTTAGTCCTGCTGGCTGCGCGCCCACTCTCTCTGTAGCCAGCCTTTGGCGAAGTTCCAATAGGTAGCGACCGTCCGCCGGGAACACCCGAGTTGTCGGGCGATTTCTTCGCTGGTTAGCCCTTCGAAGACCCGCATTTCCACCACGATCCTGAAATTCGGGTCGACGGTCGCTAAGCGCGAGAGTGCGTCCTCCACTTCCACCAAAGGTTCCGCACCTGCTTGCGCGCTAACGGTATCTTCCTGAAGCTCCACCTTTTCGACACGGCGATGAAGCGGGCGGGCATGATGAATAAGCAAACGTTTCATCAGATGGCCCGCGAAGCCTAGGAACGCGGCTCTCTCCTGTTCGTCTGCGCCCTCGCCTCCGGCCAAGTTTCTGATTTTGGTCAATTCAAGATACAACTCATTAATCAGCACGGTCGGTTGCCAAGTGTGTTCAGCGCGCTCGCCCTTCATTTGTGACGATGCCAAGCGGCGCAATTCCGGATAGAACACTTCAACCAGCTGATCGGCAGAAGCCCGGTCACCGCGACGGAAATCAGCCATCAACAGAGCCACGCTTTCCGGTGATGCGCCCATCAGTGACAGTGCGAACCAATTATAGCGAAGAAAAAACTCTTTCAATTGCACACTTAAGGCCCCTGCTCGCCCATTACTCAGCACGAGGCTTGTTAGCCGCGCATTGAAAAAAGGGAAAAGCTAAATGAAGAACTGTTTTGCATCACGACAAAAGAGACTGGGCGAACTGATGCGGGCGGGACGACAGGGATCGCCTCTGACCCAAGAATCCTCGTCCTCACAACCAGACAAAAAGGAAGAACCCATCGAAGGCACACGGCGATTTCCACTCAGAGCTGCCGGCGCTTTGCTGATCCGCGCCGCTTTGCTGGTGCTTATTCCGCTTGGCGTTGAATTTACAGCCGCACCCGCCTCCCAAGCTCAAACCGTATCTTTCGCGAGCGCTCAGAGTACAGTCGCGGATGCGGGCAACTTCGGAACGGCGAACATCTGCCCTTCCGGGCAGTCCTCTCCGGCGCCGTGCAGCCAGACGCTGACGCTGAACTACAACGTGATCGAGGGCGGCACTCTGGGGACCCCCACCGTGCTCACGCAAGGCGCGCCTAATCTTGATTTCACGCTTGCGGGCGGCAGCACTTGCAGTGGCGATGTGACCGCCGGCTCGCAATGCACAGTCAATGTGACGTTCACTCCGCGAGCACCCGGCCTGCGCCTGGGCGCAGTCGAGATAACCGATATGAGTGGAAACATCCTGGCTAACACGCCACTGCACGGTATTGGCCAAGGGCCAGCTATCGCATTCGGGCCAGCCACCTTGAGCACGGTAGTCGGCGGACTGTCTGGTCCTACCAACGCTGTGGCGGTGGATGCAGCAGGCAATCTCTTTTTCACGGATGCCAACAAGGACCGCGTCGTGAAGGTCCAGGCGGGCGGCGCTCAGACCGCGGTGGTCACCGGACTCAATGCTCCCCAGGGTTTGGCGGTGGATGGAGCCGGCGATATCTTCGTCGCGGATACCGACAACAGCCGCGTGGTGAAGGCCACGGCGGGTGGGGGCGCCCTGACGACAATGGGCAGCGGTTTGAGTTTTCCTCAAGGTGTCGCGGTGGATGGAGCCGGCAACGTGTTCATCGCTGATGGCGGGAACGCCCGCCTGGTGGAGGTCCCGGCCGATGGCGGCCCCCAGACGACTTTGTTCACTGGACTGAACAACCCCTACGCTGTCGCGGTGGATGGAGCCGGCAATATCTTCATCGGAGACGACGGTAACAACCGCGTGGTGAAGCTCCCCGCCGGTGGCGGCGCCCAGACTACTGTTGGCACCGGACTGTCTCACCCCAGAGGTGTGGCTGTGGACGGAGCGGGCGATGTCTTCATCGGCGACGACGGCAACAACCGCGTCCTTGAGGTCCCGGCTGGTGGCGGTGCCCAGATTACACTGAGCAGCGACCTGTTTCACCCGACAGGTGTCGCACTAGATGGAGCGGGCAACGTCTTCACCGGTGATCTCTTCAGTCGGATTGCGGAACTGCAGCGGTCCCAAGCGCCAGGCTTAACGTTTGCCGCCACATCGGCGGGCAGCACCAGTAGCGACAGCCCACAATCCGTGATGATCCAGAATATCGGCAACGCCGCTCTGACAGAGACCGCGCTGACGGTGGGCGCCAACTTCCAGCAGGTGCCGGGCTCGGGTACGCCGGCCGATTGCACCAGCAATTTTATACTCGCGCCCGGTGAAAGCTGTAACCTGAGCTTCAGCTTCACCCCGCAGACCGGCGGTAACCTGCAAAGCTCAGCAGTACTGACAAACAACGCCCTGAATGCCACAGCCGCCATGCAAAGCATCATCCTGAGCGGTACGGGCATCGTCGCCACCACAACCACCGCGAGTGCCGCCGCCGGTCAGTACAGCGATGCGGTCACGCTGAGCGCCGTTGTCGGGCCGTCCGGCTTGACTTTCGGCGGCACAGTGCAATTTCAGGTTGCCGGCGTGAATGCCTGCACGGCGTCCATGACGGGCAGCGGAACTTACACTTGCGGCTACACAATCACGCAACCAGCAGGCACTTACGCCATCACAGCCACCCTGACTTCCACCGATTCGTCGGTACAGGGCAGTTCCGGCAACAATACGCTGACAGTCACGAAGGAAGATGCCACCGTGACTCCATCCAACACCAATCCATCCACGGTGCAGGTAAACGCCGCCGGCGGTACCGCGGGTCCGATCACGCTCCGGGGCACCGCACAGCAAGCTCAGGACGGCAGTCTGGGCGACATCACAAAAGCGGTCGTGACGGTAAACCTGGTGCCGGCCGTATCCGGTGGACCAACCGTCGTCTGCCCGGTCAGCAACACGAACGGCGCGTTGACAGCGACCTGCTCGAATCTTCCAGTGGACGCCTACACGGTGCGATGGAGCATCGGCGGCAATTACTATCAGGCGCCGACCGTCAGTACCGTGCTAGCAGTGTACGATCCTTCCCTGGGGTTCGTCACTGGAAGCGGTACGGTGATCGACAACGGGGTCCAGGCGGACTTCGCCATTAGCGTGAAGTACCTGAAGAACGGCGCGCTCAGCGGCGGTGTTACGCACGTAGAGCATCGCGCCTCTGGCGACGTCACGGTGAGCAGCACGACGCTCTCATCCATGTCGCTGGTCGGAACGACGGCGGTCATTTATGGCCAGGCGACGGTAAACGGAGTGGCCGGTTACACGCTTCAATTGAACGTGACCGACAACGGCACGCCCGGCATCAATGGCGATAGGTTCGGGCTGCAGCTGAGCGGGGGAACGTTGAATCCGCCGATCTCCTTTGCACCAGTCACCATCACGGCGGGTAACATCCAGACTCACTAAGTAAGCGAAGCAGGCAGGCTGAACGAGTTCCGGCGGCCCATGCCGCCGGAGCGCACGGCCAACACATTTGAACTGATAGCACTTCGAAGAAAGGAGCTTGAGCCTGTCTAACCATTCGAGCAATCAGAACGACTTCAGCTCGGCGCCTACCCAAGGTGATGTGAACCTGACGAACGCCAACGCGTCGCACTTTGTTTCGCACGTTGCTGCTCGTTTTACATAACCAGAGGAGCAACTTAAGAACTCCTTTGGCAGTGTGCGAGGTTAAGCTTCAGAAGTTCTGCAAAAAAGACAGGCTGGCGCTGTTAGCGATGCCGCCTTTGGTGATCCCGAGCGACGATTGGGGTAACGACTTCCCGGAGACGACGGCCACAAACAATCGCGGACCGAGTACGGATATGCGGCCGCCGTCACCTGGTTCGAGTTACTCCGAATGTTGGGATTGCGGCGGCCTTGCGGCCGCCGCAGGCTTGCGCCCGCCCCACAATTGCCGGTTCCTCACGTGGTTATCTCGCCTGATAAATCCGCACGTGCTCACTCCCCCGACCGGCGTCCAAGAAAATGCTAGCTGTCGATTTGTAACAGTTTTCCTATAATGGGGATGGCAATTGCATGGAGGATCTGAAGAAAAGGCTGATGGAAGAGGTTGCGGCGCTCGAGTATGAGCTGCGCAACGAGCTGCCGAAGGAGATCCTGAAGGCGCGCGCCCATGGCGACCTGAGCGAGAATGCCGAGTATCACGCAGCTAAAGAGCGGCAAGGGTACGTAAATGCGCGGCTGGGGCAGTTGCAGGCGCGGCTTCGTGAGTTTTCAATGGTCGATTTGGCCAAGATTCCTAAGGACCGAGTGGGGCTCGGGTCAGAAGTAGTGGTGCTCGACGTGGACAAGGAACAGGAGCAAACCTACGTTCTGGTAACCAGCGAAGATGCCGATGTCGCAAAGGGAAAGATTTCGACCAGTTCACCGATCGGGCGCGGGCTTTTGGGTAAACAGGTGGGCGACACTGTAAAGATCAAGATCCCGGACGGCATGCGGGAGATGGAAATCCTGTCCTTAAAAACCATACACAATCTGACTGCTTCCTCGTAGAACCATATGACTTACACGCGCGCTATCGGCCTAAGTGCGAACAAGATTATCAGGCTGATTGTCCGAGCGCTTGCGCTTTCCAGGATCAATCCGAACGTTCTCACGTTCCTGGGCTTGGTGATCAACATGGTTGCGGCCGGATTTCTGGCATTTGGGAACTTCCGCACTGCTGGTTTCGTGATCATCTTTGCCGGGCTGTTCGATATGGTGGATGGCCGGGTGGCGCGGGAGACGAATCGCGTGACTCGCTTTGGAGCCTTCTTCGATTCGGTCCTTGACCGGTATTCGGATCTTGGACTATTGGTGGGTTTGCTGGTGTACTACGGGACAATCAACCGGCCTTCCTATGTGGTTCTGACCTCGGTGGTCATGACGGCCTCGGTGATGATCAGTTACACGCGCACGCGGGCCGAAAACATCATTCCCACATGCAAGGTCGGATTTCTGGAGCGCCCGGAGCGGGTGGTTTTGCTGATTATCGGCGCGTTGTTTGACCGCATGGCACCGGTGCTTTGGGTGATTGCGGTGCTTGGGAATCTAACCGTCATCCATCGCATGATCTTCACCTACCAGGAAGCAAAGCGGCTGGAGGATGCGCAATTGCGGCCCGCGGCGGTAGCGGGTTCATCGTCCCGGCCGCGGTAAATTCAGTGGAAGCCTTACTACCGGTCTAACTTTCCAGGATTACTACGGCGAACGCCATTTGAGCGGTGTGCGTGATGGAAAGCGATATTTTCGTCACACCTAGCCTGGCGGCGACCCGCTGGGCGACCCCGGATAGACGCAGTACCGGCTTGCCGGAGGGTTCATTTACGACCTCGAAGTCGCGCCAAGTAACTCCGAGATTCCAACCGGTGCCGATGGCTTTCATACCGGCTTCTTTTGCCGCAAAGCGAGCCGCGAGCCTCTCAGCTGAATTGGCCTTACTCAACGAGTAGGTTTTTTCTGTAGCGGTGTAGATACGGTCGAGAAAGCGCTCGCCATACCGCTCGACGGTTTTGCGAATTCTGGGGACTTCGGCCAGATCCGTCCCGATGCCAACAATCATCGTATTTGGCGGCCCGCGGAATCAGGAATAAGTTAATTTGCTTTGCGATAAGCTGCCCAACGCTTTTTCTGAGCAGCTGCAATACGCTTTCTGGCTTCGGCGCTGAGGACGCGCTTCGGCCGGTTTGAGGAAGCAGCCGGCGCGGCCGCGGTGTTTTTTGCGGCGCGTCCGGACCGCTGTCCAAGCAGTCCACGTACCTGGCTAATCTGCTCGTCGAGTTTCTCTTTTTGTGCCTCTAAACCTTGCAGAGCTGCTTCCAGAATTTCCCTATGTGGCGTGGTTGATGTTCTTGCCATAATTTTCAGTGTCTTTGAATTGTGTTACTAACGCCTTCTTCAAATTGCCTTACTTTTAAACCATATCGGACTCAGAAACGCACAACAAGGTTACTGGGCCGTCATTTACTAATTTCAATTGCATATGCGCCTGGAATACACCAGTCGCGACCGCGCATCCGCTTTTCCGGCATGCGTTGACGAAGTTCTCGTAGAGTACGTTGGCTATTTCGGGCCGCTCGGCTTCGGAGTAAGAAGGCCGATTGCCTTTTCGGGTGTCTCCGTACAAAGTAAACTGAGATACAATCAGCAGCTCTCCTGCGACATCGAGAAGGCTCTTATTCATTTTTCCTTCTTCATCGGAAAAGACCCGAAGGCGAACCACTTTCCCGGCCAAATATCCGGCATCGGTGCATGTATCTCCGCGTCTGATACCGAGAAGCACGACCAATCCCGCCCCAATCTTTCCGACAACTGTCCCGGCTACCGATACTTGCGCTTCCGAGACGCGCTGTATCAGAGCTCGCATTCACCCCCGCTAATTACTTGCCAGCAGCATCCAAATGGCTTCTCAAGAAAGAGACGCACAAAGTAAGTAGACAGGTTCCGAGAAGTTCCGGGCTTCCCCAATGGCTGCCCTCTACATAATATGCTATCGGATCACGCGTGCCCCGCGCGGGGGCGGATTTATCGGGTAGTAGCTTGCTCGTAGTTGTAAGCCAGGCGAAACATTGTTTCTTCATCAAAGTACGTTGTGAAGATTTGTAGCCCCACGGGAAGACCGGTTTTCGACTTACCGCAAGGAACGCTTATACAAGGGACTCCGGCAAGATCGCCAGTCAATGTATACACGTCGGACAGATACATGGCCAGCGGATCATCGAGTTTCTCCCCTAACTTGAAGGCAGGGAACGGCGAAACAGGAGTAACGATGGCGTCTACGTCTTGAAAGGCAGCGCTGAAATCGCGTGCGATGAGAGCACGAACCTGCTGCGCCTTCTTGTAATATGCATCGTAATAGCCGGCGCTAAGAACGTAGGTTCCCAGAATGATACGCCGCTTTACTTCGGGTCCGAAGCCGCGCGCCCGTGTTTCACGATACATTTCTGACAAGGTATCCGCTTCCGCGCGGGACGAATAACGGACGCCGTCGTAGCGTGCCAAGTTCGAGCTGGCTTCGGCGGTTGCGATGATGTAGTAAGTGGACAGCGCATATTTGGTATGCGGCAGAGTAATATTCCGAACAGTGCAGCCGAGTGTTTCGAACTGCTTGATGGCAGCAGCGACGAGATCGCCGGTTTCTGAAGACAGTCCTTCAAAGTACTCCTTGGGCAGGCCGAGTTTCAGGCCCGCGACCGGATGGCGCATGAGCGATGTGTAATCGTCGACGGGGGTAAAGGCAGAAGTGGCATCGCGGTCGTCCCGGCCCGCGATGACTTTCAACGCCGTGGCGGCATCTTCTACCGTTTTCGCGAAGGGACCGACGTGATCGAGCGAACTGGCATAGGCAACCAGACCGAATCGCGAGACCCGGCCGTAGGTTGGAGTAACTCCCACGACACCGCACAGGCTAGCCGGTTGACGGATGGAACCGCCGGTATCGGACCCGAGCGTTACGACCGCACTGCCTTGGGCAACGGCAGCCGCCGAACCGCCGCTTGAGCCTCCCGGAACCCGATCGAGCGCGTGCGGGTTTCGCACCGGGCCGTAAGCAGAATTTTCGTTAGATGAACCCATGGCGAATTCATCGCAGTTTGTCTTCCCGATGATCAGCGCACCTTCATATTCGAGGCGCTCGACCGCGGTGGCATCGTAGGGCGGGACATAGGTCTCGAGGATGCGCGAGCCGCAAGTGGTCCGTAGCCCTTTGGTTAAGAGAACGTCTTTAATGCCGACCGGCACGCCGGCGAGCACGCCCACGTAGGAACCCGCCGCGAGGCTCTTGTCGACATGTTCTGCGGCATGGAGCGCACGCTCGGGTGAAAACGTCAGGAAAGCGTTGGTCCTGGCGTTTTCTGTCTGGGCATGGGCAAGAGCCGCCTCGGCTAATTCCGTTGCCGAGAATTGCCGATGGGTCAGACCTTTGCGAATTTCAGGAATGGTGAGTGTTTCGACGGAGCCGGAAAAGCTCATCGATCAATTACCTTCGGCACTTTGAAGTATCCGCCACCGCTTTGCGGCGCGTTCTGTAGCGCTTCCGCGGTAGTAAGGGTAGCGCGCGGGATGTCTTCCCGTAAGGACGCGGTTTCATCCTCTTCAAACAACACCTGCGTCATCGGATTGATGCCCTGGGTGTCCAGTTCGTTCAATTGCTCAATGTGTGTCAGCACCTGTCCCAGGTCGTGCGACGTGCGATGCACTTCTTCATCCGACAGACGCAGATTTGCCAAGGCCGCGACGTAACGAACTTCTTCTTCGGATAGTTTCAAGCGGTCGATCTCTTCCGGGAGAGCAGATATACCTTCTTTAGCACAGGGTCCTGAATGGCCTCAGCATCGTCGCCTGCATCCGGACTCGCGGGGTGGGGGGCCGGTTCACGTTGCGGCTCGCGTTTTGGCGGAAGAATGCGAAATTCGATTTGGGTGATGGCGGTGCTGCCCATGCATTTTTGCACCCGATGGACGATTTGCGTACTCAAGCTGAACAATTGCTTCTGCCAGATGGCATCTTCGACACCGACCACAAGAGTGTCGCGCACTACCTTGAGGCGGCTGGTGTGGCGGGCGATTGCTTTGCCCACGGCGGCCGGCCAGATGGCGCGGGCGTATTCATCGGAATCAAGGAGCGCCAGGGAATATTTGTGCTTGTTGAGTAGTCGGGCGGCGCGTTCCATAGATAGCGTTTCGCGGAAATAAGACTTCGAACAGAACAGTTCGGGGGAAGGCGTGAACAGGAGTGAGTTTAGCATGTGGGGGGTGATGGGGACTGCTCTGGCGCGGTTTTTACATTCGCGGCAGAAAAACGCTGCACTGGGTCCGGAAAGGACGCCACCACCTGAGACGAACTCGACAACGTTATCAATGATGCCGGAATGTTTAACGTCGCTCACGCTCCGGCCGCCGTATCGAGATGGTGCACGGATTGTTAAACTGATTCCGCTTGCGACGCTGCCGACCGACTGAGCGCAGACAAAGCGGGCGGGCCGGCAAAGTCGAGATCAAGGACTAAAAAGCAGCTACGGGATCATCCAGTTGAACCAATATGCCTGCGCAAGCGCAACCATGCCGAGCAGGGCGGCAAGAGCAACGCTGTGCCAGAAGGTCGAGCGCAGAATTCGTCCTTCCTGACCGATCAATCCTACCGTTGTTACGCCGATGGCGATATTCTGCGGAGAAATCATTTTCCCGGTTACGGCGCCGGATGAATTGGTTGCGGCTAACAGGACGGGGCTGAGATGAAGCTGGTGGGCAACGGCGACCTGGAGATTTCCGAAGAGCAGATTGGCTGAGGTATCGCTGCCGCTTAGAAAGCAGGCGACCCAACCGAGATATCCGCTGACAAACGGGAAGGCTGGTCCGATGCGGGCGGCGGCTGCACCCAACGTGAAAGCCATTCCGGAGTAGTTATAGAGATACGCCAAGCCGACAATCAGCATGACGGTGAGACCGGGAATGCGCAACTGGCGCAGGGCTTTGCCACCGGAACTAAAAAGCACTTGGGGGCGGACGCGGAGGCAGAGGCCGGTAATAATTGTTGCGGCAACGACGCCGGTGCCCGGTCCAAGCGGCTGGAACAAGTAAACAGCGGGGTAGAGCTTGTGGTAAAGCGTGATGAGAACGTGATTGTGAAGGCCGGAGATGGGGATGGATCGCTGGCCTGCGGGGAGCAGCTTGAAATAAGACCACAGCACCATGACGATGGAAAGCATTGCCCAGGGTAGCCAGGCGATGACCGAGTCACGCGTGGACAATTCCGCTCTTTGATCTGCATTTCGTGCGGGGACGGTTTGCGGGTTCTGGCCCGGCGCGGGCCAAATCTTGAGAAAGGCAACGAGTGCTCCGATAGACATCAGGGCGGAGAGGACATCGGTGACATACGGTCCCCAGTAGTTGGATACGAAGAACTGCACCAGCGCAAAGCTGCCGCCGGCGACCAGCGCGGCCGGCCATGTTTGTCGAAGACCATTGCGGCCGGCGACGACCCATGCGAGATAAGCCGGCAGGATGGCGGAGAGAACGGGTACCTGGCGCCCGGCCATTGCCGAGAGTTGCGACAGGTTGAGTCCGGTAACGCCGGCTAAGGCAACGATGGGAATGCCCAACGCGCCGAAAGCGACGGGAGCGGTGTTGGCGATGAGGGAGACGAGCACGGCGCGGCGCGCTTCAAAGCCGAGTCCGAGCAGCAGGCATGCGGTGATGGCGACGGGCGCTCCGAACCCGGCGGTGCCTTCCATGAGAGCGCCGAAACTGAAGGCGACCAGCATAGCTTGAATACATGGGTTGCTGGATGCGTTTTGCTCCATCCAACGGTGCAGCAGCTGGAAAGCGCCCGTGTCCTGTGCGAGGTTGTACAGCCAGAGAGCGCCGAAGACAATCCAGAGGATCGGCCATAAGGCGTAAACCATGCCGTAGAGGGTGCTCCAGAGCACAAAGTCCGGCGGCATGCGCCAGACGAAGAGGGCGAGGAGGGCGGCTGCGCCGAGGCCACAGCAGGAGGCGATCAGGCCGCTTCTGCGCAACGCGCCCATCACGACAAGAACGATGATCAATGGCACTGCGGCGGCCAATGCAGAAAAAGGTAGCGAATGAAGCGGATCGAGCGGCTGCGGCCATGCTGCGGATGGAGGATTCACGATAACCCTTTGAGCGAGTACGTTCAATCGGTAAAAACGATTGCGGCGATTTCTTGTCTGGCTATCCGGATGTCTTGCGTGCCGGCGCCCATTTTTTGAGGAACGCTTTTACGTCGTCGGGACCAATCTTTACGGTGGATTCGAATTCGCCGTTTTGCTGGGCAACGACGACGTGCCCGTCCGGATCGAGAACGGCCAGACTTGGAATACCGTGATCGAGGTTCACTCCGAATCGTGCGGCAAGATCGTTGTTGTCTTTTCCTTCGTCACCCGTGTTGATGTGGACGACGATGTAGTTGGCCGCTAGGAGTGGAGCGAAATCCTTCGAGTGGAAGGTGGCGTCGAGCACGTGGCAGTCGTAGCACCAGTTGGCTCCGAAGATGACAAGAATTCGCTTATGATCCCTGGCAGCTTCCGCAGAAGCTGTTTTCAATTCCGTTTGAGCGTCGCCAGGGCTCGGATACAGCGCGGGGTTCGGCTTTGCCGGTTCCGGCAGGCGCCGTCCTGCGTCGGGATGGAAGTCGAAACGTTGAGAAAGTGCGATACGCCAGCCATCGGGCTGCCGTACCCAGATTTGCTGCATGGAGGCGACAAAGTTTTGAGCGCCGCCGACGGCCGCTTCGCTTCCTTTCACTGCGCTGATGCGCAGAACGAGCGTCGCTTGATTCGGCTGCTGGTTTATCGCCAGAACTTTCGGATCGAAACTGGTGATTCCGGCGGTTTTCAGTCCGGCCCAGTATTGCCATTCATCGGAAAGCTTGGCCACCCTTGTTTTTGCGACGTAGGCCTGCGCCGGAGGGTTCGAGCTATAAAGCCTGGCGAGAGCGGAGGCATCACCCGCGACGACGGCTGCTCTCCAGCTTTCGAGCGGCGCGAAGACAGGTGTTCCATTGTTTGCCAAGCATAAATTCGCGAGTAGAAAACCAGCCCAAAGCGCCGGGACATGTTTGGAACACTGCATTTCTTCTATTTTCGTACCACGGCACGTAAGGAGCGGCAATCCGGTACTGCTTAGGCCATACCGGGCAATTGAGCGCTGCTCCAGCACCTATTGAAAATGGTTGAGTGCCCAGGGAAAGTATCGACGCACTGAGACGACAATGGGAGCGACTGGTGGTCGATCATTTCGAAGCGCGGCGCGATGCACAAAGGCAAGGCGTTCCGGACGAGGTGCTGCTGCGACTTGACCTGATGTATGGCGTCAGGATCGATGTTGCCTATTCGGAGCTTAAAATTGCCGAGTCCCTGGAAATTCTCGGGATGACGGTGAAGCGGAAATCTGCGGCTCGGGGCGCGATCAATTAGTCCGCTTTGCGGCGGCAAAATTCCTGCGCGAAGCCGCTGGCGGATGGCCTACTGCTGAGCGGGCTGCGACTGTGCCTGCGCCTGCTGCTGGAAGGCCCCCAGGTTGTCTTTATCAACAATGGTCGAGCCGGTGTCAACAAACGCCGGTATGGTCGAGAAAGAGTTGCTCTTCCAGTCGGCGAGCAGTGACCCCGGAGGATGGTGGTGCAGATCGTCCAGGATCTTGACGCCGAAGTAAGCCATCGTGAACGGCTTTTGTGAGATGGTGGCGTTGACCACGCCTTGCTGGATCCAGCTTAGGGTGCGCTGATCCGTATCCATGGCGACGATCTTCACTTTACCGGTCATGTTTTCGCGATTGACGACTTCGCCGACTTCGGGGCAGGCAATCGCTTCCAGGCAGACGAACGCATCGACTTTGGCCTTGGTGTCCAGCAGTTTCTTAGTTGTGTCGAACGCAACTGTGGGATCGCCGTGGATATCGACCGTTTGCTGGATGTTAATGCCGGGGTGGGATTCGAACGCGCTCTGATAGCCGTGAAGCCGGTCATTCAGGTTGCTTTGGTTTGGCATGGTAAAGACGACCACGTTGCCTTTGCCCCCGAGCAGCTTTGCCACTAATTGGCCGCCGAGAATGCCGGCATCGTAGTTGTCCGTCCCAATAAACATCAGACGCTTGCTACTGGCGGAGTCGGAATCGATGGTGATGACGGGAATTCCCTGGCCCAGCGCAGCGTTGATATCGGGAGCCAACAGGCTGGCGTCGGCGGCTGACACCATGATCCCGGAGGGTTTTGTTCCAACCGCCCGTTCAAATTCATCGTGCTCGGCCTTCGGATCGTAGGAATCGGGACCGACTAGCTCCGCTTTCACTTTCATCTCGTTCGCAGCTTTGCTTAAGCCTTGCAGAGCCTGCTGCCAGTAAGGCACTTTGGTATTGGTGCTCACCAAAATGTACTTTTCATTAGGATCGTGGGGCAGCGGAGCACAACTGCTCAGGATGAAAGCACTCATGGCCACTGCGGTGGAAATGGGAGTCAACCTTAACTTATTCATATGGATGAAGCGGGAGTATAGCATCTTCTATCGTATTCGCGATATGATGACCGGCTTACGGTATGGCTAGTCATCCGGCTCGGTGTCTGCTCGCCCTCCTCGCTAGCGCGTATTGTATCTCTGCTGCATCTTTTCGCAACTTAGATTCTTCGTGGAAAACATATTCGAACGCCAAGTCGGGTTTTTGCGTAGAGTATCCGGCGCACTGGGTACGAGCGGCAGCTTTCGAGGGCGACGGCATGTATGTGGAAACAGGAGTAAAGAAATTTTCGCTGCCGATTGGCGAAATCGACGTCAGCGTTGTGCGAGACGGCGTTGTTCCGCTCGAAGACTATCTTAAGCTGCATATAGAAAGCCTGCAGAAGTTTGAGCGGGCGCGGGATGTAGAGGTGCTCGAGACGCGCGCCATTACTTTGCATGACGTGAGTGGAGTGCTGATGCGCAATCGTTATTTTGATCCCCAGGATGCACGGCCGTGGATAGACGAGGTGGCGGTGGTGACGCAGAGGGACAGTGAAAAGATCTTCCGGCTGGAACTGGAATGCCGCGCGGACTCGCTGCAGCGCTTTGAGGCGGTTTTCACGCGCGTTCTGAACTCGTTCCATCTAGACTGCAACGAACGGCACTGGTTTTCTCGTCCTTAAATCCAGCGATGAAGTTATCGGCAATTTGGAAAGCATCCACGCTGCTCCTCGCGACAGTGTTGTGGGGCGGCGACAAGTGGATGGAAAAGGACTATACGTCGTGGACCCCGGCGCAGGCGCAGCGTGTGCTGACCGACTCGCCGTGGGCGCGGCAAGCCGGCGCGACGATCGTTGTGGCCAAGGAAGATCCCGCGACGAGAGACATACCGCTGCCGAGGCCGGCCAATGTTCCGAACCCGGGACCAAGTTATCAAGGGGACGCTTACGGAGTAGACGACGGCAATTGGGACGGCGGCGTTATGGGCCGGGCGCACCGGGGCGACCCACCAAAAATTCCAGTTCTTGTCCGTTGGGACAGTGCGCGGCCGGTTCGCGAAGCGCTGCTGAAGACGCATGCACCGGAGCTTCTGGACACCGAGCATACGTTACCGGATGCCGACAAGGATTACCTGATTATGATCGAAGGCTTAGCGCCGGCCCGGAAGCAGCCAAATCCGGATGCTGATGACGAGGAGAATAAGAGCGCTGCCGCGCCGTTTGACGCGAAAGCCGTCCGGCTGGCATTTTTTGCTTCAGCGCGTCTGACACGCTCCGGGAAGAAGCCGATCGAACCGGAGGATGTGCACCTGGACGAAGCCACGGGCACGGTGCAGATCTTTTTTCCGAAAAACGAACCCATTACCATCGACGACAAGGTCGTGGTGTTTCATGCAAGGTACGGCACGCTGCAGGTGGCGGAGGGTTTTCGCCTGAAGGACATGATGGTGAAGGGCAAGCTGGAACTTTAAGACGGCTAAATCTCGCGCCGCTGCGTTTTCCTCAGGAGATGGGCGGCTTTCGAGACGGCGTTGTTCTCGGCTTCTTCCGGCGTTTCCCCGCTGAAGCGGGCGAGACACGCGCCCGGTGTCAGATTGTCAGCCTGACAAACGAACTTGTTCCCGAAACGATAGCTGGTGAGGCGGACGGGCCAACCTTCGAGAGTGATCTCCCGCTCCTTATAGTCTTGCGTTTTGATAGCGGACATTACTTACTGGCTGGTCCGCGCTCCACGGGAGCGCCGACGAGGTTGCCCCATTCGGTCCAGGAGCCGTCGTAGTTCTTTACGTCGTCGATTCCAAGCAGGTACTTCAGCACAAACCAGGTGTGGCTGGAGCGTTCGCCGATGCGGCAGTAAGTAATCGCGGGATGTCCGGGGCGAATGCCTTCCGGCCGGTAGAGCGCCGTCAGATCTTCGAAGGATTTGAACGTTCCATCCTCATTGCAGGCCTTGCCCCAGGGTACGCTGCGCGCGCCAGGGATATGGCCGCCGCGCTGGCACGTCTCCGCTAAGCCGGGGGGCGCAAGGATTTCGCCCGTAAACTCCTGTGGGCTGCGGACATCGATCAGCGTTACGCCGCCCGCCTGCAGGGCTTGTTGGACTGCGGGAAGCAGCGCCCGTATGGACAAGTCCGGGTTCCGGGCTGTGTATTGTGACGGTGGATACGATGGAATTTCTTCCGTAAGCTCACGACCTTCCGCCAACCACTTTTTGCGCCCGCCATTCAGCAGGCGCACATCTTTATGTCCGTAAACCTTCAGTTGCCAGAGTGCCCAAGCCGCGAACCAGTTGTTGTTATCGCCATACAGAACGATCGTGGTCTCAGGGGTAATCCCGGCCACAGAAAGAAGTTCCTCGAAGTTTTCCTTTGAAAGGATATCGCGGCGAACGCTGTCGGAAAGCTGAGTGGTCCAGTTCCAAGCGATGGCGCCGGGAATATGGCCAAGCTGGTAAGCCGCTGTATCTACGTCTACTTCGGCGATTCGAACGGAAGGATCGGAAAGATGCGATGCGAGCCATTCGGTGTCGACGAGGACTTTGGGGTCAGCGTACTCAGCCATAAATGTACCCTAACATGGCATTGTCATCGAGAAAGATCAGCCAAGTTAAAAGCGGCAACAGGATGGAAGTTATTTAATTATTCCCACATAAAAATTATTGACAGTTCAATGAACCAGAGGGTAGTCTGAAACTTCGTTTATTTTTAAGAACTCAGAGCGTGACCCGGCACTCCTGCTCGTAGAAGTTCAAGTGCCGCACGCTGTAATAGGGGGCTTGTGAATCAGCCTTATGTAGTCTTAGAAATCGCGCATTCGATTCACGGTCGTTTCAAACAGATTCGCCTCTCGCATCGAGCCCTGAAGTGCTTGATCTGCGCAGGGTTGCTAGGTATGTTGACGGCCGCGACTTTTTTGGGATCGTACGCGCGGATGAGCCTAAGATCGCGCAGTTACGAACATCTACAAGCGGAATTCAACCGGCTTCAAAGCAGATATCAGGAACTGCAAAAGGTATCGAGCCAGCGCCGCGAGGCGGTTACGTCTCTGGCAAGCCTGGCGAACGAGGTGTCCGTCGAATACGGTCTTTCGGAGCCGGTCTCAGATCCTGGAAAGCCGATGGACAGCGATGATTCCGGGGCTCCCGAAGTGAAGGAGTCGATCGAACAGTTCAATTTCCTGAAAACGGCGACGTATTCGAGTATTTACCACCGTTACGCGTACAAGTGGCAGGTGCATTCGGAGCCGTGTGGCTGGCCGGTGCAGGGTGTGCTGCGAAGTTCGTTTGGCGGCAGAACTGATCCATTTTCGGGTGAAGGCGCGTTTCACACGGGCATCGATCTACAGGCTTCGGTCGGCACGCAAGTTCACGTCACCGGGGACGGGGTTGCGATAGCTGCGGGTTGGAGCGGCCGATACGGCAAACTGGTTGTGATCGATCACGGAAACGGTTTTCAAACCTATTACGCTCACCTCTCGCAATTTCTGGTGGTGCCGGGGCAAGAAGTGCGCTCAGGACAAGTGGTTGGCCTTTCGGGCGGCACGGGGCGTGTTACATCGCCGCATCTGCACTACGAAGTTCGCGTGAAGGGAGCACCTGTAAATCCGTACCGCTTCCTCTCATCTAAGACTGAAGTTGCACGCGCTTCTTCCGGGACCCATAGCGATCTCGGCTTGTAGTGCGAAGCGTTAGCCGACGCGCTCTTCTCATCGCGAGCCTGAAATTGCAGTCGGGGTGGCTGGCTGCCCAAACTGCCAAATTACTCCCGCGGAGGGGAGAGTTCGTACAGTTTCAAGACCCGCTCACGGAGACGTTCATCACGCGGTTGACCTCTCCTGCCAGCGCGGCGCTGCTGCCGCTGCCCGAAAACCGCTTCGTTTCAATCAAGGACAGGTTTGTCGTCATCTCCTCCAATCGGAGCGGTGCGTTTGCGCCCTACCAGGTGGATCTGCGTAGTGGACTCGTGCGGCAGTTGACGGATACGGCGAAGCTGCGCCCGAGATCGCTGATGCTCGACGCGACGGAACGCAACCTATTATTCCTGGATGGGACAGACCTTCGCGTGTATTCGTTTGGCAGCAAGCGAGTGCGTACTCTCAGCGAAGGGGTCGATGGGTTTACGATGGGGAACGATTTCCGACCCGACAATAAAGCCGAGCCGGGCAATCTAGTTGTCCTTCGTGGCGACAAGGTGCAAAACCTTCGTGGAGACGTGATTGCTTCGGATGGTTTCACCAGCTGTTTGCTCAGTCCGGACAACTCGACTGTTCTTTTGCAACGCGGAGCAGGGACGGACGTGGAATTCTTATTTGCCGGGTCGCGAGCCGCTGGGTCAGGCGTGAAATCGCTGGCGAAGGGACCGATTTCGAATCCGTTCTGGACGGCCGACAGCCAGGCAATTGCTTATCTGCGCGAATTTGAGATCCGGCAGGTGTCCGTGCCGGACGGCCACGATGAACTGATCGCGAAGACGACGATGTTTGCGGCCTTTGCGCCCAATCGCGACGGATCTGTTTTTGTGGGCGCAAGCCGCAGCAAAGCGCAGCCCTCGGTGGTGATTATGGTGCGCAGCGGGCGAAGCGAGTTAGTCCTTTGCGGGCATCGCGCAACCGATGCGGCGGCGGTCACGCCGGTCTTTTCTCCGGACAGCCGGCGCGTGTATTTTCAAAGCGATTGGCAGGGAAACTCCGCAATATTCTCAGTGAATACAGAGACCATCGTCGAATCGACGCTTAACTAATCGAAACAAACCATGAGTAACCGACGGGGCGCCTGTCCCGTCTCTCACAACACTCGCATGCTTTGATAACGCGTGAAACGGTCGTGGTGTGTGGCGACTCACCCAAAAGCTTGGCGACTGCCTTGCGGTACGGTGGCGCGCATCCGCGCCCTTTGCGCTCTAAAGTAACTGGCGCAAGACGGTTCGTTTGCGCCTAGGGAGGAATTGGTGTCTCTGGAGGACGTCGCGCAGAACGGCGGCGCTGTCAAGCACGCCCCGCGAAGAAATAGCGAGTTTCTTCGTTGTCGACGCTCGGGGTTGACAGCAGCGGTCGTGTTGTTGCTTTGCTTTGCCGGTTCCTTGTGGGCTGCCGCGGATGACAAGCCGGCGCAGAAGGACGTGGTCTATCAGCCCGGCGGCGAAGTTAAAAGTCCGAAACTGATTCACTATGTCGAACCGGCATTTTCGTCTTCTTCGAAGGAAGCGTTTGTGGAAGGCGTTGTCAGAATCTCCACGGTGGTGAAATCGGATGGCGTGCCGTCGGACATTCATGTTTCAAAGGGCCTGAATTCCGAAGAAGATCAAAAGGCCGTGGACGCGGTCGGTAAGTGGCGGTTTCAGCCGGGCACCAAAAATGGCCAGCCAGTGAATGTTCGGGTGACGGTGGAAGTGGAGTTTCACCTTCTTTAGCGGTTCGCGGTTAGGACTCGGGGCGGCCGGAGCTGTCCAATGCGGCTCTGGATGGCCCCGGCGCGAACAAGCTTCATGCAATTTCACTTCCGGGTTTTTCTTCTTTGCCAGAGCGAATACATTCCGGTTACCAGCGCCAAGCCAGCTATTACAAGGTGTGCCGGTTCGGGGACTGCGTTGAGTGGCCGTGAGGGTGGAATCAGCACTGGCGAAACGCCTGTCGTTGATCCAGTGCTACTGGGCGCGCTCGGGAATGGGACGGGCAGCACGGCGATGGGAAGCACTGCTGTGGCGGGAGGCATCAATCTTCCGCTCGCTGTTCCAGGAAAGGACGGCGTGGCTGCAGACTCGCCAGCGGTCAAGAACGCGTTGGGCAACGTCTTTATCGTGCTTCCCGGAAGCTCCGGAGGCGGAACAAAGGCGATGCGTGGGTCGCGGAGCGACGCAAGCGTCAACGGGCCGATGGTCAAGTCGGGCGTCGGTTCCGGTTGAGCGGCGGTGGGCTCTACCGGCGTCTCTGAGAGCCGATTGCCGCAGCGGGCGCGAGCGAGATGCGTTCCGTCGGAGAGGATAAGCTCGCCCTTCGGAATGCGGAGTTGTTTTCGCGTCCAGAAAATTGAATTGTTCTTGCGATAGGAGACATAGGCCAGGAGGTCGTCCTGCAAGACCGCCAGCTGGGTGGACTCCATTCGAAAGCCGGCGTAGTGTTCGCGCACCAAGTTGTCGCGCGCGGCCTGGATGGCGAGCTCCGCGCGGGAATAGATGCCGCCGGGAATAACGGAAAACGGATAAGCCGGCCGCAAGGCGCGGACTAAGGGAGGGACTTGAGAGGCGGTTAGAGCGGTGACGGCGGGTTTGGGCCGGGCAATCGTGATCCGACTATGGAAAAGCGGGACACAGCAAACTGCCAACAGGGCGGCCAAGGCGATTAGTATCAGGAGCCGGCGGAGTTTCATACTGTACGTCTTATCGGCGTAAACGCCTTAGAACTTCAGGGCTGTCCAAAAACGCTTTCACGACACGGCGAGTTGCTACTGTGAAAATATGCCTATTTCCACAGCGGCGAGCCGCGTTGTCGCTCCCCGGCGGCTCTTATACGGACCCGGCCCCTCGATGGTCGATCCAAGGGCATATCAAGCCATGAACCAGCCGGTGCTGGGCATTCGGGATGCCTACTTCCTTCAGCTGGTGGGCGAAGTTCGCGACGGTTTGCGGCATGTATTTGGAACCTCGAATCACGCCACATTTCCAATTCCGGCCAGCGGGAGTGGCGCCATGGAAGCAGCGGTTGCTAATTTTGTGATGCCCGGCGCGAAATTTGCTGTCTTCACCGCGGGTTTATTCGCTGAGCGGATCGCTGCTATGGGCCGCCGTCACGGCGCAAACGTGGTCCGCGCGGATAAAGCATGGGGCCAAATTTTCTCCGAAGACGAGGCGGAAGAATTTATCAGCCGCGAGAAGCCGGATGTGGTCGCCTTTGTGCAGGCCGAAACATCAACAGGCGCCTATCAATCGGGCCGAGCCATTGCTCCCACCGCGAAGAGGCACGGTGCGTTGGTTATTGGTGACACCGTCACATCGCTAGGCGCAATGCCGGTGGAATTAGACGAAGTAGGCATTGATGTCGCGTTCAGTTGCGCGCAGAAAGGGTTAAGCTGTCCGGCCGGACTTTCGCCCTTATCCGTTTCCGAACGCGCTTGGGAGTGGCTGGCGAAACGCGATAGTGAACCCGATACGTGGTACCTGGATTTGCGTCTGCTAGCCCGGTATTTCGATCCGCCGCATGTGTATCATCACACTCCCGCACCACCGCTGTATTACGCCATGCATCAGTCATTGGCCGCGATCCTCGAGGAGGGGCTGCAGGAACGCTGGCAGCGGCATAGACGCGCCGGCGAGCGGCTGTGCGCCGGTCTTGAAAGACTCGGCTTCACGTTTCTGGTGGAGAACCCTAAGCATCGGCTCTGGCACTTGACGACTGTGGTCCCCCCCGCGGCCGTAAATGAGGCCGACTTGCGGCAACGGCTGCTAGATCGGCACGACATCGAAATTGCGTCCGGCCTTGGACTACTTGCGGGAAAAATACTGCGCATTGGCACGATGGGTCCGCTCGCGAACGACGCCGACGTGGATTTTCTGCTGGAAGCGATCGGCGGTTGCCTGTAGGTGTGCCAGCGACTAGCTGACATACGAGAATAGAAGGACCTATGCAAGTGCTGGATGCCGGGGCGAATAAATATCTGATGCTCGAGCTCGATCCGGAGTTCGTGGGAAACATTGCCCGGCAGGCCGGTTTCGAGTTCAAGATCGATAACCAGCATCGTGTCCTTTCGATTGAGCTGGCGATAACCGACCGGCAGGCGCCGTTGCTGCTTTTCGACGCGGCGGATCCGGGAAATCTCGGCTGGTTTTCCCGGTGTCAGTTTTACGTGGACGGCAAATCCGGAGCAGTTTTGCAGACTCCGTTATCTCTCGCGAACCAGCGCGACAAAGCAGGGCGGGCGCTGCCGCACGCGGTGAGGCTGCAGATCGCCAAAGAGTTGCCTGGCTCGTTCCGGATGCCCGGACGGCAGCCCGTCAATGAACAAGTCGTCTATATGGTTTTGTACAACCTGCTGAATGCGCTGCTGAACACGGGCGTGGGCGTCTGCGGCGGCCCGACCGTGAAGCCACTTGCGGGCCGCACCGAGAGTATCGGACCCCGGAATTAGCGGTTGAGACTAGCCCGGAAATTTCACAAATAAATAGCAAAGGGCCGCCACTTCTGGCATAACTGAGTTTCTAGACAACAGTTTGCGTGGAAGGAGACGGCCCGAATGCCTGCTACAGAGTGTACCCAATCCAGTTTCGAGTTTGCGGG
>DATBDT010000100.1:0-53696 GCA_036269815.1 Bryobacteraceae bacterium
ACCTTTTTGACGGCGGTGACAAACAGGCCGGACCTGCCAGCGATCTGCGAGTGACGACGTTGATCGATCGCGGCATCCAGGAAGCAAAGACGCTGGACCGCGACCCCGCCGCCCAAGCCGAACTGTACCAGACACTCGGGGAGGTTTATCAAAAATTAGGAGTATTGGACCGCGCCGACTCGCTGCTTAGCTTAGCTTTGGCGCGTCGCAGATCCATGCACCCAGGTGACCGGGAGCAGATGGCCGAGAGTCTGATAGAGCTTGGCCTTCTGCGCTCTGACCAGGCGAAGTTCGATGAATCGGAGCGGCTGATTCGCGAAGCGCTGCAACTCACGAAGGCGAGTTTGCCGGCCGGACACCCAACGATCGGCGCGGCCACTGACGCGCTGGGAACCGTATTAGAACAGCGGGGTTACTATGACGAAGCGATTCGCGTGCTCCAAGAGGCCGTCCGGTTGCGGTCCGCGTCTGCTGCAGATCCGGCTGATTTGGCGGAAAGCCAAATGGAATTGGCAAATGCGTACTTCTACGCCGGCCGCTACAACGAATCCAAATCTTTGAACGAACAATTACTTGCCACGCACCGGCAGCGGTATGGCAGTGGCCACCCGTTGGTAGCCGAGGATCTGATTAATCTCGGCGCAATTCAGCAGGAACTTGGTCATTACAAAGACGCGGAATTATTCGATCGCAAAGCGCTCCAAATTACGCAGGGCTTTTACGGCGAAGACCATTACAAAACGGCATTAAACCTGACGCTCATCGCCCGCGCGCTGGTTAAGCAAAAGCGCTATGACGATGCGGCAGTGATGCTACGGCGGGCGATTGCCATCCAGGAAAAGGTCTTCGGCCCGAACCATCCGCGCGTCGCCTCACCGTTAAATGAATTAGCGTCCATTGCCCTGATGCGCGATCAATTCGATGAAGCCGAAGCTTCTTTCGAGAGGATGCTGAACATCTATCGATCCGCGTACAAAGGCAAGCACTATCTCATTGGGGTCGCGTTGGCCAACCTGGGCAGCGTGTATATGGCCCGAAAAGAAAACACCCGGGCGGAGGCGCTCTTCCGCGAAGCGCTTGCTATGTATGCGCAGACTCTTCCTCCCGGCAATCTGAACGAGGCCATCACGCGCATTAAGCTGGGACGCTCACTCGTGCGCCAAAATCGCTACGCAGAGGCAGAGACACAAACCCTCGCCGGGTATGAAATTCTGTCGCGGCAGCAGAGTCCGTCGGTCAGCTGGCTGAAAAGCGCTCGTCAGGATTTAGCTAAAATCTATACCGCGTTGCAGCAACCCGCGAAAGCAAATAAATTTCTCGCGGAGCAAGCAACTATCGCGCGCAGCAGCGAAAAACAATCACGCTGATAAGTAAGGAAGGCGCCCGGTACTATCGCCAACGCAGCTCACCTGCGCACCTGCGCGGTCCAATAGCGATAGATACAGATTCGTCATCGGCGTGCCGCTCTGATAAGTGATGTGGCGTCCGCCGCTGAGTTGGCCATTTCCGCCACCGGAGACCAAGACTGGAAGATCTTTGTGCGAGTGGCTATTGCCGTCGCAGATCGCGCTTCCGTAGACAATCATCATGTGGTCCAGCAGCGGCGAACCATCACTATCTTTTGTGTTCTGAAGCTTGTCCAGAAAATAAGCGAACAGGCTGACATGGAATGTGTTGATTTTGGAAATCTTGTCCATCAGCTCCGGGATGTTGCGGTGGTGGGAAAGCGGATGATGCGGATCGGGCACTCCGATTTCGCCATACGTCCGGACACTTCCTTCGCGTCCCAGCACGAGAGTCGAGACACGCGTGATATCCGCCTGATACGCAAGCACCTGCAGGTCGATCATCAACTTGACGTACTCGGTATACGTTTCGGGAATGCCGGACGGCTTTTCGATCGGGGGCGTAAACGACTTGTGATCGCTCTCAACCATTTGGATCCGGCGTTCCACTTCGCGGACACCTGTCAGATACTCGTCCATCTTGCGTTTATCATTCGCGCCAAGGCCGCCCATCAACTGCTGGGTACGTTCATTCACGACATCCAGAATGCTGCGGCGGAGCAGCGCGCGCCGAGCACGCGTTGCCGGATCGGCCGAAAAGTCTTCCGTGCCGAACAACCGTTCGAACGCCAGTCGCGGATTCGTCTCGGGCGGGAGCGGGGTTGTCGGGGAAGCCCATGAAATGCTGTTCGTATACGCGCAGCTATAACCGGAATCGCAATTTCCGACGGTACGCGAATCTTCACAGCCCAGTTCCAGCGAGGGCAGGCGGGATTGCGTACCCAGCGTCTTCGCGGCGATCTGATCGACTGAAATGCCGGCGTGGATATCGGCTCCCGCAGTCTTTTTGGGATGAACTCCGGTGAGGAAGCAGGCGCCCGCCCGCGCGTGATCGCCGCCGCCATCGCCCAAAGCCTCCGCATTGTAATGCGCCAGGCCGGTTAGCACGGAAACCTGATTACGGAACGGTTCTAATGGCTTCAGAATGCGCGGAAACTCAAAGCTGCTTCCGCTGCCCGCCGGAGTCCAATCGGCAATCGTAACCCCGTTCGGAACATACGCAAATGCCATGCGCAGCGGAGCTGCCTCTGCTGCCGCCGCTGTTGCTCCCGCAGGTACCATGGCATCCAGCATCGGCAAGGCCAGGGCCGCACCAACTCCCTTTAGCAATGATCTTCTATCCAGCCGCTTTCCGGTAAGAACGTTCATGTGGTGTGATTGACTCCTTGCGCAACGTTTGCGCCATTACGCATTTCAAATGGAAGACTGTTGACGATGGCCAGCACCAGGTCGTCGAACCGATACTTATCTGCCGCTATTTGCTGCGCGATCGCTTTTACAGCAGGCCGGTCGTAGCGTTCCAGTCCCCGGCCCAGGGCATATGTAAGAAGCTTCACCGTGACACACTCCGCGAACTGCGTCGGAGCGCCGGCATAAATCTGCTCCAGTTGCAGTGCTCCAACAAAGGTTCGTCCATCGGGGAGCTTTCCGGATGCATCCACCGGCCACTTTCCGTCTTTTTCGCGCCACTGCCCGATCGCGTTGTAGTTCTCAAAAGCGAAGCCGATGGGATCCATTTTTTGATGACAGGACGCGCACATCGGATTCTTGCGATGCTCTTCCATCTGGGTACGGATGGAGGCGCCCAACCCAACGGTCTCCTCATCCAGGCGCGGCACATTCGGCGGCGGGGGCGGAATCAGAGAATTTAGCATATTTTCCAAAACCCATTTGCCGCGCAATACCGGCGATGTTCGCGTCGCATAAGAAGAAACGGTCAGGACGCTCGCTTGTGTCAGCACACCGCTGCGATTCGTGCCATTCAGGCTGACCGGCCGAAACTCCGTTCCTTCCACTCCCGGGATGCCGTAAAATTCGGCCAGCTTCTGGTTGAGGAATGTTTGCTTCGAGTTCAGAAAATCTAAAATGCTTCGGTTGTTGTGGACGATATCTTCGAAAAACAGTTCCGTTTCCTGCCGCATCGACATCCGCAGGTATTCGTCGAACTGGGGAAACTTGTCGTGATCCGGGCGATCGTATTCTAATTTTCGCAGTTCCAGCCACTGCCCCGCGAAGTTGTCGGCCAATGCTTTGGAGCGCGGATCTTTCAACATGCGCTCTACCTGAGCCTCTAATACTCCCGGCTTCCTCAGCACGTGGCGCTCCGCGCAATGCATTAACTCGGCGTCGGGCATAGTTGACCAAAGGAAGTACGAAAGCCGCGAAGCCAAAGCATACTCACTGATCGGTTGAATGCCTGAATCCGTCCCCGCATAGGAGACGTTGTGCAACCCATTCGAACGCGCCTTCAGAGTTGGCTCCTGCGTCTCTAGCCGGAACAGAAAATCAGGCGAGACTAAAATGGCCTGCAATGCCATTCCGATTGCATCATCGAAGGTCGAACCTTGCTGCCGCGCTTGCGCATACAGCTCAACATATGGTTTCACTTCCGGTGCGGTCACGGGCCGCCGGAATGCGCGCCGTGCGAAGTGAGTCAGAATCACCCGCGGGCAATCGGCATCATGTTTTTCCTGGTGGCCGCATATGAAAATCAATTTGCGGCTCTCTGCTGATGGCCCCAGCTTCTCGTTATACGGACCGATCACCTCGACGAAATGAACATAAACACGATTCGCGGGAACAAAGCTCTTTTTGATCTTTTCCTGTGCAGCCGCAATGGCCGTTGCCGTTTGCTCGGGCGTCGCGTTAGCCGGGATCTTGGCGAGTTTCTTCGGGTCGGGCGGTGGCGGTTCGAGCCGCTTCGATGGATTCGGACCGCCATAGCTCGGAGGCAATCCTTCATAGAGACGCAGGATCGAGGCGGCAATCCAATGATCGCCCTGTGTCACATGTAGCTTCACTTCACGCTGCATCCCGAACAGATCGATGCTGTGCCCGTCGCTCGGCGCGTCGATATCGAGAGTTCGCACTAGCTTGCCGTCCAGCCATAACCCGATCTGCACCGGCTCCGAGCCATTAGGACGCCTTCCCTCTAACGCAATCCGAAATGTGTAATCGCCCTCCACCGAAAACCAGTGCGTCGTATGCAGGGCGTTCGGCAGGTTGAGGCCGGTCAGATCGTAATTCATCAGCGGCTTGTCAACTAGTGGAAACTTAGGACTCGGCGGTTGATGCCGCACTACAACCGGCTTCAGCTTTTCGGGCCCGTACAAAGAAGCGTGTACCACTTTGTCGGCCGCAGTCAGGTACCGTTCCATCAACACGGGCGAAATCGACAGCACGTCGCCGATGTTGTCAAAGCCGTAGCCGGAATCGTCCTGCGGAAACTCGTCGGCCGGGCGAATGTCGACTCCCACCAGATCCCGGACTGTATTGTTGTACTCAGCCCGGTTTAACCGATGAGCAGTGACGCGGCCCGGCTCAGACTTAGCACGTTCATCTGCCCGGGCGATCGCCGTATCCATCCATTTCAGGACAACATCCATGTCCGCCTGCGGAGGGCGCGGCAGACCGGCCGGCGGCATCGCATTTGTTCGCAATTTTTCCACAGCCTTCTCCCAGGTCTCTGTTCCCTGCTCCGCGTCGGAGTCGGTCTTGAATTGAGAGAAATCAATTTCAGCCGTCTTCAGCTTGGCGTTGTGGCACATGACACAGTTTTTCTGAAGAAACGGCTGAACGGACTGTGCAAAGCGTTCGCTATTTGCCCCGGCGGGTGCTGCCATTACCGGTGTAACAGCAAGTAACAAAAAAGCGATCAGCAAGAACCCGCGACGACGAATTTCGGTTGATTGTGGGTGACGGCCTAAGTGCATTAACGCCTTACATCTTCTACTATAGAGGTGAAATCATTGAAAACAAACGTGTTTCGGCTACGATTTCCCTTCACCGTAACGGTAACGGGTGCCGTTTTCGGCGATTCTGCCTATCTGCGGGTGGGGATTGTCCCTGCTGTTTGCAGTACGATACGCTGGAATCGAATGTGAGGCGGCTGCGTTTGCTGTCGCTAGCCGGCTACTTTTCCCAGTGTGTCGAGTCACCCTCCGTCGAACAACCCCGAGCCGCACGCAGCGTTGTCTTCCGAAACGTTCTCGCCTGAACAGATCCTCACCCAGCTCGACCACATCATAAAAAGCGACATGTTCGCCGGCGCTGCACGCCAGCAGCGCCTGCTTCGCCACTTGGTCACTAAGAGGCTGAACGGCGGACTCGGAGAGCTCAAGGAGTACACGCTCGGAGTCGAGGTTTTCGACCGCGGAGACGACTTCGACCCCCGCCTTGACCCGATCGTTCGCGTCGAAGCAAGCCGCCTGCGTTCCCGCCTGCAGAAGTATTACGACGGACCCGGGGCCGGTGATCCGATTCGTATTTCCCTTCCCCGCGGCGCTTATGTTCCATCCTTCGCGGAACCGGTGGCGCCCGAACTTCACGCCGCACCGCCCGTCGGCGCGGTATTGCCCGCCGCAGTCCCCCTCCCGGCGGCGTTGGTCAACACCCGCCGGTACTGGATGATGGGAATCGCCGCGTTTGGCGCCTTAGTTGCCATCGTTGCTGCTGTATGGATCATCCAGCGTCTGTTAACCCCTCCGCCCGCTCCGCACTACGCACGATTCAAGCGAATCACCCCGGACGAAGTTCTCTGCACTGCGCCGAGCTTCTCCCCGGACGACCACAGCATCGTCTATGCTCAGCGCGACGCGGGAACCTGGCACATCTATGAGCGTGACCTGACCACTTCCGCATGGACTGAGCTGACTCCGGGGTCGTCTCCTGACGATGACTATCAACCCGCTTGGTCGCCCGACGGAAAAAGCATCGTTTTTCGGAGCGAGCGCGACGGCGGCGGCCTGTTCCTCTTGCATACTCAGTCCCGCGCGGTTTCTCGTCTGACCGATTCAGGCTACAACCCGTCTTGGTCGCCCGACGGCCGCAAGATCGCGTTCTCAACCGGAAGCTTCATCGACCCTGTAGAAACATCCGCTAACGGCAGCTCATTGGCAGTAATCGACCTGGCCACCAGGCAGGTCCGCAGACTCGCCAGTGCACAACCTGCCGTGTCCTCGCTGCAGCCCGCATGGTCGCCGCATGGTCATCGTATCGCTTATTGGGACACCGAACCCAATGGCGATCGGGACATCTGGACTATCAATGCCGAAACCCTCGACAAAGGGCCCCGCCCGGTCGCCGTCATGCACGATTCCTGGACCGATTGGAGCCCGGCTTGGTCCGCCGACGGTCACTATCTCTACTTCTCCAGCGATCGCAGCGGCGCAATGACGCTCTGGCGGGTCGCCATCAATGAAAGATCGGGCAAAACAAGCGGAAGCCTGGAGCCGGTTCCTACGCCTTCTTCTTTCACCGGCTGGGCTACCTTCGCACACTCGGGAAAATTGTTCGCCTATGTCCGCCGGATTCCCTTTAGCGAGCTTTACAAGGCACCGTTCGATCCGGCCAAAGGATTGGATCTTTCCACCAAAGTCCAGCTCACGGAAGGTGAGCGCGGCATGCATGAGCCGGATATGTCACCCGACGGCAAAACGATCGTTATGCGCATCCAAGATCCGCAGGAGGATTTGGCGTTGGTGCAACCCGATGGCTCTAATTTCCGCCGCCTCACCAACGACTTGTTTAGCGAGCGAAGTCCGCGCTGGTCGCCCGATGGCAAACGCATCGTTTTCGGCTCCAACCGAAGTCATCGCTTCGAGCTCTGGTCGGTTCATCCGGACGGAACCGGTCTGAAGCAAATCACGCGAAATGGGCTCATCCCGTATGTCTGGGCGCCAGACGGCACGCTCATCGGTTATCCGCGAAACGGTCCGCCGGTAGCGTTGGATTCTCCTGGCACTGCGGTAAAAGATTGGGGGCTGCCTTCAGCCTTTCGGCCTCTCGCCTGGTCCGCCGATGCGCAGGCGGTCGTGGGTCGCATGAATTCCAGCGGCTTTGGTCCTGAGTCCCTCTTCATCTATTCTCCAGGCAACCGGGACTATTGGGAAGTCGCCCCAGCCGCCGCTTCACCGTCTGCTGTTTGGATGCCGCACGACGAGCAGCTATTGTTCAGCCGCAGCGACGGGTTTTATCTTGCCGACGTTCGCACTCATCAGGTAAAGCAGGAAATGCCGAGCGCCCGCAGTGACCTTCATTCCCGCTTCACCATGTCGCCCGACCGGCGAACGCTGTTTTTTGTCCAGTCGGATGATCAGGAAGACATCTGGACTGGCAGCGAATAGTTCTGCTCCGTTAAAAAAGACCTTCCGCAAAGCTACGTCTAGAATCTACTTTATGGCGTCGCTACTCCGGCCGTTACTCAGATGGACACCGCTCGTCGTGGCTGTTGCTATCATAACTCGCATCCTTGCTCAAAGCGATATTCCCAAGCACTTCTCCGCTCCTGAGAGTGGTTACGACTACACCAAACGCGAAGTTATGATTCGAATGCGGGATGGCGTAAAGCTTTTTACGGTCATTGTCATTCCGAAGGGCGCTGCGAATGCGCCTATCCTGCTCACTCGTACGCCATATCATGCCGCCAAGCGCGTTCAACGCAACAACAGTTCCCATATTCTCGCCGCCTTGCCGGAAGGTGATGAAGTATTCGTCTCGGATGGTTACATTCGCGTTTTTCAGGACGTGCGAGGCAAATACGGATCGGAAGGCGATTACCTGATGACCCGTCCGGTTGTTGGCCCTCTCAACAGCACCAAAGTGGACCACACGACGGATGCTTACGACACCATCGACTGGCTTGTAAAAAACATACCGGAATCGAACGGACGCGTCGGCATGATCGGTTCCTCGTATGAAGGCTTCACAGTGGTGATGGCGCTTCTCGAGCCTCACCCGGCCCTGAAGGTTGCCGCGCCCGAAAGCCCGATGGTCGATGGATGGATGGGCGACGATTGGTTCCACTACGGCGCATTCCGCCAGACAAACTTCGACTACATTGCAAGCCAGACAACAAAAACCGGTGAGGGCGATCCGGTCCCGCGCGGCGCTTACGACGACTACACGGGGTTCCTTCGCGCAGGCTCCGCCGGTAATTACGTTGAGGAAACTGGCCTGAACCAACTCGGCTGGGCGCAGAAGATACTCGACCATCCCGCCTACGATGCGTTTTGGCAAGGACAGGCGCTAGACAAACTCGTCGCGGAGAAACCTTCACGCGTGCCCACCATGTGGATCCAGGGACTCTGGGATCAGGAGGACATGTGGGGCGCCATTCACTGCTATCTTGCTCTCAAAGCGAAGGGGCAAGCCGGCCATAACTTTCTTGTGATGGGACCGTGGCGTCATAGCCAGGTCAACTACGACGCTTACAATCTGGGGCCTCTGAAATGGGATGGCGACACGGCCTTGCAATTCCGCCGCGAAGTCCTGAAGCCATTTTTCGATCAGTACCTGAAGTCCGGCGGCTCCAAGGCCTACACGCCGCCGGTGTTTATCTACAACACGGGCGAAAATCATTGGGATCGTCTGTCCCAGTGGCCGCTTGCCTGCCAGGAGCACTGCGCTTCTCCGATGAAGGCCCTCTACCTCGAACCATCTTTCGGACTGAGCTTTGATAAACCGGCGGCAGAGGGATCGGATTCTTACGTCTCGGACCCGGCCAAACCGGTTCCCTATATCCCGCGCCCGATCCGTTTCGCCGATTCTGATCGTTGGAGAACCTGGCTGGTAGCCGATCAGCGCTCGGTTGATGATCGGCCTGACGTCCTGGTGTATCAGACCCCGGTGCTGACCTCACCGCTTCGGGTGAGCGGCGCTCCTGTCGCCGACTTATTGGCGGCCACCTCGGGTACAGATGCTGATTGGGTGGTGAAGCTGATCGATGTCTATCCCGACGAAGTGCCCAGCCAGCCGGAGATGGGCGGTTATGAGCTAGCCATCTCCATGGACATTTTTCGCGGCCGCTACCGCGACAGTTTTGAGCATCCGTCGCCAATTCCGGCCAATAAGCCGCAGCGGTATCACTTCGCGCTCCCAACCGTCAATCATGTGTTTATGCCCGGTCATCGCATCATGGTCCAGATTCAATCGACATGGTTTCCGTTGTACGACCGCAACCCACAAACTTACGTGGACAATATCTTCTTTGCAAAGCCGTCCGACTACGTTAAGGCTACTCAGACCATCTACCACTCCGCTGATTCTGCTAGTGCGGTTTGGCTCCCGGTGGTCCCCAAGTAACGGCTAAGCTCGATGAACCAACGCATCATCGCCTTCCATCAGGATGAGCACGGCGATTGGATCGCAGATTTAGGCTGCGGTCATGGGCAACACATGCGGCACAATCCGCCGTGGCAGAACCGCGACTGGGTGCAGACCGAAACCGGCCGCGAACGCTTCATCGGCCATATTCTCGAGTGCGCCAAATGCGATCAGCAACCACCTCCACTGTGCTCCTCCAAGGTGAGCCACCAGTAAATTGATGAGTGACAAAAAAGCTTAGCCGCATGTGCGGTTCAGGATATTGTCCCGATTCAGCTGGAAATGGAGAAAGCGTTCCCCCATTAAGACAATGGAGCGAACGCATGAAGAAGCAACGGAAGCACTATACGCCGGAAGAGAAAGTCGCCATCGTGAAGCGGCATCTGTTGGAGCCGGTTCGGATCTCAGAAGTATGTGACAGCGCTATGAAACGACCGGCGGGAGCGCTCATGATTCTTTGCAAAGCGCAATGTGGTGAACTGGTAGACAGGACACCATCAATGCAGTCGAATGCGGCGGGACACGCGGCCAGCCAAGTCCTGAAGCAACGATGCAAGGCAATAGCCCAGCGCGTTACCAGCCTTCACTTCGAAGCCCACCCGCTAATCGCACTGCGTTGGAAAGGGGACCGGCAAGAGTTTACCGAGGATAATCGCCGCCATCTCGCCCATCTGGGCGAAGCCCTTTTTTGGGGGCGTCCTGCCCTGTTTACCGAGTACGCCGCCTGGGCCGCTTCGCAGTTGGCGGGTCTGAACATTCCGGGCGAAGCGCTGGCGTTCAATCTGGAACTGTTGCGGAGCGCTTTGGCTTTAGAACTGGAGGGCGCGGGCGGTTCGCTGGCCTCCGAGTACCTGGACGCGGCACGTGCGAAGATTGAAGGCGCTACGCCTGAGCTTTCCAGTTACATCGAGGGAAGCGAACCGCTCGACGTTCTGGCGCGCGACTATCTGGCGGCCCTGCTGCGGGGAGAACGGCACACTGCAAACCGCCTCATCCTTGGTGCGGCCGAGAGCGGCACTTCGATCAAGGATATCTACCTCCTCGTCTTCCAACGCGCGCAGTACGAGTTGGGGCGGCTCTGGCATTCGAACCGGATCGGCGTCGGCCAGGAGCACTATTGCACCTCCTGCACCCTGTTGATCATGTCGCAGCTCTTTCCGCGCATTCTCTCGGCCGAGAGGAACGGCCGCCGGGCGGTAGTGACGTGTGTGAGCGGAGAGCTGCACCAGCTTGGGGCACGTATGCTGGCCGACTTTCTCGAAATGGCAGGATGGGATACGTTCTTTCTGGGAGCGGACACCCCTATTTCCGGCACGCTGCAGCAGGTGGCCGAACGGGCGCCTCACGTGCTGGCGATCTCGGCCTCCATGCCGTTTCATGTACAAGCCGTTGCCGATCTGATCGCCGCCACGCGCGCCGCAGGTAACCCACCGCACATTCTGGTCGGCGGGGCGCCATTCAGCTCCCTGCCCGGCTTGTGGAAGGACGTAGGCGCCGACGGCTGCGCCCGCGACGCCGCCGAGGCCATCGCCGTAGTGGCGGCCTGCAGCGCGTGATTCCCGGCGCCCCGAGTCCCGCTGGTATCGCCCTCCGCTGCGATGCCGAAGGGCGCATCCTGGAGGTTTTGGCCGATTCACTGGGGTTGGCCGGGTGCTTTCCCGCTGGGCGCTTGTTCAGCTCCTGCGTTAACCCTCCCAGCGTGGCGAGGAGCTTCAGCTTCCTGCAGAAGATCCGCGCAAGCCAATCCTCCTTCGAATGGGAGCTCCAACTCGCCGCGGAAGACGGGCTTGCGCGCACGCTTTACTTCGACGGCTGCATCATGGACGGCTGCCTGCTGATTCTGGGCGCGGCATCGAGCCGTGAACTGCTCGACCTTCTCGAAGACCTCATGCGCATCCACAACGATCAGGAAAACCAGGTTCGCCGCGCGCTCCTGGAGATGTTGCTGAAGGAGGCGGCCGCAGGCCGCTATCAACACAACTTTTACAACGAACTCTCTCGCGTCAGCGACGAACTTGCCAACGCCCACCGCGAACTCGCCAAACAGAATTTCGAACTCGAACACGCCAACCGCCTCAAGAATCAGTTTCTCGGCATGGTGGCGCACGACCTCCGTAACCCCGTGGCCACCATCCTCGTCCACAGTGACCTTCTGCGCGAAGACGCCGGCGCCGGACTCAGCGAGGAACAGGCCGGATACGTGTCCAGTATCCAGAGGTCGAGCGAGTTCATGTTACAGATGATCGACGACCTCCTGGACATCTCTTCAATCGAAGCCGGCATGTTGCGCTTGGACCGCCGCCCGTCGGATCCCCACAAGCTGCTCGAACACACCGTTGGCCTCAACGCCGGGTTGGCCCAGAAGAAGCATATTCACCTCAGTCTTCAAATCGAAGGCGTACTACCCAGACTGTCGCTCGATGAATGGAAGATCGCGCAGGTGCTGAACAATCTGATCTCTAACGCCGTCAAGTATTCGCAGCCGGGAACCGCGGTCGAAGTGCGCGCGGTGGCCGAAGACGGCGGCGTGCGGATTTCGGTTCGCGATCTGGGGCCAGGCATTCCTGAAGCCGAGCGCGGCAACCTATTTCAGCCCTTCGGGCGGACCAGCGTCCGTAGCACCGATGGTGAGCGCAGCACCGGGCTTGGCCTGGCCATCTCCCGGAGAATCGTGGAAGGACACGGGGGGCGCATCTGGCTGGAAAGCCAGGCCGGCGTCGGCTCCGTGTTTCTCTTTACGCTTCCGGCATAGGTAGCGATGAACCCGGTCCAGACTCTCCCTGCAACCCCGAAATCGTTAATAATCCAGATCCCTTCTTTTTCGATAGAGGCTCGCTGGCAGCGTGTCTGCGAGATTGGGCAGATAAACCACATTGGAAAGTGGCCACACGGAATCCGCTTGGCGGCGTATGAGCGTTCGGGCCGTCACTATTTTCTTTCCTAGCCAGTTTGTTTCTTCCACCCACGCGGGCTGTGTGAGCGCCGACCACCCAACGTGTTTTTTCCTTTCTTGAAACCAGTTGCGGTTTCAGCCAACGCCCAGTTCAGCAGTCGCCACTTGCGTCGCGCGATGTCTCCCAACTGGTCGCCGAAGAAGGCGGTATACTCGCTTACGGGAACGCCAGTTCTCCATTTCACGCTGAACCAGCACATTACCGGTACCGAGCTATTGCGATATTTTGGCCAACACAAGCGCCAGCGGCTGCTCGGCAGGCGTCCTCGTTTGCCTGCATGTCCGCAGGCGCGTGCTCCAGAGCTGTTCTGAAAGGTTCAGATTTGCTTCGATCGCATCGTCCTCCTTCGACGTAGATACCCGCTGCGATATCTGCTTTTGCGCAAGACCAATCAGTTGTTGAATGTCCTCTGTAGCCGCGGCCCCGCTGCATTCGCGCAAATCATCCGCCGCGGCCGTCAATACCTCTACGCTCCGGCGGTATCTGTCGGTTCTACTGAGGCCACGGCGGGTTGGATCTAATTGCGTCACCCGCCGGCAAAGTTCCAGGCGAGTCTTAGCCTGCTCATCCTGCGGCGTGATTCGAACGGCGGCGGCGAAATTTCCTTCCGCCTGGCGATACCGCCCCTCTGCAAATTCAGCTTCGCCAAGACCTGAATAGGCCTCTGCGTTATGGGGCTCGGAGCGTAAGATGTCGCGGAAAGCTTCGGAGGCGTGCCCGGGCGAGCCCGCTTTGAGATAAAGAGGCGCAATCCGTTTCAGGAGAGTAAGATTGCCGTTAGCTTCGCTTTGAACCGCGAGAAGTTCAGATAGCAGCTCCTGCTTTTTTCCATACAGGGCCAGCAGATCGATCAGCTCGAGGCGCACCTGCAGTCGACGCCGCGGCGCCTCAGTTCTCCACTGGTCGTAAATGGCACGATGGTAATACGACGCAGCCGCGGGGATGTTGCCTTCTTTTACCAGGACGCGAGCCATCATCAGATCTGCCTCCGCATTGACCGAGTCCCGCTGAAGCAGCTCGTTGACGACCGACTCCGCGTCTTGCGGGCGTCCTGCCTGAAGCAGAGCACTTGCGAGCGCAATGCCATACTCCTCGCGATCGGCAATCGCGAGCGCCGCCCGAAAGCGGTCAATGGCGTGCTTGGCGTCTCCCGATTTCTCGAATTGCTCTCCCTCCTGATAGAGTCTTTCGGCCTCTCGTTCGCCCTCTACGCGTTCGGTACGAGCAAGGAAACGGTCGACAAAGGCAAACCCAACGATGGCCACGCTGATCAGAAGAAATGTTCCGGTGACCGACTTCGTTTTTGGATCGCGCGTCATTTACTTCTCGGTCTCTGCCGCGGCTTCGAACGGTTTTGCCACGCCATACGAGGCGAGAATGTCGTCGAGTGTGATAATGCCCAACAACTGCCGCAAATTACCGCGGCTGACAACCGGCAGCATATCGGAGCCGCTTGCTCCCATCCGCTCCAACGCTACTGCAAGACTGTGATCGGAATGTACGTATGAAAATTTAGTGGGATCCTTACCGTTCCAGGAGAAGTAATGCCCGATGACATCGGCCAAATCCTTCTCTCCCCACCCCTGCGCCATTGCGCTCTGTAAATCTATCTTGCCGATAACCGCGCATAGGCCGGATTTGTCGGTTACCGGCAACGATTTCAGTCCACTACGCTCCGCCAGATCGAGCGCCTCTGCGACGGTGAGTTGCGAAGGCAGCGCTTTCGTATCCGTATGCATGGCTTGAAGCACCTGTTTCCGGCCAAGGAGCGCGCGCGATTCAGCCGTCGGCAAATAAACCCCCTCCTGCCGCGCCAACGCCTCGTAGATCGGCTCCCGCTGCAACCCGTACGAGATGAAAAACGAAATCAAGTTGGAAATCATCAGCGGAACGATGATGGTGTAATCGCGCGTGACCTCGAAGACCATGATGACGGACGTTATCGGAACACGAACGATGCCCGCGAAAACCGCTCCCATTCCCACTAGCGCGTATGCGCCTGGCTGGGCGGTGTATGCGGGCAGCAAGGAATGCGCGATGCTCCCGATCGAGCCACCGATCATCGCGCCAATAAAGAGGCTGGGGCCGAAGATGCCGCCAGCATTGCCGGACGAGTAGCAAACCGCCGAAGCGATGATCTTAAGAATTGCCAGCAGTGCAACCGTCTCAAGAATGAGATTGCCGTTCAGGACTTGCTCTACGTAGTTGTAGCCGACACCCATCACCTCCGGTGCAAACCAGCCTATTAAGCCAACCGTCAGACCGCCTGCGACCGGCTGCAGCCAGACCGTCCAGGACGGGAGGCGCATGAAACGCTCCCGGAGCCATAGCAGCAACTTTACAAAGCATACCGATCCGAAGCCCCCTACAACGCCTAATACCGCGTAGATGGCAAACTCAATCGGGTGGACCAGCTTATAGCCTGCGACGTGAAACAGTGGTTGGTCACCGAGAACCAGGTGAAGAACCATCCATGCCGTCGCCGAGCTGACCACGGCTGCGCCCAGTACGGGCGCGTGAAGATCTCCCGTGATCTCTTCCAGAGTGAACAACACGGCGGCGATCGGCGTGTTGAAAGCGGCCGCAAGCGCGGCCGCAGCGCCCACCGGCACTAACGATTTCACCTGTTCTTTCGTTACTCCCAGGCGTCTCCCGATAACCGAAGCAATGCCCGCTCCTATCTGTACGCACGGGCCCTCACGGCCAAGCGCTATTCCGGTGGCCAATGATCCGGCGCATAAGAAGAACTTCCCGATCACCGTTAGGAATGAAATGCGTCCGTCTTCGACGTACAGCGCAAATTTCGTCTGGGGTACGCCGCTGCCCCGCGCCTGCGGGAAGTATCGGTAAAGAAAGTAGCCAGTGACCAAGGAGCCTAGCGTCGGAACCAGGATGCGCCGCCAGGGCGCGCCGCCCGCTGGATACATACGCGCCGCAATCCGTCCCGTCAGGAGCAGAAACGCCACCACGACAAGTCCGATCAATGCGCCGAGCACGATGCTCAGCACCAGTTCATTCCGGCTTTGCCCCATCAGCAGCCGTTTACCACGAGGTAAAGAGATCGTCATTCTTGACTTTGCTTGTTGGATTCCGGCCGGCACATGGAGGTCTATACGCTCACAACCGGGCAGTGAGACTGCTGAATGATTCCGTAAGTGTCGGGATGAAGCCGGCCGGACAGAGCACAGCGGCCGATGACGAGAATGTCAGCCGCAGATCCCTGTGCCAAGTCATGCACAACCGAAGGAGCCCGTCCCGAGGCAACTGCTACGTCTGCCTGAATGCCTAAGTTGTCCAGAATGCCGGCAATCGCCACGTTCGCACGCTCTATCGTTTCTGATTGCGGATTTCCCGGTGCGGTTCTTTGCCCTCCACTTGGTCTGACAACGTGAATTACCAGCAGCCGCGCACCAAATGCTGCTGAAAATTGCGAGGCCCATTCGAGCGCGCTTCGACTATGCGACCCCAAATCGATAGCGCAGGCGACCTTTCGAAAGACGAGCGGCGGCGCAGACCCCCCCTCTGCAAAATGGAGACCGGTACAGACGGGGCATGCAGAATGCTGTATTACTCGTGCCAAAGTAGAGCGCAGGAGGAACTGCCGAAAAGCTCCGTGCCCGGATGTCGCCATCATGATCAGACCGTCCTGGTTGCTACGCGCAAGCTCCACGATTTGCGCCGCGGGATCACCTTCGAGGAGCACTCGGGTGACCGCCGGCTCTCGCAGTTCACTGCGCATGAACGCGTTCAACCTGCCCCGCAACCAAAGTTTGTGGTCGATACTTCCGGGAGGCGGAGCCCCAACTTCTTCACCGCCGATGAAGGGCGGCTCGTGCTCCACGTGCAGTAAAACGATGTGGGAGTGAAAACGGGAGGCCACGACTTGCGCGTATCTGGCGGCGCGCTCTGAGCGAGGTGAAAAATCCACAGGCAGCACAATCTGCTTCAAGTGGAGCATCAGAACATAACCGGTCCTGCTAACTCGATTTGCTCATACATACAGCCGAGCCGGAACTCCGCTGCGACCAGTATATAGACATCAACCTGAGCTGTTCGCTTGCGCTCGCCCCTGCGATTCAAGGCTATAGACGCAGGAACATGGTCGTATGCTTCAGAAGATTCTATCCTGCCTCTGCAAACTGCCGAAGGTTCCGAGGTTGGCGAGCGAGAACGAGAACAGGTATTGATTTTCGTCGCGGATGCCGAAGTTAATGCGGCGGTACTGCACGCTAAACCCGCAACAGTCGGTGTTGTAAGTGCCCTGCACATACTGAAACACGCCGCGGTGCAGCAGCAGATCGTATACCTCGTTTGCTCCGATGTTCCAACCTTTGCTGTTGTAACTGCCGTAACCGCCACCGAAGTTGATCTGGTTAGCCTGCGGAAACAGCAGCGGGTCCGTACGAACGGAGGTTTCGCCGACGAGACCAAAAAATTTCCCGTGGCGAAAGTTGGCGCTGTACGAGTTGACTACCGTCTTGTGTTGCACCGGATCATATTCCACGCGCCAGTCCAGACTGAAGAACGCATAGGGGATGAGGGATAGGGTAGAGACGACCGGCGAGCTCGAGCGAGGTCCGGCGATGAACGCATACGGAGTGAATTCCTCAGCGGACGCGACCACAGTTCTTTGTCCGGCTACGGCAACCCCGCCGAACGTCGGATCGAAGTACCGTTGTTGCGCCACACGCCAAACCAATACTTCGTTGACGGTGCCGTTCTTGTCCTTCTTATACAAACGGTTGGTCAACGACAAAGTCAATTGATTGGTATTCGAAAGGATGTCTGTCTCGTCGAAGCGAATGATCCTCTGATATTGATCGATCCCGGTTACATACTCATACTCCGCTTCGGCTTCGATGACGTGCTTTAACTTGCTGCCTAAATGCAGCGCGGGTGGGGGAGTGTAGATCTTCTCGAGCGTGGGAAGCCGCAGGTTCAGAGTGAAATCGGCATTGTGGCGAAACAGATTCGCATCCGCAAGCGCAACCGAGGTAGTCGGCGTGGGGGGACATTCCGCATAACCGCCGCACGGTCCTATTGGACCGTACGTAGTCGTGTTCGAAGAGTACGAGTTTGTATAGTCGGTGGCCCCGAGGGTAAACCCGGGCTCGAGCGAAAGACCTTTCCATCGAAAAGCAGTATAGACGTGGGGCTGGACATCAAAGCGTCCTAGTTCCCCGCTGTGAAACAACTCTGCCGGCGAGCCGGACGAAACCTGAGTGCCGGTTGGTTCCTCACGGGTGAACAGTCCGGCGGAAGCATTAAACGAGAAGTACAGAGGGAGGGGTCCGGCGACCAATTCCTGATCGCGCCCCGAGGACTCGATCGCGGGCAGCTTTTGAACAATCGTCTCATTCTGCGGCTCATCGATAGGAGTGGTACCAATGTAATTCTGATTTCGCTGCGCAACGATATTCAACGTGTAGTTGCCTTGATCGAAGCGCCGCTGCAGAAAGCCCGCTGAATGGACTTCGTTTGAAATAAGCGTGGCGAAAGAATAAGAGAATGCCTGGCGGAAAAGAAAAGAGCTGAGGTAGTGGAGATCGCCCCGGGCCTGAAAGCCGAACACTTGCGCGCTGCCGGTTAAATCGAATTCAAGACCGCCTTGCTTTACCGGCGGACCCGAGGGTTGCGACACGCCTTGATCGTCAACACCGTAGAGCAAAAATGTGAAATCGGAAGTCTCGGTGGGCTTGCCGCGAAATTGATACGTAAAGGCAGGCCCGCGTTCGGTGAACTCCTCAACGATTCCGGTCATATCGTAGCTGCGGTTCATGGCCCAGTAATATCCGGCGCCGTAAATCCAGCCGTAGAACGAGCTGTGGCCAAAGGTCGGCGTCAGGAATCCGCTCTGCCGCGGGTTTCTTCCCAATGGCCTATAGAAGAACGGCAGATAAAAGACAGGAAGATGTTTCACCCGGAGAACTGCGTTCCGGGCTATGGCTCGATCGCCGGGGACCACGTCGAACAAGGGAGCTTGCATGATCCACCACGGCTTGGGCATCTTACAGTCGGTAAGAAATCCTTTGTGGAGAACGTAGCGATCTTTGTAGCGGTCCGCGGAGTTGGCCTCGAAGTAGAAGGGATTCGTTGTCGTTAGTACGAACGGGCTCGTCAGGATCTTGGCTGGCGCAGTTCCGCTTACGACATAGAATTTTCCTTCGTCTGTTCGTATGTTGTATTCGCCGTGATCGGCGTGGAGGTTGTCGCCGGTGGCGAAGTGTTCCATGTGAACATGGCCGTGTGCGTGGACCCAGTCGGTATCGGAATCGAATTCGATTTCGTCAGCCGAAATTTTCATTTCGCTGGTCTTTACATAGGCATCGCCATGCAGGTACTTCAGGTTGCTGTCGGACTCCTGATTGATGCCGCTGTACCAGATTTCATCACGCGGCGGCGTGTCGGTTCTCACGGCGCGAATTGCATTTTGGGCGGGGGCTAAAGCCGGAACGAGAAGACACAGCGCGAAGCGCCACAACAGAATATATATGAAATGTTCTGGACAAAGTCGTGTATTTCTGCTAGATAGATGAACTGGGGGACTGTGCGGCGCAGAACGGGGCTTCAACCGAAAACCGTAGCACGCCGGAGTTACCGGCCGCAAGATTTTCTTCGCACTAGGCCGGCGGGAGAGAGCGTATGACTTGTCAGTATTGCGAAACCTGGGTCCGGGACGACGATTATCGCTGCCCGCGTTGCAGCCGCAGGGTGAGGGCCACGCCTGTCAGCGCGTTTCCGGTAGTCTCCAGCGCAACAGCGCACGCCTATAATTTTGCGCTAGAGGAAGAGCGCGCGCCCGAAGCTGAGCCTGCGGGTTCTCCGGCGCAGCAGCAGTCAGATCAACAGCGGTTATTTAGTCAGCCGATCAATTCGCCGCGGGTGGTATCGCTCGATGCCTGGAAAAACGATCCTTCGAGAGGTGGGAAACAGCCAAAGCCGGACCGCGTTGCGGGCGAACGTCCGGCTCCCATCGAGACCGGGAAAGTCGAATTGCGCCGGGCGCGTCCTTCTAGCAAGCGCACCCACCAAAACCAGACCACACTGGATCTCTTTTCGCCCGAAGTTGTCAGCCAGCCGCAGCCATCGATTATCTGTGATGCGCCGGTAGCGCCAATCAGCCTGCGTATTCGCGCGGCGTTAGTAGATGGAAGCCTCATGCTGGCAGGCTGCGCGGCAGTTGGACTTTTGTTCTGGCTTTCAGGCGGCCGCCTGCGGCTCGACCGGCAAGTGCTTCTGTTCGCCGCGTTTGCGCTTGTCACCGTGCCGGTGTTTTATAAAATCCTCTGGATGGTTGGCGGCCGGGACACAATAGGCATGCAGTTAGCGCATCTGCGGTTGGTCGATTTTGACGGGAATCCGCCTTCGCAGAAGCGCCGTTACCTTCGGCTGTTTGGAAGCGTAGTCAGCCTGCTGGCCGCGGGCATTGGGCTCGTGTGGAGTTTTGTCGACGAGGATGCGTTGACGTGGCACGACCATATCTCTGAGACTTTTCCCACGCCGGTGGGCGACGAAGCAGAAGCTGTTTAAGGTTAAACACCGATAGCTCAGGCTAGCCGGCCACGTCGGTGTTGCCTGCCGGTACCAGGACAGCCGACATGGAGCCTTTTGAGCTGGGCATCCGCGGATCCGCTCCGTAGGACTGAATCTGGTCCCGGGCAAATTCGGCCTGAGGGCGTTCGCAGGTAATCACGATCGTTCGTCCGGTGGTGTCGACCTCGACAGCATGCTGAAATGCGTCGGCTGCCGAGAGCAGAAACAACTTTTGCAGCATCTCGATGACGTAGTCGTACGTATGGTGGTCGTCATCGAGTAGGACGACGTGAAAGAGCTTGTCGTGCTCCTCACCTTTAACGTCGTCTGCGGCGGGTGTCGGCCCCGGCTTCACTGTAACCGGCGCGGCGGGCACTACAGTGCTACTTCGCATGCATTCGCAAAACTGAATTTCCATTGGATCATTTGCGGTTGCCCGAAGGCAACCTAGGTGGGAGGAGGAAACCCCGATTACGGCGCAAGCTGCTAAACTGGGAGGTGGCCGGTCTTTCCCCCGGAGACGGGCCAAGTGAGGGGGCGCAACGGTTTCGACGGGATTGAAACGTTGTGTTGAGGCGTGTCGGGTTCCGAGCTCCCGTAAAACGATCGGAAAACTACAACTGCCAATAATCAGCAGTTTGCATACGCTGCTTAATTAACTGAGTAGCCGCCCCGGCTGGTGAGCCTGCGCGCCAGCTAGCGGGTGTCATTTTGCAGGATAGGTCGAGAGCTTCGGTCCGGAGCAGCAGGCCGAGATCAATCGGACTAGGCGGCGTTCGCTCTTGCCGGTGATTTAGGGCGCCGTTGAAATACCAGAACCGGATACACACGTAGGCTTGACACGGCGGGCTTTTTCGGACGCGGGTTCGACTCCCGCCGCCTCCACCAATAAACTTCGGCTGTGCCAATATTGGCCGCTGCACACAAGACCGCCGGCTCATCATGCGGTCGGCCCGTTGTTGCTGCCGCGTACGGCGGCATGTTGCCCTTTTATGAAAATTCCAGACGGACCCACCCCGGCAGAGTAGCTGGTTGTCCGCCTGAGAAAACAACCCTTCGGGTTTTGGGGAACGTCAAGCCGTCGCGAATCGATCTGCTGATTGCCGGGACCGCCTTCAGGATATTCCGGTACGATTCACGTTCGGTATTCAGAACAGCCGCTTTCGAGAGGAAGCCTCCGCCCCACCCGAGACAAAGCAGACACGAGGTCTGCGACTCCTGAACTGCGGTGAGTTCTGCACGAAGTCGCTCGACGGTTTGGCTCACGCGACTCAAACCACTCGTCTGGGCATAGGCGGCGTGTATGTTCAATTGGGCCGCCGCGTACTTGTGCGCTCCGGCAAAAAGCATCTGCGGATCGGGTACGGATCGCCAACCCAAAGCATGGGTGAGTTCGGGATTCTCCAGGAATTTCTTTTCCCGCCAATCTCCAGTGAACGTCGTGCCGGGAACCGCCATTTCGGCAAACAATGCCGTCGATTCGGTCATGCGCTGTGACGGCACGCTTCCGCGCCCGGCGACCTTCCAGACAAGCTGCGGCTTTGCTCCGCTTCGGGTGTCGAGAGAGGCGACGCGCGTCAGATAAATCTTGAACGCGGACGTAGGGACGGAATCGCTATCGGCCGCCGCAACGACCCGCACCTGCGAGGCGCCGGAAGAATTTTCTGCGCTCTCGGCGACACGGCGCGGCAGCCGGTCACCTTCAATGGTTTTCTCCAACCGATCCAGCAAATCGTCGTTCCAGCGCGAAAACACTAAGCCGGTTCGCAGCGCGCCTTTCAACGCTGAACCAGGCAGGTAAGCCCCGCGGTGTCCGGCCGTAAACGTCGGGATGAACAGGTTCTCCGAAGAAGCAGCGTTCCAGATAACCGTCGAATCGGTGCTTTCAAACGGTATCCGCCGCTGCGAAAAGTTCTGCGCGAATCCACCCCAAGACGCGAAATCAAGCTTCGTGGCTTTTCGAAGCTGCGTCAGATAACCCTCCAGACGCGGCCCACGGGCCAACAGTTTGAAAATGCGCGTCTGGTCCAACACATTCACCTGGTCCTTCCAGACCATGTAGTCGACCGGAGAGAGTTCGCGGCCGTCACCAACCAGCAGCGGCGTCAGTACGGTGACTCTATACTGCATCGTTCGACTCCTCCGTGCCGGCCGGCTCTTCGCCAGCTTCCGCCTCAGGTTCCGTTTGCTCAACTTCTGGAGGCGGCTCCGCTTCAAGATCTTGGGAGGTTGCCTCTGTTTGCGGGATCTCCTGCGGGTTCTCTACTTCTGAGTTTTCAGCTTCCGCCTGCGGCTCCGCTTCCGCGACGACAATTGGCAGGTCCGGATCGTGAATATCAGGCACCGGCACTTCCGGAACTGGAACATCCGGTCCTTGGGCTGGCTCTTCGGGCGGTTCGATCACGACGATTTCCGGAACCGGCTCAATCGTAGCCTCCTCCGGTATCGGTTCCGGCCAGGATGGTAGCTTCAACGACAAGGCGATTCCCGATTTGTAGACCGGGTGGCGACCCTCGCCTTCCGCAATGTCGATCGCTTTGCCAACCGGTGCAGCGGAGGCGGCAACGACGGATCCCTCGGCAACCAGGCGAACCTGCTTACCTGAAATGGTGTTTCGCTCAACCAGCTTGTAATCGCCACCCGACCAGTCAACGGCATCCGCCGCTGCCGGCGAAAATAAAGACAGCATCCAATACAGCGAACCAGCTTGCGCATCGTCCGATGTCCCGTTTTTGGCCAGAGCGCGCGCCAGCCGCGGGAACAAGACAGCCGGCCACCCGCCATCTTCGAATTCCGGCGCCTCCATCTGACCCCATCCCACGCTGCGGCGTCCGCCCAAACCCGTGTCCGCAAGCAAGCGGAACATTCCCTTAATCCGCTCGTTCCAAACCTGGCTCGTCGTTTCATCAGCAAACTGGACCACCGTCCAGAGCCCTGCTCCCGGCTCAAATTCCACACCGGCGAAGCTGTGAGCGGCAGATGATTGTTTGGTTATGCGGTCCACCGCGGCGCCGGTTCGCACCACAGTTCGAAACGGGGTCGTGCTCGGGCGATCCCGGCGCAACAGGCAGGCGCTTTCGGGATCCGGCGCCCACTGATCAGCCAACACCTTCTGTCCGGTCAGAATGGACTCCACCAGACTCACAGGCACAAAATATGCGGCGTTCCAGCGAACTTTCGTCAGGAACACCGGGCTCGGGGAAGTCACAAGAGCCGGTGGCGGCGGCCACAGGTTCGCCGGAGGGGTCACGTACAGAACATCGCCCTGAAAGGGATAGAGCGAGGAGAAGGCAAGCGCCGGTGAACTGCTGCCCGCCGTGGCATCCAACCACTCTTCGAGGAACGCGAGCTGCTTTGCGGCCTGCGTTAAAGCCGAGAATAGCCGGTCGCTGCGAAATAGGGAGTCAACGCGAGTTTGCCCACCGTCACCGGGGCCGTATCGCCACGGTCCGGCCGGCCGCAAACGTATCAGGACTGCGGGCTGCATTTATGCGAGCTTTGACGCAAAATCGTCAGCGCTGGCCAACTGCTGCAGGCCGGCAATATCAGCGCCTGAAAGAAGCGAGACCTCTTCCGATCCCTTCGAGTAGTAATCTTTGCCGCGCCAGGCCAGACTCAATCCGGCGAAGCTCACTCGTCCGCTGCCGCGACTACCGCCGCCGCCGAGTGTATCGTCCTCAAGCAGACGCAGCGCGCCGGCCACACTCGCGAGCAGTGCCTTGTCTTCGTCACACAGGACATCGAGAATCATGCGAAACCGAAAGCGCGCCGTGGCGGGCACGCGCTCAAGGGTGCGCGGATTTGCTTGCGAGGTGATACGGTCGACAGCGTTTTCGCTCTTGACTTCAGTCAATTCATCGTCCATGTTCTCCCGCATCTGCTGTGTGATGCTTTCCTGAATCAGAGGCGCATCATAGACCGTAAGCCGCGCCGGCGTTGCGACGGCGGTATCGGTGGACTCGCCGGTAACCCGCTCCACCCGTCCCGGCGTGCGCCCAAACAGAATACAGACATCGTCATCCGGGCGGTTACTTTGGTGGATGCGTACTTCCTGGCCTTTGCGCTTCGACACGTAGATCAGTTCGGCAGGCACGGTAAGTCCAAGCGTCTGTTCCAGCAGTGAGCGCAGCCGCCCACGCAGCGAACTCCCCGGAATATAAGGAATGCCAAACGCATTTTTGATAACCGGGTTATCGGCGCCGCCAATTTCAAGCGACCCTTTACCAGCACCGATGTGCAAGCCGGTCTGACATTGAATCTCGCCTTCAAGAACCAGTTTGCCGAGAAACGTCAGTTCGGTAGCAGCAGTATGAGAACTCATCTTCGAATGTCCTATTCGTTATAAGCAATGATTGCTTCAAAGAGATCGCGAAAGCGTTCGTATCCGCGCGCGTCGTTCTTCCTGGTTACCTGCAGCAGCAGTCGTTCCAGGGCATCCAGACTGCGCAGCGAATGCCGCGCGATGGTATAGGCCAGGCGCGCTCGCACCATCACAAACTCGTGCTGGCGCTCGCTTTCCGGAGCCCGTGTCGCGCGCCGCACAGCGTTGTATAAACGGCGCAGCTGACTCTTTGTTCCGGAATCCATGTCGCGCATCCGGCTGACCACGACATGCGCCTGATTGTCCAGATAAAGGCTATCGGCAATCAACTTTTCCAGCTCGATTTCGGGCGGACCTTCACCGCGCCGTTCGCCACCCGGGCCGCGGCCGCCGGACGGGCCGCCACGATCGCGCCCGCGCTCGCCGCGTTCTCCTCCACCGGGACGATCCCCGCCGCGAGGACTCCCTCCGCCACGGGCTTCACCGCCTCTACCTTCGCGCGGTCCGCGATTCTCTCCGCCGCGACGCTCCTCGCCTTTTCGCTCTTCCGTTTCAGCCATCTCTGTCCTTCTTAGAAAATTGCTTTGACCAATGGCGCCAACTACTCACCTGCAGCTAGGCGCGCCCATTCCAAACCTACTCGCGCCGACGGCCTGAGCTTTAACCCCGCCGTTTTCTTTCCGAGCAGGTGCGTCACCACTGTGTTTCGCAGATCGTTAAATTCTTTACCGCGCAACTGCGGCAGCACCTGTGACACGCGCAGATAGGTTCGCCAGGGCTTTTCCACTTTCACCGCCTTGCCGCGCCGCGAACCTCGGGCCGAAAACGATTCCCGATAAACACTCACCAGGTCGTGAATCACTTCTGGTCCGACGGCAAATTCGGTAACCATTCGTACCAGGCTCGTCTTCAATTCCTCTGCATCGGGAACGCGCGCCCATTCCAGCGTACGCCCAAACAGATGGAATGTGCCCGCCTCGCTGACTTTTGCTGTCCGCAGATGCAGCCCTGCTTGTCCATAGATTGTGGCGATGGATGCGTCCATGTCCGGCGCGATCGCGATGGCCATGCTAACGGTCTTTGCTTCTACTCCGGCGGATGTCTGAAGGTTCTGCTCGACGAACTTTTCGAAGACTCGATGCAACTCGCGCGCCACCAGGATCAATGCGTCCCAGGAGCCGACGACCGCGAAATCGTCGCCACCGCGGTACAGCAAGCTCACCTTGCGCCAAAATTCCGGGTACGCGCAGAGAAGCGCCAGTTCTCCAGCGAAGAACTGCTTGAATAATGTCGAAAGGTGAATATGTTCTTCGATCGATGTTGCGCGCCGCAGCCTTGCATCGAACAGATCGACGTCGCCGCGTAAAACTGCCCAGTGAGGGTTTCCTTCGGCACGACCGGCCAGTTCGCTCAACGAAGACAGGTGCGACCCCTCGTCATTCATCGCGAAGCGGCGCGGAAAGAAGATGCCTTCATCATCCGCTTCGTTGCTATCTGACAGTGCCCAACTGAGCTGCCCTTCGTCACAGAGGAGATGCGCACGTTGTTCTGCACTCCAGCCGATTCGCGTCGCGACGGCAATCTTCGCGCCAAATTCGAGGAAGTAGTTGTCGGCTGCTGTTTCGTTCGCCACGTCCGAAGCCGGTGCAAACATCGGTGAGGCATCCTGATGACCGGCGAGCGGCGTAGACGCCTTCGCAGCCAATGCGTCATCCAGGCGCTTCCGTACGATGGGCCACGCTCCCAGATTTTCCGTGCTCACCCAGAGCAGCCGAAGCTTGTTCCCGCTGATTGCGGCAACCGACTCGGCGGCGCCAGAAAGGAACTCGTTCGCGCGCGGAATGTCGTCTTCAGCCAGCACTAACAGGAACTGTTCCGCGCTGCTTGACCCGAGCAGTAGCCGGGATAACTTGAGCTCTCTCAGCAGAGCACGACCTAACACTTCGGCGTAGAGAGTAAGCCACGCCGTGCGCCCCAGGAACGCCTGGGCAGCAGTTTCACTTGGCAATGCAGACGAGTCGCCGTTCCCGTGAGGGGATGCGGTTGACGGGGCGCTCAGGAACTCTTCCGTACCGAGCAATTGAGCTTGCAAGAAGACCTGCAGCGACATGCGACAAATGGGCCGTGGTGCCCGCCGCTATGGGCGCGGGCTGGGCGAGGTTCAGTTTAAGAACGATCTCAGGCTAACACAGCGGGCACTCGGCTTTCTTGCCCGCACTTGAGGCTGCTCTGCTCCGGCGAGAGTGCACTCCATTTCGATGACATTTAGACAACGCTACGCGTCGTGCGTCGTTCGATCCGCTTGTCGTATCGCTCTCCCTGGAGAATGCGATCGACATAGATACCGGGCGTAACAATCGAATCCGGATCCAACGTTCCCGGGGCGACCAGTTCTTCTACCTCCGCAATGGTTATCCGCGCCGCGGTTGCCATGATGGGATTGAAGTTCCGCGCAGTTTTTCGATAGACGAGATTTCCGGTGGTGTCGCCCTTCCAGGCTTTGATCAAAGCGAACTCAGCGGAAAGCGCAAGCTCCAGGAGATAAGTACGTCCTCCAAACTCGCGGGTCTCTTTTCCTTCGGCAACAACAGTGCCCACGCCCGTTGCTGTATAGAAAGCGGGAACGCCTGCTCCCGCCGCTCGAATCCGTTCTGCCAGCGTGCCCTGCGGAATCAAAGTGACGGCTAGCGTTCCCGCGAGGACACGCGACTCAAGTAGCTTGTTCTCGCCAACGTAGCTGCCGATGTGCGTGGCAATCATATCGGCGGCCAGCATCAGACCCATCCCGAAATCGTCGACTCCCATGTTGTTTGAGATTGTGTGCAGGTTGCGCACGCCCTTTTGTACGAGAGCGGCGATCAGGTTTTCCGGAATTCCGCAAAGGCCGAATCCGCCCAGCATCACGCTGGCGCCGTCCGGAATATCGGCGATCGCCTCCGCCGCGGAGGAAACAACCTTATTCATGGTCGTTTGTATGGAAGATCAAGTCCGCGCCGGTAGCTGCGATGACCGCTTCGCGCGAAACTCCGGGCATCAGCTCTTTCACGCAGAGGCCTCCCGATGTAACGGAAAGATACGCAAGCTCGGTGATGATCGTGTCTGCGACGCCGAGGCCGGTAACCGGCAGCGTGCATTTCCTCAAAATGCGCGGCTTGCCGTCTTTCGTTGTGTGCTCCATGGCTACAATCACGCGCGGGGTTCCAGCAACCAGATCCATGGCGCCTCCCATGCCCTTGACCATCTTTCCGGGAACAGTCCAGTTGGCGAGCGTTCCATGTTCGTCCACCTGAAGAGCACCCAGAATGGTCACATCAATATGACCGCCGCGAATCATCGCAAACGATTCATCGCTCGAAAAGTAAGAACTTTCCGCAAGTTCGCTGATCGTCTCCTTTCCTGCGTTGATTAAGTCCGCGTCCTCCTCGCCCGGCAGCGGATACGGCCCGACTCCCAACATTCCATTTTCGGACTGAAACACAACCGAGATGCCTTCGGGCAGATAATTCGCAACCAGCGTGGGAACGCCAATTCCAAGATTGACGTAGTCGCCGTCGCGTAATTCTTTGGCAGCGCGGCGCGCGATGCGGATCCGTTTATCTTCTTCGGGAGATTTCATGGGGCAGCCGCGAAGAGCCGTTCAAATTGCTGTTCAATTTCGCTTTCGGAGCGGCTCGCAACAGCTTCGCGGATGTTCGTGACAATGTCATTCGAGTCGCGATAGATCTTTAAGGCTTCTAACGCGCCTAGTGCGTCCTTCTGCCGGCCGCTTTGGACCACTTTTACCAGAGTTTGAATAGCATCTTCATGCCGCGAGATGCCGAGCGCGCGAAGCAAGACCTCGGATTTGACCAAAACTCCTCTCTCGGTGAGTGCGTGCTTCAGCGCGGCTACGGCAGCGCCAAGACGCGAAGCACCGAGCGAAAGCGCGGCCTCCTCCCGAACTTCCTCGTTCTGGGATCGCAAAAACTCGACGACGAATGGGATCGCTCCTTCTCCTTCGACGCGCAGCAACGACTCAAATACCTGGCCGGTGACGATAGGGTCGTCTTCCTTCATCCGTGCCTTTAGACGCAACAGCAGCGCGGCTTCGGGACCTCCCAACAGTTCCAAGGCCTGCGCGCCATCTTTCCGAAGTGACGGTGACTTTTCCGTCAGCAAGCGCTGGATGTTCCAGAATTTGTCCTCGCGCGTTATGTCCGTGCATTGCAGCAGTGCGAGCGCGCAGGTGGCGCGAAGGGTAGCGGCGGTATCCTCTTCTCCGCCCCACACCGGTTCGAGTTGCACGTGCTGAGCGCCTTTCCGGAAAATGGCGGAGTCGTCGTGTTCGAGCGTCTTCAATGCCTTCGCGATTGCCGTCTTTCCCCAACATTGCGGATCGGTTTTGCGCGGCTGAATCAGCAGCCGTTCAAATGTTGAACACAGATCGGGAATGCAGTTTCGCATTCCCAATTCGCCGATCAGAGTTGCTGCTTTGGCCACGATCACGTTGACCTTGTCATTAAGCGCTTTTCGAAGCTCGCGGGCGCGCGTCTCGGGCGAACCAGCGTCGCAGGATTCTTTCAGCAACTGCAGCTCGCGCTCGATGTTGCGTACAGGCATCAGCGCGAATATCGTAGCATCGCTACGGCTAAGTAAGTTCGTCGATACACTAGTGACTTGAACCCCTCTGCTTTGGCATCCGCTGCGATCGCTACTCCCCAGATCACTGTTCTTGATACGGGCGGCCAATACACGCATTTGATTGCCCGGCGGATTCGCGAGCTCGGGGTGTACGCCGATGTTGAACCGAGCGACACACCTGCTTCAAAACTTCGGGCCCGCAAGGGAATCGTGATTTCGGGCGGTCCGGCAAGCGTATATGAGGCCGGAAGCCCCAACATCGATCCCGGCATTTTCGATACGGCAGTACCGGTGCTCGGCATTTGCTACGGGCATCAGCTGGTGGCGCATCATCTTGGCGGTCGCGTGAGAAAAGGCGAGCGCGGCGAGTACGGCATCGCGCATCTCACCATCACCGGCGACGATCCGCTCTGGGCTGGCGTCCAGAATTCGCAGATCTGGATGAACCATCGCGATACGGTTGCCGCTGCTCCTTGCGGCTTCCATGTGACGGCCTCCACCGAAACCTCCGGAATTGCGGCTATGTCCGATCCGTCGCGACGTATCTTCGGCGTACAGTTTCATCCCGAAGTGGTGCACACGCGGGCGGGCCAAAAGATTATTGAGAATTTCGTTTTCGATATTTGCGGGGCGGCGCGCGACTGGGATGTCACGCAGCGCGTTCCTTTGATCGAGCATCAAATCCGCGAGGTCGTTGGCGACCGCAGCGTGTTTTTCTTTGTCAGCGGCGGCGTCGATTCTACGGTCGCGTACACGCTTTGCCTGCGCGCTCTCGGTCCCGAACGCGTCTACGGCCTTTATGTAGATACCGGTCTGATGCGCAAAGACGAGACGGAGCTGGTTGGCGGCATCTTCACAGATCTCGGTGCAACGCATTTTCTGGTCGATCATGCGGCGGGGGAATTTCTTTCAGCGCTGAAGGGAATGTATGAGCCGGAAGCGAAACGCCGCGCAATCGGCGAGCAGTTCGTGAAGGTGCAGGAACGCATTCTGGCGACTGAACACTTCCTCGACGGCCTCTGGATTCTCGGCCAGGGCACCATCTATCCCGATACGATCGAATCCGGTGGAACCGCAAAGGCGGACCTGATCAAGACACATCACAACCGCGTCGCGGGAATACAGGCGTTGATCGCATCCGGCCGCATCATTGAGCCGCTGAGCTCTTTCTATAAAGATGAAGTTCGCGAGATCGGCCGTGAGTTGAAGGTGCCCGAGCATTTTCTTGCGCGGCATCCGTTTCCGGGACCGGGGCTTGCGATCCGCTGCCTGTGCTCGCCTGCGAGCGCACCGGTGGTGCAGGATGCGGATGGTTTCCTGTTGCCCGTGCAATCGGTCGGAGTGCAAGGCGATTCGCGGAGTTACCGGCATGTTCTGGCTCTCGCGGACAAGCCGACGGTCATGGGCGCTAACGCGACGGCTCCGGAGCTGACGAATCGCAGATCGGATGTCAACCGTGTCGTCGCGGTGTGTGGCGCGAAAGCGCCCCTGAAAGACTTTCGTTCTTTTCCGGGTTTTCTTACGGAGGCCCGGCTGGATTTGTTGCGGGAGGCCGATGCGCTGGTGCGGCGTACTTGTGCGGAGGGCGGATTCGAAGAAAAGGTTTGGCAGTTCCCGGTCATTCTGCTTCCGGTGGGAACAGAGGAAGCGCATGAATCGGTGGTGCTGCGGCCCATTCATTCTGTAGACGGAATGACGGCCGACGTTGTGCTGATGGAAGAAGGCGCGCTCGATCGATTGACTGCCGATCTTCTCGCGCTGCCGGGCATTGCGGCGGTGTTCTACGATTTGACGAACAAGCCGCCCGGCACGATTGAGTGGGAATAGCGATTACGTGACGACCAGCGTTTGCGGATAACCGCAACACTCGACGATGCGCTTTGCCTCTTCCGGAGTTTCACAGTAGCGGCGGATCATGTCAAGTCCGGAGACGAAGTAAAACAACTCTTTTGAGGCAGTGATGAAGCGTGCAACTTTCATTTCTTTTCACCCGATAATTTTGATGCCTGGCAGAATTTCAGGTTCCTGCCTCTGAATACCTTATCGGCAGGAGTTGCGATCCCCTTTAGAGGCTAGTTTCGATGAATGCCCGGGGGTTTTTCCCGTCTATAAAAAGCGATTGAAAGGGTGGCCGGAGCCCATTCAACAGACTACCCTATTAGAATCAATAACTTACCTGGATATTTTGGGCTCAGGAGAGCAATTTTGGCTAGCCTTTAGGCCGGTTCCCGGAAATGGCTTAACGGTAATAACCCGGTTATCGTGAAGCGGCTTGAAGAATGGCTTCCCGATTTTGTGCTACCGACACGATGATTCGTTTTGCTCATTCTGATTGGGTATGGGACCTCGACCTCCACCGTCCCTACACCTCGCTTACGAAGTATCCTCGTTTGATTGCGATGAGAACCGCATGAGTTCTATCATTGGCGCGGAGTTTAGACATAATGCTTCTCATGTGGCCTTTCACGGTGTCGTCGGAAATCGCAAGCTCCTCCCCAACGCGTTTGTTGGAGTAACCGGCAGCAACGCTGTGCAGAACCTCCACCTCACGTGACGTCAATCCATCGGCTGCCATATTTTCCGCCAGCCGTGAGGCAATTTCTGCGGAAAGCTTCTTTCTGCCCGCATGTACGTCTCGAATAGTACCGATCAACTCTTTCCTGAGAGCGTCCTTTAGAAGGAAACCGGACGCACCAGCTTTTAGAGCCTGCGTCGGTTGAATATCGCCAGAATACACGGTCAAGACAACGATTTTCGCTTGCGGCCACTTGGCCCGAATCGCCGCGGTAGCTTCTATGCCGTTACAGCCGGGCATCTGTAGATCCATGAGCGTAACGTCAGGCAAGCAACGTCCATAAGCCGCTAGCGCTTCGGCGCCATTGGTTGCTTCACCAATCATTTCCATGTCGGGTTGCGATTGAACAGCGAACGCGATCCCGTCCCGGATTAGAGGATGGTCGTCAACGCTTAGCACTCGGATCTTGCTTGGTTGTGTCACTTGTTACTCCTTGTAATTGTTCGGAGCGCGGCGCCTGCTGGCGGCAATTTCCTACGTCTCTCTTGTTGTCTTGTCCCTGATTGTGCCGCTCATCTGGTTCCGCAGCGCCCCTACATCTAGCTCATTCGGGCCCCTCGAATGCTCCGGCGCCAATCCCTATTTCGGGGGATGATTTCCCACCCCGCGTTCGACCTCAGATATCGAAGCGCTTCCTTCCAAAAAGCCGTGCATCGATGGACCACGCGCCAGGCCCGAGCATCGCCACACCAACGGTAAGTACCACGAACAAAACATGAATCCACTGCTCCTCTCGCTGTGAGCGATACAACGACAAGGCGATCCATAGCTGATCAACCGCAAGTAAGATTCCTATTAGCGGCGTCCATAAACCGGCGACCAACAAAATGCCTCCAGCGGCGGCGACCAAGTTCCGGACGGTGGTAGAAGTCTCTCCAAGCGTCTCCCAAAAACCGCTGAGCCCAAGCCAGATTAGAGCGATCCCAATGCCCAACCGCAGCAACAACAGGCCCAAACCGGGCCAGCCATCAGGAAAGGTTGAAAATAGACGTTGCAGACACAATACCCTCTCAATCGTATGCAATCCTGCAGCGCGATCGACAAGAAATCCATGCTCAACGCACCTCTTTCGAGGGGTGTCATGGACTATAACTCGATAATTCCGCGTTTTAGTCCGATGGTGACCGCATGGGTCCGGTCGTGTGCCCCAAGTTTGGCGAGAATGTTCTTGACGTGAGCCTTCACAGTTTCTTCGGTGAGCGTTAATTGCGCGGCGATCTCCTTGTTCGCATTTCCCCTAGCAATCCAACACAGCACGTCTGTTTCTCGTGGAGTCAACGCATCATCGGTCGCGTGCTCCGCAATTTCGGCGGCAATTTCAGATGACAGTCGCTTTTGGCCCGCATGGACGGCACGAATCGTCTCCAGTAATTCTTTTCGCAACATGCCCTTTAGCAAGTAAGCCCGTGCGCCGGCTTTGAGCGCCCGAAAGACGTGGTAATCCCCAGCGTGTGTAGTCAGAACGATGACTCGTGCTTCGGGGAACTCGCCGCGAATCGCACCGATCGCATCGATGCCGCTCATCGCTGGCATTTGCAAGTCCATCAGCGTGATGTCCGGACGATGCGTTCGGAACTGTTCGAGCGCCTCACGTCCGTTGGAAGCTTCCGCAATCAGCTCCATGTCCGCTTGCTTTCCGAGCAGCGCCGCAATCCCCTCTCGAAGGAGGGGATGGTCGTCCACTGAGAGAATTCGAATCACGCCTCATCTCGCTTCTTTCAGAGCAGCCGCAGCGGAGCGGCGGGGACGTGTATCGTAAGCTATCGAGCCTGGGATGCTCAACTCAATTTCCGTTCCGGCTCTGACCTGGCTCCAGATAGTCAGTTTCGCACCGATTTGCTTGGCGCGTTCATGCATCCCTCGAAGCCCGTAGTGGCCGGCCCGACCATCTTCCAAAGTTGCGGGTGCAATGCCCTCCCCGTCGTCTCGAATTCGCAACCGGAACAGCCGTTGTGTGTAGGTAATCTCAGCTTCAATATGGCGAGCGCGGGCATGGGTGAAAGCATTTCGTAGCGCCTCGCGAGTGATGCGGTAAAACTCGTCTCGAATAATCGGGTGCAAGTCCAGCGTCGCACCCTCCACAACTAAGTTAAAGGCTGCGGAGTCTTGGGCGGCCAGTTCGTTCCCCAACGCCTTCACTGCTTGGGCCAGGTCACTGGTAAGACTTGTCGAGGCGCGCAAACCGTATACGGCACTCCGGCCCTCCGCAATGGCCTGATCTGCACGTTCAAGAGTCTGTTCGAATTCTTCCTTTGCTCCTCCCTTCGGAAGCAAGTCGCTCACAACTTGGAGGCGAAGCATCAAGCCTTGAAAACTCTGCAGGAGCGTATCGTGTAATTCGCGCGCGATTCGGGATCGTTCCTCGAGGCGCTCGGCATGACGGAGGTCCATTCTGGCGGACATCTGCCGCAGCCGGAACCGGTATAAGCCCCAGGCGCCCAGCACAAGAGCCGCGAGACTGACCACCTGGAACCAGCGGGTCTGCCAATATGCTGGCAAAACTTTGAAAGGGAGCGTGGCTTCCTGTCCGCTCCAGCGACCGTCGGCATTACTGGCTATTACGTCGAATTGAAACTGTCCAGGGGGGACATTTGTATAGTCGACTTCGCGCGCTGCCGTGGGCTCACTCCACGCCGAGTCGACATTTTCGAGCCGGTAACGATACCTCACGTTCTCCGGATCAGATATGTTCACGCCCGCATATCGGAAGGTGAAGCGATGCCGGCGGGGAGGCACGCGAACATGGTCGCCCGGCTCGATAAGCCTTCCATCGACAAGGATCCCGTCCAGGCGAGTCGCTACTGGGAATGCCGGCCTGGTAAATGCAGACGGTTGTAGTACGGAGATGCCTTCATTCAGAGAAAACCACACTCGCCCACGATTGTCTACTCTAACGGAAGGGCTGCCTTTCACACCTTGCCCGCTCGGCAGTCCCTCCGTGATTCCAAACTCCCGATAGTCGCCCGCCTCAAACGAGTTGTTTAGCAAGGCAGAACACCTCACTCGCAGAACATGAGTGCCGGTGGTGATCCACAACCATCCATGACTCTCTGCGATGCCGAGAATCTCTCCAAATAGGACGTGCGGGGCGTTAACCGGCACGTGTACCGTCCCGGACTGGAGAAACGAGATCCCCTTCGCAGTGCCGATCCAAAGCGTGCCCGAATCATCTAGAAGTAAGCTTTCGATTCCTCCCGGCGGCAATCCGTCGTGGGTCGCGTAGCTGACCCAGCGGTGGTTCCTCAGCTCGGCCAGGCCGTCGGGCGTACCCACAAAAATTTTCCCCGAAGCGTTCCCCGTGATGACCGAGATGGTGTTGGAAGGCAGCCCATCTTTAGTTGTGAATGTGTGCCAGCTCCCATCCTGGAACCGGCTGAGCCCTTCATGGACAGTCCCGGCCCAAACTGTGCCATCGGGCGCACGGTAGATCGACAAAACAGAATTCTCGGCTAGTCCATCCATCTGTGTGTAATTCGAGACTCGCAGCCCGCCGGGAGATAGTCGCACGCGCGTGATACCCCGGTCCTTCCGGGCCGCCCAGACCTCGTGCCCGCCTCCCGCAAGCGAATAGACGGTGTCGTCGTCCTTCAGCCCCCCGACATTAATTTGCTGGACCAAATTCTGCGCAAGCCGGAACAGTCCGCCATCCCTCGGCGCAAACCACAGACTCTCCTCATCGTCAACGTAAATCGATCCACAGTTACTCGAGGGCAAGCCAGCGGAGCTGAAGTAAGTGGCAAACCCACTAGCCCCGTAACGCTCGATCATCTCCGGACCGCCAATCCATAGATCTCCGACTCGATCTTCGAACAAGGACGTCACTGGGAAGCGGACGGCCAGGCGAATAAGGGAATGAATTTTGCCGTCTTTCGCGATGTCCTCTGCTTCGGCTTTATACACGCCGTTGTCGGTGCCGATCCAAACGTCACGCTCCCGGCTACTTGCGAGCGCTCGTATTTCCCGGCCAGTAAGTTTCGGATGCGACTCCTTAATTAGCCTGCCGTTGTGCAGCGTCAGCAGGCCTGAGTCTGTGCCAAGTAACAGCGTTGAAGCCTCAATCGGAAGGAGGCAGTTGATCTTCGTGTGTGGCAGGCCTGCGACGTGTTGAATCTCCGGAGTGCCCCGACTCACATTGACACGAAATACACCCGCATCGCGAGTGCCGATCCAGAATACGCCGTCCATCGTTTGCGCCACCGCCGTCGGCGAACCGGGAATGGAGCTCGAACCCACCAGAACAAGCGCTGCCCCACGCTTATACTGAACGAGCCCCCGGGCTTCACTCGCGAACAGCAGCGATCCGTCAGAGGTTCTGTTCACTGGGCCGGCAAGATTTTGACGTTTGCCGCTGTCGGGTAGCGGTCCTACTAAGCGGCCTCGAGTGTATTGGAACAGGTGATTGTGGTTGTCTGTAGCCCACAATTGCCCATTCGAGTCCACGACCAGACCAACTATCGGGGAATCCTTCTCTGCACTGGATTCGCTCTCGCGACCTGATACAAAACCAACGCCGTCATACCTGAACAGCCCTTTACTCGTGCCGATCCAGAGGTAGCCATCGCCCGTTTGCGTCATCGAGTAGACGTAGCCGCCGGGAAAGCCCGCTGCTACATCCCAGATTTCATGGCTTTGTCTAGGAATGACTTTGTCCTCGACCTTCCCGAACATCGGGCGGGGTATTATCAGAGGCAACGCGAACCAGGAAAGCGCAACAAGTACGGCCCCATGCCGCCAATCAAGATGGACACGCGTAAATTCGCTGTGCGGCGCATTTACCGCCCGGCTCGTTTTGCCTGTCTTTGTCAAGAAACTTCTCATGGATCGCAGATACTTTCCACAAGCTAAGGCAAATACTGAAACCGGTCGACAACGACTTCCGCCGAATGCTGAAGACCGGTGGATTTGCCTCTCGGATTGCTGCAGACATACAGAGTCATGCGGACTGACTCAGACGCGGGTGTCGGAACCTCCGACGTAAACACGTGTCTGGATATGAGGGGCGCTCCAGGAACTGCCCGTGCAGTTAGCATTGTTATCCGGCTAGGTTCCCAAACGATTGTATGTCTGAATTTTCCTGCGGGTAAGACGAAGCGCGAAACATTACTCGGCAGGAAGGTGGGTTGAAGCGTAAACTCCCCATTCCTGTTTTCCGGGTCGCCCCAACGGCTGACATTGATATCGAATTCCCGATTGTTCTGCTGATCAGTCGAGTAGTCCCAAGTGAACATGCCGAAGACAACGTTCGGCTCCAGGCGGGATGTATCTTCGACCGTGAACGAATATGTGCCATAACCCATGCTGCGCGTCAGAGTCACCTCCGAACAGGTCCAGCTCCCGTCTCGCTTGATAATCCGAAGATGAAGTGCCCCCTCCTTGTCTGTGTAGACATTCTCGGGCTTGTACGGGTTGACGGTGCCGCCGCGATCGCTCGGCTTCCAGCGAACGCGCCACGTGAAGCCGCTGAATTTGACAAAGAACGATGACGATTTTCGCTGTCCACGAGCAACGGCGACTTCAACTACAGTTCCTCCACGCTCCGGCAGCTGGCGCAAGACACGGGCCGGACGATAAGAAGGGTCAACCAGCAGAGCGGCGTATGCAGTCCCGAGATGCATTTCGTTCCGCCACTCGTTGTTGGGCAAAATAGCCGTAAAAGGGGAAGTCACTAACGGCTGCAACCACCACAGTTCTCCGCACTTGGAATAGAGGACGATCCGCTGCCCTGGCCGAGCCCCGCGCACTGTTCCTTCCGTCACGTCGTGCTCATTCTGATCCCCGGTACTCGATTGGGGTACCTGCGTAAACGAGATTTTCGCTTCAGCCTCGTGCTTCGTACCCTGATCACAACCGGCCAGTGCAACCCACATGCCGAACAGGACGAGTATTACCGCGGAACGCAGCCGGTGCTTGTTTACGATTGGTTGGCAGCGTCTGAGATGAAGGGAGTCAGTCGCCTTTTTTTTCTCGACTTCAACCATATCCGCTCCTGAACTGAGGATCTCCGTCTGAGGTCCGGTTCATCACAGCATCGATTGTCCGTAGCAACGCCGCAGCATTGTAGGGTTTGTACAGGAATTGAATCGCACCGCCATCGAGTGCTCGCTTCTGAATTTCGTCGTCTTGAAAGGCGCTGATGAAAATGATCGGCAGTTCTGGCCGCTGTCTGCGTACCCGGCGTTGTAGTTCGATTCCATGCATTCCCGGCAGCCGGACATCCGTAATGAGACAACTCGCTTGCCCCAAGCTTCCGGATTCGAGAAAGTCGGCGCCTGAGGCGAAGACCAGGGGAGCATAGCCCGCCGAATCGAGAAGACTCTCAATTGACTCTCGAACGCGCGAGTCGTCGTCCACGGCGACAATCACTCTTCTTAATTCCAACTCTGACGCGTTAACCACAGATGCAATCTTAGAGTAAGAACGAAAGAATCGCTATTGGGGATTCATTTAGACGGACCGGCTGCCAAGGCAACGCCGATTTTATCGGCCATCCTAACCAGTTCGGCTAGCGACCGCGCCTTCATCTTCCGCATCACCTGGCTGCGATGAACTCCAATCGTGACGTCGCTGATGCCGAGATCCGCGGCCGCTTCCTTGTTTGCGAAGCCAGCCGCCACGAAACGAAACACTTCCCGTTCGCGAGGAGTTAGCAGCGCGTAATTGTGTTGAAGTTCGCTAACTTCCTCGCGCCGCCGTCTGGCGGCTGTATCGGCGGCGATACCAGCTTCGATCGCACGGAGTAAATCGCGTTCGCGGAACGGTTTTGATAGGAAGTCGATTGCTCCAGCTTTCATTGCCTGCACGGAGGAAGGAACGTCGCCCTGAGCTGAGATGAAAATAATGGGCGGCGCGTTCCCTGCCAGCAACTCTTCCTGTACCTCCAGGCCGTTTATGTCAGGAAGATTAAGGTCCAACACCAAACACGCCGGCGCATCAGGCTTCTCGAAGGCTAAGAATGCGGAACCGGAATCGAAGCCTGCGACTTGGAAGCCAACCGACTCAATGAGGCTGCAAAGCGCCCTCCTCACACGATAGTCGTCGTCCACGACGAAAACAATTGGGTCACCCGTTTTCATTGTGTTGTCTCGACTTGTGCGGGGAGTGCGAACGAGAAAATAGTGCCGGGCCCGTCGGGCGAAGAAATCCAGAGACGGCCGTCGTGCGCTTCCACGACAGAACGGCAAATCGCGAGCCCCATGCCCATGCCGCCCTTCTTTGTAGTAAAGAAGGTCTCGAAAACGTTCTCCGGAGAATGGAGGCCGACGCCGGAATCGTGGATCTCCACCACCACCTCGTCCATGCTGTGCCTATGCGAGCGCACGACCAATATCCGCGGCCTGTCGTGCACCGGATCCATTGCCTCGAGTGCGTTGAGAAACAGGTTCAACAATAGCTGCTGTAGTTGAACGCGATCACCGTCGACCGGCAGGATTTCCGAAGTTAGGTCCGTTCTCAGGAAAACATCTCTTCCTGTTATTTCGGTTCGCAAAGCGGCGAGCACTTCGCGGATCACGTAGTTAAGATCGAGCTTGTACTTCTCAATTGGAGCCTGTTTGAATAGCGCCCGAATCCGCCGCACGATCTCTCCGGCGTCTTCTCCGTCGCGGGTGACGCGCTCGGCTGCCTCCATCGCTTTGGCTAAGTTGGGTGGCTGAGCAGAAAGCCAGCGCAGACATGCATGCCCATTGGCGACGACAGCGGCGAGTGGTTGGCCGATTTCGTGCGCAATGGAGGCCGAGAGTTCGCCAAGCGTAGCAATCTTGGCCGCTCGCAGCAAGCGCTCCTGCATTTCGCGTAAATCCTTTTCCAGGGTTACGCGATCATCAATATCAATCAGAAGGCCATACCAGCGCGTAGGTTGCCCGTCACTATCGCGCCCGAGTTCCGCAGTATTATGAAACCACCTATAGTTGCCATCAGCGGCGCGAAAGCGAACTCGGTCTTCGAAGAGTTGCCCTGTGGTCACTGCGTGATTCCAAGCGTGGACCGCACGGTCCTTGTCGTCTGGGTGCAGGAAGTATTCCCAGCCACTTTGCACAAAATCCTTTTCCGATTTCCCCACGAAATTCAGAATCCGGCCGTTAATATAGCTAGGTTCATCGACTCCGGGGACTGCGCACCACACGAGGCCAGGAATGGTTTCGACAATCAGATTTAAATCACGTTCGCTTGCTCGAAGCGCGTCCTCGGCGCGCTTGCGGTCGTCGATGTCGGTGATCAGGCAATACCATCGCACGACGCGGTCGTCCGCATCACGGAACGGGACATGGCGAGAGTGCACCCAGCCGTACGAGCCGTCAGCCCGGAGGAGTCTCAGTTCCTGATCGAGTACCTCTCCGGTCTTGACGGAGTGGCCCCATTGAGACACGATGTGCGGCCGATCCTGCGGGTGCACGAACGATGACCAATCCTTTAATTCGTCTAACCGTTTCCCGAAGAATTCCTCCACGCGCTGATTCACGAATTCGAGTTCTCCAGCGCTGCTACAGGTAAAAGCCAGGCCAGGGATGTTGTCTATTGTCAGACGGAACTTCAGTTCATTGGCGCGGGCCGTTTCCTCAGCTTGCTTCAGGTCTTCGATATCCGTGAGGAGCATATACCACCGCATCAAGTGACCTTCCGCATCGCGGTGAGGAAGAGCGCGGCAATGTACCCACCTGAAGACGCCGTCGACGCGGAGCATTCGGTACTCGACATCCAAATCCTGGCCAGTCTCTATTGCACCCTGGTAAAGCGCAAGTACTCGATCGGCGTCTTCGGCGTGCAAATATTGAGACCAATCTCGCAGCTCATCCAAGGTTTTGCCTAGAAATGCCAACATCTGTTGATTTGCGAACTCGAGCTCGCCCGCGGCTATCGTCGTGAGAACCATGCCGGGAATACTTTCGACCATCATTCGGAAGTTAAATTCACTCGCGCGGAGTGCTTCCTCCGCTCGTTTGCGGTCATCGATGTCCGTTATGAGGTTGTACCAACGGACGATCCGCCCGTTTCTGTCGAACACCGGAAGGCCGCGCGTAGTAAGCCAACGATAGCTTCCATTTTTGTGGAGGGCGCGGTGTTCAACATCGAAAGGCTCCCCCGTTCTGACCGATTGCATCCATGCTTGTACAACCCGTTCTCGATCATCCGGGTGCAAGAGCGGAGCCCAGTTCCTCATCTCCTCGAGGGTCTTCCCAAAGAAATTCATGATTCGAGAATTGAAGAACTCGGTTTCGCCGGTCGCGGTCATCGTATCGATCATCGCCGGGATACTGTCGACAGTGAGGCGCGTATTGAACAGCTCCTCCGCTTGGCGCTCCTTCATCTCCGCCCGTCGCTTCCCTTCAAGGAAGGCCATAATCGACAAGGCTGCCCCCAAGAAGACCAGAAGATGATGTGGCGCGAAAAGGAAACCAAGCGTGCCAGCCGAAAGCACTATAGCCCCAATTCCGGGACCAATGCCGCCGTACAGAGTGCTCGCCAAAACGGCGAGAACGAACCAGATTGTTGGTTCGCCGAATGCCCGTGCAAATGCGAGCGCCGAGGTGGTCGCGACTACCGTTAGGCCGTAATGTTTGAATCGCTCCACTGCGTCACTTGCCGTCAGTTCTGGATTGACCTCTTCGATGATGTCAGATTTCTCTCCTCGCGCGGTAGCTAAAGGAACATTCAAGTCGCGTGTAGCAGTTGCGCTTGATCAGTTGAAGCTAGGCGGCCCACGTCACTGAAACCAAAGTCGACGACCCCTGGGCTCTCACGCCAAAGCGTTACGAGTGCTCAGCAACAAGTAACACTTTCGGGCTGAAGAGTAGACCCGAATGTGTACGCCGAGAGCACAACTGACGTGCGTTTCGCTTTCGTGCAGCGCTGCTTATCATTGCGTTCAGTGAAAGCTATTTGGCTCTAGAACCTCTAGGAAAAGTCTTCTGAAAGAGGCCGGGCCGTTTGGCGTTACTTACATGACCAACTTATATTTTCCGCATGCGGCGAGCAACAGAAGAGGCTCGATTTGAAGGCTGAAACTGAAGGACTATTGAGCCCTCCTGACGTCGAATGGTCATCTCAATTGACCAGCGAGAGAGATAGGCCGTGAACGTTCGATGTGCCCTCGCACTACTAACGGTGTTTACTGTTCGTGGAGCAGAGATGAAGCCAAAGGCGTTAGCAGCATGGCAAGAATACATTGAAGCCGCAGCTTCCGCGGCGGAGAAGCACCTTCGCCCGGAAAATCATTTTCTCGACATCGATGACGATCAAGATTCTGTTAAGAGGGTGCGGACCGGTGAAATTCTTGTTTCGCCAGTTGGTGCGGAAGGTTTGAAGAAGGTTCCCTCGGGAATTATTCATGATTGGGTAGCCACCGCCTTTATTGAGCATGCGAGACTCGCCGAGGTTTTGTCTGTTATCCGCGATTACGACCGGTATAAAGAGATCTATCAGCCGACCGTCATCGAGTCCAAAACGCTTGCACGACGCGGACTTGAAGACCGCTTTTCGATGGTGCTGTTGAATAAATCACTGTTTCTGAACACTGCCCTGAACAGCGAATACGAGTGTTCCTATTTTCGGGTGAATGATCACCGCTGGTACAGCATATCGGAAACTACGCGGATCCGGGAGATTGAGAACTATGGCACGCCGGATCAGCGCATGTTGAGTGATCACCAAGGCACTGGGTTGATTTGGCGACTGTTTAGCATCACTCGTTTTGAGGAGCGCGATGGCGGCGTATATATCGAGCTCGAAGCCGTCGCTTTAAGCCGCGATATCCCGATTTCGGTCAGATGGATCGTCGAGCCCATTGTGCGCCGGATATCTAGAAACTCCCTGACCACATCTCTTCGACAAACCGAGGATGCGATAAGCGCGGGCGCAGCAACCGCGAGCCGAAGCAGGCCAAGCTGGTCATGCTCCAGTATCAAACTCTGCGGGTATGACCCTCCCAAGTCTGGAGCGGCGCATTCGTTACGCTAGGCTCTGCCTCCTCTTAGTGTCACGCGGCCAGACGTTCCTTCAAAACCGTTGAGAATACATCTGCTTAAGCACTTAGTAAATGTTTTCCCGTGCTGTTGATGGCCTCGAGGATTCGACAGTTCTTATTACCCGAATCACGGCTCACAAAATTCTCTAAATCGCCCTCGCCGGCAGCGCATCTGAAGCTTCAGTGATGAATGCTGTGTCCTCCACCAGGAGCAAAGGATTCTCCTTCTCGCTCGCGGTCTTGTTACTCATCCTGTGTTTCTCCAGCCTCGGCTATGGGCAGGATCAGCCGGCCTCTGCGAACGCTTCGCAGCCTGGAGCTCCCACTGCATCCGGTACACCACCTCCAGCCGGTCCGGACAACGCCTGGCACGCCGACATGGTTTTTTATCTCTGGTTCGCCGGAGCCCACGGGACCATAAACAACGGAGGCCAGACTATCGATTTCAAGGCGAGCCCTTCTGAGCTCATCGAAAACCTCAGATTTGGACTGATGGGGACAGTGCAAGCTCAGCGCGGGCGCTTTGTATTCATTAACGATCTGATGTGGATCGGGCTTCGTGCCACCAACCAGAGAACGCTGCCACTCCCCGGAGAGCCCGAACTTTCAGGCGAAGCCAAAGCGCGCGAGTTCATCCTCACCCCCCTGGCTGGTTACCGGGTCGTTGACCGCAAATGGATCAAACTGGACGCGCTGATGCTCGGCTTCCGCTATTGGCATGCCGGAACGGATTTGCAATTTTCACTTCCGTCGTTTACCGGCAGTTTTTCAAAATCATGGAACTGGGTGGATCCTTTGATGGGCGCCCGTATTCTGTTTCCACTCTCCTCTAAAGTAGTCGTGGCGATCGCCGGCGACGCGGGCGCCTGGGGCGGCGCCAAACTGGATTATGAGATAGTTGGCGCTATTGGCTATAAACTGAGCAGGAAATTTACTCTCAACCTCGGATACCGCTATCTCTATATCGACTATCGCCCGGCAAGCGATTCGATTTACCAAATCGCTATGAACGGTGGTTTAATCGGCTTCACTTACCACTTCAAGGCCCCGGCATGAAGCAATGACTTCTCTTAAGCGATAGCATCCTGATGCCAATGTGAACACAGCAGCACGCGTCCGGATACTTAGACCTGCGGTGCAGGCTTAACGCTGAAAATGCCTTTGAAGCTCTCGCGATACTGGAAGAAGACCAGCACCCATAGAACACAGGCCACCAGTGCCGGAGCGATGCCGGGCGAAAGCGTCAGGTGAAACGCAAGGATGTTGTAGAGTTCGGCAGCAAGCATAGTGAGCGCAAGCGGCACGCAGAAGCCGGAGAGCAGCAGCAGGCCGCCAATAACCTGCACCGCAAAGAAGAACGCGGCAAAATGCGATGCGCTGACCGCAACAAGGAACTGCATCGCCAACGGATTTGCCGGGGGCGGTTGGTGAATAAAATTCAGGAAACCATTCAGCCCAAGGACCGTGAACAAAAGCCCGAGCAGGTAGCGAGCAACGATAGAGGCGATCTTCATACGGCAACTCCTTCGAGGGTTTGTGCCTGCGCCTGCACCGCCTGAAGATACGGAGCGAGAAACGCGTTCCGGTCATGACCTTGGCCCAGCGCTTTGGTTCCACCTGCGGTGAGGAATGTCGCGTCCTTCACGCCAAGAAAAGCAAACACGGACCGGAGATATGGCTCCACAAAATTGAGTGGGGCCATCTTCGTCTGCGCGTCGTAGATGCCGCCGGTTGCGACGAGGAAGGTCGCCTTCTTGCCGACAAGCAGACCCTTCAGTGTTGCGTCCGCGTAGGTAAAAGTCCGGCCGACACGCGCAATCTGGTCGATCCAGAGCTTCAGGGCCGAGGGCACGCCGAAGTTATGCATGGGAACGCCAAAGACATACTCATCGGCCTGCTCCAGTTCGGTGACCAGGTAGTCGGATAGCGAAAGCAGTTCCTTCTGCTGCGGAGTGCGGGCCTCCTCCGGCGTGTAGACCGCACCCACCCATTCAGCGGTGATCGGCGAGATGGCAGTTGCACCGAGGTCGCGGTAAACGACGTTTCCATCCGGGTGCGAAGCCTTCCATTGGGAAGCGAACGCAGCGGTTAGCTCGCGTGAGACGGAACGGCCGTAAAGCGGGCTTGAGTCGATGTGAAGCAGCGTGGGGTGGGGAGAAGCTCTCATAGGCATGTGATGGATAATAGACATCTGTTGATTCAACTAAATAAACAAATGTCGCATTAGCGCCGATTGTCGATAAGAGGTACGCTTGGATAGCGATGCCTCAGACGCTGCAATCCGCTACCGAAGCGACGGACCCCCGCATCTTACGCAGTCGCCGCATGCTGATGGATTCATTGGCCAAACTATTGAAAAAGAAGAAGTTTGAAGACATCTCCGTTCAGGAGATCGCCGATGAGGCGACGCTAAACCGGAACACCTTCTACCTTCACTATCCGGACAAGAGTACGCTGCTGCTGGCCATGACAGAGTCACGCTTCCGCGACCTAATCGAGCAACGCGGAATCTCTTTTACCGATTGCAATGCGGCACTTCGCGCGGTTGCGCTCGGGGTCTGCGACTATCTCACGGATCTCACCAACTGCTCCGTTACGGGGGCTCTCCTACCGCTTGAGGGGTCCATTATTCCGGTCATTGAGGGGATGTTTATGGAAGGTGTTGCTCACCATGCGAGCGTGCCCGGTATCGATCCAGCACTGATGGCAACCACTGCGGCCTGGGCCGTCTTCGGTGCCGCGCGGCGTTGGCATCAGACCTCCAACCGCATACCCGCTGAGGAGATGGCCGCCAAGATTGAGGCTATGGTGAAGCCTGTCTTCCTGAACAGCTTTAAGTAGCAAAATGGACTGGTCCCCAATTTTGAGAAAACGGTAAGACTCATTTTTCATCGAATGAAGAATTCAGTCATGGGATTGTCTCGCAGCGACGTTGCGATCTTTCGAGCTGGTTCCATGTGCGCAGTGCGTGCATTAGCGGCATGGCGAAGCCTTTCTGGAATTACACAGGGGGGTTCTGGCGCGTCGTTCACTGGGGTGGAGCCGTTCATTCGCCCGTACACTGTGTCCTGAAATGATCGCTCAGGTGGTGAAGCGTCACGCGGCCGGCGTCCGCGAAGATCCGAGCGAGTTTGCTGGCCACAGCTTACGACGTGGCTTCGTGACGGCCGCGATCAAGGATGGAGCTCAAGAACTCGCGATCATGCGAACGACAGGTCATCGGTCGCTTGCAATGGTGCGTGAGCTATTGACAAAGCGAACCCGTTCGCGAATAACGCCAGCGGCATGTTGGGACTATAAAAGTAGAGAGAAACACATGACAATTGACGCCATCAAGGAAGCTATTGCCGCGTTGCCCGAAGAAGAACGGATTTCTCTCTCTGCCTGGCTGGCTTTGCAACAGTACGACGATTGGGATCGAGAAATGGTCCGAGACTTTTCATCTGGTGGCCGTGGTATGCCATTCGTTGAAAAGGTGAAGCGCGAGATTGCAGAGGGCAAGGCCAATCCAATAGAAGAAGGCTTTGCACAGCACCGCAAACGTATCAAGTGAGCATTGAGTCGAAGGCGCTTCCGAGTTTTGGAGTGACTACGCTAAACTCCCCGAACCCATTCAGCGCCGAGCTGATAAGCAATTTGCGTTGTTTATGAAGAATCCCGCGCATCCATCGTTGCAACTCAAGGAAGCTGGAGAATTTTGGTCTGCTCGCGTCACGAAGGCTTATCGTGCTTTAGCCGTTCGGGAAGGGAATCTCTTCACGTGGGTGTGGATCGGATCTCATCGAGAGTATGAACGGCTGCTATTGAACGGATCGAAGTAGATGCCGTCGGGGCCGTGCCGCGCCGACATCGATGCTCTTCATCAAGGTCGGCGTTTTGCTGTCGAACATTGACAGCTTCGGGTGGTCGCTCGTGAAGCCGTGGCCTGCTCTGGGTGAGGCGCGGTGCCATTCCCCCCTACCCCGGTAATCTCACCTCGGCTGGAGTGTGTCGAGATCGAAAATCGTCAATCGCGCCCCGACAGGTGGCGGGTAATCTTGAGTTAACAGAATCGATAAAAAGTACGCCGTCAGGGCGGATCTATTCAATGCTCCGTACTAAGCAGTGCACCTTGGCTCAATGAACGCGCATCAACCTGGCAAGGAGCAAAGAAATGTACTTGATCACCGGAGCCACCGGGAATACCGGCTCGGTAGTTGCGAAAGGCCTCTTGAAGCAAGGCAAGAAAGTGCGAGTCGTCGCGCGCAGTCAAGAAAAGCTGAAAGAATTGGCGTCCCTCGGTGCTGAGACACTTACCGGCGATATCACATCGCAAGACATTGCGGATAAGGCGTTCGCGGGCATTGAAGCCGCTTATCTCATGATCCCGCCGGCTATGACGGATCCCGATTTTCGCGGCTATCAAAGAAAGCTCACGGAAGTTTACGGGTCTGCGCTGGAAGCAAACAGTTCGGTAAAGCATGTCGTCGTCCTCAGCAGCTTCGGTGCGGACAAAGACGCTAAGACTGGTCCCATACTAGGTCTTCATTTCCTCGAAGAGCGCCTCAAACAGATCAAGCCGCTGAACTCCCTTTCTCTCCGTGCCGGCTATTTCATGGAGAACACCCTTGGACAAGCCAACGTGATTCATCAGATGGGTGCGGTGGTCGGCCCACTTAAGCCCGATCTCGAAATCCCTCTCATCGCGACCATCGATATTGGTAACGCCGCCCTCAACGCTCTTCTGCAACTTGATTTCACGGGACATCAAACCCGCGAACTTCAGGGTCAACGCGATCTGACCTATCTGGAAATCACCGCCATCATAGGCACCGCCATCGGCAAGCCCGATCTCCAATACCAGGTCATCTCGAGCGAGCAATTTGCAGGGTTTCTCGAGCAAATGGGATGGGCTCACAATGTCGCGGCGTTAATGGCCGAAATGGTGGACGCTCAGAACGCCGGCCATATCCGCTCTCTGGAGCCGCGCTCAGCGAGCAATACGACGCCCACAAGCTTCGAGCAGTTCGTCGCCGAAACGTTCGTTCCCGCTTATAACGCGTCTCATTAAGACGCCTGACGGCGTTAGCCCAGGTCACATTAATCGCAATACGGCCTGGCACGGCGTCTATCCATGCGAGCACCGCTTTCCGTACCGCGAGCGGCCTCAGCGATTGCTCATGTAAGAGGCGAACCAATATGCCGGCTTCTGTCCTCAATGCGAGCGATGACGGCGCTGACGATACATCGCGAAAAACGCCGTTCTCGTCATCGGCTGCGATGCGGTTACCTGCGCCACTTCTTGCGAACCAGGAATTTGCTCCAGGCTAAAGCATATGGGTTAGTTCCAGGGTAAAATACAAGCTTTCGTGTCCTAACTCTAACGTCGTTGAACTTACCGTGCCGGACGCACCAACACCGCCCAATATCGATCCAGAGACCACCGTTGTCGACACTGATGTCACGCCTTCGCGGATAATCGGGCCCTATCACCTCCTGCAGTGCATCGGGCAGGGTGGCATGGGCGAAGTCTGGCTCGCCGAACAGAAGCATCCGTTACGCCGGCGCGTCGCCTTGAAACTGATCAAGGCGGGCATGAACACGCGCGAGATCGTGGCGCGATTCGAATCCGAGCGTCAAGCCCTGGCCCTGATGGATCATCCGGCGATTGCGAAGGTATTCGATGCGGGTTCAACTCCCGAGGGCCTGCCGTATTTCGTAATGGAATACGTCGCGGGTGTGCCGATTACGGAGTACTGCGATAAGCATCGTCTGACTATGCATGATCGGCTGGAACTCTTTATGCAGGTCTGCGAAGGTGTTCAGCATGCCCATCAGAAGGCCATCATCCATCGCGACCTGAAGCCGTCAAATATCCTCATCACCCAGGTGGATGACAGGCCCGTCCCCAAGATCATTGACTTTGGCGTGGCCAAGGCGACATCACAACGCCTGAGCGCTGAAACGATGTTCACGCGCGTGGGAGCGCTTGTCGGTACACCCGAATACATGAGCCCGGAGCAAGTCGATTCGGGCGGCGAAAATATCGATACCCGTACAGACGTTTACTCTCTGGGTGTTGTTTTGTACGAGTTGCTCGTTGGCGAGCTGCCACTGGACCTGACGGAGATTCGCAATCTGGCGTTTCATGAAGTGCTACGCCGGATTCGAGAAGACGATGCTCCGCGGCCGAGCACAAAACTTCGGAGCTCTGCCGCACACTCGCCCATCACGGCGCGGAATCGTCGAACGGAACCGGCTGATTTGGGGAAACAGCTGAAGGGCGATCTCGATTCAATCGCGTTGAAAGCTCTCGAGAAAGAACGATCGCGCCGCTATGGTTCGGCTTCGGATTTCGCGGCGGATATACGCCGGTACCTGCAGAATGAGCCTGTGAAGGCGGTTCCCCCTTCACTCGTATATCGCAGCCACAAATTTGTTCGACGCCATCGTTGGGGTGTGGCGGGTTCAGCAATCCTTGCGCTTGCAGTCCTCGCGCTGATCGTGTCTTTGATCGTAGGCTCGGCGCGCATCGCTCGCGAACGCGATCGCGCCAACCATGAGGCGCAGGCAGCCGAGCGCGTGTCCGATTTCCTCGTGCAAGCATTCAAGGTTTCGGATCCTGATGAATCGCGCGGAAATAAGATTACGGCACGGGAAGTTCTCGATAATGCTGCGCGCAGAATCGACACTGAGTTAGCTAATCAGCCATCTCTTCAAGCCAGATTGATGTTCACCATGGGCAATGTTTATGCAGGCCTGGGCCTTTATGAGCCCGCAAAACAGCTGTTAGAGAAGGCGATCCGGATACAGCAGCGTGTTCTTGGGCCTGATGACGGCGAAACACTCGCCTCACAGCACCTGCTCGCCCGAACGCTGGAGTATCAAGCCCAATATGCGGATGCTGAGAAGCTGTATCGGGATACCGTGCACAGACAAGAACGGGTGCTTGGCCCGACGAATATTCAAACTCTTCGCACGAAAAGCAGTCTCGGTATGCTCTATGCCGAGCAGGGCCGTTATGCTGAGGCGGAGAAACTCCTGACGGAGATGGTCGAAGAGCTGACTCGCGTTTCTGGTCGAAACAGTCCCGAGACACTGCGTACTCTGCATAATCTGGCTATCGCCTATGACGGTGAGCATCAGTACGCGAAAGAGGCTGCTCTCTGGGAAGAAGTGTATAGGGTTCGATCTCAAAAGCTCGGTCCCGATCACCCCGATACCATCAATTCGATGCAGAACCTCGCTTATGTTTATTACAGGCTAGGTAAGAACGCGGACGCAGAGAAGTTACAGCGGCAAGGACTCGAAATCGGCCGTCGGGTCCTGGGCAGCGATCATCCAAGCGTGCTGCTGGCCCTGGGCAACCTTGCAAACACATTATTGGATGAAGGAAAGGCCACCGAAGCAGAATCGCTGCAACGTGAGGCGCTAGAAGGACGGCGCCGGATGATGGGCCCGAACCATCCCGAAACGCAGTTCGCAATCGCTAATCTGGCGAACGTTCTAGCCGCCGAGAAGCGATATCCGGAAGCCGAACGCCTGTACCGCGAGGCCTTACAGGGTGAAATCAAGGCGCTGGGGGACAACCATCCGGAAATCGCAAATGCCTGGTACAACGTGGCAACGGTAGAAGCGGCGCAAGGCAAGCGGGCTGATGCTCTCACAGATCTTCATAAAGCGATTGACCACGGATATAGGGATCCTGACGAGATCGCCCAAGCTGCCGGCTGGAAAGATATGCATGAAGATGCCGGCTACCAACAAGCTTTTGCAGTTATAAAGAGTCGCAGTGTCAAGAAGTGAGGGCTGATACGCGAGATTACGTGCCACGCAAAAGACCCACTTTAGATAGCTGACCGGGCTGTGTTGTGATTCTTTGACGCTTTGACCTCCCGGGTTGGTCGCAGCCCAAAGAATCAGCGCAATTCTAACGAGTTTCGATGCTAAGATCTATCGGCAGCTCTGCCCTTAAGTGCATCTCAGTGATGCCCGTCCATAGCAATGACCTGGAGTGAATATCACGAATCTACCAAGCACAGCGTTGAATCGCTGAGGCGAGCTCCGCATCTTCTCGACTGGGCAAACATGCCCGATGCGTTCCGTCACTATGAGGGCGTGCCGGTGCTGGATCTGCCAGCCGATCCGCCTGCCCCTGAAATTCCCGCCTTCGCGGTGCTTAATGGTGTCTCGGGCACCACTCCGGCCGGTGACGGTCCGGCCTTCCTTTCGCAACTGCTGTTCTATTCCGCTGCGATCAGCGCGTCCAAGCGCGTTCCCTCCACCGGAGGCCGGTACGCTCTGCGCGTGAATCCATCATCCGGTAATCTGCATCCCAGCGAGTTTCACTTCCTCACGCGGGGCCTGAACAAGTGGCCCGACGGGCTCTATCATTACCGCCCCTCTGCCCACACGGCTGAGCAGCGTGCGCTGGGCGATTGCAACCTTAGTTTGGCCGACCGCGACAGCTCCGCGCCAGTCGTGTTTGCACTCACCAGCATTACGTGGCGCGAGGCGTGGAAGTACCGCGACCGGGCATATCGTTACTGCCTACACGATATCGGGCACGCCTGGCAGGCGCTCGCATTAGCCGCTCAAGCCATGGGATGCTATACCTTCGCCTTCGGTCATTTCTGCGACGATGAAGTCTCCCGAGCCTGCGGCCTCGAACCGGATGAGTGGCCGATGCTCATTGTCGAACTGCGCGGCGGGTCCATTCCAGCCGGTGGAGAACATGCTGGCCAACCCGTTTGGTACGGCGGACACGCGAACCAGATTTCGACAGAAACAATCACTTACCCGCATATTGAAGAGATTCACGCGGCGACGAAACTCAGCCGTCACTCGCATCCCGGCAGTTACGTCGCCGAGCCGGCTCCCACCGGTTCCGGAGAAATCAAGCTGCGGGTTGCCGCTTCATCGCATAGCACGTTTGGCGAAATCGTCCGAAGGCGGCGTTCAGCACTCGACTTCCAGGCTGGAATGTCCATGTCATTGGCGCAACTTTCGGGAATCCTCTCGGTCGCAAGCCGGCCATTTTCTTCTGATTTCGGCGGTGCACGTTTTATCCAGCTCTATTTATACGCCCATCGTATACATGGGCTGCAACCCGGAGTCTATCGGCTGTGGCCTGATTCTGCTGAATTGGAGCAGATCAGGAGTGGCGACCAGTGTGTCCCCGCCGCCGCCCTGAGCCTCGGGCAGGATCTCGCCGGGAACGCCTGTGTCGCTTTCTCGATGATTGGCGATCTTGGCCGTGCCGTCCGCACCCATGGTGATCGTGGTTACCGCTACGTGCATTTTGAAGCAGGAGCTATCGGCCAGCGGCTCTATCTGGCGGCGGAAGCATTCGGGCTGGCGGCGACCGGCATTGGCGCATTTTACGATGATGAGGTGCATCGTTATCTCGACCTCACGTCCAAGCAGAGACAGGTGGTGTACCATTTCGCGATCGGTTATCCGGTTCCCGATTCGCGTGTTTCGGCATAGGACCGCGATGGTAGGCATCCTGGTGTATGGCGACAACCACTTCATCGTTCGAGGCCCATCGCCTGATAGGGAGGTTGCAATCGCACTCGCTCGACACTGGTCCCTGATTCGAATCGGAGCCACAACACCGGCCTATCTCGGTCAGTGGGAAATCGTCACCCGGGAGCTTAGGGAAAATTTGGAATGGGCAGTAATCGTACCGGGAGATAGTGAGATCTCACCGGCAGTAAAGCAGTTGCTGAACGAGTTGGCGGCGCGGGGAATCACCATCACGACTCCCGCTCCGTTCCACGATGACTAGGAGTACATTCACGACGCCAGATCACACGAGTTCCTCGCTGTGGCCCCTCGCCTCGACACCCTGCAGAAACAGAGTGGCAGCACTTCGCCTACAGTAAGACTTGCTCCCTGACACACTGGTCCGGCACTTTCATTTCAGGAACGGATCGGTTCAACTGCATGCCGCGGAAGCCGGTCACGCAGACGGCGCAAAGGTTGTCCTTCTCCACGGGTTTCCGGAGTTCTGGTACGGGTGGCGTCACCAAATCGGTCCGCTCGCGGCAGTCGGATATCACGTCGTCGCACCTGACGGTCGCGGCTACAATCAAAGCGACAAACCGGGACGCGTTCAGGGGTATTCGCTCGACAAACTCGTCTCCGACGTGGTCGCGCTCTACGAACACCTGGGCGGCCAGCCGCTGCATCTCGTCGGCCATGATTGGGGCGGCGCAGTCGCCTGGGCAGTAGCTGGCCGTTATCCCGAAATAGTGCGCCGCCTCGTTATTCTGAACGTCCCGCATCCGGCTGTCATGCAAAATTTTTTGCTCACGCATCCCCGGCAACTCCTGCGCAGCTGGTACATGTTCTTCTTTCAGATCCGGCAATTGCCCGAACGCATCATGAGCGCCGGTCACTTCGCCATAGCGCGGCAAGCCCTTCTTTACACCAGCAGACCAGGAACGTTCACCGAAGCAGACCTCGCCCACTATGAAGCAGCTTGGTCGCAACCCGGAGCCATCAGCGGAATGATCAACTGGTACCGTGCACTGGCGAGCCGTCCCGCCATGGCTCGGATACCCGAGAGTCCCGTTCCGACGCTGATCCTCTGGGGCAAACAGGATGCCTTCCTGTTGCGCCAACTCGCCGAGCTCAGCGCCAAACGCTGCAAGAACGTGGACCTAGTCTGGTTCAACAACGCCGCTCATTGGATCCAGCACGAAGAGGCGGACGCCGTCAACGAGCGGCTTCTCGATTTCCTTAACCCGAAAACCATGCCGCCAGCGTGACGCATACCAGGATCATGGCTGAGAACACCAGCGGGATCAGGAAGAAATAACGCCAACTCAGAAACACAACAACAGTAAAGCAGCCAACAAAAACCCAGGCACTCAGAGGCATGCTCCGAAGAATAGTGTGCGCGAACTCGGGTGCGTTTCGACCGTGCCCAGAAGCAGGTACTAGCCCGGAAATTTCACAAATAAATAGCAAAGGGCCGCCACTTCTGGCATAACTGAGTTTCTAGACAACAGTTTGCGTGGAAGGAGACGGCCCGAATGCCTGCTACAGAGTGTACCCAATCCAGTTTCGAGTTTGCGGG
>DATBDT010000101.1:0-27445 GCA_036269815.1 Bryobacteraceae bacterium
CCCGCAAACTCGAAACTGGATTGGGTACACTCTGTAGCAGGCATTCGGGCCGTCTCCTTCCACGCAAACTGTTGTCTAGAAACTCAGTTATGCCAGAAGTGGCGGCCCTTTGCTATTTATTTGTGAAATTTCCGGGCTAGCGGTCTGGGCGGAAGCGTATGGCGATCAAACCGAAAAAGACCATGCAAAATTAGTGCAGGTGATCGCCAAAGGCAAAATCAAAGCGACTCAGGGCCTATGATCAGACACATCGTTATCAGGCTAAGTGGTAAGCTTTTCGCGCAGTTCCCGCCCAGATAAGCGCCTGATCGGCAACTGGAAGATCGCTGATCAGAGTTGCAACAACATCTACCCATCGTTGATAGGCGCCGGCCACAAGACAAACTGGCCAATCGGATCCAAACAGGATGCGTTCCGGTCCAAACGCCTTCAACACCACATCGAAGTACGGACGAAGTTGAGCCTCGGTCCAATTTGTCCAATCAGCTTCCGTGATTATGCCGGAAAGCTTGCAATAGACGTTCGGGCGCAGCGCAAGCTCACGGAGATTTTCCTGCCACGGTGAAAGTTCGCCCGCGGCGATGCGCGGCTTGGCGATATGATCCAGCACGAAGACCTGTCCGGGATGCCGGTCGATGAAAGTCACCGTCTGGGGTAAATGACGCTCATAGATCAAAATGTCATAGGCAAGCTGGTATGGCTTCAGGTCTGACAAACCGCGATTGAAGTCTTCGCGAAGCATGTAAAAGGCATCGGGTTCGTCTTGCAAGTTGTGGCGGATACCCTTCAACTTCGGATGATCGGTCAGCGTCGGCAGCTTGCGTGGCAAGTCCGCGTCTATGAGTGGAAGCCAGCCAACTACGCCACGAATAAACTTCGCATCGTTTGCAAATTGGAGTAATTGCCAGGTCTCGCGCCAGGATGGACGAGCCTCAACCGAAATAACGCCCGTCACACCTGCACATTGAAGTTCCGGCTCCAAATCTTCCGGTAGAAAATTCCGCCGCAAAACAGACATGCGATCGTCTATCCAGGCATATCCTTCCGGATCGTAAAACCAGAAATGATGATGTGCGTCGATCCGCTCCATACCGGCTAATCGTCGTTTTCAGGCAGACCGGAAGGCCAGATTGTGTTGTAAACCGGGGCTGCGACAGCATCGACTTCCGCGAGAAGCTCCGGCGATGGCTGAAGAGTCAGCGCTTTCAGATTCGCCTCGAGTTCACTCATCCGCGCCATGCCAACCAGCGTGGATGCCAGCTTCGGGTGGCGCGTTGTAAACCAGACGGCCAGTGTTGCGGCATCGATCCCATGCCGGTGGCAAATTGCCACAATCTTTTTCCCTGCTTCCTTAATCTTCTCCTGGGCGGGATGCCAAGGCTGCGGACCCTGATCGGTCAGGATGCCCATGTGTACAGCGGCAGCTCCAATCAGGCCGAAATTGTGCTTATCCGCGACCGGAGTGAGCCAGCGATCGAGATCTCGATTTAACAGGGCATACCGGCAGTAAGAGAGAACAAAATCGACCCGGCCCCGTTCGCCGATATCCGCCAGGATTTTAAGCGGCAGCCCGGAGATTCCAATGAAGCGCGCTTTCCCCGCGGCTTGCAGCTTTCGCATGGCGGGCAATGTCTCGGCAATGATGAATTCGCGATCTGCAAACTCTACGTCATGAGCAATCAGCAAATCTAAATAGTCGGTCTGCAGGCGGCGCAGCGATTCATCAATCGAAGTCGCCACGCGTGCTGCCGAGAAATCAAAACTGGCCTTGTCATACCTGCCCAATTTGCTGCACAGGATAATGCTTTGCCGTTTGCCCAACAGCGCCTCGCCCAGCCGTGTCTCTGATAAAGTTCGCCCGTAATACGGCGCCGTATCGAAGAGATTAATGCCACGATCGATCGCGGCGTGCACCGTGCGTTTCCCTTCGCTCGGATCGACCGTGCCGTATTCACCACCGAGTGGACCCGCGCCAAAACCAATGACCGAGAGTTTGAGCCCCGTTTTGCCGAGAATGCGGTAGTCCATCGTCTATGGATTTACCTCTACCAGGATCTTAGTGAACGCTTCCGGAGTCTGACTCCAACGTTCCAGCGCGTTTCCGGCACCATCAAACGGCACCGTCATGGAAATTGTGGCATCCACCGGAAAATTTCCTTTCGAAAGCATATCGATCACAGTAGGAAACTCGTGTAGAGAATTGCGCGATCCGAGAATGTCCAGTTCTTTGTGGACAAACGATTTAGTTTCGTAGCTGACCGGCTGCTTGGTCCAACCGATATAAACAACGCGTCCGGTGTGAGCGACCTCTTCCACCGCCATCGTATAAGTTTCAGGAACACCCACGGCTTCGACGATCACATCCGGCCCCCGGCCCGACGTCAACTCCTGAAGACGTTCGTGCGTCCCTCCGGTGCGGCTGTTGATCGTATACCGGGCGCCGGCCTGTCGCGCGAGTTCAAGCTTGGCGTCCTCCAGGTCGATAGCAATCACGATTGCCCCTTTGCTGTGGGCGCCCGCAATCACACCGAGTCCTATCATTCCGCACCCGATCACCGCCACGGTGTCGTCCTGCGCAACACGCCCGCGTTCGGCGGCATGGAAGCCGACCGCCAGCGGCTCAACCAGCGTCAGAGCACGGAGTGATAGCCCTTCAGAGCGGTAAACCTTCTGCCAAGGCGCGGTGAAATATCCCGTCAGCGCGCCGTCGCGCTGCACGCCGAGCGTTTCATTGAACTTACAAGCGTTGACGCGTCCACGCCGGCAGGCGGCGCAGATCCCGCAGTTATTCGTGGGGTGGACTGTAACGTCCGTTCCTACCTTGAAGCCAGGGGGCACCCCGCTGCCAACTTCAATAATAGTGGCAGCAATTTCGTGCCCGGGGATTCTCGGATAACTGACCAGAGGATTTTTACCGCGGAACGTGCTCAAATCGGTTCCGCACAACCCGATCAGGCGAGTTTGAAGCAGAATTTCTCCTGCCGCGGGACGAGGTTGTTGGAGTTCTCCAATCTCTGACTTGCCCGGCTGGGTGATATAGAAAGCTTGCATGTTCGGAATTCCCTTAATCAGCCACGACTCATTATGCAGCACTACTATTTTTTCGCTCCACGAAGCCCGTAGAAATGCTTCTATTCCCGGCTTTACGCGTAAAGAAATGGCCGGCAGCCGATAAACAAATTAGGGCGTTCTCCGCCCGTCAGTTGAAAACGGCATTGGGCACATCTACGATCCTCATCACCATCGCGTTGCTGGCGGTGGCGCCGGGCTATGCTGCCGCCACGCATGTACCGTTGGACCTGACCCAACGGATTGATGACGCCCGGCTCGGAGCGTTTTACACCAACTTACCTCGGGCTGTTTACAAATCTCGCGTCAAGGCGGCGAACGGCCAAGGAGTGTGGAACAAGCAGCGTGCAACGAAAACGAGTACGTTGCTGCCTCATTTCTATCAAACTGGTCTATTCGCGATGTTGTCCCTGGCTTTTGGAACGAGCCTGTGCGTTGCTGTTTATCGGGTACGAATGCGCAGCATCCGCCTGAATGAGGCCAAGCTGACGATGCTCGTGGAAGAGCGCACTCGTGCACTCGAAAGCCGCTCTCTCGCGTTAGAGGAGAGTGAAAAGCGTTTTCGCACCTTGGCCGAAAACATTCACGAGGTGTTTTGGATATTTGATCCTCGGTCCGGTAAGTTTATCTATCTCAGCCCGGCATTTCGGGAGATCTGGCAACAGGACCCCGATGGCGTTCTCAACGATGCGTCTGAGTGGTATGCGTTTATTCATCCATCCGATGCCGCCGCCTTCACGATCGCCAAGGAAAAGCAATTCAAAGGAGAATCCGCCTCCTGCGAATATCGCATTTTCCGGCCGGACGGTTCTGTGCGATGGGTTTGGGACCAATCGTTTCCGGTACACGACGGCTCAGGCGCGGTGAATCACGTTGTTGGCATCGTGAACGACATCACCGAACAGAAGGAGACACAAGAATCTCTGCGGCGGTCTCGCGACGAACTGGCGCAACGAGTACAAGAACTGAGACAGGAAAATCGGGAGCGACGCCGGGCGGAAGAAGAGCTGAACGCCGCTAAGGAACTGGCCGAAGGTGCAAACCTGGCGAAAAGCGAGTTTTTGGCGAACATGAGCCACGAGATCCGGACGCCGCTTAACGGCATTCTGGGTATGATGCAGCTCACGCTCGATACCGATCTCAAGCCCGAACAACGCGAGTGCATCGAATTGGCTGAAAGTTCCGCGGATTCTCTGCTCAGCATCGTCAACGACGTGCTCGACTTCTCGAAAATTGAGGCACGCAAACTTCATCTCGACTCGATCGAGTTCGAACTTCGCCGTTACCTGAACAACGCGGTCAAATCGCTCGCAGTTCGCGCCCATCAAAAGAATGTCGAGCTGATGTGGTGGATCGATCCCACTGTTCCTGACGTGCTGATGGGAGATCCGGTGCGGCTTGCTCAGATCATTGTCAATCTCACCGGTAACGCAATCAAGTTTACGGAAGCCGGCGAAGTGCTGGTGGCCGTGAATGCCGTGAAGGACGTGAAAGATGGCTCTATTCGACTGAACTTCTCCGTTTCCGACACGGGAATTGGCATACCCGAAGATCGTCAGCGCGCCATTTTCGACGCATTTACTCAGGCCGATGGGTCCTCGACGCGAAAATACGGAGGAACGGGCTTAGGTCTTACCATTTCGTCCCACCTTGTGAAGATGATGTGTGGTGAAATTCGAGTCGAGAGTATCGTGGGGAAGGGCAGCACATTCAGCTTTGATATTGCTATCCCCGTTGGAGCCCGGACCTCGGACCGACCGCCGGCGGCGATTTTAGCCGGAAGGCAACTGTTGATCGTTGACGACAATGCGACGCATTGCGGTTTGCTGAGGGATTCACTGCAGCGAGCTGGTGCAACCGTCAACTCTGTATTGAACATCGGCACTGCTCTGACCGAGATTCGTGGCACGACTTGCCGGTATGACATTGTTTTGCTGGACGCTAATATTCCCGAGGTTGATTCGCTCATGCTTGCCGCCGATCTGCGCGATGAACCATCGTTTCGCGGCAGGATTATTGTGATGATGAACACCGGAACGGAGCTTCTGATTGCCCCGCGCTGTCGAGAACTCGGCATTGATGCTCTAATCAGCAAACCGGTAGATTTCGGGGAACTGCCACACATGCTCGCGGCGTCATTGATAGACGACCAACCGGTGCGGCGGTCGATGTCGAGTGCTCCAGCAACTATCAGAGAAGTAAATCCGGAGCTGAAGGACTTATGTATCTTGTTGGCTGAAGACAATGTCGTCAATCGCAAGCTGGCGCTGCGAATGCTCGAAAAACACGGAAGCTGTGTTTATACGGCAACCGATGGAGTGGAGGCATTAAAGCTGCTGGAACGTCTCGAATGGAACGTCGATCTGGTTCTGACGGATATTCAAATGCCTGCAATGGACGGCTACCAGCTAACGGCTGCGATCCGTGCTCGCGAAGCGCAGGTTGGCGGGCATCTTCCGATCATTGCAATGACTGCACATGCGCTTGAGCGTGATCGCGAGCGTTGTCTCGCTTCGGGAATGGATGCGTATATTCCAAAACCTGTGCAAGCTCAGAAGCTATATGCGTTGATCGCGACAGCGATGAAGAGCTTTTCGAAAGCTCCTGCCGCGCCGGCACTTACCTGAATCTGAAATCCGCGTAAGCGAGTCTCAGTTGTGCTGCTTCGGCGTTAGATGTAATCCTCGTTCGATCTCCGGCCAGAACTCTTTCAGGACGTTCGAGGCTGCATCGACGCCGAGTTGGGTACCCAGCTTGGCTCCCATATCTTTGGCATCGCGGTTATCCGGATAATACGACATGGAAATTGCAGCTCCACTTGCATTTCCAAGGACCTCAGAGAAATTGAATCCGCTAGTGCCTGAGTCATTATGCGTCCAGAATATCTGCCCGGCCGCGTAACCGAAGCGTGACCATCCGCTGCCGTGGCCGCGCCGGAAATACCGTGGGTCCTGATGCAGCAGCGAAGGATAAATCGCCTCTGTCATAAAATCGCCGATGACAAAGTCCGCATAAGCGGTTCCAAAATAGCTCGCGTACCCGGCCACGCCTTGTCCGAATGTTGGATTTGCATTCGTAAGCTGCCCTACCCCGGCGAATGCGGCCGCGAGGACGACCGTTCCCCGGTCAAATGAATCTTGTCGGGCAATCTTGAACTTTTCTCTCGTCGAGAGCGGCTTGTACTTTTGCAGGCAGGGCGAGGTCCGAAAGTTCGGAACGATTCCAAAAAGCCGTTTCGCCTCTGGTGTCGACGCCGTCTCGCATGCCCCATTATCTTTGGACGCCGGTGTGCCAGGTTGGGGTTGACCTGCTTGCTGCGCAAATAAGGACAACGAAGAAAGCAACAATGCCGCCGATAAAGTTACTACTCTGGCGCGACGATCACAAAAGCAATTGAACGTCTGAATTGCGCAGCTTACCCACATACACAGTTGATGCTTCCTACGGTACCGTAGGTTGCATTAGTTTCCGCGGTTGCGCCCGTTAATGTCGCGAAGGTCACAAGTCCTGAACGGCGATGAAGGAGACTACAGCTGCTTATCAAAAGAAACGGGCAACTCTGATACCACACGGCCAAAGCCACGGAACGGGAAAGCGTATAGCCTCGCCACCCACGTACGCTCAATCAGAAAACTGAGAACGCAGGTGAACACGATGCTGATAAACACCACCACATAGGTCAAATCCCGAAGGACTTCGCCGCCTGGCAGGTTCTGCTCGACTGCGACGGACGCAAGCACTACCGCTGCCAAGCCCTTTGGGCTCATAATCGCGATCAGCGACGCATCGCGCGTTGGCGTTCGTCTATCCATGCTGATCCAGGTCGCGATGGGCCGGATCAAGAAAATAAGCGCTGTCAATGCGAGTCCGATGTAGACAAGGCGGAGATCTCGAAACTTGATCGAAACACCGAGATAGACGAAGAAGAAGGTCTTCAGCAGGAATGTGACTTCAGCAATAAACACGCGCTCGGTTTCATTCAGCGTGATAGGTTCCTGTGGTAAGTACCGTCTCAGCCAATTCATCCCGTGAAATGCTTCAATATTTCCCAACACAGCGCCGAAAACCGCAGCCGCGACATAGCCGCTGAAACCGAGCAACTCCACTACGCCAAAGAGCACGAACACAAAAGCGGGCGTGGTGAAAATTGAGTTCTCCAGTCCGCGGATACGCCGCAGCAATGCAGACCAGAGAAATCCGCAAGCTGCCCCAGCGAGTCCGGCCATCATGAACGCGGCAACCAACTGGCCGACCATCTGCCCGACGTGAACTTTACCCAGTCGCGAGCTGTCCACGATTCCGATGGAGATGACAATGCTCAACACGTCAGAGATGGCGGACTCCAGAAAGAGCGTGGTCTTTGAAGACTCTCGCATGTTGAGCTTGCGAGTAAGCGGAACGATCACAGCGGGAGACGTTGAGCCGAGAATAGCGCCGAGTATCAATGCGAGCGAGCGGCTCAATCCCGGATACATTTGTGTAAAGACCGCGACCGAAATCATCGTAACGGCGAAGTTCGTCAACGTAAGCGTGAGTGTTGTCCGGATCGCACCCTTCAGCACGTCGAGGTCAAGCGTCAGCCCGGCTTCAAACAGCAAGATGATCAACGTGACGGTGGCGAAAACCGGTCCGACGGATCCGAAATTCTCCGGCTGTGCGGCGTGTAGAACAGGACCGATGATGATGCCGATAATCGTCAATAGCAAAACATCGGGAATGCGCGTCCGGCTAAAAAGTCCGGTAAATGCGTGTGCGACGAAGACGAGGAAGCCGACGATGAGAATATTAGCTGCTACATGCATACACGCTACCGGCCGACTCTTCTAATCGCTCTCTATCTCAACAGCATCTCAGAGGCGAGGACTAAACGGGCGTTTTAAATGCTGCGGACGGGAATATTTACCACGTCCGCAACTTCAATTGCTTCTTTGACCACGTAGGGTTCTCCATATTTAACTCCGATCAAATTGCCATAGAAGCGGGCAACAGCGGCAAGACGTTCCTCTATCTCCTGGTGAGACGGGAATAAATCGGAAGCCCGCTGATCGTCGCCATACTGAGACGGATAACTGAACAACGCCTTCATGCGGCGCTCGAACTGCCGGGAGATATCCACGACAAAACTGGGCGCGACGTTCGCATACAGACTTGAATAAAGAATTTTGAAGGGCCGGTGGGGCTCGGTTTCTTCCTCCAGGCGGCGCAGCCCAGCTAGAAAACACGCTTCATACCCGATTTCCGATGCACGATAGTGATCGGGATGCCGGCCTGTCCAGTGCGGCAAAATCACTGTGCGCGGCCGGATACGGCGGATCACGCCGGCCAGCGTCATTCGCGCGGTGATGGTGTTTTCCAGGCGCGCATCCGGCCAGCGCAAGTTCTGGCGCCAGCTCAGCAACATGTGTTCCGCGGCAATGCGGGATTCCTGAATACGTATTTCAGGTGTGCCACGGCTTCCCATGTCACCTGCCGTCAAATCGAGAACGCCGGTGCGATATCCGGTTTCGGCCATTCGAATCAGCGTGCCCCCGCAAGTCTGTTCGACGTCGTCCGGATGTGCCGCGATCGCCAGCACATCGAGCGGACGAAGGTCCTCAAAGGGTTCGTTCGGATCGTGCATTCTACCGGTAGCTCATCCGAGAGCGGTCGTGCCGGAAGACGCGAACCAGAACGATCCCAGCGAGAAAGCCGCCCACGTGCGCGAACCAGGCGATGCCCTGGCCGTTAGAAACGCTACTGAGATATCCGACACCGCTGACGATCTGTAGAAAGAACCAATAAAGAAGCATGAACGCCGCGGGAATTTCCACGGTTGTGATGAAGATGACGATAAACACTAATGTGACCACGCGAACGCGCGGATAAAGGATAAGAAACGCTCCCATGACGCCTGCAATGGCGCCGCTCGCGCCGATGGTGGGAACGGGACTGCCGAAGAGAATCGCAAACTGCACGGCAGCCGAGGCGATTCCGCTGAGCAGATAGAAGATGAGGAACTTTGCCGGCCCCATGGCGTCCTCGATGTGCGATCCGAACACCCAGAGAAACCACATATTTCCGATGAGATGCAGCCAGCCGCCGTGCAGAAACATACTGCTGATGAATGTCACAGGCGCCAGCCGGTCGGGCACCAGTCCGTAGTGCTCAATCAGGCGATCCCGGAAATAAATCGGCAACGTCATCTCATACAGAAAGCACAAAATGTTTATGCCGATGAGAAACATCGTAATGACGGCAGCATTTCTGCGATAGAGCAAGGCTCGCAACGGAATCATGCTGGTTCCGTCCCATACTGCGCGCGCTGCTTGAGTTCAGCAAAATGCAGCTCTGCAAGCTGAAGCTCCGCATAAGCGCCGCCGCGCCGGCGCTTGACGCGTCCGTCTGCATAAGAAGCAAGCAGCGCGTTCACTTCGCTGAGGACAGGAACATGGCCGCGCGCGCCAAAAGCGGTGCAGTTTAAGCCCGCAGCCGCATTGGAAAACTCAAGCACTTCCTGCATCGGCATATTGGCCAGCATCGCGTAGCAAAATGCGCCGTGAAAGACATCGCCTGCCCCGGTCGTGTCAACACAATCGAGCTCAAAAGCCGGAGAATAAAACCACTCGCCATTCCTATAGGCGAGCGAACCATCCTCGCCCAACGTCATCGCGCTTACTGCAAAGTTGTATTCCCGCGCCAGCCGAGAAAGACCGACGAACGGATCCGACTCTCGCGTCCATTCTCGTGTCCAGTTGTGGCTCGCAACCAAGTAGTCCACGTTTTGCAGTACCCGCTCGAAGTCAGGATAAACGGTATCGACATCCAGGGAAACGGGAACACCTTTCTGCCGGGCACAGGCCGAGGCGCGCGCCGCGGCTTCGACATCGTACCCATCGATATGAAGCATGCGGGCAGCCGCGATATCTTCCAGGTTCACCTCTTCCGGTTTCAGGCGCAAACAATCGGCCCGCTGCCACAGTACAGTGCGTTCACCGGTTCGTTGGTCGACGATGATATAGGCGGTTTGGTTCGGGCAGCCTTCGCGAACAATCAACCCGCTGGCGTCGACACCGGTGCCGGCCAGGCTGTCCCGTTGGATCTTGCCGCGATGGTCGTCGCCGATGGTGCCGATGTACTTTGTTCGGAGCCCCAGACGGGCGCACGCGACCATGGCGCTTGCTACTTGGCCGCCCGGACTTAAAAACTCTTCCTGAAAAGCAACTTTGCCGGCGTAAGGGGGAAACGCATCGACGAGGATAACTGTATCCGTCGCGTTTAAGCCGATTCCCAGGACATCAATGGCTCCCCCCGCGGAGACCGTCCCGCTCAAACCACTGCCCTCTTACTTTTTTGTGATCGAATCGGGAACTTCGTACTGGTAGATAACGTGAACGTCGCCTGTGTGGCCCGTTGTTTCTGCCGTGTTGATGGCACGCCATCCCGGAATGGGATAGTCGTACGAGATAACACGGGAGTTCGGGCGAAGGGAACGTTCGAGCGCTGGCCGGAGGCTCTCATTGGCAGTCGTGGCAAGGTACAACGTGACGACGTCAGCGTGGCTGAGATCCGTTCGCATGAAATCACCATGCACGATCGTGACACTATCCTGGACACCCGCCCTTTTCACCTTTTCCGCCGCGCGCCGGGCCAGATGCTCCGAAATCTCGACGCCTACGGCCTTCACTTTATAGCGGCTCGCTGCCGCGATCAGAATACGGCCATCGCCGCAGCCTAGATCGTACAACGTCTCGCCAGGCTTCAGATTTGCCATCTGCAGCATACGCTCTACTGCCTGCTCCGGCGACCCTACCGTCGGCGCAAGGCTATTCGAGTACTTATCAATGGCTTCTCCCCGGGCCGATTGCGCCCGGGCGTCCGCAACATTGAAAAGCAGCAAACCCAACACGATGGGAACCACCGGAAGAACTTTGCTCGTCATGCCCAAAAACTCCCTGATTTCCCTAGCTTACCGCGAATGATCGCTACTCGCGTAACACGCGATCCGGCTATTGGCGTAATACCCGGCCGGGCGTTTCGGTCGTGGAAACTGTGGCCATCGCCCGTTCCCGCTTGGAACGTGAGATGCGGGTTAGAACATCGACCGTCGAAAACCATACGTCCCGGGGGCGCGAAATCGTAAATTCCATGCCGCGAAAGGCATGGATGGCGTGGCTGATCGAATCTTTCCAAGGAGTTGCCTGCGGGTCCAGATTGTAGTTGAGATAAAAGACCGGACACTCGATATCTCCGATGCGGCGCAGGTCCTGTTGGGGTACATCGGCCTCCAACATGGCTTTGGGGCCGGCGAAAATCACCGCGTCGGGATGGTTCGTCGTGGCGACCTCCGATTCAATTAGTCCCTCCAGGAAGTCGGCCTCGCTATGTTTGGCGAGGTTTTGTAAATTCACAGTGCCGGGACGCATGGTCTGCAGCGCTTTGCCGAGAGCCGGAAAGTCGATCTGGGTGGCCGCGTCCTGGCGATAAACAATGCGCGTCTCATTCATATTGAAGGCAAGCAGCGAAATATGAGCGATGTGGCGATCGCGCTCGATCGATTTCAGAATCGTAACCAGCGCATCCAGATCGTTCCGCTGAAGTGAGGCGGAATTCTGTAGCTCCGGCGCAAAATTCACCAGGATCTTCAGGTTGAGCTGCTCGCTTTGATTGACACCGGGCGGCTTCGGGCCAGCGCTCAAACTTGGATCGTTCACGAAAGGCTCGGGCAGCGACTCCGAAATTTCTTTCGTCCCGAGAAAGAGCGGAATCGGTTTGTCTTTTGGGCTGAGACTCGCGTCCACATCCCAGGAAGAAGAACAGTACCGTTCGCTGCGGTCCCGCATCAGCCAATCAACGTGATAGGCCCCTTCGCCTACGTCGATGCCGCCCTGCAGAAACGCATCGCCCTTGGCGTCGTCCTCGATTGCCGGTACGGTGAAATGTTGAACGAAAAACGCTGCATTTGATTTGACGCCCTGCGGATAAACGCGGAAAACGATAGTCAGCAGATTACTGTCCCCCGCCAAGTCGACCATTGGCAACCTAACATCGAAGCCGGTGTGGAAACGGAGGTCGAAGCCGAGTTCGGGTTTGCGCTGGGTTACGGAGCAGGGAAGATCTTTTCGGGTGTATTCCGATTCAAGTACCTGAACATCGGATGGAAGCGGGTTAACAGCTTCGCCGGATTCAGGGGCTCGCAGCAGTCGCTGCGCGCTGCACGGAACAGTTGACGCCAATATAGCGAGCGCTAGCAGCGCAGCCATACGCGCATCAAGCCGCCTAGCGTCAGCTTGTGCGCTCCCCGGCGAACACGATCCAAAAAACCGCATTGCCCAAATCCCCAAGCGTCCAAATCCCCCGATTAATGGACTATCGCCATTACTGTTAACAGCTGAACACCTATCGAGTATCTATTATGCTGCAAACCATCCGAGCGCGGCTACCAGAAGAAAAAATTTCGGCCCGACAGGGCCTAGTACTGGGCCCACGGTTCGTCGCGCCGTCATTTCGAAAAGTTAGATGTCCTGGACAAAAGAACCAGCAAAATTTTTGCCCCGGAAAAGCACTCGGGCGCCGTGATACAGTTCGTGTAATCATGGCGCGAAGTGTCAACAAGGTCATTCTGATCGGCAATTTGGGGAGAGACGCAGAGACGAAATTTACTGCCGGCGGATCGGCCGTGACGCGGTTTTCAGTTGCCACCACCCGGAGCTGGAAAGATCAGCAGACGAACGAGTGGAAGGATGAGACAAACTGGACCAATGTGATTGTCTGGCGCCAGGAAAATCTTTCGAACTACCTGACCAAAGGGAAGCAAGTGTACGTCGAGGGCCGGCTGCAAACCCGATCCTACGACGACAAGGACGGGAAAAAGGTATATGCAACCGAAGTGGTTGCCGAAGAGGTGATTTTGCTCGGCGGCAGGACTGAGGGAGGGTTTGAGGGCGGCGGTCAGGCACAGGCTTCTTCCGGATCGCGTTCCTCCGCGTCACCGCAGCGAGGACGCGGCGGCACCCCATCAGCGCCGGGTGAGGAAGACCCGTTCGGCGGGATGGGAATCAGCGACGACGACGTGCCGTTTTAACGCTTTTGTATCTTGAAGTGAGGTGGTTGAATGTTGCTGAAAAGTACCTACGTGGAATCGCCCATTGTGCCCCGTGTATGGGACGATCTGAGCGCTGCAAGATTCACGAGCTTCTTTTGTGCTCTGGGTGCGCTGGCTATCTTTACCGCACCAATCCTGTTCTTCGGACTTTCTGAGCGCTCCTACGGCACGAATGCCACTCTTGTCGGAGGACTGATGCTGGTGCTGGCCTTGACGCGCATGCTTTGGCCCGCCTGGTCCACCGCTGCCAGCTGGATGAACGCCGTGCTCGGCGTTTGGATGATCATTTCTCCCTGGGTGTTCGGCTACACCGACTGGCTAGCGTTGACTGTTCTCAGCGTCGGAGCCGGCGCGCACATCGTCGGCTTCTCACTGTTCTCGGCGAGTTTTACGCGTCACCTCAAGGTCAGCGACTACTCATAATTGAGATCTCGCCTTCCAGCGATCTAATTCAAGCCGTCGATTGCAACGACGCGGGGCTCCGCCTTAGTTGCGTTGAAGCGCTGCATCTCCAGACGCGCTTCGTCCGTGCGTCCGCTTGCCTGCAACAGAAGCCCTAACTTGTAGTGTGCCGGCGCAAAACCGGCATTCATCTGGATTGCGGATCGGAGTAGCGACTCGGCTTCTGCGGCACGTTTTTCGCGTGACCTCGCTTCGGCCAGGGCTACCAACCCTACGGGGTCCGGACAAAGCTCGGCCTGCCGTTCTAAGACCTGCTCGGCACCGCGGTCCTTCCCCTCGCGGCGGAGATGATCCGCGAGCGCGATGTAAGTAACAGGGAGCGGTGTGTGCCGTTGTTCGCCGATCGAAATAGCCTTTTGCAGAAGCTGGACAGCCTGCGTTGCATTTCCAGTCCGCTCCTCCGCCAACGCCAGAAAGGTTGTGACTTCAACGTCGTCAGGCATTTCAGTCGCAGCCTTCCGGAGCCATTCAGCCGCGCCGGCCGGTTTATCGGCTTGAAGCAAGAGACGCCCCAGATAATATTTCGATTTGATGTCTTTGGGATCTAGTGAGACCGCAACTCGCCAGGACTGATATGCCCGGCTGAATTCTCCAAGTTGTAATGCGGCCAAGCCAAGGGACCGATATGCAGGTGCGAAATCGGCCTGTAGATTCACTGAGCGTTGTAGATCCGCGGCGGCATCGTTATATCGGCCTGCCGACAAATTTGCTTCGCCCAACCAATACCAGCAGGTGGCGTTGCCAGGATCGGCGTCGGCGCACGAGCGGAACTCTCGGGCCGCAGCCTGGAGATCTCGCTGCTTGAAAAGGCGAATGCCCGAATCCAGGTGAGTCGTCTGCGCACCGGAGATCGCGGCCAATGCGCCAAGCGCAAACAGAAATTTTATTGCCGGTCTTCTCGCGGCTGGCAGAAACGTCCGCATACCTGCTTATCGGCAGGTATACGCGTACGCACGGGGCTTACTCAGCCGAAAATCGGTAAATGGTGGTCGAGCGGTAATCGTCGCCCGGGGCTAATTCAGTTGAGGGAAAATCCGGGTGATTCGGGCTGTCCGGGAACGATTGCGTCTCCAGGCAAAAACCGGTTCGAAAAGCGTAGACAACGCCGCCTTTGCCGGTGACGTTTCCCGTGAGGTGGTTGCCGGTATAAAACTGAACTCCGGGCTGCGTGGTGTAGACCTCTAACGTGCGGCCGGACTTCGGCTCAACTGCTTTTGCCGCAAATCCTGGTCCATTTGCTCCGTCCTTTGACAACACGAACGTGTGGTCATAGCCGAGCGCGAGTTTGAGCTGCGGGTCAGGGTCGTCGATTCGCTCGCCGATACGCCGCGGAGTTCGAAAATCGAATGGCGTGCCGGCGACGGCAGGCAAGGCACCTGTCGGGATCAGATGCTCGTCGATGGGCACATAGCGGTCGGCGTTGATCGTGACGACGTGATCCAATACCGATCCCTTGCCTTGTCCGGCCAGGTCGAAATAGCTATGGTTGGTCAAATTCAAAACTGTCTTCTTGTCGGTAGTAGCGTGAAAATCGATGCGCAGTTCGTTTGATTCCGTCACTGAGTACAAAACAGTCGTTTGCAGATTGCCGGGAAAACCTTCTTCGCCATCGCGGCTCAAGTATTCAAGCTGCAACGCCCGGCTTCCGTTGTGGTGGACCTCCGCCGCTTTCCACGGAACGCTATCAAAGCCATGAAAGCCGCCGTGCAGAGTGTTGGGCGGATTGTTTACCGGAAGTTGATAGACCTGCCCGTCAAGAGTAAATCGCCCGTTGGCAATGCGGTTTGCATAGCGGCCGACGAGCGCGCCGAAGTAAGGGTTCTTATGGACGTAGCCGTCGAGCGTGTCAAACCCTAGCGCGATATCTTCACGCTTTCCTTCCCGATCGGGCGCCCAGATGTTTACGATACGGCCGCCAAAGTTTGTCACCGTAAATGCCAGGCCGTTTCCGTTGCTAAAGCGGTAGAGAAAGATTTCTTCGCCGGCGGGAAGAGCGCCGAAGCGTTGCTTAGTCAGTTCAGTCATGCTGTGAGTCCGCGCGCCGGCAAACGTGCCTGGCTATGCGCCATCTCAGTGTATCCGGGCCTTCGCGGGCACGGGTCGCTTGGCGCGCTATTCTGACCTTGTCGTGGGACTTCGACGTGGGAAATCTTTGTGAAGCGGTCCGCAGTTCTCGAAGGAGCGTTCCGGCATTTTCGCTCGCGGCGCATGCGAATGTTCGAGAGAACATTTGCGCTGACCTCACGCACGCGAGTGCTGGACGTGGGCGGCTCTTCGCAAATCTGGAATTTCGTTTCTGTCCGGCCGCGCCTCACGATTGCGAATCTTCCCTCCGCCTTCGCGGCCGAGGAGCCAGACGATAATCATGTCGCAGCTGATGGATGTCTGCTGCCGTTTCGTGACGGTTCATTCGATATAGTCTTCAGCAATTCTGTAATTGAACATGTGGGAAGCGAGGCGAACCAACAGCGCTTCGCAGATGAGGTAGCTCGCGTTGGCCGGCGATATTGGGTGCAAACGCCTAATCGTCTTGCGCCGTTTGAAATGCATGCGATGCTGCCGTTCGTGCACTTGCTACCCAAGCGTTGGCAATCCACCCTCATTCGAAAATTCACTCCATGGGAACTGCTGGTTCACCCGACCGAGGCGCAGAAAGAGTATTTTTATAATCACGTGGTGCAGGATCTCCGGCTGCTGGATGAAAACGAACTGCGCAGCTTGTTTCCCGGCGCGCAGATCATGAACGAACGGGTATTGGGTGTTCCGAAATCTTTGTTAGCCGTGAGAGCCTAAAGTCTCAAGTAATCAGTACGGACGTTCACCGACAATATTTCCCGGCGGGAGATAATTGCAGACCCAGACCTGGCGGCCACCGCCGGCTGCGGACGCGCATCCCACGTATTCGGTATCACGCCAGACGATCTGCAAGTAATGCCCACATCGACCGGAGCACGTGTTTGTGCGCGGATTGTAATAGCGTTTTTCTTGTGCCCAGGTATGCACTACGTCCGCTGGCGAGGCTTTGCCGCCCTGGATCTCAAACAGGTTTTGCCCGTACTGCAAGTCGGGTTCGTGTTCGAAGCGATTTGTTGCGAGGAGTTCGCGCGCCCAACGCTGCGCTTCGGTCGCCAAGCGTGATGACCAATGAAGCGGCGCTACTCCTACTTCCGCCCGTACCGCAGCATGCGCGGACAGCATGGCGGACGCCGGATCATTCTGGGAGCGCAGGGCAAAAACGAAGGTCAGAAAGCAGGTAAGGATGGCTGCTGTTGAGGCTTTCATGCAGGAGTTTTTACCGCCTATAAGGGGGCGATTCACGCAGGTACTGCGCGTGGCCATTAGTCCTTTGCATTCAACAGCTTACAGCTTGGTTAACAGTGTGCTAAAAAATGGGCAAACGGTAAAAACTCAGTTTGTCTTTAGATCTGGTGATGCTCGGGATGAGTGCATGCAGGAAACACTTCGTTGAAAGAATCGCCGCGGTAATCCAGATTCTCGATCAATCCGGCGCGCGACGTATAAAACGCAAAAGCATTCTGCTTCTTGATAAGTCGAAAGACTGGAAAGGCTTTGTCGTTGCGCAAGGACATCTTTTCGACCAGCGCGGCGCGGCCTGACGCGTCAGCAGAGTGAAAGCCAAGCTCTTTCAGTGTCGCCAAGGCGCCATGCCACTCCTTTTGCATGCTGGGGACGTCGTCGGCTGAGGCTAGAACGAAATCGATGTAGTGTGCGCAGTGCGCCTCGCGCGCCCCCGGTGTTTCGTCGGTCGGGATCAGAATTTCTGTGAAGGCTTCAAGCGCTGAAAAATCGGCGTCGTCAAAGAAGCGCGGCTTGTAATCGCGCAGGAAATCCGCTGCCGGAGGCGGTTGCGGATGAGAATGATCTTGGGCCGCTTTCAGCCAGGCGGCAAAGAACTCCGCTGCAGCAGGCAATGCCGCCGCTCGGGCTGCAATCTGCACGAAATCGCGCCGCGTCGCATTTCTCGCAAACGCGTCCATTACGCCACTCCCTTTGCCCGCGCAACCAGATGGTCGCAGCCGCGAACGGTCAGCGCCATCATGGTCAACGTTGGATGCTTATCGCCGGTAGAGGGGAACGCGTTCCCGCCAAAGACATACAGGTTCGGCACATCGTGCGTCTGGCAGAAGGAGTTCAAGACACCCTGCTTGGGATCGCTGCTCATGCGTGCGGTGCCCACTTCGTGAACGGATCCCCCGATCGGATCGCGGCGCTTTTCCGTACGCGAGGTGGGCGGCCCAGAATCAGGCGCTCCCACACCGCCGGGAAACCCTGCCGGTTCGGGTTCCATGCCGGGCATCGGTTCTCCGCCGGCGCGCTGGAACAACTCGCGCGCCTCTTCCTGGAAATGGGCGATCAGCTTCCGGTCGTTATCGCAGTGCGTGAAGTGAATTTTAAGAACGGGTATACCCCAGTGATCTTTCACCTCGGGGTCCAGTTCCACATAGTTTTCTTTACGCGCCAGCATCTCGCCCCCGGCGATCCATACTCGCGCCTGCGCCACGTAGCGGCTGCGAACCTCTTTCTTCCAGGATGAGCCGTAGCCCGGAAGGTCGCCCGCGAACAAAGGATATTCGGTCTGACCGCCGGTTGCATTCATCACGTATCCGCGAATGAAATCCTTGCGCGCGCTCTGCTTGTCGAAGTTCAGCCGGTTTGGAATGGTGATCCCGGATGATTTGCCATCGTCGAGGCGGCTCGGTCCACCTTTTAGTTTTGGGAGAAAGCCGGTGACCCCGGCGGCGCTCACCTGGTCGATCATGTACTGGCCCAGCGTTCCACTGGAATTCGCAAGCCCGCCGTTAGCAGATAAGAGCAGCAAGCGCGTATTCTCGAGTGTGGACCCCGCCAGGATTACATATTTGGCATCGACGTCTACCGGGTTCTTGCTGAAGCGTTCTATATAAGTAACGCCCTGAGCGCGATGTTCGGAATTGACGCGCACGTGCGCAGCAATCGAATCCGTTCTTACTTCCAAGTTGCCGGTTCGCAGCGCGACAGGCAGCGTAGAGGAGACCGAACTGAACATGGCTCCGACGTCGCAGCCGTTTACGCAGTTCCCGCAGTAGTGGCAAGGCGGGCGGTTCTCATGCATTTGCGTTAACTGCGCCAAGCGCCTTTGGGTAGAGGGCCAACCAAGGCTCTTAGACGCGGCGGTGAAAATACTCTCCGCACAGTTTAAAGCCATAGGTGGCAGAAAGACGCCATCGGGGAACTGGGGCAGTCCTTCCATTGCTCCGCTTACCCCAATAAACCGTTCCACCCGGTCATAGTAGGGCCGCATGTCGTCATAAGTGACGGCCCAATCCATACCGTATCCATCGCGCGAGGCAGCCTTGAATTCGTAATCGGCCATGCGATCGCTGGCGCGAGCCCAATGCAGAGTGCGGCCGCCTAGGCAACGAGAACGCTCCCAACGATAGGACGTTTCCGGTGAAGTGGTGTAGGGATTCTCCGTTTTGTCCAGCATGATGCGGTAATTGCGTTCCGTCCCGCTATAACGCCGCAGGAAGCCGGGTTTGCCGAAACCGCGATACTCCAGTTGATACGGATAGATGTGGCGGAACTGCCGAAACGGATTTACATCGCTGCCTGCTTCCAAGAGCAGCACCTTCATCCCGGCCTTGGAGAGTTCCAGCGCAGCCCAGCCGCCGCACGCGCCTGAACCGATTACGATTGCATCGAAAGTTTTTGCCATCCCGCAACAACAGGTTATTTCATCGTATTCCAGCGACAAGCTCAGTTGGCGGCGGCGAGACTTTCTAGCTCGATTTGTTCCAGGGAACAGGATGAGTACACAAACAGCGCCGGCAGATGTATTGCCCGGCGATCGGCCACATCGGGGAGTCATGCGCCAGCTTGCACCACAGATGGCGCAGCATCTTAATGTATGTCTGTGATCGTTGACTCATGCCTTGAGCATATGGACGTTTCCGGCCATTTAGAATTGCACCCTGCGTGATAAGGCGTCATGGACCAACCCTTACGGAGTAAGGTCGACAGCGGGTAATCCGAAGGCAATTGAGAGAGGCGGGAATTCCGGGACAGAGTCATACCGAATTCCACAACCCGGCAGGACAAGCTTGTTTGAGGCTGTGAGCCGGTCTTGTGGTACTAAGTTATCTACAATGGCGAAGACACATTGGGATATCCGCGCATATGACGGGCCGCTCACACGGCGTATTCGCAAGCTTGCTGCTGGCAATCCTAAGCGTGGAGCAGCTCGATTACGTTTTGAGCAATACAGGAATGGCATGACGGTCGAGGATTATATTTCAGCCTGCGACCGTCTGGATGTGCCGAACTATGCGGTGTTCGATATCACTTGGGACAGTGATCCGCGGCGGAACTTGATTGAACTGTACGACTAGCGTAGGAAAATGCGAAATCAGGTTTGCGCAGCCGGGTGTTTGGCTCTGAAGGGGGTAACACCAGGCGCAAGCGGCCGGGATGCTTTCCGGGCCGCTTGCGCTTCGGTCTATTTCACTCCGAACGGCGCCAAGTACGACGAGTTCGCAGCGCCTCCGGCGGTAAAGTTCAGTCTGTAAGTGCCGGTCGCCAGGCCGCTTGTCTTCAGGTTAAAGATGTACCCGCCCGATGGCCCCAGAGTGGGATCATAGCGGAAATTGCTGTCTGGATTCGCGTTACCGGCGTCCTCGACGGCACCGCTGTAGCCAGCGATCTGGGTGACGGCTGTCGCGTTTAACACCACTCCGAGGGACGATACGTCGGCGCCGCTGACATTGCACAAGTACAGCTTGATCGGGTATGTCGCTCCGCCTTTTACTGCTTTTGTTGAGTCATATAAGACGCAAACGTTGTATGAGACTGTGAGCCCGTTAGCCACGATATTTTTGGTGATGTTGTAGTTCGAAGCGCTGCCGCTGGTGAATGTCACTGTGGACACGGTGATCTCGTAAGTGCCGACTGCAGCGCCAGCGGGAGCACCCGTGCTTGTGTACAGAACCGTGACTGCGTCGCTGTTCTGCAAGCCACTTATTGCGCCCGTGAACGCGGTGAATGTCGCGCCAAGGGATTTGCTCTTGCCTCCATCAGGCGTGATGATCAGCGTCGCTGGACCGACCGCAAGGCCGTTAGTAGCCGTGCTGTTCGCAATATCGTAGTTCGTGGCGACTCCGTGCGTGAAACTGACATTTGCCACCGTTATGTCATAGGCTCCCACATTTGCGGTAGGGGCAGCACCCGAGCTGATGTAGCTTACTATTACGACATCACCGTTCCGCAGACCAGTTACGGTACCGGTGAAGGCATTGAAGGTCGAGCCGAAAGTCTTAGTTTTATTGCCTTCCGGATTGATTGTTAGCGGAGCCTTATTGATGGTCAGCGTGCCGTTTATAAACGGAGTGAAATCGTAATTACCCGCAGCTAATGTCCCTTGTGTGCAGGTGATGGTGTAGGGGCTGCCGGACACCGGGCTCGACGGCGTGGCACTGGTCGTGCAGTTCGCAGCCCCTGTGATACCACTGTTCGCCAGCATCTCGTTGTTCTTGAATCCGGAGTAACTGGCGGCGAACGTCGGGTTGGCATCGCCGTACTGGCGGCTTGCGTTATCCGCTGTCACCGTCAGGTGCGCCTTGCTGATGCTCAATGTCCCGCTCATGAAGGTGAAGTCATAATTTGTTGCGGTCAAAGTTCCGAGTTCAGCAGTGATGGTATAAGCGCCGCCGACCGGGCTGTTCGCGGTCGCCGCCGTGGTCAGGCTTGGGCTTCCGGCCACGCCGCTGTTCGCCAGCGTCTCGCTGTTCTTGAATCCGGAGTAGCTGGCGCTGAACGTTGGGTTCTGATCGCCGTACTCCCGGGTTGCGTTATCTGCGGTCACCGTTAGGTGCGCCTTGCTGATGGTCAATTGCCCGCTCACGAAAGGAGTGAAGTCGTAGTTAGTAGCGGTCAGGGTTCCGAGCGCGGCAGTGATGGTATAAGCGCCGCCAACCGGACTGCTCGCGATGGCGGTCGTCGTGAGGCTTGGGCTTCCGGCCACACCGCTGTTCGCCAGCATCTCGCTGTTCTTGAATCCGGAGTAGCTGGCGGTGAACGTCGGGTTCTGATCGCCGTACTGACGGGTGGCGTTATCCGCCGTCACCGTCAGGTGTGCTTTGCTGATGGTCAATGTCCCGCTCACGAACGTGAAGTCATAGTTGGTTGCGGTCAAGGTTCCGACTGCGGCAGTGATGGTATAAGCGCCGCCCACCGGGCTGTTCGCGGTCGCCGTGGTCGTCAGGCTGGGGCCGCCGGTCACGCCGCTGTTTGGTAGCGTCTCGCTGTTCTTGAATCCTGAATAGCTCGCGGTGAACGTCGGGTTCTGATCGCCGTACTGGCGGGTGGCATTATCCGCCGTCACGGTGAGGTGCGCCTTGCTGATGCTCAACTGCCCGCTCCCGAAGATGAAATCGTAGTTGGTCGCGGTCAAAGTTCCAACTGCGGCAGTGATGGTATAAGTGCCGCCGACCGGGCTGCTCGCCGACGCCGTCGTCGTGAGGCTGGGACTTCCCGTCACGCCGCTGTTTGCCAGCGTCTCACTGTTCTTGAATCCTGAGTAGCTGGCAGTGAAGGTCGGGTTCTGATCGCCGTACTGGCGGGTGGCGTTATCCGCCGTCACCGTCAGGTGCGCCTTGCTGATGGTCAATTGCCCGCTCACGAAAGGAGTGAAGTCGTAGTTGGTCGCGGTCAAAGTTCCAAGTGCGGCAGTAATCGTATAAGCCCCGCCCACCGGGCTGCTCGCGGTCGCTGTCGTCGTCAGGCCGGGACTTCCGGTTACTCCGCTGTTCGCCAGTATCTCGCTGTTCTTGAATCCGGAGTAGCTGGCGGTGAACGTCGGGTTCTGATCGCCGTACTGGCGGGTGGCGTTATCCGCCGTCACCGTCAGGTGCGCTTTGTTGATGGTTAACTGCCCACTCACGAAAGGAGTGAAGTCGTAATTGACAGCAGCTAAGGTGCCTTGTGTGCAAATGATGGTATAGGGGCTGCCTGAGACCGGGCTAGACAGAATGGCACTGGTTGTGCAATTCGCAGTTCCCGTTACACCACTCGTGGCGAGCGTCTGGCCATTCTTGAAGCCGCTGAGTGTAGCAGTTAATGAGGGGTTCGGGTCGCCATACGAACGGCTTTTGTTGTCTGCCGTTACTGTCAGATGGGCCGGGCCGACCGTCACAGTGCCAGTAATGAAAGTGAAGGTGTAATTCGTAACCGCAAGGGTCCCTTGAGCCGCTGTGATGGTATAGCCGCCGACGGCACTTGCCGCAGTTGCGGTTGTGCTCAATGTCGGACTGCCGGACAGCACAGCGGAATTCTCACCATTGACGAATCCTGAGTAGCTCGCCGTCAATGCCGGATTCGCATCGCCGTAATTCCTGGACTTACTGTCGGCAGTCACTGTCAAGAGTGCCTTGCTTACCACGAGATTGGCGGTGCCACTGGCGGCCGGAAAACCCGCGTCACCAGCAAAACTGGCACCAATACCACCGTTATAGGTTCCCGCACCTATGCCCGAGAAGCTGACATTCGAGAGTGTTGCCACACCGCTTGTGTTCGTGGTGCCAGTTCCAGCTGAGGTGCCGTTCAGGGTAAATGTAACCGGCTTTCCACTGACAGGCGAGCTTCCGGAGGTGAGGGTGGCTGACAGCGTTGTAGTGCCTCCATAGACACCGCTGGCGGACGCCACTGAAAGACTGGTCGCAGTGTTTGTAGTAACGAGAGTGGCGGGCAGCGCGGTTTGCGTATCGCTGCTTGTACAGTTATTATCGGTTCCGCCGGTGCCCTGAGCTACTACCGTGAAAGAGCTTGTTCCCGCAGGAGTTGCATTTGTTGTGGCTATTGTAAGGGTTGGAGTCTGTGTCTCCGTAGACCCGCCGGTGATCGTCGACGAGGGACTAAACAGGGCAGTAGCTCCTGAGGGCAATGGAGTACTCGTACTGATGCTGAGATTTACAGTGCAAGTCCCGTTTTTCCCCGGGTTGCCATTGAAGCCTACGCTCACTACATAAGTGGCGGCAGCACCCACGACCACGGAGCTGGGAGACTGTGTTCCGACGCTGAGAGACTTGAGGCTCGTACTATCGGTAAACGTCATCTGTGCCTGGGATGCCGAGCCGGTTGCAGTCAGATAAAACCGAATATTTGCGTCATGCTCATCCGGTGAAAACTGCGTGTTGACAAAGTGTCCTGAAGCGTCCGCGATAACCGTTAGCACGGGATGAGTATCGTAATACGGCGTCTCGACCAGCGTCAGCGTAACCGTCTCACCCGGCTTCCATCCGCTGCCGGTAATGGTGACCATTGTTCCCGGCGCGTAGTCGTCCTTATCTGTCTTCACGGTCGCGAAACCATATAGCTCCGCAGTGGCAGATCCGCTTCCGCCAGCGGCGAGCAGCAATCCGTCTGCCTGCAGTGCACTGCCGGTCGCCGCGGCGCGTGGTGTCGCGAGAGATCCGGCCAATTGGAAAGTCCCCGCCCATGGCACATACAGTTCTGTCGAGGCGGTTGCCGCACCGGCGGAACTGCCCCCTACGAGTAGAACCTGGTTGTTATTGGGTAATAGAAAAGCCTGCTGGCCGGAGCGGGGTGTGACCATGTTGCCCGTGGCGGCGAGAGTCCCGGAAGATGGATCGTAAACATCGGCGGAAGCAAGATCGGCCGAGCCGTCGTTACCCCCCGCAAACAGAACCCTTCCATCCAACAGTGTCGTTGCGGTGAGCGCGGCACGAGGCACTGAAAGCTGTGGGCCCGGTGATATCACGCCGGTTGTCAAATCGACGATATCGGAACTCGAAAGAGCGGCAGTCCCATCAAAACCGCCAGCGATCAGCATGCGACCATCAGGCAATAGTGCGGCGGCATGCTTCTCTCGTGGCGAGGAGAGCACTGCCGAACAGTTTTGAAGCTCTGCGTGACCGGAGAGAAAACCTCGATCGATCGGATCGGACCGCCGACTCCATCACCGCCGGCTACGGCAACACGGCCGTCCTGAAGGGTGGTCGCGGTATGTCCCGCGCGCGCGTCCGTCATGCCTGCGACGGTGGACCAGGTATCTTCGGCCGGATCGTACAACTCCGCGGAATTTAGCGGTCCGGTAGCATCGCGTCCACCGCTGACCAAGACCGTTCCGTCGGCCAACAGGGAACACGTGTGATTGCTGCGCGGATTCGTTAGCGGCGCCGCCGGCGCAGATGATCCCTCTGGTCCGAAAGTTTCGGACGTGGCGAGAGTGCCGCCTGAAACCATGCCCCCCGTTATCAGAATTCGTCCATCATTCAGCAGCACGGAGCAAGCGCCATCTCGCGAGGTTGTCAGCTGCCCTGCCGCAGCCCAAGTGTTAGTCGCGACAATTGGCGACGATCCCTTCAGAAGAACAACAGATCCGATGGCAAATGCGAGAGTACACGTGCTCCCGACAACAACGCGTTTCATCAAAGTGAAGACCCCTTAAGCGCTTGCGCAAACTCACACAAGACGCATCTTTGAAGGGTCGAGAGCAATCAACTCGCCGTTGCGGAGAGATAGCAAAGACGGGCTTTACAGAGTGTAGGCCGCGCTGAAACGTAACCGCGCGTTTACATTCGATGGCGTCTCGTCAACCGCGGTACACTGCTTATCCCCGCTACAAAAAGGGCATATTTACGGCAGCTGTTAATCTGCCGTTGAGCCGATCGCAGGTATTAGACGACTATTCCGGCCAAAGTGAAAGCTGTCGTCCTGCGTGCCGATAATCAAGGGTGGGTTTGGCCTATAGTCATGATGAAATACCAAACAGCAATCTGCCGGAATCGGACTAGCCATTTGCAAACGGATCCTAGAGCGCGATGGAGGCCGCATCTGGGTAGAATCGCAGTTGGGAAGGGGTTCGACCTTCTCGTTCTCGATCGCCAGGCCGCTAGTGGATGCCGTCCTCAGTCAGAGCGTCCTCCGCGCGACCGCTGTCAGCTAGAGGCCTTCGCGAGGCTATCGCAAAATTCTCCTGGCTTGGTTGATTATGGTTGGGTGACAATTTCGCAGGCAATTTCGCTCGCCATGCTACAGTCTCACGCCAGGTTCCCGCCATGTCCCACTCTTTAAACTCAGCCGCGCCGGAACAGGTGGCGCCTCTGCTTGCGTTGGCCACGGAGCTTCTCAGGGCCGGGCGGGCGGCCGATGCGATCGCGCCGCTGGGCGAGGCAGCGCTGCTGCAGCCGTCGAATGCCATCATCCAGCACGATCTCGGGCTCGCCTGCCTCGAGGCCGGGCGCATACCGGAAAGCATTGAGGCACTTCAGCGGGCGGTTGGCCGCGATTCGGGTTACGGCGATGCCTATTTCCGGCTGGGAATCGCGCTCGAGAAGCTGGGCGACATCGGTGGGGCGGTCGCTGCATACGACCGTGCTACCGAGCTGCTTCCATCTTTAACTGAGGCGTGGTTTCGCGCCGGCGCTCTGGTCCACACGCTCGGGTATCGCGACGAGGCGATCGGCTGTTTTCGCCGCGCGGCGGCGACCGGAGGGAACAGCAGCTTCGGCCGCCTTGGCAAAGCGCGGGCGCTGCTGACCGAGGATCGCAATCAGGACGCCGAACGGGTGCTCCGGCACACGATGGCGCTTGATCCGGGAAACGCGATGGCGCATGATCTGCTGGGCAACCTGCTTTCCGAGTTCGGCCGTTTCGACGAGGCGCGCGAATGCTTTGAACGGGCGATCACGATCGCGCCGCTGTTGGCCGGAAGCTACTACGATCTGGTGCGGTGCCGGCCGGTGACGAGCGATGACGACGGTCTACTGCAACGGATGGAAGCCGCTCTGGACACGCCGGGGCTGGAGGCGGCGCAACGCCACCGGCTTCACCTGGCGATTGGCAAGGCGGCGGACGACCTTGGCGATTACGCTTTGGCCATGAAACATTTTGACGCCGCGGACGAGGTACGCCGAGGCTCTGCGGTGTTCGACCCGGCCGCCTTCTCGATCGAGATCGATCGCCTGATTGCCCGCTGCACAGCCGAATTCATCGCACGAACGTCCGAGCTTGGCAGCCGCGATGCCACGCCGGTGCTGATCATCGGCATGCCGCGCTCCGGCACAACTCTCGTCGAGCAGATCGTCTCCATGCATTCGGACGCCGGGGCTGGGGATGAGTTGAATTTCTGGAACGAGCGCGGGGCGGCGTGGCATCGCTCCGGCGCGGCCGGGAACGAGGCGCCGTTCCTAGCCACGGCGGCGGCAGACTATCTTCGCGTGCTGCGCACGATCGCGCCGAAAGCGGCGCGGGTGACGGACAAGATGCCGTTCAACTTTCTATGGGCCGGGCTTATTCACGTGGTCTTCCCGCGCTCAACCATCATCCATTGCCGCCGCGCTGCCGTCGATACGGCGCTGTCGATCCATCAAACTCATTTCCATTCGAGCCTGGCGTTTCCGACCGGAGGCGAGGAACTGGTCGCGTATTTCCGCAGCTACCAGCGGCTGATTGAGCATTGGCGAAGCGTGCTGCCGCCGGAGCGCTTTATCGAGGTCGATTATGAGGACCTGACACGTGCGCCCGAGCCAGTGATCCGGCGCATCATTGCGGCTTGCGGTCTCGCGTGGCACGACGACTGCCTGCGGCCGGAATGTAACCCGCGGGCTGTGAAGACTCCCAGCAAGTGGCAGACGCGGCAGCCGATCTATCGCACCTCCGTGGCGCGCTGGCGACGCTATGAACCGTGGCTGGGTCCCCTGCGCGCGCTAGTTGACGAAGGGGCCGGAACAGAACCGGCAGGTGGCGGAAATTTGACCGGATTGTAACGAGTTCGATACACGCCGCTTGTACCCTCATTCGATATGCCGGGGGGGTAGA
>DATBDT010000102.1:0-55621 GCA_036269815.1 Bryobacteraceae bacterium
GAGCGATCGGCTCGTTACTACGAAAAGGTTTTCGGAGCTCGCATTCTAACCATGGGCGATGGCAACGCGCCTCCGTACCTTCAACTTGCGAATATCTGGATGATTCTGAACGTTGGAGGCGGGCCGACCCCGGACAAGCCAACGGTAACCCTCAGCGTCCCCGACCCGAATCACATCAACAGCTTTATGAATTTCCGCGTTGCGGATATTCAAGCATGCTATGAACTATGGAAAGGCCGAGGAGCGGAGTTCATCTCGGAGCCGATCCCCAAGTACGGCGAGACGCGCTGCTACATCCGCGATCCTGACGGATATATTATCGAGGTCGGACAGAGCACTGACCTCAAGTACGGTTAACGCTCGGCACGGCAAAAGCATTCTCATAGCCCCGGGTAGTCGTCGCCCACTCTCCATTTCGGTACCACAAACAGGCGCCTCCTCAGAATCCAACTTGACGCATAGTCGGCGTTCCGCTAAGTTGTGTTGGCGAACTTGGTTGCGGCATGGTTGCTCAAGCCAAGTGGTGTTTGGGCGTGTGTAAGCAGATCCTTAATTGCACATCGCCGGGTCTATCTAATTACTCTGCTCTGACGAGTGCCTGAAGGAGTCTGTCGGGGAACGGTTCAATCAGCGAACGCAGTTGAGCGAGGCAATCGCGGTAACGATCAGAGGCGCCCACATTGAAGTCGGGCCAAGGGTTCTGAATTTCGCCGCATTCACCAAAAAGCTCTGTTATCAATCGCGTTTTTTCTGCAGGCAGGTCGCCCGCCAAGCGTTTCTCCATTACGAGAATGAGATCCGCATCCTCGATGATTCCGGGATTGCGTCTCATTACGCGGTGGGATTGCAGAAGATCCTGGCCAAATGCTTCCTGTATTGCCTGTCGGGCTCCATTGCTTGCATATACCGCGTTCCCGTATGTCGCCGCCATTGACTCAAATCGTAAGGCGAACGGAAGCGACCTGCCAGCAAACGCCTGTTGGGCAACGATCTTTGACATTGCGCACCGGCACGTTCCGCCATCGCTCACAAACAGCACCAGTTTTTGAGTCGGGGACTTTGCTATACCAATATCGCGAAGCCACTCAATCGTGGCAATCTGAACCGTACTTACCACATCTTTTGGGTCGAAAGCCCGGTACAAATGGCCGACGAGATCTGAGTGTAGCCTTGGAAGATTACGATCTTTAAGCAGTAAGACCCGCTTCTCTGACGCCATCATATAACCTAGTTCGAGGCTCACATTCGGGTTAAAGTCGTGAGTCGCTGTGTGGCTGAAGATGGCAATGCCTAAATCGCAAGCGTCCATGTACAGGCGAACATTATTCCAAAGTGAATCGGCATAAGACCGCTGATCCGCCCGGAGCACGTTAATCGCGTACCGGGCCAGTGATGCGCGAACTTCAGCCAGCAACTCGCCCATTATCTGGCTCTCTTCGAATCGCATCATGAGAAAAGCGTTGAATGCTGCTTTCGGATGGTCGACCAGGACAGGATTATTGCCGTCGAAATGCATCCACCACATTCTACGGCAGAAACGCCTGGATGAATCTGGTCGCCTTCGCCTAGGACGGAAGTCATGGCACTAGGAATGCTGCCTCATAAGACCTAGCAGCTAAAATCACGAAAAATCGCATTTCCTACAGGCGGACACTCAAACACCTTCCCGCATGGTTCCAGTTTGCGAAGTTATGTATCGCATCGAAAACGCGCATCCACTTGGCTGAGAAGTCGGCGTTGCGGAGATTGGCCCGAAACTGCCTTCCGGAGAACGGCCGGACCGCCGTTTATTCGTTGAAAGCGAGCACCGTCAAGTTAATATCCTTTCTGCTTGTCGACTACGTTGATCAGAGGCTTGCCAGCGATGAAACGGCGGACGTTTTCCTTAATCGTTCCCATCATCCGGCCGGCATCCTGATCGGAACGCCCCGCAATGTGCGGTGTGATGATGACGTTTTCGAATTTCCAAAGGGCATGCTCTTTTGGCAACGGCTCCGGATCGGTGACGTCGACTCCTGCGCCCGCCAATCGCTTTTCGTCGAGGGCTTTCACCAATCCGTTCATATCGTAAATGCCGCCCCGGCTGACAGCGATGAAATAAGAGTTCTTCTTCATCAGCTCGAACTCATGCCGACCCATCATCTTATGACTCTTGGGGGTGTCCGGAACCGAAAGGAAGACTACGTCTGCCTGCGGGATTACATCGTCGAACTCATCAGGTTTGACAACACGTTGCAGGAAGGGAAGAAACGGCTTGTCTTCAGGGTCGACTCCGATCACCGTCATGCCGAATGCGTTCGCTCGCACTGCGATTTGTGTGCCGATTCCGCCCACGCCGACCACCACTGCTGTCTTCCCGTTCAGTTCAATACCCTGGAACGAGTCCGGGCGCCAGATTTGCTGTCGATCATTGTTATACAGCGCATACAGATCACGCGAGAGCATGAGCAGCATAGCCAAAGCATGATCCGCGATCTCCGGACCCTGAACAATTTTGTTGTTGGTCAGAATAATGCTGCTTTGACGTAGGTCGCTACTTCCATCAGGCGGAAAGAGTACGCGCTCTACGCCCGCGCTCATGACACCGACCCATTTGAGATTCTTACCGGCCCGGACTTCCGTTGACGTAATGTCACCGACAAAGGCGTCGGCGTCGGTGATCTCTTGCATCACATTGCCGGGTGTGACCGGTACGATCCTGGCCCTAGGGGTGACACTTCGCAACTGTTCAACCAACTCGGGATCTCGATACGCAACAAGGATTTTCTTTTCTTGAGCGAGAATTTGCAGGCCGCAAGCAAGCGCGATGAAGATCAGGCGTGCCATCTAATCGTCTCCCTTCCAGCGAACGCTTTGTTATTCACCCGGGCTTCTGACTCAGCTTATTCTTGTTCGTCCGTTCGGCGCTAACCGGAGACTCCGCAGCCAAATGCTGGTATTCTCAGCTTGGTCGGCAACTCCGTCGCCAACGTCGAGTAAGGGCCGAACGCCGTCAGGGTGACAAGGCGAGGGAATCGACCCTTGCCGACATGATGAAGTCGTTCCGGTGGAGGCCTCGGATCTTGTGTGTCCAAAGAGTCACCGTCACTTGACCCCATTCGGTGAGAATCGCGGGATGATGACCTTCAGCTTCGGCGAGCGAACCCACGCGATTCGTAAACGATAGGGCCTCGGCAAAGTTCCTGAAGCGGAAAACGCGCTCCAGCCGCTGAATGGTTTCGCGTTCCACCAGTGCCCAGTCCGGTACCTGAGGCTTCAATTCGTGAATCTCCGCCTGCGTTACCCGCGGAGAGTCGCGACGGCATGCGATGCACTTTTCGTTTGGAAGTATGCTCATACATTCTCCGCTTGAATATCGCTAAACAAGAGTACTTCAAACGTGACCGGAATATCAGGCCTAGGCGAGCCCTGCCCCGGAAAGCTGAAGACATGCTGGACAGCACCCAATGCGGTCCATAAACGGCCTTGGGGACCTGCCGGCGCTGAGCCCGCAGTCGACTTCTGGCCCCGCGCCGTCCACTTCTCCGATAAGCCCCTTTTGCCTTTTGCGGCGGTTTGGCTAAGTTTCTGAGTTCGCTCGCAACGAGCTTCACACAAGCGCAGAGGAACAGCGTCAGCACGGGCAAACGCGCCAGCGATGGCTAAGTGGGCGGTGGCGCTATTTTTTCACAAACTTGTCAACGCGCCAGTTGCGGAAGTCCGCGGCATAGATGGCCCCGGTACTGTCCAAGGCGATGTAATGTGGGGTATCAATCTTGCCGGGAATCTTGCCGAACGAACCCAACACGCCCAGAATCTTGCCGTCCAAATTCACCTTGATAATGCGTGAGTTATCGCCATCGCACATGTAAAGGACATCTTCGCTCTTCACGTAGTAAAGCCCCTGCGGTACACCGAGATCCGTCCACTTGCCCAGAAAGTTGCCTTGTTGATCGAAGATCTGCACGCGCTTGTTGACTCGGTCGGCCACATACAAGCGCCCTTTGCTGTCAATGGCAACATCGTGCACCAGATTAAATTCGCCGTCGCCGGCCCCCTTTGTGCCCCACTGGCCCAAGTATTCGCCATCTTTGCTATAGTGAACCACGCGCGAATTTCGGTAGCCATCGGCGACAAAAAAAATCACCGTTTGGCCCGAAGTTGAGTGTCGCAGGTCGATTGAACGAGTACTTCGCATTGTTATCGGGCGCGGGCTCTCCCGTGCCGAGGTTCATGATCAGCCGGCCCTCCGGCGTCCACTTCATGACGCGGTGAGCTTCAAGGTCAACCGTCCAAACATTTCCATCCGGGCCTACGCGCAAGCCGTGTGGCTTTTCGCCAAGAAATTCTGGCCAGGCGCGCAGAAACTTGCCGGACTCGTCGAATTGCATCACTGGATGTGGCCCATCGCTAAAGACCCATACGTTGTCGTTCGTGTCGACGTCCACAGCCGCGACGTCGCCAAAGTTCCATCCTGCCGGAAGTTGGGGCCAACCTTCCACAACGCGATACGGCAAGGGCGGGCCCATTTGAATTTGGCCGCTTAACAACGCGCCAGTGGCCAATAAAATAGCGAGCCATCTCATGTTGGCGATCCTATCAGCATCATCGCGAAACCGGCGATCGTTCATGGCGCGGACTGCGGTGTGACCGAAGCCTTATTCCGCCATCCCGGAGTTTATCCGGCGCGCAGGCGCTGAAAGCCGTCGCTTGAAGGTGAGGAGCAAGGCAAATGGGTATCGGAGGCCGGCGCCAAACGGGCTTACGGTCCAATCTCTGTTCCGAAGGTCGGGGGCTCGGGCACGCACGCTCAGCAATCTCGGTCTTGCGATACCATGCACTGACAATGGGGAAAATTCTTGTTGTCGGCGGCAACCTCCTTTTGAGTTACACGCCAATTACGGAACTTATAGAAATAGACGCGATAAGTTTTGTCCCGATAGCCCACAATAATTCGTCGGAGACGCAGTGGCCGAAGTCGGCGGTCAGAATGGTGTGGCCATCGAGCAGCGTGGTGTCGATGACGTCGCAAAGCCACATGTTTCCTGTAATACGGCAGTCCGCGCCTGTGTAGACCAAGATCGGATTGCCGTGCTAAGGCTCGATTGTTGCGAGAAGTCAGGGCTTGTTAACGGCAGTCGATTTCTCGCCATCGGGCAATTCCTTCGGAGTCAATCGTATTCGGCGACGCCCGTGTGATCAGCATGGTGGTTTGTATAGACCGTTTTGCCGGACGAACAAGGCTAGCGGTCACTAGGTCAACCTGAGCTGCTTCAGCTGAATCTTATCGTCGCTGAACTCGCCCAATCCGAGTTGGCCGGCGATTTCGATGTGCTCTACCTGGCAATTCAGGAAATGGCTGGCATGATCCGGTTTAGACAAGGCAATCGGTGCCATTCCGACCTGCTTACGTTTTCGATCGATCACTTGCCAGCCGGTTTTGTCCAGCGCCACCGGGTCGGTTCCGAAATACAGAGTCTTCGGTTCCCAGATGAATTCCGGCCTTCCACCCGGACCGCCATGGTAGGAAGCTCTCACCGCATCGACGATATGCAGCACAAACTTTTGACGGAAGACCGGCAGACTGACAACGGAGGGAATGAAAATCCCGCAAGCATTCAATGTTGGCGTCAGATGACTACGGTTCACATTATTGACACAACCGTGAGACATGTTCTTCAAGGAGATCGTGACACCGGCGGACTGATGATGCTTCAGGACTGGCAGATTGATGATCTTATTCGCGTGCTGTGTAACGGTTTTTGCCACGTACGAACGGCGGAAATGAGGATCTGTTAGATTTTCCCCGGGCTTGATGAGAGCCATCTCCATGTAATGGTTCTCGTCATACCCGTCCATATCGAGTTGCACGTCATTGTAAGTCGGCGTGGGCGCCGCCAGGCGAATTCCGGGACGCAACCATTTATCCATTCCGCACTCAATCAGCTCATCGTGGTATCGGCTGAACACAATGATGTCCCTATCTAAGACTTCGGCTTGATTCAGTCCGTCGAAGATGGAGTGCAGAACCGAAGCATCGGAGCACAAGCCGGGGCCTCCGACCGGGCTCATTTTAATTGCGACGACATCGCCCCTGTGGAACATCATGCGCCAAGCATCCTGCCAGGCGGGAGCGCCGGTGAGCTCAGTCATGCCCCGCTGCATCATCTGCCGGATCGCGTCCGGCTCATACCTGCCCGAGACCGTACTGCCTGGGTGCTCAATGGCAACAACCTTGCCGGGATAGGGACCGGGAATGCCCAATCCACGGCGTTGAGCGCGATTAACAGCTGGAGCCAGCGTCACCGCTGCTCCATGCAATGCAGATTCCAGAAACTGTCTTCGATCAGTTTGCATTTTGTTGCGTCTTTTCAAAGTGTCGCGCTTCCGCTTCCACGAATTTACATCGTTGTACTTCTTGTTAGCTCCTCCGCTTCGTCAGCCCGGCGGCACCGGTGGCGTAGGCCGACAACCTTCTGGAACAGCGAAAGTGGTCATACGGCGATCAGTGGACGCTAGCGACTTGTCGTTCGTAATTCCGCAAAGTGGGCCGGAGCGTGGCCGAACAGACACCTGCCCTGCAGGCATCACACGATCACCAATGCATCACTTGGCCGCCGTCCACATTCACTGCTTGGCCGGTAACGTGGCGAGCTTTGGGTGAGGACAGGAAAACTAGCATATCAGCGATATCTTCAGGCTGCTGCCAACTGCCCAGAGGGGCGACCGTCTTGACCTTTTCTGTGCCCCAATCCTCATAGCTGCGGCGCGCATCCACACTCTGCCGGCTGTACCACGCTTCCCACACCCCACGATTTAACGTCGTCTGAACCATGCCGGGGTTCACAACATTGACCCGTACATTGTGTGGCGCGAGGTCCTTTGCCAGACACTGCGCGAAGTTGATATTGGCGGCTTTGGTCGCGCTGTACGGCGGATCGGTTTGCGACCCGATCTGGCCCGCAACCGAGCCAATGGATACCGTGCTGCCGTTCTGCCGCGCGCGCATTCCGGGGGCAACGGTGTGAGACACATGCACCATTCCCATCACGTTCACTTCCAGTACCTTCTGCCAATCCGCCGGCTGAAGATTGGTGAAGGGAAACCCAAATTTGCCCGAGCCAATGGCTGCTGCATGTACTAGGTGCGATACCGGGCCAAGAACGGATTCCGTTTTTTCCAAGGCAGTTCGAAGCTGATCGCCGTCGCAGATATCAACGCGACAGCCTAAAGTGAGAACGTCCGTGCTCGCGAGATGTCGAGCTTGTTCTTCCGTGTTCGATGCCACGTCCCAAAGAGCAACCGCGCAGCCCTCCTGCACGAAAGCCTTTGCGCACGCCCAACCAATTCCGCTCGCCCCGCCCGTGACAACCGCGACGTTGCCCTGTATTCTCAAATCCATAGTATTCAGAACTGTTGTATAACTCCGAGACTTTGACGAACGTCTTATTTTGACGGCTCGGTGAGCGCGCTATACACAGCTGCGTGGCTTCTGTATTCGATGGAATGATTGTCGGGGGAGGTCATCCGCTGGATCATGGAGACGAAGACCACGTCGTTCGTTGGATCGACCCAGAACCAGGTTCCGGCGGCACCGTCCCACAAAAACGTGCCCTTACCATCGGACAGCTCGGCTTCCGGCGGATCAAAGATCACCGCTACATTGAAGCCATAGCCGAAACCATGTCGCATTACGTGCTGGCCGCCGGCGAATTGCCCGGTGAGCAAGGAGGGCGGAAGGTGGTTAGACGACATCAGCTTGACGGTTTCTGGCGAGAGAATGCGCTTGCCCGCTAATTCACCGCCGTTCGCGAGCATCTGGGCGAAATGGAAGTAGTCTTCAACGGTTGTTACCGATCCGCCGCCGCCTGAGGGCATGCCCGGCTGCTCCGCGTAATCGGTGGGCGTGCTTGCGCCAGGATTGACGGGTTCGAGATGGCCCTCCGATTTCGCCCCATAGTTCACGGCGAAACGGGCACGTTTCTCCTGGGGCACGAAGAACCCGGTGTCCTTCATGCCGAGCGGATCGAAGATGTGGTCGCGCATAAAATCAGGCAGAGTCTGACCGGAGAGCTTCTCCACCAGGTAGCCCTCAATGTCCATGCCGACACTGTACTGCCAGCGGCTCCCAGGTTGATAGTTCAGCGGAATGGCGGCGAGCTTTTCGATCATCTCGTGAAGACTGGCCGATTGCAGAACCTTTTTCTCGCGGTACATGGCATCCACAGGTGATTGCGTGAAGCCATAAGAGAAGCCCGCCGAGTGAGACATGACTTCGCCAATGGTCGGCGTGTGTTCAGGATCGATCAGGATCATTTTGCCCGACGCGTCGAAACCGTTGAAGACCTTGAGATGGGCGAATTCGGGGATGTAATCGGAGATGGCATGCCAGGGAAGCCACTTGCCTTGCTCATAGAGGATCATCATGGCGACACCGGTGAGCGGCTTGGTCATGGAGTACGCGCGAAAGATAGTGTCCTTGGTCATTGGGACACGCGTTTCCATGTCGCGCTGGCCGTAAGTGCGGTAATCGATTACCTTGCCGTGGCGGGCGAGGATGGTGACGGCTCCGGCGAGCTGCTTTTGATCGATCTCGTTCTGAATGAGCGAATGCAGGTTTTGGAGCCGGTCGCTTGAGAAGCCGACGGACTCGGGTTTGGCTGTGGGCAGTTCGGCAGCAGCGCACAGGGCGGCTGTTTGCAGAGCGAGGATGAGGGCGCGTTTCATGTGGATGTCCTGTCGATAATGCCACAGATGACAGGTGTGCCGTGGCGACAAAGAGGTCCTCGATAAATTGCAACCCGCAGATTACCGGACGGAGGATGACTTCCCGTTATCGATTCGGGCTATCTTTGAAGGAACTGGGCGATTGGTGGTGTGAAATGCAAACCAACAGTGTCCTCTCACCTGCGCAAAGTCTGACGGGAAAAGCGCTTCTTGCTTTTGCGGTCCTCTCTTCCATGCACGAAGTTTCTCCCTTGAAGGCGCAATCGTGCGGCTCTACAGGACTGGCAGTTCAGGTACTCGGCTCCGGCGGCCCGGAGCTGCAAGACAAGCGAGCATCCACCAGCTATCTCATATGGGATCACGGCACCGCGCGTGTCCTCGTTGATGTCGGAGGAGGCAGCGCTCTACGCTTTGGGGAGAGCGGAGCGCAGATGTCCCAGGTGGATGTTATTTTGTTCAGCCACTTCCACATTGATCACAGCGGCGATTTTCCCGCTTTGGTATTTTCTTCATGGTTTGAAGACCGCAAGCGCCCCCTGCCAGTTTACGGTCCGCCGGGAAACGACTTTATGCCTTCCACGACAGAGTTTGTGCGCGATCTTTTCAGTGAACCGCACGGAGCCTGGCGTTATCTGAGCGATCTGGTGGAGCCCAGTACGCAAGGAAGCTACACACTTGAATCGCATGATGTTGTTGCCGGTTCCAAACCGGTACTCGTGTTTCGCAACTCCGACATGGTCGTGTACGCAGTGCGCGTCATTCATGGTGCGTTTCCCGCGCTGGCATGGCGAGTGGAACTGGGCGGCAAGCGGATCGTTTTTAGTGGAGATACGAACGGCGAAGGCGACGGACTAACGCAACTCGCGTTGGACGCAGATTTGTTCGTCGCTCATAACGCCGTACCAGAGGGCGTTACCGGGGTGGAAAGGCGCCTCCATATGCCACCTTCCGTTATCGGGATAACTGCTACCAATGCTCACGTCAAGCAATTGATACTGTCTCATCGAATGCTCCGGACTCTGGGAAAGGAGAATGAGACAGAAACAGAAATCAAGCGTCACTTTTCCGGTCCTATCACATTCGCCAACGATCTCGAATGTTTTCCGGTCAGGTGAGCGGGCCGGCGACGCGACCTTTAGCGGAGTGAGGCCGACTTTTCGCTACGTATCTGGCTTACAGTTCCGCCGACTATAACGCAGGCATGAGCAAGACCAGTTCTGATTTAGTCGGCATTTGATCCCATGTCCGTCCTTCCAGCGTCCGGCCCGTCGCGCTCTTTCTGACACCGCCCCACTGCTTGAAGAAGAACGGGACTCCAGCCCGCAGACATTGATCGCGCAGGTTCGTTACCCATGCTGGGTCCATTGGTCTCGCACCTGGTCCGGACTCACCACCAACAATCGCCCAATCAATTCCATGGAGATTCAGCTTTTTAAGCGGTCCGAGTACCGGTTCAATGGACAGGAACTTCACATGCGCGCCGGTTTTGCACAGGTCGTCGATACGGAAGGCATACTTCTCGTTCTCGACGCTCACACCCATCCATATTTGCGGCGTCCATAGCAATTCCTTCGATAGGGCGCGCACACGGTCGGACCGTTTAGTCAGAACTTGATATTGATGCCAATCAGCACGGCGCATGACATCGAATACGTGCTTGATGTATTCAGTCGGAACTTCCTCATGAAACAAATCGCTCATCGAGTTCACGAAGATTCTCTTCGGCGATTTCCACTTTAGAGGAAGCTCAAGCATCTGTGGCTGGAGGGTGACTTCAAAGCCGTTTCGGTAATTTGCCTGCCCCATTGCCTGCAAACGTTTTGCAAGCCGTTCGGCATAGCAATGTTTGCAGCCCGGACTGATCTTCGTGCAGCCGGTCACCGGATTCCACGTCGCGTCGGTCCACTCAATGTGTGAGTTTGTTGCCATCAGAGCCCCTGTTCCGCCCGGTATTTGTTGAAAATGTCGTCAACTATATCCATACCTGCTTCTTTTTGGGAGGCGAAATACAAGTAGTAAATGACTGAATTTGTCCTCGTTTTCATTGGCATCGGTTTAGGCACACACTTGAATCCAGCCTTCTTGACAAGGCGTTGTCGAAAAGCTTCTGCGAACCGCTCGTTTGATACTTTTTGCGGAACGTGACTCTCAAAAAGCGTTGGAATCTGGTCGTAACCGGCATCCAACCAACTCTCATCCCCCCAAAGGCGGGTCATCTGCTCGACTTTCGAGGTCACGGATTTGCTGGGGTTGCGGCGCATTGCGTTTCGGTTGATGTCCATCATCATGAAGTTCATGAAAACGTCAATGGACTTCGAGGCACCGGCAGCTTCTATTACCTCCCACTTCAAGTCGATGTTATATGGGTCCAGCAGGCAAAGTCCCCGACGGTAATCCTTGTACGCCGCACGGGGGAATATTTCTCCAAGCAGCACATCATTGCAATCAGCGCTGTAAGTGAATACGTCACTTCGAGGACCTGCCAAGCCTCTCAACTGCTGAGAGCGAGCAGGTTCAGAATCGATGAAATGATATTCGTGAAACTTCGGTTGCGTGTTTAGCGCGATAAGCGGACTTCCCTCGACCACCTCGCCGCTTTTCCTCGACAGATGATAGCCAGGTCCAGCGTAGGCGTCGATGTAGATCCAACTGAGGCTGGATATGTGTTCTCGGCGCTGTGCATCCATGATCCGGGCATACGCGGAAGCGTACTCTTTTATGATGGCCAGCTTAACTTCGGACCAAATGCCGATCTCATCGTATTCCACAGCCACAACAGAACTCTATCAAAATGTTTGGGGGTCTGTTGGAAGCGAGTCGTTGCGTACTACTGTCAACGCGAGACGATGTTTCATTCGACGTCTCCTTCGCAAGCTGAAAGTCGGCGCAGCGTCCCGCCGGCGGAGGGCGTGGATGCACACGTCCGAGTTCAGAGAACAGCGCGATTGAAGACAGAGGCAATGCTCACGCGCCGTCAGCAGGATCGGGAGCTGTGGAGGATCGAGCATGCTTAGCGTCGAGGCGAACCGATTCGATCACGAGATAGAGTTTTTCGGCGCCGTTGACCTTGCCCCCTACACAATAGGCCACTCCGGGCCGGATGAGCTGGGCTTTGCTGAAGTCATAGAGCCGGTACACACGCTGCGTGTCGCGATCCTGCAACGGGAACACCGCATGCGAAGGATCTTCCGTTCGCGAGAGCAAGAACATTGGCGCCGCATTCCTAAAACACGATGCGGGGATCCTCGCGTAACGCGGCCAAGTAACAGAAGCACTGCCCGGTCAAAACAAATCGGCTTGCGACCAATATCGGCGACAAACAGGCGCTCGGCGGCTCTGTAAAGGTGAACTAGTGGAATGATTACGAGATCATCGCCCGCGGCGGCGTAATGATGCACATCATGAACGGACAGGCTGATGGCCATCTTCGTTGATGACAATAAAGACTCAGTCAATAACCAACCGGGACTCATCGGCTTCGAGATCGAAAGCCAGCCATGCAAGATTTCTGTGCGCGATATCTGGCTACGGACGTTTGATTAGACCCCCGCTCAGCTGCCAATCTGCGGGGCAGATATGACTCCGATTCCAGTTGTTAAGCGGACTTGTCTGGACCGCCATCCTGCGTGGTCACCGAATATACAAACATTTGGATTGCATGACTTCGGCCTCCGCGCTTTCGCCAATATGGCCTAGTTTCCGGTGAGCCGGTTTTCAAGCCATAGGCGATCAGTTCAGGAGCAGGCGCAAGCACAGGTGCCTGTCCCATCTCGGTACGACGGAAATCACTTGACATCAATACGGATGAAATGTGTTGAGGCGCTCCCAACGTTTTTCACATCGTGAACGATTGCTTCATTCCAACTGGCCGTGCCTTTCGCTGCGTGTCGCCGTAATACTTTGCCTTCCGGATACGAGCGGGTTTCCGTGTCGGCGTCTTCTACAGCGATTACTACTCCGTGCGGATGCCGGTGCTTCGGTTTGGACACGCCAGGCGGGATCACGTCGTCGATGATCCGCACAAAAGCGTTCTCGAAAATGAGCTTCTGGGTTTCACGGCAGGCGACCAGCGAGTCTAATTGATCCTGTGCGCGGCCCCTGCGGACAATTAACGCTCCGCCTACCACGAGCAGAATCGCCATCACGAGCAGTCGCTCTTGCATTCCTTCAGATTAGGTGAGGACCACTGAGGCGGCGTTGCCCATCGTCATGCCGGGGCGTCGTTCCAGTATGGTGGGGACGCTTTTTTGGCGGAGACCGCGGTATAACGCTCCACCACACGAGGTGCGTCCTCACAATACTGAACAAGACCGTGCCGTTGAACAACAGACGCCCACCAGCGAGCTGTAATGCCCGGCAAACGACCAAACGGGCAAACTTTGGATAGCGAAGAAACGCAAACGGACCCCCAAAGCACATGGTTGCTGTGCTGCTCGAGCGCGGCTTACGCACACCGAGTTGCCGGCATTGCAAGTCAAAGATCGGCAACAGCCTAGTGCCAAGTTGCGGAAATTGACGTCTGGTCGAATTCCGAAACCGCTTGCTTGCGCGCGCGGCTCTGCACGGTCTTCCGAGCGGTATACGCGAACTTTCGCAACTTGGTACTAGCTGCTGATGCGGCGCATGCTTGGTTGGCCGAGACCTTATTTCAGGCGGCGCAATTTCCGTAGTATCAATAACGCGCCGGCCAACTTGCACCAGACGCTTCAGTTCGAAGGTAATTGGGGTGTTTTGAAGACTGCGTGTCGCGAGAGCGGGCTCTCGGGCGCGGTACCGAAACGACGTTCGAACAACATGCCTTCGACTTTCGCGACCGGGCGGGAGGCGAACTCGAGCAAATGCGGCATCTCGGTGTCCAGACCACCGAACCGCGAGGGCCGGAACCGCGATTAGGAAACACGTCAATCACCGAATTGGGCTCGACCTGAGTCACATTACGGCTGATCCAGTGAAGGCTAAAGACTTCTCGATACAAACATCGGCGAGTGAATTTTATCTGGACCGTCGACCAAAGCGAGTCAACTGTTCGCAAGGCATAGGAGTTCCTCTCCATGGCCGCATGCTACAACGGGTTGTTCAGCACCCATATGTTTGTTCCTCTTAACTTGGTCTGGGAGCGCGTCGAGACGGCGCGATCAGATTCGCCGATTGCCGTTTGTCGCAACCTGATGTTGTATGGGGAAGCACTGTTGAAAACAGTAGCCGCAGGCATGATCGCTGCTGTCGCCGACGACAAAGATCGCCATCGGTATCGACTGTGTCACAAACTTATCCGCTCTAATGGACTAGGTGATTGGGATGACGCGCTAGCAAACGTCTGCTCAGGTCCTGCGCTCCAACATCTTAGGGCCGGTGCATATGAAGTGCAGCAGGAAATCACGTCCAGGCACGGAAGAGGATCATACATTTATGACGCGACGGTTCTCCTGCAGAAGTGTCTGGATGTGATCGTTCCAGAAGCAGAGAAGTTGCCATCCCGATTTGAGGGACGACTTTGGTTTTCCAAGTTTGTGATGTTGCGTAACAAAGAGAGGGCTCACGGCGCAACACCGGATGACGCGCTCAGGAACATCGTCTCGGATCTGGAAGGATCTCTGCGTCTTTTGGCGGACAATTCCAAAATGCTGAAGCGGCCTTGGGTTTTTCTGAGACGAAATCTCTCGGGTAAATATAACGTTGTTCCGCTCGGCGATGATTCCACGTCCTTCAGTCGCCTAAAGGGGGATAGGGCAATCAATCTAAAGGATGGAGTATATGTCGACTTCACCGATCACTGTTACGTCGAGCTCATAGAGTCGACAGTCGATGTTATCGACTTTCAATATCCGAATGGCAGTTTCCGGGGGATTAAGTCCGAGTGGATTTCGTACGTCTCCGGAACGCGCAGGGCTGTTGATGCAACTCCTTATTTACAGCCGGCGTCTGCGTTACCCTCCAGCGAGACCCAGGGATTCCGAGATCTTCGAGTCGTTGGCGGCTGCCTTGTGAATCTTCCACCAAAGCCGACAGACTACATACACCGAGATGAATTGGAGTCCGAATTGACAGCAGTCTTGATGAATGATCGACACCCGATCGTCACCCTTGTCGGACGGGGCGGAATCGGCAAGACATCCCTAGGACTGGAAGTCCTCTACCAGATCACTGAATCGGGGCACACCCAGCGTGAAGGACGATTCCTGTTTATCGTTTGGCTGAGTGCACGCGATATCGACCTCCTTCCAAGTGGTCCGAAGATCGTTCGTCCGACCGTGGTAAGCGTCTCGGATATCGCAAAGGAGGTTAGCAATCTTCTAAGTCCCTATGGCATTGATGTCAGCAATGAATCGGCGGTAGCCCAACTCATGCGTTCATGCTCCGAAGGCCCGATTCTGTTTGTTTTTGATAACTTCGAAACGGTCCAGCAACCCATCGATGTTTACCACTGGATTGACAGTAACGTGCGTTGTCCGAACAAGGTACTAATTACGACTAGGCACAACGATTTCAGGGGTGACTATGAGGTGGAGGTGCCGAGCATGGATGAACGGCAATGCAATGCGCTCGTCGATGCGACCGCGGCATCTATCGGGATGCGTCCAGCTGTGAACAAAGAATTCAGGCAATCAGTTTATCGCGAGTCAGACGGCCATCCTTATGTAGTTAAAGTTCTAGTTGGAGAGGCAGCTGACGAATCGAGCTTTCGACGGGTGGACCGGATTGTGGCCTCGCGTGACGATATCCTGGATGCTCTCTTTGAGCGTACATACGCGCGCCTTTCTCCTGCGGCGAGACGCATCTTCCTTTGTCTAGGCAGCTGGAGATCGCTGGTTCCTATAGTCGCGATTGAAGCTGCATTATTGCGTCCGAGTAACGAGGAACGCATAGATGTCCGTGCGGCGACGGAAGAACTTCGGAGAGTATCGTTCATCGATATCGATACAGCCGCTCTTGACAATTCGGTGTTCGTAAGTGTGCCGATTGCTGCCGCCGAGTTCTGCAAGAAGAAGTCACTCACGGCTCACAACAGGCTCGAAATTATAGAAGACATCAAGTTCTTACATCGATTCGGAGCGATGCAACCCGGGGATTTGAAGCGAGGGCTAGAACCGCGCATAAAACGCTTATTTGGCGTGATCTCAGAGGAATTGCAGAAGCGCACGACGACGCTGTCGAACGAGATTCCCATCCTAGAGATGATCGCTCGGCAATACGCACCCACATGGCTGTTGATCGTTGAACTGATAGAGGAGTCCGGAGGCGATCGGACCGGTGATGAGGTCCTTAACGTACTCACAAGGTACCTGGAATCAGGCCCATCCGCGCAGGAGCAACAAAAGACATGGGAGCGAATTTCGCAAGTCCATCGGCGCCGGCGAGATTGGGCTGGTTACCTGAATGCTGTTTTGCAAATAGCAGAAATGCCGGCCAGCGACATGCTTACTGTAAGTGATGCCGCAAACACAATCAATTCACTAAAAAGTGAAGTTGACATTACACAGCGGAAAGCGTTCGCGCATCGTCTGATCTCTGTCATGGAATCTAGGCTTGGTGAGGCAGACGCCACAGACTGCTCTCGACTCGGTTGGCTCTTGCTGCAAGTTGGTAATGAGAAGAGAGCGTACGAGGTGGCACAAGCTGGGTTGAATCACGAGCCCGAGAACGAATTCTGTATTAATCTTGCAAAGAAGCTAGAACGGCGGTAAACGGAGCGCAGAAGTAACCATTAGCGGCGAGATAAAACAACAATCCCCAGATTAGGAACCAGAAAATCCGATGGATGCAGCAACGCTGACGAATACTTTCACTGAATGCTAACCGACTTCGCAGTTCTACCTTAAGCTCGCGCGCTCACTGCTACACTGAAATACTTCAACGCGAGTTGAAGTGAAAGCATCAAGAGTGGCGCGAGGGTTCTGACCCGATCAACGCCCGGCAAACCTGGTGAAGTCGCCAAGGTGCCAAAGTCAGCCTGGAAACAGGAGCGATGCGGCGGATCTAGCAACGAAGGACTCACGTCTTCTTCCGTCTCCAATTCCAATTCCCCCGCGCTGATCGGCAAAGACGCCCAGCCCACTCGGAATTGGGAGATTGGAATTGCACATTTATCGAATCCGCTTCTGGCCTTACATGGCGGATACCCACGTTGACATTGCTATGTATGGACACGCTTTCGTTGCTGGCGATGTTTTATATGCCTCCGTCTATCTCGCCACCGGTGAGTACGTCCGGCATGGCGGCATCTGTCCGCCGCCAAGGGATCAGTCGATTCGAGACGTGTACCGCTATCCTTCCGCGGCCCGACGCGTCCATCACTTCCGTCTGCAGTTGGAGATCTACTTCGGAGCGCCCCCCTCTCCTTCATTCGGGCCGATGATCCTCGGTAATCCAAATGGGCGAGGATCACGTTCGCACTCTGGTCGAGCGCTATCAGCAGCGGGCGAAAAAAGCAGGTGGCAGGCAGTAAAGATGATCTGCCAAGCCGAACTGGCGCCTTGGGCCATTCCTGACGCGATGCTAACAACCGAAGCCGTGGAAGGCCCTGGTGCGCCGTTCTAAGAAACGCTGGCGTTGTGTTAGGGGCAACGTGCACTACGAAAAACAGCTAGATCCGCCGAAGGACAAGTATGCGCCTGCCTCGGCGACTTGCCCAAGATATGGTACATCCAATTTGAATCTTGAATACTCACTCTCGGCTGCAAGACGCATAACGAGTTGTTCCGTCTGGATTTCCGCGTGCGGTCCAACTTTCGGCGACGGTCTAAGAACATGCTGGTCGCCTGGTCCGATACACCCTGTTTTCGACCTGTAGCCGCCGTACTAACGAAAGGCGAGTAATGCTTTTACGTCGCTATGAATGTTGTCACATTCGCAAACAATACTGCGACGAGCATAAGGATATTACGTGGATGCTTTAAGACGTCTATGTGATGTAAGCAGACAAGTAATTAATGGCATTACCTCATAAGTTACTCCGCAGGCTAATTCACCCGAATGGGAGGAACGCGCTAAGTTGGTCGAAAGTGGCGGTCCCGTTTGATTGACTACTTGGGTCCTACTGCTATGTAATAGCATTCGTGGGCGACAAAGAGCTACGGTGGGCAATTCGGCGCACTCGAGCGCTCCAGAGGCGAAACAAACACGAGGTAAACCATACAGCCGTCCTGGAGGTGTGGGGGGACTATCTCGCGAAAAGAATGCACTCCCTCGGACCGGAAGCCCGGCGGATGCCCGCGTCAGAAGCTGGGCCGTGGCTTGCGCGGAAGGCTTTAGCAATCATCGATGAAATTACCGGAGAAAAAACGCTTTCAATATTGCAGCCCGAGGCTGGCAATTGGTTATATGAAACCAAACGCGACGCCCCACATGGGCTGCTTGAACAGGCGCTTTCCGGCGACGAACATCTTATCTTCCGAATGAATCGCCTCGAGGCGAGGCAGATCTTTGCGCAAAAAGCTGAGCAAACGATTGGAAAAGTACTTGTTGAATTCTGTCCCTCTCTGGAAAATTCTCTATCTGGAACCGAACCACAACCGAGCGCTAAGGAGCTATCGCCAGCAGACAACATGGCTGTGGAGAAAAGCACTGATCGAAGTCCTCAGCCGCGAACGGAGGAGCAGACGCAAATGCGGCACGGCGAAAGCGCACAACCCACAAGTGAGATTCTTCGAACGAGCAAGTCGCAACCCGACGCCGTATTCGTAACTCCCGAAACTAGCGAAGTCACACGGCTCAGCGATCCGAAGCTAGCGGAAACGCAAGAGGAGCTCGCAGCGAGCCGCTGGGCGTGGCTCGAACCTCTTTGGAAAGAAAAGGGGATTACTTCAGATGAGCAATGGGCGTCACTCGCGCGTGAACAGACAAAAAACAGCAGTGTGGACCGCAACACAGCGCGCGATTGGCGCCTGGCAAAGACAAAACGCGCTCATCTTTCGACTCGTAAAGATTTAGCCAAGCCATTGGGCAAATCCGACCTGCTCGTTTAGCAGGGCACCTCCCTGTCGACGTCAAGGGGAGAAATGGGAGAAATTATTTTCTCCCGAAACTCCCCCGAAAACTCCCTGGTTTCTCCCTTCAAATCGTACGCATCGCCTACGAGAATCGGGTTATGGCTAAGCGTCTTTCCAAGTCAATCACGCGAGATCTTGCTCTAGACACTCAGTTGGAACCTAACCTCGACGAATATGAAGCTTCCCGTATCACGGGCCGAAGCGTTGCATCGCTGCGCCGCGACCGGTTGCTGCGCCAGGGCCTCCCCTTCGTGAAGTGGGGTCGGCTCGTACGTTATCGGCCGTCAGACATCCGAGCCCACCAAGCTGCAAATCTGTACGGAGATAAGGCGCAACAATGATGGATCCAGCTCAAAAAGGAAAACCCATCAGGAACGGGTCCGATGTACTCAAGCTTCTAACGAACACCAGCAGCCGATTGACCGGCTCTCTGTCTTTGAGCGTACAAGCGGCGCGGCGCAATCGGGGTGAGTTGAACCGTCTGCGCTCAACCGCAGCGGGAGTGCTGCAACCCCCACAGTTATCACAAACGCGATCCGCTTACTCGAGTGTGCGAACTGAATTGCATGCTTCAAAACGAGGATACGTGCGGGTCTGAGCGCGAGACGCATCTATGACTACTTCCTTCGTAATCACTCCGCACCAGGCGCTCGCAATGGGCTGGTCCATCGTTCCGGCAGGCGCCGACAAAAGGGCTCTCATTCTTTGGAAAGAGCTCCAAACACGCCAGCCTACCGAAGCGGAAGTCGCCGCCTGGCAGCACGAACTGAACCCGGCCATGTGGGGAGTCATCACGGGCGCGATCTCGCAGCGTATCACGCTTGACTACGACGGTCGATCCGGCCGCGAAACCTTACAGCAAATCCAGGATTTTGTCGGCTGCCAACACGGCGTCGAATTACAGCCGCACCGACGCACGCCGAGTGGCGGTTATCACGTCGACTTCAGATATCCCGGGTGGCACGTGAGCACATTCAACGGCAAGGCGAAGCCTGCGATTGCCGAGAAATGGTCCGGGACGGACATACGGGCGGACGGTGGTTATGCGGGCTTCCACGGTGAGGCGGAAGCGGTGGACCCCGCTACCGGCAAAAAGAAACGGGGCCACTACGAATGGCTCCGCGACCCCGAACCGTATTCACTCGATTTGTTGCCGCTGGACCTGCGTGCCTTCTTCGGCTTGCTTTTTCCGCCGCAAGCTGCGGAGCGGGAGACTGTGGCTGCTCCCCAAACATTCCATCACGAGCAGCGGAAGGCCGCACCAGCGCACAACGGAACTTCTGGTTCTGGGCGCGTTGCTTCCGAACGTTTAGTCCACATGGCGCTCGAGCGCATCGCGTTTGAAGGCAGGAACGATGCTGGCTTTTGGTTAGGGCTTCAGGCAAGGGACAACGGCTACACCGAATCGGAAACCGAGGGGCTGCTCGAAGATTTCGCAACATCCTGTCCGGAGACGAACACGAAAGGAGAACGAGAGCTTTATACCTCCGCAGAAAGACGAGCCACGCTGCGGCAGGTATTCAGCCGATCGGCACGAGACGCGTGGCCTTCCAGCGTGCCGCCTTCGCAGAATTCACATCCAGAACAGTCATTCCCCAACAATCAAGGGGGTCCGAATGACCAGTCAAAACCAGACCTGCAATTGGCGGCTGCGACAACGGGGAACTCAGCGGAATCAAAAACCGTCACTGCGGCGACTGAGCTTCCAACTATCTGCATCAGCCACCGAGATCCGATCGAATTGCTTTGCCAATGTCTCGCTGCGTTGCAAAACGGACCATGTCCCATCTATGGCCACGGCTTTGACCTCGTCCGTATTGCGCGCACTGCAGAGAAGGATCGCTTGGGCCAACGTACAATCTTGCGCCCCATGATGCCAGCAGATGTTACGGTAGCACTGGCTGAGAGCGCGCACTTTGAGGCCGTCGTGAAAGAGACCGTAAAAACGGCGCGGCCACCGCGGACGACAGCCGTCGATATTCTGCACTATGGTGCGGATCGGTGGGGATTTCCCATTGTGAACGCCATTGTAGAGACCCCCGCATTTCTGGCCGATGGCCGTATTCTGGCGCAGCCTGGTCACGATGCCGCCAGTCAGCTCTACTATGCGGGTCCGGAGTTATCGGATATTCCGGACCAGCCTACACAGAAAGATGCTATAGCCTCGGCGCAATACCTCGACGAGCATCTACTCTCGGACTTCCCTGTGGCTGCGAACGACAAGACCTCTCACGCGAATCTATTCGCAGGAATGTTTAGTCCCGTCGTGCGTCAGGCCTTCCAGGGTCTGGTGCCCATGTGCGGCATCAGGGCCCCGCAACTGGCCTGCGGCAAGACGCTGATTGCGCACTTAACCTCGATTGTGAGTTCCGGCTATCACGCTGCGACGACGAAGATGCCCGCGGACGATGCCGAGCTGAATAAGCTGATTGTTTCCGTGTTGCGCCAGAATCCGGGGGGCATTCTGGTCTTCGATAACTGCGTTGGCGCCATCGGTAGTCCGGTGCTGGACATGCTCTTAACGTCGCAGTTTTATCGGAGCCGATTGCTCGGCATGAATGAAGAAGTTACCCTTTGCCAGATGCTTTCTGTCTATGTGACGGGAAACGCCATTTACGCATTTGGCGACACGGCTCGGCGCATCTATTGGGTCTCTTTGCAACCAGACGAGGCGCCGACATTTACAGGGCGCCAGTACAAACATGAGCACATTGACGTTTGGGCTCTCGAGCATCGTTTGGAACTGCTGCGGCATTTTTTGATCATGTGCCGCGCGTGGCATATAGCTGGCCGACCGTCGCCCAAACGGGTCCCACGCATTCAAAGCTTCGAAGCCTGGAGTGAACTGCTAGGCGGCATCCTCGAATTTGCCGGCATCGAAGGATTTCTCGCAACCTTTCAGGACGACGCGGATGCTGCGCTGGAACAATCCGATTGGGCAGGGTTCCTGGTGCAGTTGCACGGCGCTCAAGGCGAGACCGAATTCACGGCGGGCCAACTCGTGAGTCATTTACGCGCAGATGAGAATGTCCATTACAAGCCGGTACGGGAAGCGGCTCCGAAGGCAGTTCTGGAGGTCTTGGACGAAGGCCGGGTTACCGCCAAGTTAATCGGTGGATTGCTCCGTGAGCAGTGCGAACGCATTCACCGCGTGCGCGACGACGAGCAGAATTGCTGCTTCGATTTCAAGCTGATCCTTAGCGTGGCTAGCCGCGGGGGCGTGCGCGTCTTTCGCGTGCTGAGACGCGAGCAAGGCCGAGCCTGGCCGTTCCAGGCTAACGCGAAAGGAGTCGGTTCATGATCCGGCCCCGAATTTTTCGACGAACCTTGAGCACCCCATTTTTGGTCTCTTCGGGGGCCACGAGGGGGCAAGAAGTGGCAAGAAGAGTCCACTGAGATTTCACGTCCTGGTGCGGTCTGCCACTGCGATTTTTGCGCAAAGACCGACCGGACCAAGTTTGATTCACGGACCACCTGGTATCCATTCATGAAATCTGATGCCCTAGAGCCACGCGGGAGAAGCGGTGCAAACGAACGAATACAGATCGGTGAGATGGCGTCAAGAACGGATAGTAGCGTTCGGATGATTGGAACGGATCAGCCGTCCGAAATTATGACCGTAGATGAAGTTGCGGACTGGTTGCGCGTGTCTCGCGGTTGGCTGCTCGATCATTCGAGCGGAAGACGGCGTCCGCTGATCCCCTGCATCAAACTTGGCCGGCAAGTACGGTATCGTCGGAGCGACGTATTAAGAGCCGTTGAGGCTCTAAGCCAAAACAGACTGAATCAGTAATGGAACGCTTGATTCAGCTCGACCTCGCTACACTTGGCAAACATATGCCACGAGCACGTCACCAAAATGGCTGGGTCGAACTGACCGGAACGAAAGTAAAGACCTGGACTGGTTATTACTATGCCTACGAGAACGGAAAACGGCTGCAGCGCAGCAAGGTTCTGGGCCCGAAGGCAAAGCTCACAAAGGGTCAGGCAGAGGACGAACTGCGTGCCCACATCCGCAAAATCGAAACAGGACTTTCATCAGACAAACCGAATCACACGGAGTTAGCACAGGTCAAAAAGATACCGAGCTTTGAGGCAGCATGCGAACGGTATTTGAATCTGAAATCGGGTGACTGGGGCGTGAAGACAAAAGGCGCTATGCGGTCAATTTTCAAAACGCAGATTGTTCCGCGTATCCGCCACAGGCTCGTTACTGAGGTTAAGCCAAGTGACATCAAAGAACTGTTCAACGCGATTGCGGAGGCCGGATCCGATAGCCTTGTGCGGAAGGCTATGACTCATGTCCGCGGCGTGTTTGACGTGCTAGTCGGCGATGGAGTGCTTCAAAGCAATCCAGCGAAAGCCAAAATCATCACGAAACCCAAGACTCGCAAGCCGTCAGAACGTTTTTTGGAAATTGCGGAGTGTCGTCGGCTGTTGGCGGTCGCCCAAGGCCGCGATTACATGATTGTTCGCCTGTTCTTGGGCTGCGCCCTGCGCCCGGCGGAACTGTTCGCCCTGCGGGTAGAGGATCACGAGCCTGGTCGGCTGCGGATTGACGAGGCTGCAGTGCCCGCAATAGGTCTGAAGGAAGTAAAAACCGAGGAGTCAGACGGCTATGTTCCGTTGACGGCTGAGATTGAAACTGAATTACGGCTTTACATCAAACGCGAAGGGTTCACTTACCCTAAGGAGCTCTTATTCCCGTCGGAGGTTGGAACGGCGATGTCTCACGAGAATTACCTCGATCGCGTGTTAAAGCCGCTTGGCGTCGCAGCAGGAATTGATGTCGTTATCAATCGAGACGGTACAAAGACCTCGAAGCTGAATCACCAGGTTCTTCGACGCACGGTTGCTACCCACATGCAGAAGCACGGGCCCGTAAAGTCAGCGCAGGCGCTTTTGCGGCATACGCGCGTGAGTACCACCCTAGGTTATTACCAGAAGGAGCTTGATCAGGAAACGGTGAAGACGGTGCGGAGTTGGGACGCTGAACTTCAGGGCGGGGATTTGCTGCAATGAGCCGAACAAGTCGGCAGATTCTGATGGGGTTTTGATGGGGTAATTAGACGTTCGTTCAGCAGAAATGACTGCAAAGTATTGAAACTTGGTACGCCCGAGAGGATTCGAACCTCTGACCTTTTGCTCCGGAGGCAAACGCTCTATCCAGGCTGAGCTACGGGCGCCTGTTCAAAATCAGGAAGGTTGCTTTGCCGCTGTCTTAGCTGCCGGAGTCCGGTGGCTTGCCGCAGATCCGGCGGACAATAACTCCTCAACATGCTGCTGCAAAACGTCCGGCATGCGCAGATCCGATTCTCCGGTGGCTGGTGTCTGGTAACGGATGAATCCTTTGCGGTCAATTATTACGACCTGTGGCACAACCGTTCGATCCATCAAGCTGAACCCCATGAAAGTAGGCATTGCGTCGCGCGCTACCCAACCTACTGGAAAGTTAGCTTGATATGTCCGCGCAAATGCGCTGACCAGATCGTTTGCCTGGCTTTGGTTGCGCCCTTCGTCAGTGCCGTTAATGGCTACCTGCAGGGCTTGAAACCCCTGGCTGCCGTATTTCTGCTGCAACCCGCTCAGGGTGTGCGCGGCCGCCTGGCAATGCGGGCAGGTTGTCAGAATGAAGTCCAGCACCACCACTTTGCCCCGGTATTGGCTGAGCAAGCGCTCACCTTGGCCCGGTACCGTAAAAGCGATTTCCGGCGCCTTATGGGGAGTAGGGGAGGAACCCTGACCAGCCGCCAATCCGGCGCCTAGCGCGAAAGTGGCCAATAGGGCGACGCTGAACAGAGATTTTTTCAAAGACTTCCGGCTCCTTCCTCAAGTCTATCGCAAGCAGACCGCGTGCCATCAATCGAGTACGCGGACAAATTCGGCTATAATCTGATATTTTTCCGGATCTTGATCCAGGTCCCACGAAGGATAGGCCGGATTCAGACTTTCCAGCCGGATGCGTACCTGCTGAAACCCTTCTTCCGTCACCCGCTTCTCGCTTTTGTAACGCTTCACCGTGTACTGGTTATCATCGGCCAGCTCGGAATTGCGAACCAGCACCAGGCGGCCGTTCCGGGATCCGACCACTTCGCGCCGGAACACGCATAAACTGCCATCCGGAATGCGCGGTTCCATCGATTTCCCCCGAATTTGCGCCACGAACATTCCTTCATCCAGGCGCAGATCCGCGGGCGATTCCACCCAGTCTTCGGCCTCGATATCCTCCGGATTCGTCAGAAACGGACCCGCCGCCACCGCCAGGGAAAAGCGCGGCAGGTGGGTGCGAAAACGTAACACCTGCGTCGGCACATGTTCACGGTACAGATCGTTGAGCGTCCGCTCAAAATCTCGAACCGTCACCGCTTCGCGGTCGCTGATCCGGAGGGATTGCGATGCCTCCGCCTCCAGATGCTTGAGCACAGCTTGTCCACCGTTCTCCCGCGACTTTCCTAACAGGTCGTCTTCCAGTTCGCCGAGAACTTCCGCGTCCTCGTCCGCCGCAACATAATCCCAATCGCGCCGTAAGCGGACGTGCAGAGAGTCCGTCGCCGGATCCAGAAGCAAAACGCCGATTGTCTGAACTCCGTGCCCCGGCAGGTCGCACAGCAACAGAGAATATTCACCCGCTTTCGGCGCGTAACTGCTGAAGCTGATAACGCGGGCGGCCATAACTTACTTATTCTAGGTGAAACCAGCAAATGGCGAAACGCTTTTATGGAGAAACCACGCCTGCTGATGCCGAGTAGTAGCCTTTTCGGGCGCGAACCTTCACATTCGCGAGATCGACGATCACCTTTACATTCCGGTACGTCTTATCACTTTCGAGATCGGAAACGTAGCGAATAATGTACTGCGTCGTCACTTCTCCAACGATGTCCGTCACCGCGCGATACATCTTGCTGTCGACAACCGAGCGGTATTCGCCGGTACCCACTTTGAGTTCGTAATTCCCGTCGTCCGAAGGCTTCGACAGATAACCGTCGGTATCCCGATACACATCTTCGAGCGGATACACCACCCGCCCCCCGGTTTCCTGAGCCAGCCGGACCAGGTTATCTGCGCTGGGATTGGAGAAACCGAATGCCTGGGTGCTGATGCAATACACCGTTACCAGGTTGCGCTGGGCGAGTTCGATCACCTGGTTCAGCGAATGTTTGCTCGCATTGTCGTGCCCGTCGCCAATGATCACAATCACTCGCCGGGGCTCGATCGGCTCTCCGGTGACAAGTTTCCGGCTGGTACATGCAAGATAAATGGCGTCGAACATCGCGCTGCCTCCGCCCGTCTTCAGCTTGCGGATCTTTTCGACGATGGGTTCCGGATCGCTCGTCGTGTCTACCGCAACCTCGGCCGTTTGGGCGAAGTCAATAAGGTAGCCGGAGTGCTTCGGGTCACCGGTCAGCAGGTTCTGCACCAGCTCTTCGGAAGCAGCTTGATAGTTCTTCCAGTGAATCGTGCTGGAACTGCTCAGGTCCAACAGGAACCCGATCACCACTGGCTGGCTGCGTTCCCTGGTGAAGAAGCGAATGTTTTGAGGTTTGTTGTTTTCGAGAACCTGAAAATCCTTCTGCTCCAGATCTGAGACGAAACGTCCCTTTTCGTCGGTGACCGTCACCGGCACAATTACCTCGTTCACCTGCACTCGAATCGGGGTTGACTGTCCAGCTGATTCCGTCTTTGACCCGGCTGGGGTGGGAACTTTGACCGTGGTCTCGCTGCTTCCTGTCGACGGAGAGGAGGAATTTGAATCGGCGGCAGCGGGCGCGGTCGCAGGCCCCGGACTTGAACTTTGCGCGGCACCGGACGTAGTGAACAGGAAAACGGCGCAAAACGCGATGCAAAGACACGCCGCGCGGTCTGCTCTGAAAATTGACAGCATTATAGGAGAAGGCCTGTACGAATTATATCGACCGGACGCGCAAATTTGGCTTCCGCTTACTGGTCGGCGCGCATTATCAGCGTTGGACGCGGCCGGACCCGCCTCCCGCTACTAGCGCCGTCACTTCCTCCGCAGTTAGCCGGCTGAAATCACCCGGGATGGAATGCTTCAGGCACGATGCGGCCACCGCGAATTCCAGCGCTTCCAGGTGCGATGAGAACTGCAGCAGCCCATAAATCAGACCCGCCGCAAAGGCGTCGCCGCCGCCGACCCGATCCACAATATGAGTAATTTCATAACGCCGGCTGCAAAGAAACGCGCTGCGGTTGTGCAAACACGCAGACCATCCGTTCTGCGAAGCGCTCTTCGATTCCCGCAGCGTAATAGCAACCAGCTTGACATTTGAATAGGTCGCAAGCAGACGCTCCGCCATCTCCGAATACTTTTCCCGTTCCAGGCTGCCCGACTCGACATCGATGTCCACGCTGATGTTCAAAGCCTTTTGGCAGTCTTCCTCGTTTGCAATCAGCACGTCCGTCAGTTTCACCAACTCCGGCATCACTTCCGACGCGCTCTTACCCCACTTCCATAAATTCTTTCGATAATTAAGATCGCAGGAGGTCTGCATGCCCTGCTCGCGTGCCGCCTGGAGCGCTTCCAGCGCTAGTTCGGCAGCACAGGCGCTGATCGCCGGGGTAATTCCCGTGATATGCAGCCAGTCTGCGTTCTGAAGAGCCGTTTGCCAGGCGATGGCGCCGGGTTTCGCGATGGCAATCGCGCTGCCCGTGCGATCATACAGCACTTTCGAGGAACGCTGGTTCGCTCCCGCTTCGACAAAATAAATTCCCATGCGGCCCGGACCGCGTACGATCTGCCCGGTGTCGACTCCAAAGCGCGCCAATTCCCCGATGCACGCATCTCCCAGGGCGTTCTCCGGCAATACCGTCAGATAACGCGATCCCATACCGAGAAGCGCCAGCGAAACCGCGACATTCGCTTCCCCGCCGCCGAATGTCGCCACAAATTGGGGAGACTGTAAAAGCCGTTCCAAGCCGGGAGGATTCAGGCGAAGCATGATTTCGCCAAAGCTGGCCACCAGCGGTTTTTTCATCACGTTGAATTCTATCGCCTGCCTGCTTCTCGACCGCGATGGAAGGCTTATCTGCTATGCCCTCGCCTTCCAGTAAGGTCTGAACGTATCCTGCGACTGTTATGCGCAGTTCCTCAGAAAATAGCCAGCGGAATGCTTTTCGAACTGAGGTAAAGACCAAACGTCACGCGATTGTCGGAACGTGCGCTATAGATTCCGATGTTGCCGTAGTCGACATGCTCGTATCGCACGTTCGTACCCAGGTAGCGCGTGAGATTGGTGGCATAGGAGATCTGAAAATCAGCTGTGTTCACCTTGTTCGAAGACGCATAGGCGATGCTGGTCAGCCGCGAGTAAAAGCCGCCGGCGCTGATATTGGAACGCCGCCAGTTGTACGAAAACACGCCGCTGACCCCGATGCTCCGCGACGCGAGGAAGAACCCATTGCCCGGGACAACACTTTCTCCGCCGCTCACGGACCATACCGTGCGGCGCAAATTGTAGGACACAGAGCCCTGGGCGTACGGAAGATTGGTTGCTTGCGAATAGTGCTGAAGCACAAGTACCGGAATCACGACGGAGCCGATTTGTACTCCCACCGGGACTTCAGCAGTACCGGACGCGTTCGTATGCGTTGCGCCGCCCGAGATACCTAACGTCCAGTGCCGGGCAAGAGTCTGGGACAAACTTAAATAGCCGGTGTTCGAGCTTGCCGTTCCAGCGTTGTTCTCATAGAGAAAGCTGCTGTATTGATAGGTGCCGCTGACCGTTGTACTTCGGTTAAGACGGTACAGCACACTGCCGGAGCCGCCGATACTCTGATTCCCATAGCTGAACGGCGAGTTGTAGCGCAAAACAGTCAAGGTTCCGGTGAACTCATAGCTGAGCCGCCGGCTTTTTTGGTAAGCGACAGAAACAGTGCTCCCGGAAAATTTCGTCTGGGTAGCAAACGAAGTCGTCTGGATGCCCCCCGATTGCGTGGTCACGCCGGGCTGCAGAAAAGGGTTGCCAAGCGGGTAAATACCTGCGTTTTCCTGAACTGACAAGGTCCAACGGCGCGTCAGGAGCTTACGGAAAAGAACGTTGACCGTTTGCTGGGTTCCCTTTGGGAACTGAGGATTTGCCTGGGTGCGATAGTCACCCGTGTAGCCGAGAGAAAAAGTTCCGGTGCGAAAGTCGTGGTTCGCCGTAATGCCGCCGCCGCCTTCAAACGCTGTTCCGGTGTTGGCTCCGGTAAATGCCGGTCCTGCGTCGACCGAATCGGTGATGCCATTGGCGAAGCCAAAAATATTGATGTAGTTGGCACGCTCCATCGGCCGCATCAATGTCGTCGGAATGCCCGCATTGTCGGCAGGAGTTTGAGCTTGGGGCGGGATGTCGGGCTGCTGCGCTGCTAGCGAGACGCTGAAGCCCGCAGCGATGATGACGCAAACGACCGGTCTGAACAATACAAGCTCCTTACCATCGGCATCGTGCGGCCAGGATGCGGACGCTTACAATGCCGAACTTCATTCTAAGTCTCCTCCAACCCGGGCAGCGGGTTCAACTCAGGATTTCCGTGGTACTGGTTGGTACTCTCAACACGTGAGACTGGCGCTGATCGGATACGGAAGCGTAGGCAAAACGTTTGCGCGTCTGTTATATGCGAAGCGAACGGTGTTCCCGTTTCGTATAACGGGAATCCATACCGCCCGCCACGGTACGGTCTACGAACCTAGGGGTTTGCCGATAGCACCGGAGTTTAAACCGTCTGCCGCGTCGGTCGCGGAATTTCTGGACACGGCACGGCCCGACGTGATGGTTGAAATCACAACGCTCAATCCAGAAACCGGGCAGCCTGCCATTTCGCATATTGAGGAGGCCTTTGCGCGCGGCATTCACGTCATCACGGCCAACAAGGGACCGATCGCATACGCTTACTCGGCGTTACGGGGTTCGGCCAAGCGGAATCAAGTGAAGTTCCGCTTTGAATCAACCGTTATGGACGGCGCGCCGGTGTTCAACGAAGTTCGGAACAACCTGCCGGGAGCAGAGATCTTGGGATTCACCGGCGTTTTGAACTCCACCTCCAAAGTGGTTGTGGAAGCGATGCAGCGCGGTCTCTCGATGGAAGAAGGCGTACGAGCCGCGCAGGAGAAAGGCATTGCAGAGGCCGACGCTTCTTACGATATAGACGGATGGGACGCCGCGGCCAAGGCTGCGGCTTTGGCAAACGGCTGATGAATGCCGGCACGACCCCCAAACAGGTTCGACCAACCGGTCTGCGAGATCTCACGACGGAGCACGTGGTTCAGCTGGCCAAAGAGCGTAAGACGGTTATGCTGGTGAGCCGCGGTCAACGGCTCGATGATGGATCGGTCAAGTTGGAAGTAAGGCCGGAAGTACTCGATGACACCGATATGCTCGCTGGGGTGAAGGGCAGCTCCAACCTGCTGCTGCTGCATACGGATCTGGTGGGCACGGTGGGAACGTTGCTGATCGACCCGGGCGTTGCGCAGACGGCCTATGGTCTTTTTCTCGATCTAGTCGACATCGCCGGATCGCTCTAACACCGTCTTCAAGATGGGCAGGGGGATTGCGCCTTCATCCAAGGCGCGCTGATGAAATTCGGGCAGGCGGAACTTGCTGCCGAGCTTTTTTTCATAAGCGGCGCGTACTTGATTCCAGCCACGCCACCCCACAAAGTAGGTGGGAAGCTGGCACGAAGACAGTTTGGCCCGCTGCAGCTTTTTCTCCGCTTCCTCTTTCTCCTGGAACGTCTGGTTAATCATCAAATCGAGAGCCTGCTGATCCGTCATGCCCATCGTTTGAAGACGGATATCCAGAATGGTATTGGCGATAACGCGTAACAGATGCTTACCCCAGGTTAGATGCATTTCGGGCGTGTCGTCGAAGCCGCCATCGACAAAGAGTTGGGTGACATAAACGGCCCATCCTTCCACATACGGGCCATTGCTATTGACCGCGCGCAGAACGCCGCGCCACTTTGGCTTCACTTGCGAGGCGTATTCGAACTGCACATAGTGACCGGGCATCGCTTCGTGAATCGTCAGCAGTTTCAACCCCCAGTGATTGTATTCGCGCAGCCTCGATTCAACGCGGCCGGCGGTCATATCGGACGTGAATGGAGTAATCCAAAAAAAGGCGCCGAGCTGCGGTTCGAGCGCGGGGGCCGGCGAGAAGCCGCCTACGCCGTAGATGCCGCGCATGAACTCGGGCGTAGGAATAACTTGCAGATTGTCCGCCGAAGGGAGCGTGAGCAGGTTCCTGGCTTTCACAAACTGGGTTGCCGCGGCGAGGTCGCGTTTGGCGTCGTCGAAATAACGATCGGGCGTCGTGTGCTGCTGGGCGACTTTGTCCATAACCCGAGCAATCAAAGTGTTGCTATCGGCGGAAGGCGGCTGATTGGAAAAATACCTCGGATAAAGCTTCTGCGCCTGGCGGCCCATATCCTCTCGGACCCGTTCAAGTTGCGTTTCTGCGTCATGCAGAACGCGATCGGGGGTATCGCCGGTGGCAAGAGTCAGTTTGAACTTCTCGGAATAGCGCTGTGCGCCGAGACGCCAGTCACTCGGGTGTTTGCTGAGGTCGTTTCGTAAAAATTGCTCGAAGGAACGGAGCGCGCTGAGTGCGGCAGCGGCAGCGAGGTCGTATCGAGCTTTCAGATCCGGCGGGATCTTTGCGCGAATGTCTTTGTCGATGAGATCAATGTTGCCCTGGTTCTCAGCCGCGGCGACGGACACCCAAATGGCCGGTGCATCGACCAGGTTGTGTTTTGCGGCTTCGAGAGCGGCCGGAATCTTTTCGACCCGGGCCGTGATTTGCGTCAGCCGCGTATGCTCCGGCGCATAGTTCTGCACAAACGGCTGATAAATGCCATTACCGATCATCTCCACATAGGTGGTGGGATTGTGCCGATAAGATTGGACATGCTCCAGGTCGAGCAATTGCGCTTCGCATTGCAGGCGGATGATGTCGAGATCAGTCCGATCCTCTATCGAGTCTTTGGCGTTCGTCAGCCGCACTACTTCATTCAGGTAATGCCGATACAGCGCATCAGCCTTTTGCCTCCCGGCGGGTGAATTGTCATCCAACAGTTCGTCGAGGTTGATTCCGTTGTGTTGGTGATAGCCCTGGCCGGTCGCGGAGGTTGGGGAGAGCGCCAGCGTCTCTTTGACAAAGCTTTCGTCTAAGAGTTCGATGTTTGGATTCGCCGCCACTAAGGGTAGCGTCAGCACCGAACTAGCCAAGAAGCATTTGCACTTTTTCCAGATCGGATGGGTCACCGAATTTGGCGCCTTTCAAATTGGGATCGATGCTACGGCATAGGCCGCTCAGCACGGCTCCGGCTCCGACTTCTACAAATTTCGTGACGCCTTTGCCGGCGAGCTCACGAACGCTTTCGGTCCAGCGGACAGGATTCGGAATCTGTTCGAATAGTCCATTGCGAGCGTCGCTGCCGGTGCGGATCTCAGCAGCTTGCCAATTGTTGGTCAGCGGAGTCCGGAGGTCGCGGAACTCGGTATCGTTGAGTTCGGGCTTCATCTGTTCCTGAGCAGGCTTCATCAGCGGGCAATGGAACGGGGCACTTACCGGCAGCTGAACAGCTTTTCTAGCACCCGCCTCTTTCGCCAGGGCCATGGCCCGGTCGACAGCCGCGGCGTGACCGGCGATGACGATCTGGTCTGGTGAATTGAAATTCGCAGCGGCGACGATTTCACCGCCCGCACTCGCCTGCCGCAGGATGCTGTCGAGCTTCTCTTCTGGAAGCTTCAACAGTGCCGCCATCGCACCGACGCCCGGTGGAACTGCCTGCTGCATAAAGCGTCCCCGCTGCTTAACGAGGCGTACGGCATCCGAGAATTTGAGCGAACCTGCGGCGACCAGGGCGGAGTATTCACCGAGGCTGTGACCCGCAACGAAATCCGGCTTGTACCCCCGCTGTTCGAGGACGCGGCATGCCGCTACCGAGACGGTGAGGAGCGCCGGTTGCGTGTTCTCGGTTTTCTTCAGCTCTTCCTCGGGGCCTTCGAAGCAGAGGGTGGACAGCTTGAAGCCGAGGACTTCATCGGCTTGATCGAACACAATGCGCGCTTCTTCGTAACTCGAGTAAAGAGCATGGCCCATGCCGGCCGATTGAGAACCTTGGCCCGGGAACAGGAAAGCAAGAGCGGACATGAAAGCCAGAGTCAGTGTACCGAACCGGCGGCTGGCCTCGTTCCATGAACTTTGGTCCGCGTCAGCGTGAGCATGTCTGTCGATCTGTGAAAGTTTGGTTGCGATCTTTTTACGGATGCTTAAGACGCTGCAGAATAGGGTTCACGCAGGAAACGTTACAGCGATTCTGGGAATCTTCTGTTACCGTATGTTGCTACGGCGACGTGTCAAAAAAGGAGGTTCCGATGTACAGCAATCGACGTGTATTCATGAAGGGTCTGGGCGGCACCTGCCTAGGTGCGGCAGGATCCCGATATTCAAGAGCGTTCGCGCAATCTGCCTCAGCGAATTCTGTCCCTGCGCCTGCTGAATCCGGAATCGATCACATTGTGATTGTGACGATGGAAAATCGAAGCTTCGATCATTTGCTGGGCTGGCTGCCGAATGCCAACGGCATTCCGAACTGGTTGACGTACCCGGACCCGAGCGGGGCCAGGCATCTCGTCTATTCCCTTGCGCCCGATTACACCGGCTGTAGCCATCCGGATCCGGATCACTCCTACGACGGCTCGCGTATCTGCTACGACGGCGGTACTATGCAAGGCTTTCTACTGGACACAAGCAACGACGTCTATTGCATTGGCTATTACAATGCGAGCGACATTCCGTTCTATGCCGCGCTCGCCCAAACATATACGGCGTGCGACAACTGGCATGCAGCGATTCTGGGTCCGACATTCCCAAATCGCATGTTCATCTGGGCGGCGCAAACCGATCGCCTGGGAGACACGTTTGAGCTTTCCAGCCTTCCGACAATTTTCGATGCGCTCGATGCCGCCAATATCAGTCACCGCTATTACTTCAACAATGTCCCTTATCTGGCGCTTTGGGGCTTAAAGTATGTGTCCTCGACGGCACTTTACGCGAATTTTCTTTCCGATGCGGCCACCGGAAACCTACCGGCCGTGTCGTTTGTGGACCCACGGTACACGGTACTTGACGACGGCACCGGAAATGATGATCATCCCCATGCGGACATCCGCAACGGTGACGCGTTTCTTTCGCAGGTGTACCATGCGTTAGCGGCCGGACCCAATTGGGCGAATACCGTTCTAATCGTCATGTTCGATGAATGGGGTGGTTTCTTTGAGCACGTCGCGCCGCCCCGCGTCGTGGCGCCAGCGAACAGCCCCGATCAGGACTTAGTGGACGGCGCAGCTCTACTTGGGTTTCGAGTGCCTACCGTTATCGCATCACCCTTTACCAAAGCCATTCCCGGCCAGCCGAATCCGGTAGACCACGCCCTCTATGACCACACATCAGCTTTGAAGTTGATTGAATGGCGATGGGGACTGCCGCCGCTTACCGCGCGCGATTCTTCCGGGGCGATTGGCAATCCGGCGACGAACTTCAACTTTAATTCGCCAGACGCGAGCGTCCCGGCCCTTCCAATGCCACACGAAGTCTTCGCCCGGCCGTGCTTCTCCGGATTGTCTGGGGGGCTGTTTGATGCCAGCAACCCGGCGTCAAGCGGCCAGCAAAGCCGCACCCAGACGCAATCCGCCACTCGGCAAAACGAATTCGCAGGTCTCGACAAATCAACGCTGGTGCGGGATTTTGTCGATCATCCGCACATTCAATCGTTAGCGAAACAATCCTTTAAGTAGAAATGCGTGAACTTTTCATAAAAGCTCCTGTGATAAACTCGCCCTCCGAAGCGATTAGGGGGGCACATGGTTGGGAGCAGGAGCTTTGCGCTTAAAGCGGGGATAGCTGTCGTTTTGGTAATGGCGGCGTGCCGCGGCGCCTGGGGACAGTCGGGGCGCGGCAGCGTCTCGGGTACAGTTCACGATTCCACCGGCGCCGTCGTTCCGGGAGCCAAGGTTTCCGTAGTTAACACGGCCACAAACGAGACTTCCACGTTAGAGACCAATGGTTCGGGCGACTACACTGTCCCGGATGTCGCCGCGGGAACGTATGAAGTCCGAGTTCAAAAGGAAGGTTTCAGCCAGGCCAACGTCACAAATGTGGTCGTGAATGCACAGGAATCGACGCGCGTCGATATCTCTTTACAAGTCGGCCAGTCGCGCCAGGTTGTCGAAGTGCAGGCCACCGCGCTGCAGATAAACTCAGAGGATTCGCGGACCTCCGTTACCGTCAATCAGACCCTAGTGAACGAGCTTCCCCTGGTAGTTGCCGGCACAGTGCGAAGCCCCTTCGACCTGGCCGCCTTAACACCGGAAGCGAAGAACACGGGCACCACGGAAGGGTTCGCCTTAGGCGGCGGCCAGGCGGATAGTTACCAGGCAACTCTTGATGGCGTATCCATTAACACCTCACGAGCGCTTCAAAAGAACTGGGTGACGTCGAATGCGCCTTCGGTAGAAGCGATTACCCAGTTCACAGTGGATACAAACGGCTTCAAGGCCGAATACGGGCATGCGGGCGGCGGAGCGATGATCTTTGTCGCGAAGTCCGGAACGAATGATTTGCACGGTTCAGCCTACGAATTTGTTCGCAATACCGCCTTCGACGCAAACGACTGGTTCAGTAATCGCGCAGGCAAGGCGCGTCAGGTTTATAAACAAAACGATTTCGGTTTTACGGTTGGCGGCCCCGTTTATATTCCAAAGGTTTATCACGGCAGGAACAAAACATTTTTCTTCTTTTCCTATGAAGGATTCCGTAATCGCAACGGCGCGACGAACGCGACCGCAACCATTCCAACCCCGGAAATGTACAACGGCGATTTCAGCAATTGGGTGAACTCCAAAGGGGCCGTCATTCCGATCTATAACCCTGTCAGCCAGGTTCAGAATGCCGACGGAACATACACCCGCGCAGCCTTTCCCGGAAATAAAATCCCCGCGTCCATGTTCAACCCGACAGCCGTGCAGGCACTAAAGGTCTTCCAGGCGAGCGGAGCTTTAGCTCCCAACAACGGCGCGGCGCCGGGCACCTTGGCGTACGTCAACAATAACTACATCATCAGCAACGGAACGAGTGTACAGCCGGTGAACAAGTGGAGCATCAAGGGCGATCATCTATTCAACGAAAAGCAGCGAATCTCCGGATATTACGGTTATGATCGCGAAGCAACCACGCCCGGCCCGGAGGGACCGGCCACTTTGCCCGGCCTTTATTCGAATTACAACGATTTACACCAGAGTTCGGATGTGCTGCGGATGACTTGGGATTGGACCATGAGCCCTACCAAGTTCAACCATTTTTATGCCGGCGGAAACAACTGGCGGCAGGATCATAAGTCACTGCAGGAGTACGTCGGAAACTGGAAAGATAAATTCTGCCTTGTCAACGTCCCGAACTGCAACGAGAACCTGGTGAACCTGTTTTCGGGCGGCAACGGTGATAACTACACGACCTGGGGCGGCACGGCGGATAACGGCTCCGAGAACACCGTCTACTCTTACAATGACGATTTCACCTGGGTAAGAGGCGTTCATACATTCAAATTCGGCGGCGCCTGGCAGATCAACCACTACAACGGATTTGGCCGCCAGTGTGAGGCGGGCTGCGTCGGCCTCAGCTACACAGAGACGGGACTTCCCGGTCTTACCGACCCGACGCAAAGCGGCAATGCATTCGCATCCTTCTTACTCGGCTATGCCGACACGGGCCAGATTGACACACCGCGTTTCATCGGCCAGCAGTTCAATTACTTTTCCGGATTCGCGCAGGACGACTGGCGCGTCAATCGCAAATTAGTGCTGAATCTGGGACTTCGTTGGGAGACGAATCTTCCGCCGACCGGACTGGACGACAGATGGAGCGATTTCTCTCCAACCACGCCGAATCCGGGGGCTGGCGGCATTCTCGGCGCAGTGGTTTTCGCCGGAACCGGACCAGGGCGGCAAGGCTCGCGCGCGCTGGCCGATCCTTACTACGGCGCCTGGGGACCACGCATTGGATTTGCCTATTCTCAGAACGAGAAGCTGGTTTTCAGAGGATCGTACGCACGCTCGTACGGGCCGTTGATGTCCGTGAGCGGATCCACGCACAACATGGGCTTCACTTTGACGCAGACCTTCCCGAATCCGAATAACGGCATTTCGCCGGCATACCTGCTGGATCAAGGTATGCCGCCGTGGACTGCTCCGCCGTTCATCAATCCCTCTGTTTCAAATGGTGCAAGCGTATCGTGGTGGCAGGGCAAAGAGACGACTCATCCGCCTACTGCGGACAACTTCAACTTCAGCATTCAGCGGCAAATCAGTTCGACCATGCTCGTGGAGGTCGGGTACAACGGCGTGATGGGGTCGCATCTGCAAGCGCAACTGCTCGACTACAATCAGGACAATCCCGCGTTACTCACAGCGTTCGGCAGCATCCAACAAAGCACCGCGGTGTTGAATAGCCAGGTGGGATCCACGCTCGCGAATCAAAACGGCATTAAGGCTCCGTATCCCGGATTCAAGGGAACCGTCAAACAAGCGCTGCGGCCATATCCGCAATACACGCTCATCGACACCTACGCAGGTCAGGGCGACCATAGCGGCCATTCGACTTACCACTCCGCCATGATCCGTTTTGAGAAGCGTTATGGCGGCGGACTAACCATTCAGACGTCTTACGTTTTTTCGAAACTGCTGACGGACGCAGATAGCTATTGGGGCAATGCGATCGGCGCCAACGTGAACAATAACGGCGGTGGCGGCGGCTGCTGTTTGGCAGAGAATCAATACAATCGGAGCCTGGAAAAATCCATCGGCGAATTCGACGTCACACACGACTTCAAAGCCGGGTTCGTCTATGACCTGCCATTCGGCAAAGGCAGACAGTATCTGACGCATGGCGTGGCCTCCTGGATTTTGGGGAATTGGGGAGTGAACGGCGTTCTGACATATGCGAGCGGACTACCCATTGGACTCACTTCTTCATACCAGCTGCCGCTTTATGGCTCGGCAGTCGGTCGCAGCGCTCCGTACATCACGTCGTATAGCGGGTGGCAGTCGCATTGGAACGGCAGTTTCGATCCCTCAGTCGACACGTTCCTGGTACCGTGGTGCAGCTCGGCAACGGCGGCGTGCTCAGGGCCCTTTCCGTATCAGGGCTTGAGCGCGGCGCAGAACAATAGCTTCGGCAATGCCACGCGCTTTAATCCCCTGGTGCGGCAATTCGCGAATCTGAATGAGAACTTGACCCTCGCCCGGCAGTTCCCGATAAAAGAGTCCGTGCGACTGGAGTTCCGTGCGGAGGCCTTCAATATCTTCAATCGCGTCCGCTTCGGGCCCGGCGATCTGAACCTGCAGGATGCGAATTTTGGACGTCTCACCAGTAGCGCCGATTTGCTGAATACGCCGCGGCAGCTGCAGCTTGCACTCAAGCTTTATTTCTAGGCTTAACGGACGCTACTCGGTCCGTCCGGCGGCGGCTATGTTGATCTGCACCGCATCGCTCACCTTCAGAAAGAGCGTGCTTGGATCCTTCATGCCCCACTTCACATAGGGAACCGTAAAGCCTGCGGTCACGCTTACTCGTCCGGCTTCGATGTGGCTCTTCACCTTCATCGTGAGCTCGTGCGTAGAGCCGTGAATTCCGAAGAGCCCGTGCAATTGGAACTCGGAGTCTCCATTGATGTTCACCGTACCTTCGACGAGCCGGTCAGGAGCGAAGGTGATATCTGGGTAATCACTCGTTTGAAGAACATTCTTATCCATACGGCTGTCGCGAGCGTTGCTTCCGCTTTCGCCCGTGGCAGCATTTACGGTTATTTTCCCGCCCGCCTTGCCGGCGTTGCAGTCGACCCAGATGTCACCCTGCGTAAGCCGGAAGGCGCCATGAACAGTGTGAAGGACATCACCAAGTGTGAAGTTGATCGTCGTTGCAGTTGGGTCCAGGAGGACATGAACCGTTTGCGCCGATCCCGACGCTGCTACAAGGATGACGACGCATAGCTTTTTCACGCCGTCGCCACCCTCCAACCCAGAGCTGCCGCAGTTGTGAAGAAACGAGTGGGATGTAACTGGCCTAGATGCATGGCCACCAGCCTTGAGAACAACTGCGGACTCGATTCAAACGAACTTAGGGTGCGCGTTCGCAGAGTTTTTGATGTATCGAGCAGCAGCATGAAATCCGACATGAAGCGGGGAAGGCGGGATAGACGGGCATGTGCACTCTCGTAAAGGGCCAGATTCCCTTCCGTCAGCGCAGCAGCAAGCGCAGATGCTTGTTTAAAGGCAAGACACATGCCTTCGCCGGTGATAGGGTCCACTGTCCCCGAGGCATCACCGATCAGCGCGATGTTGCCACTGGTGACACGGCGTAGTTGCCGGGTTGCTGCAATGGCGCCACGCTCCGTGCCGGTCGCTTCACATTTTTGCAATCGCTTTTCGAGCATCGGGAACAGCCGCAGAGCTTCCACAATTCTCTGTTTCGAGTGGCGTGACATCAGGATCACGCAGATCTGGGTGCTGCTGACAGGAGTGACATAGAACTGGCAGCCGTTACCCCAGTGGATTTCCATGTATTCGGACCAGGGAGCGACCACCCGGTAATGGCGGCGATAGCCGAAACGAAGAGTATTGCGACGGAACTGCTGCAATCCGGCCCACCGGCGCACGCGCGACTGCGCACCATCAGCTCCGATGATCCATCGGGCACGAAGGGTGTTGCTGCCGAGGCGGATGGTCTCTCGCTGCACGGCGGTTACAGGTTGTCCCCAACTGAAGTCGATTCCGAGTTGTTGGGCGCGGTCTATCAGCAAACGCTGCAGGACCGGCCGGCGCACGCCGACGCCAACCCCATTCGGAAAGTCGGATTCCACACAATGGGTGTCGCCCTGAAAACGGATTCCCCGGAACGGCTGGCCGTGACTTGGAACAATGTTGATTCCAAGGCGTGCGGCAGCGGCAATAGAATCCGGCATCAGACCTTCACCACAGGCCTTTTCGATCGGCGGTTGTTCCGCGTCCGCCAGCAGGACACGGAATCCGGCCATGCGAGTGGCGATTGCGGCCGCAAGACCCGACGGGCCGCCGCCGAGCACGAAGACATCAGTATCGAACATACAAACTCAGCATGGCAGCAGGGACATCAAATCGCCTTTCGTTGCATAAGCACTTGTCTGGATAAAGTGGATTGTGAGGCCGAGCCCGGAACCATAGGTCAGACGTTCGCCGCGCGACGCGCTAATCCAAGAGCTTCACTCCAGAACTCGCCGGGGGAGTGCATCAACTCCACTGTTGCCGTGATCGCTTCGACAAATGTGTCAACGTGATCGCGCCGGACGACCAGAGGCGGCGCGACTTTCAGCACCATGAAGTTGTTGCCGCACATTTGGGTCAAGATGTTCCAGTCCCGGAACAATCGCATCACGATCACCTGTCCGAACATGCCTGGATGAATGGTGCGAAAGGCCTCGAAGAGCGCCCGGACCGCCATCGTTTTCGGCGGCTGAAACTCAATACCCGAAAGAAGGCCCAGACCACGAATGTCGCGCACCATAGGGAAGCCTCCGATGCTTTCGTTCAGCCTGTTCCGGACGTAGTCTCCAATCTCGAAAGCACGGGCGCCGAGATTCTCAGTTTGGAGAACATCCAGAGTGGCAAGGCCCGTCCGCATCGCTAAGCCGTTTTCACTGAATGTGGAGGTGTGAATGATCGATCGCTTTAAAGAATCATAAACGCTGTCGTAAACCTTGCCGGTCATCAGAGTCGCGCTTACCGGCACGAGTCCTCCGCTCAGAGCCTTGGCGAGAACCAGAATGTCGGCGGCGCCGCCGAGTTGGTGGGATGCTAGGAAAGTACCCGTCCGGAACATTCCGGTTTGGACTTCGTCCATGACAAGCAGCGCACCGTAGCGATGGCATAGTTCGCGCGTTTCGGCCAGGTAATCGCGATCCGGGATACGAATCCCCGCCTCGGCTTGAACGGGCTCGACGAAAAACGCGGCGTATTTAGTGCGGCTCAGCTGGGTCTTCAAAGCATCCAGATCCCCGAAGCGCACACGGTCCGTTTGCGGCAGCATGGGGCCGAACTTCTCGCTCCAGAATGAATTTCCCATTAGAGACAACGCTCCGCAGGTTAGTCCATGGAAGGCTCCGTCCGCGTACAGAAGAGGAGTTCGCCCGGTGCATCTGCGTGCGAACTTGATGGCAGCTTCGACACCCTCGCTGCCGGACGACGCAAAAAAGACCTTCTCGTAGGGGGCTCCCGCGAGTTCGCACAACTTTTTGGCGAGGGCGCCCGGCAGCTCCGGTACATGGCTCTGCAGCATCGCCGGACCGCGCCGGTCAAGTTCATCCTTCAGCGCCTGGATGACCTTAGGGTGGTTGTGTCCGACGTTGTGAACGCAGTACCCGGAAAGAAAGTCGAGGATTGTACGGCCCCCGGCAACGTGAAGTTCCACACCCTCGCACCCTTCATAGGAAACGTTCATCTGCAGAACATTCAGCAGACGGACCCATTGCGGGTTCACGTGAGAGGTGTAATCCGCCGTTGTGGTAAGAGCGTCTATGTCGGTCGAAAGCATGGATTTCAAAACTGTTCTGGGAATGCGCGCAGTATTTAGTCAGCTATATGTGAGTACGTTGCGTGTAGACGCCCGTCCTCCTGTGACGGTTCCTAAACAGCGAATAAATAATCGGTTGAAATCCGAAGTTGCCGATATTATCGAGGTGGGGGGACCGGCGCGCCGGTTATCGCCAACCTTGTATGAGGATCAGAGAGCGTCTGACGTTTTGGTTTGCCTCCCTTTTCGGAGTGATCGTGGTTGCGCTGTCAATTACCGCATATTGGGTGGAACGGAGCCAAGCTTTTGCCCGGCTGGACGCCGGGTTAATGGTGACGACCGGCGCGATGGCGATGTCAGCCCGCCACGAACTAAGTGAACATATTACCCAGGCGGATTGCGAAGCCGATCTCCAGGCCGTTCTAGATGAAGCGAAGAGCGCAGATCTGAGTCAGACGCAAATTCTGATTGAAGAGAATGGCCGCACAGTAGCCTACAAACGGGCTTCTAACGCCCCCGATCTTCGCCGCGTTAACCTCCGGAACATGGCCGCGACCGAGACACACGGGGGTCTCCGGATCGCAAGTTACAGCCTGCCCGTTCCCAGATTTCACGCTACCTACGAAATCTATGCCGCCGCTCCGGTGGAGTCGACCATTGCGCAAATCAATCGCGCAAGGACCGTTCTCCTGATTGTCGTTCCAATCGGTCTGCTGCTGGCTGCGAGTGTGGGAAACATGTTGGCCGGGCGCGCTCTGTCGCCGCTCGGAGAGTTTGCGGAAACGCTAGAGCCTATCGGCTCCTCGGATCTGAGCGCGCGCGTCAAAATTCACAATTCCAGAGATGCCATCGGCAAGTTAGGTTTGCGCTTCAACGCGCTGATGGAGCGATTGGAACAGTTATTCCGAGTGCAACGGCTGTTTATGGCCGACGCTTCGCACCAAATTCGAACCCCTGTCACGATCGCGTTGGCAGCGGTGCAGGTGACCCGGCGCGATTCAAGCGCAACCTTGGCCGACATGCGTGAGTGCCTTCAGACTGTTGAACGGCAAATGCTGCGACTGCGGCGCATCGTGGACGACATGTTCTTTCTTTCTCAAGCGGATACGACACCTTTGAAGATCGATCGCAAAGAAATATATCTGGATGATGCTGTCGCCGAAGCAACGCGGGCAGCATCCACGCTCGCGCGCGAGAAGCAGCAGACGTTGCAACAGACGGGATTTCCGGAGGCGGTCTGCCTGGGAGATTTGGACCTTTTGACGCAAGCCATCTTGATCTTGCTGGATAACGCTGTCAAATTCACGCCGAAAGGCGGAACGATTTCGATTAACATCTGCAGGGCGGGGGAGTCGTGGGTCTGTTCGGTTACCGACAACGGTCCCGGCATCCCACCCGAAGACCAAAGCCGCATCTTTGAACGCTTCTTTCAAGGCAGTGGAAGCGAGGGCGGCGAGCGGAAGGGAGCTGGCCTAGGCCTGGCCATTGCCAAATCAATCGTCGAAAGTCATGGTGGCAGCCTGACGCTTGTAGAATCCGGATACGGCAGAACCAGGTTTGAAATTGCACTTCCGGCGGTTAAGATTGCCATCCCGGCGATTCCAGGTCGAGTAAAGTCACGCCTGGATCATGCGAACTCTTCCGCCGTTAAGATGTAGCCTTCTCCCCTGCGTCCGCGGATCAAAAGCTTCTGGCCCGGAACGTCGAGCTTTTTGCGGAGCCGCTTGATGTATTCCTCGATCACATTCGAGAAAGGATCGTAACTCTCGTTCCAAACTCGTTCAGAAATCATATCGCGGGTCAACAGCTTGTTTGGTTCGCGGGCCATGCATTCCAGAAGCGCGTATTCCTTTGCCGTGAGACGGACAAAGACACCGCAGCGCTTCACGGTTCTGGATCGCGTATCCACCTCCAATGTGTCGATGCGAATCACCGGATCCGAAAGATGAGGCTTTCGACGGAGCAACGCTCGCACACGGGCAAAGAGCTCGTTCAGATCGAAAGGCTTTACCAGGTAATCATCTGCGCCTAAGTCGAGCCCTTTCACACGGTCGGCATGCGATCCGCTGGCCGTGAGCATCAGAATGGGCGTCTGCACGCCGGCTTGGCGTAATTCATGGCACACGCTCCAGCCATCCTTGATCGGCAGCCGGACATCCAGAATCACCAGATCGTATTCTGTTTCGAGCGCGATGCGAAGTCCGGCTTCACCATCGGCTGCAATGTCAACCGTGTGGAGTTCCTGACGCAATCCTTTCGCGATGATTGCCGCCGCATCCTGCTCATCCTCAACCAACAACAATCTCATAATCCGCCGGCCGGCGTTACTGGATCTGGAGAGCTTCCTGCAACTTATTATGAGCCTCTATGGGCAGCTTATCGGCATTCGCGAGCATTATGCTGAGCTGCCACATCTCCTTTTCAGTCAATCCGCCGCTGTAAGCCGGCATGCCGGTGAGCCGAATGCCATTCTTGATCTTCCAGTAGGTCTCGCCGGCAGGATCGTCAGTGACGCCGTGTCCTTCAAACAGTTGCGGAGGACGGGGAAACATCCCTTTGGAAGTTAAGCTCTGTGCTTGGCCGGGGAGACCATGACAAAAGGCACAATGCGTTCGGTAGAGAGTTACTCCCGCCTGATAATTTTCGGTGCTCGTCTCAATCGGCACAGCTTTGGGAGCCTCCTTTTCAATACGCGCATTGAGAGCCATGTGCGCTAGGCTCCTCTCAAAGGGAAAAGGGGAGGCCGCCGTCGCGACGGGCGCGTACCCAAACCGGAAATATAAATAGCCAAACGCCGGAAGAACAACAATGCCGATTAGAAAACCAATCAGAAATGACTTCACCTGAACGCCTCCGGTTGTATGCAGCGAACGGCGCAAAATCAGCGCGATCGAGACAGAATCGTGCATCCGCCGCTTACAGCTATGCGCTCTCGGAAGGACGCACAAAAGGCATTGCGCGATTACCGGAATCATCATAGCGTGCCATTTCGAAGCTGTTTGTAAGCGTAAGGTTCTACAACTGTGTTTATCCAGCGTTTAAATTTTCGGTGCTCTGCTGTGGGTCCTGTCAAGTAACAATCGCATGATCAGACTCGTCTAGGTTCACGTTGCTCAAAGAATGGAGTTTGTTCATCGCCGCCGCTACTGAACCGGAAGATGCTAGTTAAGAGCGCACAAGCCGCCCCGGCGGCTCGCTGGAACGAGCAAACGCGCCTATCGTTGTGCCGCCCGGGGCGAGTCTGTTGTGCGCGTTTACTGAAGAGCGCACAAGCCGCCCCGGCGGCTCGCTGGAACGAGCAAACGCGCCTACCGTTGTGCCGCCCGGGGCGAGTCTGTTGTGCGCGTTTACTGAAGAGGCTTACGACCATACTTGTGGTGAGCCTGTGTATGGAGGCGCATGCTCAGAACGCAGTCTCTACAAGGCCTGCGCTCGATACCGGCAGGGACATCTACCAAAGCGCCTGTGCGGCATGTCACGGTCCCGATGGAAAAGGCATGCCCGACACGACCGTTGGATTCGAGAAGCCCAAGACCTTCCCCGACTTCACCCAGTGCGATCAAACGACGCCTGAACTTAACGTCGATTGGAAAGCAACCATATGGTATGGGGGACACGGTCGAGGCTTTTCCCCGATCATGCCGTCTTTTGGCGAGGCACTCACTTCGTCACAGATTGATCAAGTCATCCAGCATCTGCGCAGTTTCTGTACGAACAACAATTGGCCTCGCGGAGAGTTCAATCTTCCGCTGCCGCAGGTAACGGAAAAGGCTTTCCCAGAAGACGAAGTGATCATCACATCAGCGCTCAACGCTCAGGGTGCTCCGGGACTGTCGAACGACATCATCTACGAGCAACGGTTTGGCATTCGTAATCAACTCGAGGTTGACGTTCCCATCGATTTCAACCATGGCGCATCGGGCGTGTGGCATGGAGGCGTCGGCGATGCGACCATCGGTGTCAAGCGCGTGCTGATTGCCAATTTGCATAGCGGGTCCATACTAAGCGGCTTTGGAGGCATTATCCTGCCTAGCGGCGATACGACTCACGGGTTGGGAAGCGGCGTTACCCAGTTCGAGACCTTCGCGTCATTTGCGCAGCTTTTGCCCGCTGTAAGTTTTGTCCAGCTCCAACTGGGAACCGACCAGCCGACGGATACATCGAAGACGCCGCGCTCGCTGTTCTGGAGATCCGCAGTGGGTAAGAGCTTCAGACAGTCTGACGGGCTTGGACGAATGTGGACGCCAATGATGGAAGTCATTGCAAATCACGACTTCACATCTCAGGGCAAAACCGACTGGGACATTCTGCCGGAGTTTCAGGTTACTTTGAGCCAGCGCCAGCATGTCCGGGCGAACCTTGGCGTTCGCATTCCGGTGACAAACACCGCCGACAGACCTGTCCAGGTTGTTTTTTACGTGCTGTGGGATTGGTTTGACGGCAGCCTGAAGGAGGGCTGGAAGTAGTGATTCCGCTGAAGCTCGGTCTGCCGGCATTGGCGGTCTGTATCGCGGCGGCTGGCGCCAGTATTCAGCCGAAGAAAAACGAACCGCAATTTCAGACGTCCGATCGCTGCCTCGCGTGTCACAACGGCCTGGTGACGAGTTCCGGGGCGGATGTTTCCATCGGTTTTCACTGGCGCGCCAGCATCATGGCCAACTCTTCGCACGATCCTTATTGGCAAGCCAGTTCGCGCCGGGAGGTGATGGACCACCGCGAAGCCCGGGCAGAGATTGAGGACGACTGTTCGATTTGCCATATGCCGATCCCGCGTTATGAGGCCAGGCTGCGCGGAAGAACCGGCGAGATTTTTGCAAATCTCCCACTCAGTACAGAAGACAAACTCCATCGCCAGGCAGCCGATGGTGTCTCCTGCGCCGTGTGTCACCAGATCACGAAAGACAAATTAGGTACGCGCGACAGCTATAACGGCGGGTTCGTTGTTCACGGTCCCGACGCGGACGGCAGGCGCGCCGAGTATGGGCCATTTCAGATCAAGCAAGGTCGCAAAACGATCATGCGCTCGTCAACCGAAGGCTACCGGCCTGAGGAAAGCAGTCATATCCGCGAATCGGAGCTTTGTGCAACGTGCCACACGCTCATCACGACGGCTCTTGGTCCGGGCGGAAAAGCGATCGGCGAATTGCCCGAACAGATGCCTTATCCGGAGTGGCTGCACAGCGACTACCGTGACAAGCAAAGCTGCCAGTCCTGCCACATGCCCAAGATTGAGGGGCCGGTTAAGATAGCCCGCGTGCTGGGCGAAGATCGCGAAGGCGCGCGGCTTCACTCCTTTATTGGGGGTAACTTCTTCATGCTGCAGCTCTTGAACCGGTACCGTGGAGACCTGAGCGTGACGGCTCTCCCTCCAGAACTGGCTGCCAATGCAAAGGCCACGGCGGAGTTTCTCGGCTCTCAATCGGCCAGCTTGTCTATAGAAAACGTGTCGCAAGCGCAAGACCGGCTGGAAGCGGACGTTGTGGTGGTCAACAAGAACGGTCACAAGCTGCCGACGGCGTTTCCATCCCGGCGTGCCTGGCTGCACTTTGTTGTGCATGACAAGCTAGGCCGGACTATTTTCGAATCCGGTGCATTGAACCCGGACGGCTCAATCCCGGGCAACGACAATGACTTGGATCCGACGCGCTATGAAGCACACTATCGAACAATCAATAGCCCGGAACAAGTGCAGATCTATGAGTCCATACTGGGGGACAACAATGGCCGGGTCACAACTGGTCTTCTTGCCGGCGTGCGCTACCTGAAGGACAACCGGTTGCTGCCGAAGGGATTTGATAAACGGACAGCTGAGCATGATGTGGCTGTTCTTGGCGATGCGTTGAACGATCCGGAGTTTACAGGCGGCCAAGACCGCGTTCGCTACGCCATTGCCATCGGAACCGCAACAGGTCCGTTCACAATCGCAGCGGAGCTTTGGTATCAGCCGATAGGTTACCGTTGGGCCAACAACTTGAAGCCCTACGACACGGCAGCGGAGCCGCGACGATTCAACAGCTACTTCGATTCCATGCAATCTGATTCCGCGACGATCCTGGCCCGCGCTACTTTGGTTGCGAATGGCCGGTAATCGGTGCGGAGGCCCATTGCGCCCACCAGGAATATGGCAAGGACGAGCGCAGATGTGCCCGGCTCCGGTGTGATTATCGGCTGTGCCGAAAACTCGACAGGAAGTTCGGAATCCCCTGGGGATGGCGAACCGTTGAACGGCGGTGTAGAGAAGAATTCCAGATATTCAGGCATCGGCAGGAAGTCGGCATAAAAAGGATTGGAAAAAGTTCCGTCTGCGATGGCGAATCCGAACCCGTTCTTTGTTAACTGCGGACCAGGGCCCAGAAAGACGAGATTGTCTACATCATAAGGCTCATTGCCCGGAATGGGTGTACCGGTAGGCTGGAGTGCCGTAATGGTTTCTCCGTTTCTTGTGCCGGTAATGGCCGTAATCAGATACCCTCCGTTTGGGTCAGGCGAATCAACCGTCGTAAACGTTCCACTCGCGTTTATCGCGTCACCGGAGTAATCCCAATTCCACAAAGTGGAGGGAGTTGCTGGCACGGTAGTCAGCGCCGCGATCGAGAGGAGAAGAGGAAGAATTCGCATCGCTGGAAGTCTATCAGCTCAATCGCCGTCACTGCCGCGCTCTGCGAACTTAGTGCACATCCGTGCTCTTTGTGCTTGACGAAATGGGGAAATCCGTGAAAGGCTACGCAAAGGCGTTTGAAAGCTATCGATGGATTGGCGACAACACACCCTGAAAAGCGCAAAACTGCTTGGTGGCGCTTTGCGCAAAGTAACGAGAGACCGAGCGGTTGTTCTTACGATGCTCGCGTGCGTTGGACTGACGAGTAACAAACTTCCGGCGCAGGCCAGCTCGAAGGAAGAAGTGCTGATCATTCCCCACACGCATTGGGAAGGCGCCGTGTTCAAAACGCGCGAGGAATATTTGGAAGAGGGCTTGCCGAACATCCTGAAAGCACTTTACCTGCTGAAGAAGTATCCGGAGTACCGTTTTGTGCTGGACCAGATGTGTTACGTGAGGCCATTCATCGAACGATACCCGAGCGAAGCCGCGACATTTCGCGACATGCTGGCGCAGGGCCGGCTGCAAATCGCGGGCGGGACCGACACGATGCACGACAACAACATGCCTTCCGCGGAATCGATCGTTCATCAATATTTGCTGGGGAAGTCCTGGTTTCACGAGAAGCTTGGGTATGACGTAACAACCGGCTGGGGACTGGATACGTTCGGGCATAATGCGCAAATGCCTCAAATCCTGAAGCTCGCGGGCATGAAATCTTATTGGTTCCAGCGGGGAGTCTCGGCGCCGGACACTCCAAGCGAATTTCTTTGGCGCGGCATAGACGGAACCGAGATGCCGGCCTTTTGGCTTCCGATCGGCTATGGCGCTCTCTTCAACCTGCCGAGCAACGCAGCGGACTTTAGCCAGTTGTTGCGCAGCCGCTTCGATAGCCTTACACCGTTCGCGCACGGACAAGCGCGGGTCCTGATGGCGGGAGCCGATGTGTGGGAGCCGGAAGAAGCGCTGCCGGTCATGGTCGAAAAATTCAATCGGGAGACGCAGCCGTTTCACGCGAAACTGGCGGTTCCTTCCGACTTTGAAGCCATCGTGGCCAAACGGACCGACAGGCCGGTGATCAGCGGAGAGTTAAACCCGGTTTTCCAGGGCATTTACAGCAGCCGCATCGACGTGAAGCAGGCGATTCGCAATAGCGAACGACTCTTAACAACAGCGGAAAAGCTCGATGTAATGGCAAGCGTCCTCGGGAGGCCTTCGACGACGCAGGTTCTGGAGGATGCCTGGGAGCCGCTGCTGTTTAACGAGACCCACGATCTGACATCCGGCGTAATGGTCGACAAAGTATATGATGATTCGCTCGAGCGATACGCGCAGGTGCGGCAGTCCACAAACAGCTTGATTCAGGCAAGCCTGCACTACATCACGGCGCGCATCAATACCGCGGGTAAGGGCGTTCCGATCGCTGTATTCAACATGCTCGGCTGGTCGCGCAGCGATATCGCCGAAGTGGATGTACCCTTCTCCGAACCGGGCGTTGAAGGTTTTGCGTTGTTCGATTCCGAAGGGAAAGCAGTTCCTATTCAATTCTTAAATCTGCTGCGGAATGACTACGGCGGAATTCGGCAGGCGCGCGTCGCATTTGTGGCGCGCAACCTCCCGGCACTGGGATATGCCGTGTATCACGCGGTACCAAACGCCACCGGTCCCGAAGCGAAATCCGGGGCCGCACATGATACGACGCGGGAAGATCGCGGCGATCTGGAAAATGAGTTCTATCGCGCCACATTCAATCTTTGGAACGGCGATATGACAAATCTCAGGTTGAAGCAGGATAACTGGGAAGTCTTGGCCACTCCCGGGAACGTTGTCGCACGCGAATATGATGGCGGTGATTTTTGGGAACTCTACGGCACGCTGAATGGCGGGCGGTTCACTTCTATGAAGAGGCCGATTTTAGCTCCGCGCGCAGAGTACACCCAATGGAGCAGCGACTTTGTGGGAGGCAGCGGATCCATCCATTCCGGTCCTGTCTTCTCGGAATTTCACATTACCCATCCGCTCGGAAAAAATCAGTTTCGCACGACTGTTCGCGTTTATCAGGGCCTGCAGCGGATCGACATCAGCACGGAGCTGACCAATCAGGAAGAGTTTGTCCGGTATAGGGCTCTGTTTCCGACCACCATTCGCGATGGGAAAACGGTGCACGAGATCCCATTCGGCGCCATCGAACGACCCGAACGTCAGGAGTTTCCTGCACAGAATTGGATTGACTACAGCGACGGGACGCACGGGGTTTCGTTGATCAATCAGGGGCTTCCGGGGAATAACGTGGCAGATGGAAAACTGATGCTGTCGTTGATGCGTTCGGCGAGATTGATTTCTTACGGTTTCATAGGCGGCTACGAGCCGGGAGTCGGATCGGATACCGGCCTGGGATTAGGAAAAACCTTCAAGCTGAACTACGCTCTGATCCCGCACCTGGGTGACTGGCGCGCTGCGCGTCCGTGGCGCGCCGGACTTGAGTTCAATAATCCTTTGATCGTGCAGACCGTGGAGCCGCATAACGGCGATCTGCCGCAGAGATGGGGCTTAGCGGAAGTTCCGGCAGAAGACGTTGTGGTGTCAGCGTTGAAACCTTCGAAAGGTGGAGGTGCGGTACTACGAGTGTACGAGGCGGCCGGCCAACCGAGTGCTCAAGTCCACGCAAATTGGAATGCCAATGTCGATGAAGTTCAGGAAACGAATCTCATCGAAGATCCGGGGCCGCGTGTCGCCACTCAGCAGAGAAGCTTTGTGTTTGATCTGAAGCCTTACGAAATTAAGACATTCCGGGTTCTACTCGGCTCGCAACCGTCCCCAGCCTCCCGTTCAGCACGACATTAATCATGAAGATTGGTATCGACAGCTATTGCTTCCACCGCTTCTTCGGCGAAGTGTACCCGCATCAGCGGCCGCCGAACGAAAGTATGACTCTGGAAGCGTTCATCGCGTTTGCCGCAAGCCTTGGCATTGACGGTGTATCTCTGGAGTCTTGCTTCCTCCCGAGCTTCAGCTCTTCTTACCTCGCGAGCATCAAATCGCTGCTAGACGAACACCAACTGGATCGTGTTTATGCCTGGGGGCATCCCGACGGATTGGAGGGCGGCACCAACGAAACGGCATACGACGATATGATCCGTAGCTTCGACCGCGCGGCCGCGATCGGGGCGCAAGTGATGCGGGTGGTCGGCAGCAGTTTACGTTTTCGAAATGAGCCACACGGTCCGCAACTGGAGCGCCTGCGTCAGATGTTCCGAAAGGCGGTACGAATAGCCGAGCAGTATGACATCCGGATGGCGGTTGAAAACCACATCGATTTCACGGGTCAGGAGATGCTTTCCCTGCTGCGGAGTGTCGATTCACCATTTCTGGGCATCAACTTCGATACGGGGAATTTCGTTCGCTTGCTGGATGATCCGGTGCAGGCGATGGATGCACTCGCACCCTACACCTACGCCACGCACATCAAAGACTTGAAAGTGCAGCGTGGGATCCCGGCAAACGAATGGTACTTCTTCTCCAGCGCTCCGGTTGGGGATGGCGTCGTTGACAATGCTTCCCTGATCGAAAAGCTGAGGCGTAGCGGATTCAGCGGCATACTCGCGGTGGAGATCGACTCCTTGCATCCCGATTATGGGGACAACGAGTTTGCCGCGGTCACCGATAGCGTCGCCGAACTCCGGCGGCTGACAACGTGAGAGCGACAGGGCGGCGCCGGATAGACGAAACCAAACGCAACAAAGCATGGAGAGCCGTTGTCGCTTCGCAATTGGGCGCTAGCGGAACTGCCATTCGAGACAGACTAGCGGGAACTACGTTAGCGTTGCGCGCAATGATTGACAGCTTCTCGATTTCCTGAGAACTGATCGGTAGGGAACGGCGACGACGGCAATCGGAGCCGGAGTAAAACTAAGATCCCGAGTTTCTCCTTGACAGCTTAGGAAAGCGCCGCCCGTGGATACGCCGGGCTATAGGAGCGTGCATGTCTGGCCAAGCCCAGCTTCTTCCGGGGACTCTGGATCTTCTTATTCTGAAAGCGCTCTCTCGGCCCTCTTCATGGCTATGGGGTTTTGCTACGCATTGGACAAATCTCAGCGCAAGCATTATTGATCGAGCAGGGCGCATTATATCCGGCATTGTTCCGGTTGGTGCGGCAGGGACTTCTGAAAGCTAGCTGGGGCATTTCGGAGAACAATCGCCGTGCTAAGTTTTACGAACTCACTGCGGCCGGACGGAAGCGTTTGCGGGAGGAGACGGAGGGTTGGAATCGCCTCGCGGCAGCAATGGGCTCCGCGCTCGCCGCGCAGCCGGAGGAAGTATGAGATTCGGGAAATGGTTTGGCCGCTCTGAAAGCGGTGACGACATCGAGCAAGAGCTGCAGTCGCACATCCAGCACAGAGCCGATGATCTGGAAAGCTCTGGACTGGATCGTGCGGAAGCCGAACGGAGGGCGCGCATTGAGTTCGGCGGGCATGGGCGGTTCAAAGAAGAGTGCCAGGAAGCGATGAGCGGCACGTTCGTCGAAACTATGGCACAAGACGCGCGCTTTAGCCTCCGCGTGTTGCGCAAGTCTCCAGGCTTTACGATCGTCGCCGTGTTGACATTGGCATTAGCGATTGGCGCAAACGCGGTCGTTTTTGGAGTGTTGAATGCGCTGATGCTGCGTCCGCTGCACTCACCGCGCGCGGCGAGCCTCTATCAACTGGAGCGCGGCCCCATGAAATCGCCCCGGCAGTCGTATGCGGACTATCTCGATTTGCGCGATCGCAACCACACCTTTGCGGACCTGATCACCTATGACATTGCCGAAGCAGCGCTGGACACGGGTGCAAGTACGGCGCGCGTCTGGCTTGAGTTGCCGAGCGGCAACTACTTCGACGATTTGGGTGTTCAGCCGTATTTGGGCCGCTATTTTCACCCCGCGGATGAACACGGTCCGAACAGCGTACCGTATGTGGTTCTCAGCTATAGCTATTGGCACGCCCATTTCCAGAATGACCGCACGGTGGTCGGCCGAGTTATCAATCTGAACAAGCATCCGTTCACGATCGCCGGGGTGACGCCACCGGAGTTCCACGACCCTTTCCTGTTTGCCTTTCCCGATTTTTGGATGCCGATTGTGGACCAGGAGCAGATAGAGGCGGAGAAGTATCTGGACGCGCGCGGCAATCATCAACTGCTGCTGATGATGGGACATTTGAAGACGGGCGTGACGACGGCGCAGGCGATTGCCGATTTGAACTCCGTCGGCGCTTACCTGCAAAAAGCGTACCCCAAGGACGAGGTGCAAATGAACTTTACTTTGGCTCGCCCGAGTCTGATGGGCGCTTTTTTGGGTCCTCCCATTCGGGCATTTGTCACCGGATTGATGTTGCTGGCAGGTTTGATTCTGCTGGCCGCCTGCGCCAATCTAGGCGGCCTGTTTGCCGCGCGCGCCGCCGACCGCGCGAGGGAAGTGGCGCTGCGGCTTGCGCTGGGAGCGAGCTGGGGACGTATTCTACGTCAATTGCTGACGGAAGCCGTGTTGATTTCTCTGGTCGGCGGAACTGCCGGTCTGTCGGGGAGCGTCGCGTTATTGCGGGCCCTGAGCACGTGGCAACCAATCCCCAAGTTTCCGCTGCATGTGCCGGTGAATCCGGACGCCACTGTGTATGCTGTCGCATTAATTCTGACCTTGGTGAGTGGACTTCTTTTTGGGGCGGTTCCGGTGCGTCAGGTGATGCGGGCAGATCCATATCAGATTGTGAAAGCCGGATCGACGGCAACGATGGGACGGCGCGTTACGGTTCGCGACGTGTTGCTTGTGGCGCAAATCGCGGTCTGTGCCGTGCTGGTGACCTGCTCTATGGTTGCGGTGCGCGGACTGCTGCGTTCGCTACACGGAGGTTTTGGTTTTGAGCCACAGGGCGTGCTGTTGGGAGATGCGGATTTGAGTATGGTCGGCTACAGCGGCGACAGCGTGGCCGCGATGCAGAGGCGCATGATTGACTCTGTGAAACAGATTCCCGAGGTGGAGTCGGTGGGACTGGTCGATTGGGCGCCCCTGGGCGGGGAGGGTTGGCGCGGCGCGCTTGTTTTCACTGACAGAACGATGGATCTGAGACCGGCGAACGCTGCCGCGGGACCGACAATGTTTAAGATATCTCCCGAATATTTCCATGCGGCGCGGACCAGGTTGCTAGCCGGACGAGACGTCAGCTGGCATGATGACGCGCAAGCGCCGCGCGTGGCTGTCATCAATCGGGAGTTCGCTCGAAAGGTATTCGGCTCTGTGACAAGCGCGGTGGGCGGTTACTTCAAGATGCGGGACGGAACGCGTATCCAAGTCGTCGGGGTGGTTGAAGACGGGAAGTACAACAGCATCACGGAGGATCAGGACACGGCGATGTTTCTGCCACTGCGGCAATGGCCTTCGACGCAAGCGTCGCTGGTCATCAGATACCTTCGCGATCCTCAGCAACTCGCTGCCGAAGTGAGGGCTGCAGTGCGAAAGGTCGACGCCGGACTGCCGGTTTCAATCCTGACGTGGACGCGGCAAATGGATCTCACGCTGTTCCCTTCGCGGGCGGCGACGGTGTCGCTGGGGATTTTGGGCGTGATGGGCGCGATGCTGGCGGTGACCGGGATTTTCGGAATGGCGGCGTATTCGATTAGCAAGCGGCTGAAGGAGTTGGGTATCCGCATGGCGATCGGCGCACAACGCTGGCAAATCCTGCAGACTGCACTGGGGCGCGCAATCAAACTGCTGGCTTTGGGTTCGGGGGCAGGATTGGTCCTGGGACTGCTGGCAACCCGAGTACTTGCAGCCATCGTCTATCAGGCAACCCCGCGCGATCCGCTTGTGCTGGCCGGTGTCGTGCTGGCAATGGCATCGCTGGGTCTATTGGCTACGTGGATTCCGGCCCAACGCGCGCTGGGCGCCGATCCCAAGATTCTTTTGCGCGAAGAGTGAACAAGAAGTCTTGGATTTGGCACAAAGGCGCCCGGCTTGGGTGCTGCTGTCTGCCGACCGCTTGTTATACATGGACAATCGGTTATGCAACAGCAGCTTGAGCCAGGCGATAGCCCGCGGCAGACCAAGAGCGGCCCGGGATTCGGAGATTTCGCCGCACCACGCGTTTTGATTGGAGCGGCCCTTTTCTTTGGGGCAATTTTGCTGTTGTCAAACCTTTGGGGAATGCCTGAGGCCGCTCACGTTTACCTCAGTTCTCTTCCGCTAGCGCTGGCCGGAGTTGGTTATGCCCTGCTGCAGATGTGGCTGCGTCCCGCGCGCGGTTTGATGCTGAAGCGTTTACTACTCGCCGCAACTTTTGTCGGGTGGGCCGTCGATCAAGTGCTTCCGGCAGGACAAGTCGCGGCGCTTATCGGAGACGCGGTGATTACGGCGTACGTTTTGGATCTTTACTGGATTATGCAAGAGCAGACCGGTCGGCAACGAGTTTCGCAAGAGCGATAGACATGCCGGTGCGGAGGCAAAATCGTCCTGCTTGAGGACTAGTTGAAGAACACGAGCACAACAGACTCACCTGCTCGGCCAGCTTTTGCTTACGCCGTGTACCGCGGGTTGTGGGCTTTTGACGGGGTAATCGGCTAGCCCGGAAATTTCACAAATAAATAGCAAAGGGCCGCCACTTCTGGCATAACTGAGTTTCTAGACAACAGTTTGCGTGGAAGGAGACGGCCCGAATGCCTGCTACAGAGTGTACCCAATCCAGTTTCGAGTTTGCGGG
>DATBDT010000110.1:0-44829 GCA_036269815.1 Bryobacteraceae bacterium
CAAGGAACTGCGAGTGCAAGCACAAAGAACAGGCTCATGTTTGTTAGCGTTTTTTGCATAATGAGAAATCTCCTGACGAAAATTCCGATCCGTACACACTCTTGAAAAGCCCTCAAGTGTCCAAACACTTGAAAGCGCTCATTCACGCATTAAGGTTCTGAGATTTCGCGACCGGAGGAATCAGCGCAGTGCTTCACTGGCAATGCGTTCTAGACTGTCCAATCCAAACGCCCACGACCACCAAAACAGCAATGGGGATCAACTCAGTTCCTGAGCCCCAAGTGAAAATAAGTTGTATGTTGAAGGGACTAAAGCTCGCAGGCAAGCTGAATGCGTACGGGTTGCCTACCCTACAACTTGCGACCGACCCAAGTTCTAGACAATCCTAAACGGCCTCCGCTTGGCGCGCAACCCGAGCAGAAGGAGTATTGGGAGCCCAATCAGCCCAATAAATTTCCACGAGCTAGGCTCGGGCACGGAGCCCCCTGACTCGACATTTATCTGGACCCCAAATAGGCCATGTCCACCTATATCGTCATCGTTGAAGTCAACTATGGCTGTGTTTCCGTTTGTGGCATTGGGGAATTGAAAAATGCTGACCGTGCCGCACCCGTCGTGGTCCGGCGCCGGCGCTGAGAGGCACCAGCCAGCGACTGCGTCAATCGGCGTGACAGTGACGCTCAGATTCCCGGTTGGAGGTAAGGTTGGCGCCAACCCTGAAAAAACGGATGAATAATCTTCAAAGCGAATCTCGTCAGGTGGCGGAACGCTCCACGTCGGAGTCCATTCATATTTATCAAGAATGGTTACTCCGTTATCCATGCTGGAAACAGCAGTGGGTACGTTAAGACCGCCCACGCGGCCCACTGCCGCCCAGTCCAGGTGATGCCATTGAAGGGTGTTGCCCTGAATTATTAAAAGATCTCGTCCGTCGATTACGGCATTTATTCCGTAGGTTAGTGTATCTGCCTGCAACGAGTGGATTGGAACTCCGAGGGCCAGCCCACCGAGCATGAAGAGCAAGTTGCGGAGTACATGAAGCATACGGGGCCTCCTTGTTCTCCCATAAGTAAGTGCTGGCCGTCAGCTCGTATACCTCGAAAGAACGCTAGGTCTGAAGTATATGCTCATTCATGTAACACTTCAAGGACTAATTCAAATCTTGTATCGTTAACATACATTTTTCCAATTCAAAGGTCCATAGCGAGCGCCCGCAACTTACTGCGAGCTACGAAAAGTATGTTCAAGTAAATGCCTGCATTAGCATTAGCCGCTCGCAGCCTTACTCTGCAAGGGCTTCGAGATGGATTCAAGCGATTTGCCGGCCGCTTCTACGCCGATGATCAGTTCGGTGATCGCGCCGGCCAGCATCAGCACGGCCCCCAGGATGTAACCCGCGCTTACGTTCCACTTAGAACCGGTTGCGATCAAAACTCCGAACAGGTACGGCGCGCCGACACCACCGATCAGCGTTCCGATCGCGTAGAAAATCGCGATGGCAAGAGCCCGGATCTCTAACGGAAAGATCTCGCTGACGGTCAAATAGGAAGCGCTGGCAGCGGATGACGCGACGAAAAATATGGCCGTAAAGCACAAGCTGAGCCCCTTTGCACTTAAACCGCCCATGGCAAACGGAAACGCCGTACCAAGAAGAAGAATCCCTGAGATTCCATAGGTCGCGGCGATCATCGGCTTTCGCCCGATCTTGTCAAACAAGCGCCCCAACAGAATAGGTCCGAAGAAGCTGGCAATCGCGAAAGGCAACAGCGTCAGCGGCACTTGTTTGGAATCGATATGGTAGAACTTCCCGGCGACCAGCCCGTAGGTGAAGAACACCGCATTAAAGAAGAACGACTGGCCCACCATCAGTATGAGTCCCAGCAACGAACGTTTCCGGTTCTCGTACCACATGTTATGAAAGATGTCCTTCCATGGCGTGTGATCCCGAACCGTCAACTCCAGCTTTTCGCCCTCGGGCTTCGGCAGTTCGCCTTTCTTCTTTTTGACATCACCCTCAATGTCGCCGACGATCTTGCCCGCTTCATCTTCCTTGCCTCGCAACATCAGCCAACGCGGGCTCTCCGGCACGCCCAGACGCAGAATAAAAACGCCCACTCCTAAAACAGCGCCCGTACCAAACGCAAGCCGCCAGCCCATGTTTGGCCCGACTACCTGGCCCTTCAACAAAAGCAGCGAAGCAAGCGAGCCGACGATCGCCCCTACCCAAAACGTCGCGTTCACCGCCAGATCAACCGTGCCCCGTACTTTACCGGGAATCAATTCGTCCACAGCGGAATTGATCGCCGCATACTCGCCGCCGATGCCGAGTCCGGTCACAAACCGGAACAGGGCGAAGCTCGTGAAATTCCAGGACAGCGCGGTTGCAGCGGTGGCGAGCGAGTAAGTAGCCAGAGTAACCAGAAAGAGTTTGCGCCGGCCCAGCCGGTCCGTCAGGTATCCAAACAGGAGAGCGCCCAACACGGCGCCGGCCAGGTATGTGGTCGCCCCCGCTGCCACCTGGGGATCGCTCAGACCAAGCGCTTTTTTATCTTCAAGTACGCCTGCCAGGGAACCTGCCAGCGTTACCTGCAGGCCATCCAGCATCCAGGACGTACCGAGCGCAGTTAATATCTTGACGTGCCAACTGCTCCACGGCAAGCGATCCAGCCGATTGGGTACATCTGTTTGAATAGTCCGTTCTGCGGTTGCCATCGAAACCTACTGGATGGAGACATCGGCGCCCCATCGTGTTTCGCGGTACACAACCCGCCGGTTTTTTTACGGGATCAGCGTCTTTGATGAAGTGGTCGCCACCTTCTCCACCTGCCGCATCAATCGCAGCGTGTTCTCGCCGTAAATCTTCTTGATATCGCCGGCCGAATATCCCTTCTCGAGCAGCGCTCGCGTCAGGTTCGGAAACTTGGAAACATCGTCGAGACCCTCCGGCGTACAATCCACCCCATCGAAATCGCTTCCAATTCCTATCGCGTCGATTCCCGCAATCTGCCGCACATGATCGATATGCGCAACCACGTCGTGAAGCGTCGCCCGAACCTGCGTCTTCTTCGCCTCGGCCAGCAGCTTCTCCGTTTCCTCTCTGCGCTTCTGCGGGTCGTTTCGATACTCTTTCGTGATTTGCTTGAATCTGTCCATAAACGGTGACTTCTTTTCCGCATCTGCCGAAGCTTGCGATAGAAAACCACAGTTGAAATTGATCTGGATCACCCCGCCTTTCGCCGCCATCGCCTTGATCATGTCGTCCGTCATATTCCGCGGCACATTCGTCAGCGCTCGGCACGAAGAGTGCGATGCCAGCAGCGGCGCTTTGCTCGTAGCGAGCGCGTCGCGAAACGTCTCATCCGAAACGTGCGAAATATCGACGATCATGCCGAGACGATTCATCTGCTGAACAATTTCTTTTCCCAGCGGCGTCAGCCCGCCATGGCGCTGAACCTTTTGATCGTCCAGATCCCCGGACGAATCTGCCCAGGTGTTGGTATTCGTATGCGTCAATGTCATATATCGAATCCCAAGGGCATAAAAATCCCGCAGCAATCGCGGGCTGTCTTCAATCCCATGTCCGCCTTCAAGTCCCATTAGGGCGGCAATCTGGTGATGTTTATGCGCCCTGACGACATCATCCGCCGTGGTTGCCAGCACGAAATCTTTCGGATGCTGCGCCACGACGTCCTGACGAACGCTGTCGATCAGTTCCAAAGCCCGATGCGCCGAGTGATTGCCTTCAACATAGTCGGGTGCAACGAATACCGAAAAGAAGATTGCGCCCACGCCACCCTCACGCAATCGCGGCAAATCCGTGTGTCTCGACGGCGCCGGTCTCGCAATGTCGTCACCGTCTACCGTGAAGCTTGGGATGTCGTTATGAGTATCGATCAGAATGGCCGAGCGGGTGATTGCCTGTACTTGTTTGTCTAAATTGGCAGAAGCGGCGCTACCGGGGACAGCCTCTGAAAGCAGCAACGTGATCAGCACAAAAGGTAACGCAGTCAGCTTCTTTTGCATGAATGTGCCAGTGTAGCGTCAAGCTGAGTTATTACCGTCCAGGGCTTATTTGCGCCGTCTCACCACGACGCTGTTGCGTGCCTCATAGCTCCTACGTAAGCTTCTGATTATAAAACACTTGCTGGCGTTTTAGAAACGCCGCGCATGGCAGCTGCCATCTCGAATCCCGCAGGCATCTTTATAGACGGTAAAAACCCTAATGAAGATGATCGTGATGCGCGTGGTCGTGGCCCGGTGAATGGGCGTGGGTGTGCGACGTTCCGCCGCAATCTCCCTCGGACAAAATGCATGGCACGTGTTCAAACTGAATCGTCGTGTGATGAATGCCGAACTTGCACAGAACTTCGTTAATTCGCTTCAGCATGCTCTCACTCGCTGACGGAGGCATATCCTCGATCAGCACATGAGAACTGAGCGCATGCGTACTCGACCCCAGGCTCCAGATATGCAGGTCATGCACATGCAAAACGCCGTCCACCTTCGACATCGCCGCCGTAACTTCTTGCACTGCGATTCCCCGTGGCGTGCCTTCCAGCAGGATGTTCAGGCACTCCTTCACGATGTCCCAGGCAGTGTAAATAATCAACACGCCCAGACATATCGAGAGAATCGGATCAATGTACGTCCAGCCTGTGTAGTAGATGACGATCGCACCACCAATAATGGCCACCGCGCCGACCGCATCTCCCAACATGTGTATGAATGCCGCGCGGATGTTGATGTCGTTCTTCTTGCCGGCGTTCAGCGCCAGCATAATCGCGCCGTTCAATACTAAGGCAGCAACCGCCACCCAGAGCATCACTTTCTCTTCTACCGGCGCCGGATGAACCAGCCGCGAGATCGCCTCCCAGAAAATCACCAGAGACAAAAGCAGCAACGTCAACGCATTCAGAAACGCAGCCACGACGCCGGCGCGATGATAACCGAATGTCTTCGTCGCGTTTGCTGGCCGTTCCTGCAGGTAGACTCCGACCGCCGCCAGTACCAGCGCCAGCGCGTCCGTAAAGTTATGTCCCGCGTCCGAAAGAAGCGCTAAGCTGCCGGAGTGCAGACCTGCGTACACTTCCACTGCGGTGAATGCCAGTGTCGCCACAATCGACGCACGCAGCACCCAGCCGGTATTGGACAAATGGTGGTTGTGATGGTGACCCAAGAAGAGGCGCGCCTCTAACTCCACTCTACGCTACACAGCACAAAGGCGCGGCTTCCCAACACAGCGCAAAGGGCGCGGCTGCGCGGCGTCACTCAGGAAACGAACTCGATAGGCCTTTGGACGCCGCGCTTGAATCCGCGACCGTTTTGCGCGACTCTTTAGATATCTACTGGGGCTGTTGCCCGGCCGGCGGTTTCTCACCAGGCCGGTACAACGAAGGCACTTTTTTCTTCTGCTCTTCGGACGTATCCGCCGCTTTCTTGCGTTCCTTCACTTCCGCAGTCGGCATCGACTCCTCGCGCTCTTTCTTTTCTTTGGCGTCTTGAGTCGTCAGTTCGGTGCCACGCTTCTGCCCGTCTTCCATTGCCAGCTCGTGGCTGTCGGAAGTAGTAGCGATGGCATCGTCCAACGCAAACCTGTACCGTTCGTAATCCATTGGCGGAGAGCTTTTCAGCTTCTGTAAAGCATCCAAAAAACTCTGCTCTCCATTCAACACAACCAGCATTCCCTTGTCGATCGGCACATGGCGCCGCAGTGCATCGTCTGAAACTGAATCGATTGCTTCGATGATGTTCTTGTAATCCTCAAGCGTGTTGTGAACGAACAAACTCCGCCCCGTCTTTGGCTTCGCCAGATACTGCTTCAGCAGGTCAATCCGTTCCGCGGCGAAGTGCACATACAACGTAAGGCGCTGATTCGCGTCTTGTGCCTCACGCACCTGGTCAATCTCGTTCGGCGTCAGAAAATCACGGTCTTGCGCCGCCAGCCGGAAGGCTAATACAGGCAGCAGACAAAGTCCCATCGTCAAACATGTGGCCCTCGGCCTAAGCTTCACTTGCGCATGACTCCTTCCAGCAGCTTATCGTGGATCCCCTCCAATTTGCGACTGGTGTACTCGGCCCAACCTCGCTCCTGTAGCGCGATGTCGTCCAGCAATCCATTCATCTTCCGCTGCAAAGTTGCAACGTTCAGTTCAGCCTTCTTATAAAGGGCCGGCTTATGGATTTGTTCGAGCGATTGGACGCATTCGTTCAGCGCCGCTGTCATGTCGTCCAGTTGAGCGTCGCCCTCATGCACACGACCCTTGTCATACAATTCATGCGCGCCTTCAAAAGCCGAATTTGCCAGTTGAAGAGCTTTTTCTGCGCGGCGTGCCATGTTCGGCTCAGCCCTCAGCTCCGTCAGAAATGACTGTGCGGACGCTGTGCAGGATGCGAAAACCATCAGTAAAAGAATGCGATTCATCGATTCGCCTCTCTTGTCACCGCAACACCGCGGCGGCTGGAAGCGAATTCCGGGTACGGAAAGCCCCATGCGCGCCGCTTTCAGGGAAGCGCATACTGATCGCGACAACGCTGGGCGGACTGGTTTGCCCCGGCGTTCCCACGGTAGCGCGACGAAAAGAATCGTTGCGACCCACGGTTCCCCTTTTGCCTGTATTGTACTCTCGTTCCGGCGAGCGTGCCGTCGGGTCAGGTAATAAAGATTACGCTGTTCGGCGGTCGCGGGCAGCCCCGGAGGCTTCTCGATGCAGGTGCATCATGTTCAATCCCGTCATCGCCAGCGCAATCGCGCCAATGACGATCAAGGGCAGCGTGACCACGGCCCAAAGAATCAGCGAGAACCGCTTCGCGTGTGCCGTCACCAATCCGAACATCATCAGCGTCCGCGCGGCCACCCATTGGAATGACCCCAGATTGCCGGGCGCTTGCGGCACAATACTGCTCAGCCGCAGAAGCACCATCATTGTGAAGGAGGCGGTCCACTTCACATCCAGGTCGCTCGCCTGCACCAGCAGATAAATTGGCACGATCTGCGCCAGCAGATAACAGCCGCTGACGAAGAAGGCATAGTACAAGTACCGCGAATGTCCCACCAGATGCAGATCTTGGATCAGCGTGTTGAACCACTTCGGCCACGACCAGCTGAAAAGAACGTCCAGCGATTGCTTCTTGGCGTACATTGCGAATGCCAGGATCCCGCCGCATAACAAAATCAACACACCCAGCACATAGCCGCCGCGCAATAAAACAATGGGAAGCTTTCCCATATGCAGGCAAAGAAAGAAGCACAGCATCAGCCAGACGCCGTCAAAAAGCCGTTCGATTAGTGCCGATGCAAACGAAACCGATATCGGGATTCGTGTCTCACGAGCAAGCAGGAAGCACCGGATAACTTCGCCGGCCCGGAGCGGCAGCACCTCATTGGCGAAAAGGCCGACATAGATCGCCTCAAAGCAATACAGAAACGGAACCGACCCAATCGGCCGCAATAACAATTTCCAGCGCCACGCCTGCAGCAGATACACGCAGACATCGGAGATGACGGCGAACAACACCCACCTCCAATGCATGTGTCTTGCTTCCGACCAGATGTGGTGAAGATCCGCGCCTGTCAGCACCCAGATCAGGCAGATCAACGAAAGCAGATTGGTCGCAATGATGACTGCCCAGGAACCGTACTTTCGTTTGCGTTCGGGCGGGGAAACCAACACCGCGCCTTGACCGGATTCGCCCGGAGTTGCCAAACTGTTATGAACCTCGTTAGATCCTGGAGCAGGTCGCCTTTGTTGCGCTGGATCCTTCGAAGGCAATCGCAAGACCCATCATAGAGGACTACTACTCCGCAACGTACAAGCCCATCGCGGCCTTCGCTTTACGTAGCGTGTCTTCCGCAATGGAACGCACGCGCTCGTAACCCTCCTTCAGTACGCCGTCAATGTAAGAAGGATCGGCGGTGACCTCGCGGTACCTTTGCTGGATCGGTTCGAGCCGCCCAATCACCGCCTCTGCCACTCGCTTCTTGAAATCGCCGTAGCGCATGCCCGCCACGCTGGCGGAAGTGATGGAAGAATCGCACGCCTCCGCAATCGTCAACAAATTTGCTATTCCCGGGCCCATCGTTTCCGGGTCGATCGCCGGCTGGGAATCCGTCGTCGCGCGCAGAATTTTTTTCAAAATTACCTTTGGCGCGTCGAGCAGGGCGATCGCATGCCCGGAGCCCGGCGCGGACTTGCTCATCTTTTGCGTCGGATCATCCAGTCCCATGATCCGCGCCCCCACCGTTGGCAGCGATGTTGCCGGCATCACGAACGTTTCGCCATAGAGCGAATTGAAGCGCTGCGCAATATCGCGTGTCAGCTCCAGATGCTGCGCCTGATCTTCACCGACGGGCACAATGCCCGCCTGGTACAGCAGAATGTCAGCCGCCATCAATACGGGGTACTGCAGCAACCCGCTCCCAATCGTCTCCTGCTTTTCGGCTTTGCTCTTGAATTGCGTCATCCGCTGCAGCCATCCAAGCGGTGTCACGCACGTCAGCAGCCACGCCAATTCGGCGTGCCCGGATACACTCGACTGCACGATCACCGACGAGTGTTTCGGATCGATCCCTGCCGCCAAAAACAAAGCTGCCGTTTCCCGAATCTTCTTGGATAGCTCTTCAGGGTCCTGATAAAGCGTGATGGCGTGCAGGTCGACAATACAAAAGATACTCTCGTAATGCGACTGGATTTCCGCCCAGTTCTTCAGCGCTCCGAGATAATTACCAATGTGGAGATTGCCGGTTGGCTGAACGCCTGAAAAGACTCTGACTTTCATGCAAGTGGAATTCTCATCGTAAAGGATGACAGTGCCTACACTTCAATCAATGCCCCCTGCTACGCCGGCGGTCGATGTTCAAATAGAAAAGCTCGTCTACGGCGGGGAGGGCTTGGCGCGAATAGACGGTCAGGTCATCCTGATCCCGTTCGTCCTGCCGGGTGAACTCGTTCAGACCCACCCGCAACAAGTCAAAACAGGACTCTTGCGCGGGACGCCTCCGGTGATCTTAAACCCGGCTCCCGAGCGCGTCACGCCTGTCTGCGAATACTTCGGCGGCTGCGGCGGCTGTCAATATCAACACGCGGGTTACGAGTTTCAAGTGCGCCAAAAGCAGGAGATCCTCGTCGAAACCCTTCGCCGCCTCGGAGGATTCTCATTCGAGGGCCAGGTTCGCTGCATCTCGGGCGAACCGTGGGCCTACCGCAACCGCATTCAGCTGCACTTCGACGGCCGGCGTTCCGGGTTTCATCGCTCCGGCTCGCGCGACCTTTATCCGATCGATCACTGCCACATCTCAGCGCCGCGGCTCGTGGAGGCGATTTCACGTTTTTCGCAAGCCATACACGCTCCGCAGTGGCCCAAATTCCTGCGAACGCTCGAATTGTTCACCAACGGAACCGAGCTGCAGCTCACCGTCATCGATTCCGGCCAACCTGTCGCGGTCCGCTTCTTCGAATGGTGTGGCACGCTGCTGCCGAACATCGCCCCGGGGGCGATGGAATACTCTGCCGCCGGACATAAATTTCGCATCAGCCGCGGATCCTTCTTTCAGGTCAATCGCTTTTTGATCGACGCGCTGGTTGAAGAAGCGCTGGCAGATCTTAGCGGCCATTACGCCGTCGATCTCTATGCTGGCGTCGGCTTGTTCTCTCTGCCGCTTTCCAAACGCTTCCCTCGTGTGGACGCGATCGAGCGCGGCGGTCCGGCCTACCGTGACCTCGAATGGAATACAGCCCAATACGCCAGCAATGTCCGCAGCGTGAAAGGGTCTGCCGAAGAATTTCTGGCTACGCTGGAGCAAACTCCCGCGGCCGTCATCGCCGATCCTCCGCGCGCCGGAATTGGTAAGGAGGGAACCGAACATCTTCTGCGGCTTCGGCCGCCACAGCTAGTCTTAGTGAGCTGCGATCCTGCGACGCTCAGCCGCGATCTGAAAAAGCTACTCGCTGCTTACGACGTCAGCCGGCTCACGCTGGTCGATCTGTTTCCGCAGACATACCATTTCGAAGCCGTCGTGCATCTAAATCTCAGGTAGAGCACTGATGAGTGATCGAACCGCGATCGTCGTCGGCAGTGGCCCAAACGGCATGGCCGCTGCAATCGAATTGGCGCGGTCAGGCTGGCACGTCGAAGTTCGCGAGGCGGCGGATGTCCCGGGTGGCGGAGCCCGTTCGGCTGAGGTCACTCTGCCCGGCTTCATTCACGACCTGGGGTCCGCCGTTCATCCCATGGCCGTCTCGTCGCCTTTCTTTTCGAGCTTGGCTCTGCATGCCCATGGCCTGGAGTGGCGTTGGTCTCCGTTTGAATTGGCGCATCCCCTCGACGACGGCGCCGTCGTTGTGCACCGCAGCGTCGATGAGACAGCTCGCGAACTCGGTCCGGATGCCGGTGCGTATCGCAAACTGTTTGCGCCGATAGCCCGCAATTGGAGCGCGCTCCTCAGCGATCTGCTCCAGCCGCTTCTTCACTTCCCCAGACACCCGCTCCTCCTTGCGCGTTTCGGCGTGCCTGCCGTGTCTTCGGTCTCCGTCCTGGCCCGTAGCTTGTTTCGTGGCCCGCGCGCTCGCGCCCTGTTTGCTGGCATGGGCGCTCACTCTGTCCTGAAGCTCAGCGCTCCCATCTCCTCCGCATTTGGTCTCATGCTTGGCGGGGCGGCTCATGCCGTTGGCTGGCCCATCCCGGTGCAAGGTGCACAAAGCATCACGCATGCTCTAGCGGAGGTCTTGCAGTCCTATGGCGGACGAATCGCTACGAATTCTCCCGTAAATCGCCTGGACGAAATTGACGGTGCGGAGCTGAAAATGCTGGACGTCACGCCCCATCAGTTTTTGCGGCTGGCGGATGGCCGCTTACCGGCTTCCTTCGAGCGCGCGATGCGGGATTTTCGCTATGGTCCCGGAGTTTTCAAAGTGGACTACGCATTGAGCCAACCCATTCCCTGGCGAGCGCCGGAATGCGCGCAGGCCATCACCGTGCATGTTGGCGGCACGCTGGAAGAGGTGGAAGCCTCGGAGCGTGATGCCTGGGACGGCCGCGCGCCCGTGAAGCCGTTTGTGTTGCTGGCGCAGCCAAGCCTTTTCGATGCTACCCGGGCGCCCGCAGGCCTCCACACCGCGTGGGCCTATTGTCATGTGCCGCAGGCTTGGAACGGATCGGCCCTGGAGCAGATCGAAAATCAGATCGAGCGCTTCGCTCCCGGCTTTCGCGATTGCGTGCTGGCCCGCAGAACGCAAAACCCCGCTCAGTTGCAGGCATGGGATCCTAACCTCATCGGTGGAGATATCGGGGGCGGCGCGGCCACTGTAAAGCAATTCGCGCTACGCCCCACCTGGCGCTCTTACAAAACTCCGCTCAACGGCGTTTACCTCTGCTCGTCGTCCACTCCTCCCGGTGGCGGCGTCCACGGCATGTGCGGCTTCAACGCTGCACGGACGGCGCTAATGGGGATCTAAATTCGGGAGACGAAACACTTCATACGATCTGCCAAAGCGTGTGCTGTAGCCGTGATGGTAACGCGGCTGTTCGTTAAGCCGGGAGGCACTGACATAGATGTTGCCTTCGGGATCTTCCGTAAACGTGTCCGGCCATTCAAGCCTGTGCGACTGGAACACCGTTTCAAGCGCGCCGCCAATCGTAAGGCGTCGCACCGCAAAGTGTTCGACGTCGCTTAGATAGATCCGGCCTTTCGAATCGAGCCACAATCCGTCCGTCGGAAATAAATTCCCGGCCGCTGCCGTAACACCAGCGGCTGCATCGGCACTCCGGTCGCGCAGGAGTGCGGTCGGAACACTCCACAGCGTAAGGGAGTTGATGGGCTTGTAGAAAAGCGTGTTGCCGTCCTTTGACATCTCAAGACTGTCCGAATTAAACACCGCCGGCTTTCCATTCGGTTGCTTCAAAACCTCTCCATTCACGATCACCGGAACAGCGGGATCTCCAAGCACCGAGGGATGACCATCGAGTTTGCGCCAGGCGGTCCCACTCGCAATGTCAACCACCACGATTCCGCCGTGCCCGCTATCCGTCAGGTAGGCGAAATTACGAGAATTATCGATGCGGATATCGTTCAGGTAAGAGTCGGGAAGCGCCACATCCGGTCCAATCGGAATGATTTGACTCACCTGATTCGTCGTCAGGTCAATCCTCACCAGTTTGGGACCGTTAGGTACCGGCGATGTCAGCAGAGGAGCCGCCGCATCCACCACCCACAGCGTATTCGCGTGATCGACCACAACACTTTGCACACAGACAAAATGGTTGGCCGCCGTCTGCGGCTTGCCGTCCCATCGATTCCACTCGACGTCGGGATAAGGATGTTGAGTTCCATCTGTGCCGGCTTCGATCACCGCATTCAGGTAGCGATCCGACCACCGCGGGAAGTTTACGAACAGGCGGCCGTCTTGAGAAACGCTGATGCCTGTCAATTCAAAGTGCCGGTTCGTGTAGACGCGCTCTCCGTCTCGATCGAACCATGATTCAGCCTGTTGCGTCTGAGCCCACAAAGAAACCGGCAAAAGAAACGCAGCGGCAACAAGAAAGTTTTTTGGTTTCATGGTCAGGGAGGTCTCGTTGCTTCGAGAACCACAAGTGGGATTGTGACGGCAAAGTGGAGTTTCAGGAGGAAATTTACCGGTCGCGGGCGCACCTTGCGCGGCGCCGAGTTAATTGCCGGTTTCTTTTTGACAGACCATTTTCAAATGCGCGGCGCCGTCAGGGGTCGAGATTTCGCTTGTCGTAATCAACTGCTTGCCATCGGGCGACAGTTCCCAATGTTCCACGATGTCAATTTGCTGGTCCTTCGAGTCTGTTGTCTCGGTACGGATCATGAGCGCAGCCCCGTCCCAGAAGAGTTTGCTTGTCGCCTTGCGTCCACTGCGGGTGTTCGTCGATTCCGTGCCGTCGGTGAAGTAGCTGATGTCCGCCACATTCGTTTTTCCACCGGTTGTCTCCACGGTGTGCAGGTTCAATGTTCGATCGCCCTGTTCAATCACGCGCACAACAATGTCCGGCCGGCTGAACGTGCCGAAATCGCTCTGGTCTTTCAACATTCGCCAACGCCCGGAAAAATTCGTATGCGGCTCCGCGCTCGCAACCAGGCTCAGAATCATTCCCAGGCAGATCAGGTGAACTTTTCTCATCGTCAATTTCGATTTTGGCACTGTTAGACTGAAGGTTCAGAGGAGTTTTCTTTGTAAATGATTGCAGCCACACAACTGCGCCCGGGCATGGTAGTGAAGTTCAACAACGAACTGCATACGGTGTTCAGCATGGTGCACCGCACTCCCGGTAATTTGCGCGGTTTCGTACAGGCTAAAATGCGGAATCTGCGTTCCGGCTCGATGATCGAGCACCGCTTCTCGTCCGAAGACAAGGTCGAACGCATCTCTCTTGAAGAGCATGAAATGGAGTACTTGTACGATGACGGCGAATACTACTACTTCATGAACACGGAGAATTTCGAGCAGATTCATTTCACAAAGGACCTTCTCGGCGATGCTGTTTTGTACCTAATCCCGCAGTTAAAGCTGAACGTAGAATTTTACGAAGGCAAGCCCATCAGCGTAGAGCTGCCGCCGAGCCTGGAGATGACGGTGGTCGAAACGGAACCAGGGCTGAAAGGCGCCACTGTTTCAAATGTCACCAAGCCGGCGAAAACGGACACCGGTCTGGTTGTGCACGTGCCCCCGTTCATCAACGAAGGCGAAAAAATTCGTGTCAGCACGACCGATGGCGCCTATCTGGAACGAGCTTAAAACAGCTTACTGAGATATTCGTAGCTCTGCTTTAAGCTGGCGATCGGATCGGGCGACTGGTCCTGCTCTACGAAATAATGTTTAGCGCCGGCGGCGTCTGCCGCTTTTAGCACCGCCGGAATTTCGATCGATCCATTCCCAATCTCTTTGAATGCATCTTTCGGAACATTCTCGTTGTATTGCGTTGCTGCCGGGACGCCCTTCTTTTTGTCTTTGAGGTGCAATAGCGGAACGCGGCCGGAGTACTTTTTCAACAACTGAACAGGGTCATGTCCGCCCACTGTAGCCCAGAAGATGTCGAGTTCCAGCTTGACGTTGTTCGGGTCAGTATTGTTCATCAGAATGTCGAGCGGCGTGGTTCCACCCATCGGCTCATATTCAAATGCATGGTTGTGATAGCAGAGTTGCAATCCATGCGCCGCCGCGCGTTGCCCTGCCTTCTGCAGCGTTTCCGCAAGTTTCTTCATGACGTCCACACCGCCTCGCTGCCCGGGAGGAATGTAGGGAACAACGGCGTATTCAAAACCTTTGCTCTTCACATCCGCTAGTTGCGCGTCGGTAGGACTTGTATTCAGATGGGCGCTTATCGCTGTCAATCCGCTGGCCTTGATGGCGTCCCAGCCTTGCTTCAGCGTGTCTGCCGTGGCTTCTACTTCCCCATATCCTATGTCGCGAATTTCCCCCAGCACTTTAGCCGGATCGGCGGGAAACAGCGTGCGCACTGTATAAAGCTGAACACCCAAATTGCTCTTCTTCAGCGGGTCTGCAAACGCGACGGGGCTTGCTGCCGCCATTGCCAATGCACCACTTACAAACGAACGCCGTGAAAGGGGATTTCTTACCAGGACAGACATGCGAACATCATATGTCAACCGTCGTCGATGTCTCTTCGCGCGGCTGCACTCTGCGTAAAACAGCAATCAAGATAACCGCAATAGCGGCCGCCACGAGTGCGGTTGCGAGCGCATGCATTTTTATAAACGTAACTGTCGTCACTCCATATCGCTGTGCCAGAAACGCCAGCGTGAAATATCGGAGAACACGTGCCGCAAGAACAACCACCAGAAAAGAACTCCACCGAACCTCTAAAGCCCCCGCGCAGAAGACAGGAATTTTCATCGGCAACGGGATGAAGGAAGCGGCGGGAACAAAAATCGTAACCAGACCGTAGCGTTCAAACCAGGCGTGAAGACGTTTCCCACGTCCCTGAGAAATATATTTGGCGAGAAACACCTCGCCGCCCTTCCGCGCAATGCCGAACAGGATGGACGATCCAATCAGCGAGCCGATAATCGCACAGATCGCCGCCCAGTAAGCCGCGCCCGGACGCTGCGCGGAAACTCCAATCAGCAAAAGATCGACGCCGCCAATAAGGGGCACTCCTGCCGAATCCGCAATCGCCAGCAGCAGCAAGCCGTGCGGACCCCACGCAATCAGGGTTTGGATTAGCTGTTTCAATCTTTGCCCGCTTCCAACATCCGGAGCAGGTCCTCTTCCCCGATAACCACAACCCCGAGTTCCTGCGCCTTCGCAAGCTTCGAGCCGGCATCTTCCCCGGCGACCAGAAAATTAGTCTTGCTGCTTACCGAGCCGGCTACTTTGCCCCCGGCCTGCTCGATCAACTCCTTCGCGTCTTCCCGTTTCAGCGTCGGCAGCGTGCCGGTAATGACGAACGTTTTTGCAGCGAGTACGCCAATCGGTTTTTCACGCTTTACCTCGGACTTAAATTGCAAGCCCGCTTCTCTGAGCTTCTCGATCAGCTCACCATTGCGCACTTCGCCAAAGAAATCACGGATGCTCGCGGCAACCTTTGGCCCGATTTCATCCGCTTGCTGAAGTTCTTCGTCGGTTGCGTGTGCAATCTTGTCGAGATCGCCGAAGTAGTCAGCGAGAATCTGCCCCGTCCGTTCGCCGACAAAGGGAATCCCGAGCCCGTTGAGCACCCGGGCCAGGGGTTGCGCTTTTGAGCGTTCAATATTGTGAAGAACCTTACTCGCCGATTTTTTCCCCATCCGGTCAAGCCCGAGCAGTTGATCTTCGGTCAACCAGTAAAGATCCGCAATATTGTGGACGAGCTTCGCGGCCAGTAATTGATCCACTAACGCGTCGCCCATGCCGTCAATGTCCATCACCCCGCGCGCCGAGAAATGCAACAGCGATTCACGAAGGCGCGCCGGGCAATTCGTATTGACGCATCGGCGAGCCGATTCACCCGGCTCCCGCACAACATGGCTGCCGCAGACCGGACATGCGGACGGCATATGGAACGGACGGCGGTCCGCTCCTTGCTCGATTACCCGGACAATCTTCGGAATAACGTCGCCGCTGCGTTCCACGAGAACCGTATCGCCGATCTGCACGCCCAGACGTTCGATTTCATCTTCGTTGTGCAGCGTCGCGCGCGAAACCGTAACTCCGCTGAAGCTAACCGGCCGCAGATGGGCAACCGGCGTCAAAGTACCTGTGCGTCCTACCTGAACGTCGATGTTGTCGAGCACAGTCGAAGCCTGCCGCGCCGGATACTTAAAAGCGATCGCCCAGCGCGGGGCTTTGGCCGTCCAGCCGAGCAAATCCTGCTGCGCGACCGAATCCACCTTCACCACCACGCCGTCAATTTCGTAAGGCAACCCGTCCCGGGCGCCCTCCCATTTATGGATAAAGGCCAGCAAATCATCCAAACCTTTGCATTTGGCCTTGTAAGGATTGACCTTGAAACCCGCTTCCTCCAGCATCTCGAGGTTTTTCCAGTGGCTCGCCGCGAGCGGGCGCCCATCGCGCAAAAGAAAATATGCGTAGTAGTTCAGGCGCCGCGCTGCCGTAATCGATGGGTCCAGCGCGCGCAGCGCTCCCGCCGCAGCATTGCGCGGATTGGCAAAACGCGGCAGTCCTTCCCGCTCTCTGTCTTCGTTCATGCGCTCGAACGAGCGATGCTCCATCACCACCTCGCCGCGTACTTCAAAAACAGCGCCGGCTAAGCGAACTTTACGCTTTTCTCCAACCCGCAGCGGAAGAGATCGTATGGTGCGCGCATTTTCCGTCACGTCTTCACCAACCCGCCCGTCACCGCGGGTTAACGCTTGTTGAAAACGCCCGTCGCGATAGTGGGCCGCCATCGAAAGGCCGTCCAGTTTCAGCTCCGCTACGTATTCGTACTCCCGATCCTTCAAACCGCCCCGGACGCGCCCATCAAAATCCCGCAGTTCGGTTTCATTCAGCGCATTATCCAGGCTGAGCATCGGCGAACTATGCGGAACTTTGACGAACCCTTCGCGCGGTTTTCCCCCGACACGCTGCGTTGGCGAATGCGGCGACTGATATTCTGGATGTGCGCGCTCCAGATCTTGTAACTCGCGCATTTTGCTGTCATATTCGGCATCCGAAATCTCGGGCTGGTCAAGCACGTAATATAAATATTCGTGGTGCTCCAACTCCTCGCGCAGGTTTTGGATGCGCTTCTCGACAGAATCTTTCATGACCGGCGGTATAGGACGAAAATTATAATGACGAATGGGACCAGTTCGGTACTTTGAAACGCGCGAGTATCATATTTAACCCTGTGGCGCGGGGACTTTCACGACATCGCCACCTGCTTCAACGTACCATCGAGACCCTTCGTAGACAGGGTATTGAAGCGCGCCTGATTGCTACCGAAGCGCCGGGAACCGCGGGTGCGCAGGCACGGCGTGAAGTCGACTCCGGTGTTGATCTGATCCTGGCCGCCGGTGGTGATGGAACCGTCAATGAGGTAGCGAGCGGCATCCTCTATTCCGGCGTGCCGATGGCCATTCTACCGGGCGGCACCGCCAACGTGTTGGCGCGAGAAATGCGGCTCCCGATTCATTTGGATCGCGTCGCGCAGCAGCTCTCGGAATTTCAACCGCATCCCGTCTCAGTCGGTCGCTTATCTAGTGAGGACACCGAACCTCGTGCATTCCTCTGTATGGCGGGCGTTGGCTTGGACGCTGAAATCGTTTCACGCGTAAACCCGGCTTTGAAGGTGCGTGCCGGAAAACTTGCCTATTACGTCAGCGGCTTCAGCAACTTCTTCGATCCGCTGCGTGAGTTCGATGTGACCGTCGATGGCGAGACGTATCAAGCCAGCTTCGGTTTGATCAGCCGTGTTCGCAACTATGGCGGAGATCTGGAGATTGCCCGCAGCGCTTCTCTCCTGCGTGACGATTTCGAAGTTGTCCTGTTTCGGGGTACCGAGCGTGTGCGCTTTCTGCCGTATCTGCTTGGAGTAGCCTTGCGCCAGGTTCACCGGCTGCAAGGTGTCACCATCGTGCATGGGCGAAGCATTGAGTGTTCCGCGCCCGCTAGAGATCGGATATTTTCCCAGGTAGACGGTGAATTAGTCGGCCACCTACCTGCTTCCGTCGACATTCTTCCGGGAGCGTTGACCATGCTTCTCCCACCTGCCTACGTCGCTCGCGAGCAGAGCTACGTCGACGTGCCCGTGTTCGCCTGAACCGCCCTACCGCCGCAGCGCATAGCGATGGACAATGTCACGCACACGCTGGTCGCACTTGCGTTAGCGCGTGCGGGCTTCAACCGGATCGGCCAAGGCGCCACAACCGTGTTGCTGCTGTCCGCGAACGCCCCCGATTCCGATATCATCGCGGCAACTCAGGGAGCCCTGCGTTATCTCGAAATTCACCGCGGCTATACACATTCGCTCTTGCTCGCGCCGGTCATGGCTGCTCTGTGTGTTGCTGTCACCGGCGCAATCTTCCGCAAGCGCCTGCGATGGCTGCCTCTTTGGGGCGTGGCCTGCGTCGGCGTGGCCAGCCATCTGCTTCTCGATTGGACGAATCCCTACGGAATTCGCCTGCTGCTGCCATTCTCTTCGCGCTGGCTGCATGGCGATCTCAACAATCTGACAGACGGGGTTGTTCTTGCGGTGCTTGCTCTCGCCGCCATTTGGCCTTGGTTTGCCGGCCTGGTAAGCTCCGAAATCGGCGACCGCCCGGGACGTGGCCGCGGCATCGCCATTGCCGCACTGGTCTTTTATCTAATATTCGATTTCGGACGTGCCCTGATGCACGCGCGGGCAATCACGCAATTGGAATCACGGCTGTATGACGGCGTTGTCCCCTCGACCGTGGCAGCCGTGCCTCGGTCGATCAACCCTTTCACCTGGAGCGGCATCATCGAAACTGCTGATGCGTATCGCAGCGTGGACGTGAACGTATTTTCGAACGTCGATCCGGACCGGGCCGTCATGTTCTATAAAATTCCATTCGACGCCGCCATCCGTAGCGCCCTTACTACCGAGCCATTTCGTTTCTTCGTCTATTTCGCGCGATTTCCAGCTTGGGCGGAGCAGCCCGTCTTCTTGCCCGCTATGCATGCCACTCGCGTGGATCTTACTGACCTGCGCTTTGGCGCACCCGGTCTTGGCTCGTTCCACTGCGTTGCGCTAGTGGATGCGGCCGGCCGGGTGCGCAACTCCACATTTACCTACGGGTCCGGCGTCTCATTGGGAAACGCAGAGGAATAGCAAATCAAAACTGAAGTTTGAATAGGCGTATCCCGTTTTCCCAGCTGACCTTACGAAACACTTCCGGCGTTGTCAATCGTTTCGAAAGTCCTAAAGTCTCGCGCGCTACGCACTTTCCCGCTAGCCGCTGTGCCTCCGGGTTGTTGGTTTGCGAGATTCCGCCGCCATTTCCATCCGCACAACTGCAGTCGCTGCCGAAAACCAGTTTGTCCTGGTGGCGAACAAAGAAATCGCGTGAGAAATCGGGATCGCGGGATAGGGCATTGTTGCCCGAATTGGCAGACATGTCCGCATAGAGATTCGGAAAATCCGACAGCCATTTGTCTGTCAAGCCGCCGGGCTTGATGGGACCGCTCGGATAACCGCGGTCCGCCGGCACGTCGGCGCTGATATTCGCCCAGAACAGATCCCCGTGCCCGAGAAAATTTGTTTTAGGGTAGGCGCGTAGGATCTTATCGAAATGGTCGTAGCCCGTGTTATACGGAAGCTCTCCCGGAAAGTGCGGAAACACTTGGATGTGCATCATCACCGGCACCTGCATCTCTGCGGCGATATCATAAACGCGCCGCATCTCCGGTGAATCCAGCGCCACGTGATACTTCAGTTCGCCAATGCTGACGGCTCCTCCGGTAATCGCCTTCCGAAGCGCCTGATCCGCACCAGCCTGCGCCGGATCCAAGGAAACGGACCGCCCAAAATGTTTGGGCCGCTTTTCCATTTCCTGCTGCGCCTTGTCTTCGTCTACATCTCGCGTCAGCAAAACCGCATTCGAAACGCCGCAGCCTTGAATATGAGTAAAACAGGAGTCGGGATCTTTCCGCAGATGCAAATGCGTATCGAGCACCGGGCCGCCCCAATCGGGCGCCGGCTCGCCCCAGAGCGGGGACAAAGCGGCTGAGGCAATGGCCGCCTTGAGAAAGGTTCTTCGTTGCATTGGTAACTTACTTTTCATCGCGTTGAGACAAGAATAGCCGCTCCCTCGCGCTGGAAAGTTACCTTCCCGTCGAAGATCGTCAGATCGACATGCGTTTTTTCGATCTGCACCGGATCGATGTGAAAAATATCGTCCGAAAGCACCACCAGATCGGCGAGCTTGCCCGGTAAGATCGATCCTTTGATGTTTTCTTCACCTTCCGCAAAAGCCGAGCCAATCGTGTACGCGTGAACCGCTTCGGCCACGGTTATTTTCTGCTCCGGAATCCATCCGCCCGGATTCCTGCCATCGAGCGTTCGGCGCGTTGCTGCTGCGTAGATGCCCATCAACGGAACCATCGGCGCAACCGGCCAGTCGGAGCCAAACGCTAAAGTCGCGCCAGAATCGAGTAACGATCGAAAAGCATACGTCGTCTTGAGTCGCTCCGCGTCCAGACGCTTTGCGGCCCAGCGCCCGTCATCGATGCAATGATAAGGCTGCATGGACGCAATCACTTGTAGTCCGGCAAAGCGCGGGATGTCGCTCCAGAGCAGATGTTGCGCGTGTTCGATGCGGAAGCGCCGATCGCGCGCGCCATTCTCTTTTTCCACTCGTTCATAGAAATCGAGAATCGTGTGAATCGCCCGGTCTCCTATCGCATGAATTGCCACCTGCAGCCCTTCGCGATCCGCATCCCGGATGTTGGCATACATCTCTTCCGGCTTCGATAACTCGTCGCTTGCAATACCGCTCGTGTTCGGGGTATCCAGATATGGTTTGAAGAACCACGCCGTTGTTGATCCCAATGATCCGTCGGCGAATCCCTTCAGGCCGCCGATGTGCAGCATCTCGCCGCCAAAGTTTGACTCGACGCCCGGGCCGGCAAGGCGTTTCCAACTCGGCAGCGGTTGGTGACCGGAGACGCGAACCTGCAGCTTGCCTTGTCTCAGCAGATGCTCATAGGCGCGCAGCGCATCCGGAGCTGCCGACATATCCTGCACGCTGGTGACCCCGTTTTCGCGAGCATACTTCTGCGCCGCTTCTGCCGCAGCTTGCAGTTGCGCTTGGGTGGGCGGCGGAATAACGCGTTCAATCAACTCGGTCGCAGCGTCTTTGAAAATGCCGGTGGGATTCCCTTCGGCATCGCGCACAATCACGCCTCCGGCCATATCCTTCGTTGTCTTATCCACGCCGGCAAGTTTCATCGCCACTGCATTCGCCAGCGCCATGTGCCCGTCCAGCCGCTGCACGAACACCGGATTGTCCGGCGTAACGTCATCGATCAATTCGTGATTGGGTATCTGCGCCGGCGTCCACTTCTCGTGATCCCAGAAGCCGTTCAAGATCCACTCGCCTTTCGGTCGTGTTTTGGCAAAAGCCGCAATGCGCTCCCGGACAATCGCCTGGCTTGCCGCATCCACAAGCTGCACACTCGCCAATCCGGCGCCGCCCTGCAGGAAATGCACGTGCGAATCGTTGAAGCCCGGCGTCACCCGCCTTCCACCGAGCTCAATCACCCGCGTGCCCGGCCCAGCCAACTTCAAGATCTGGGCCGAAGTGCCCACTCGCAAGATTCGATTGCCCTCAATGGCAACCGCCTCTGCCTCAGGCTTCTGCGCGTCTTCTGTCCAGATTTTGCCGTGAACCAAAACGGTGTCCGCAAACACCTGGCCTTCTAGTTTTCCAGCGAAAGCAAGACAGAGAAGCGCAAAGGGCGCGGCTGCGCGCCACCAAGCAGGAGAGAAACTCGCTTTTGAGTCGGGTGGCGTGCGCGAGTTCCTTGAGAGCGCACCAATGCAACGAAGATTTGCCTTGATCATGAATGGGAACGGAAGCTCGATCTTACCGCGGCAAATCGAGTCGCTCCTGCCATTCGCCTACTCGCCAAGCCGAAAGTTGACCACAATTTGAGTGGCCACCTCCACGGGAACTCCGTTCAACAAAGTGGGACGGTACCGCCACTGCAGAACAGCTTCGGTCGCGGCCGCGATGAGCAGCGGGTGTCCTCGCACCACCTGAAGATTTTTGATTCGGCCGTCCTTTCCAATTACCGCTGAAAATTCAATGGTTCCCTGAACCCGAGCCGTTTTCGCCAGCGGCGGATATGTGGGAATCACCTTGTAAATCAAATTCGCGGCCGCCACTGAACTCGTCAATCTCATCGGTCCTGCCGGATGCGGTGTTTCCTTCGGCTTCGTTGATGAGGGCGGAGGCGCTCCTTCAGGGAGCGTTCCCAGGATGTCTCCAACGAAACCGGCTCCTGGAGAACCTTCGTTGGACGAAGTTCCAATTGCCGGTGCAACGGCCGTCGCAGCTGGGGAAACCGTCGTAGGATGAAACACAAATTTCTGCAGATTCAAAGTCAGCACATGGGGCCGTCCCGCAAATGATGATTTGCCGGCCTCAACCGGCGAATTATGAACCGTCGCAGGAGGTGTTGGCGGCAGCAGAATTGATCTCAGTTGCTGCAGCGCTAGCCGTTGTGTCGAAACGACCGAAATCAGAAGCAAAAAGCAAATCGCAGCCAACTGGAAAACGATCGAAGCGAGCAAACTGAGCGGCTTCCTGGTTTCGTGCCGTTCCGGGACGAAAGTCTGGTCGAACATAATCCTCCAAACGCGGAATCCATCCGCGTTGCTGTGAATTTTGCGCGATCCAGGTACCTAAATCGTTATCGGAAAAGACACCGCATTTCAAAGGAAGTTCCAGCGCAGAATTATGGAGATAATCCGCTGGGTAAGATGGCACTCGACCGATCGGCGAGTGGTTGCGTTCAGGAATTATTCCGGCTGATCGGTCCGCCCCTGATCAGTCGAGTGTTGTTGGATCCAGGCATCGATCCCTTTTGTGCGGCCACTCAGGAAACGAATCGCATACACAACTTCATCGGGATGGACGGAAGACCATGCGAGCAAGCGCTCCAGTTTCGTCAGGTCGTCCTGAATCGTGGCAATTCCAACCAGTTCTTCTTCGATGACTTCGATGTCTCTCACCACCGGCATGCTACCACGCCGATCACCTGCCGTAACCGCACTGGGGCGCGGGCTTCGGGATGAAAACACTGCGGGGAACAACCGGGCCGGGGAAGGGCGAAGTACAGACGCTGTGACTCCGAAAGTTCGCGTCGTGGTGACAATCCGCCGGTAAGCGTTACGCCACCTGGACTTGCCGCAATCCCCGCCGCTCGCGATGCCGATCGTTTTCATCGGAGCGGTATTCGACGTAAATTTGTCCGGTGAAAGTGCTTCAGCCGGCTCCGGCTTCCTTGAAGCGCAATGGACGCGGCGCAATTTGTATATTTGCATCCAAATGATTTCCCCAAACCGGATTGAATTTGGGCGAGTTAGCCGGCGGAGTTGACTGCCACGAGAGAATCGCACGCACTTTCAGAAACTCCGGCAAAAAACACCAGTCCATCTTTGGGCTAAACGTCACCGAAACCGTAAAGCTTAGCGGCCAATCATCTTTTTTGGCGCAATTCAATGCGTTCGGCATGTTTCGGACGTTCACTGCCGCGTAGCCGAGGTCTTCAAAGCCAGAACCGTAATCAACGTAAAATCGCACATATTCGAAGGAGCCGTCTGAGGCTGCGGCGCTGCCGAATCCGCTCGGCTGCTTCACCTGGATCACTGCTTCGAGTCTGTTGCTGGTGGGATCGAATTCAAGACACGTCAGCTCTTCATACGTCGTGTCGTTCTGAATGATAATGACTCGCGGTAAATTTTCGACCGGGAAATTAGCGAAATAATTTGGATCGGTAGCGATCAACTCAACAAAACTGGAGCGGTCACCCTCGACAGCGGCATGGGCTCCCAAAGAAAAAACAGAGTTGCTCAATGATGGAATCCTCCCACGTTCGTTTGCGCGGTTTTCTTAATAGCGCGCCCTGAGGAACTCTCGAGTCAAAGGTTCGGGCGGTTGAGGACCGGTGTTCGCTCGGGACGCGCATCGGATTGTGAGATTTAAAGCTCAAACGTTTCATACGGCGCGATATTTTCTCCGCGCCATATAATGGAACTCCAAGGAGATGCGGCGCTGGAGTTTGCAGCTTTCGATAAAGAGTATGTAGCGCGCCTTGCCGCGGGCGACCCCGAAACCGAAGCCCATTTCGGCATTTATTTCGGTCGTTTTCTCTCCCTGAAACTCCGCGCTCGCCGGCTCTCGGCGGAGATGTCGGACGACATCCGGCAGGAAACTCTCTATCGTGTCCTAAAAACTCTGCGCCAAGGCAAGGGAATTCAGGATCCCACCCGTTTCGGCGCATTTGTCAATTCCGTCTGCAACAATGTCCTGCTGGAGTTTGTTCACAAGACCTCGCGCGCCTCCACTTTGGGCGACGAAGTGCCCGAAGTCGAAGATACCGCCATCCGGGCCGATGAATCCTTGATTACAGCCGAACGGAAAAAGGCGGTCGCCGGTATCTTAAAGGACCTGTCGGCAAAGGATCGCGAAATTCTCCGGTTGGTCTTCTTTGAGGACCTCGCGCGCGAAGAGATCTGCCGGAGGTTGCATACCGATGCCGGCTATGTTCGCGTGCTGCTGCACCGGGCCAAGGCGCGCTTCGAGGCCGCGTTCGTCAAAAGCTACCGGTCCTTCGCCGGTTTAATAGTTCTTCTCTGTAACGTTGGGGCGCTTACCAACACTATTAGGCAGATACTAATCCAGAGCGGGGATGGCGCATGAATCACGATAACGCGATAGCGTCGCAATATCCCGAAAGATACGCATACGGGGAGCTACGCGCCGAAGAGCGCGATGCCTTCGAAGAGCACCTGGCCGACTGTTCTCGCTGCCTGCAGGATGTGACGGCGGCAGAGGCGTTTGCAGCCAACGTACGCGTGGTTTTTCGTGAGCAGGTTGCGGTGCAGGAAACAAAAGAACAGCAGCGCGGTTGGTTTGGCTGGCTGCCGGTGCGGCAGGCGCTTGCCTTTTCAGGTGGTCTCAATGTCGCCTTGGCAGTAGCGGCGGTCTACGCATTCGTCGCCATATTGCCGGGCCTGCGAGAGAAAGTTCAACGGCTCGAAACGCCATCGGTTACTAATTCCTTCGTAGTAGCTGGTACGGCCCGAGGGGCTCTTCCTACTTATGATTCGGCAGCGGCTGCTCCCGGCTCCGGCTCCCGAGATTCGGCTCCTCTTTATACAGTTGCCAAAAATTCGTTTGCTCACTTTCGCATCGACATTCCGAAGCATTTCGAACACTACCAGTGCCAGATCAAAAATCAAGCGACGGGCGAGCGAAAGACATACAATCTTCCAAGGGACGATGATGCTGAAACACTGGATCTGACCGTTCCGGTGGCCGATCTTGAACCCGGCGATTACAAAGTGCAGGTGAGCGGTTCGGTAGCGGCACATTCGGAGGTACTGGCAAGCTTTATCTTGCGCGTGACCTCCGGACGCTAAAAAGGCCACCCCCTCATTGCAGGAGACTTCGATCTCATGACAGGAGACTTCGATGGTTGAGCGACAAAGATACGGCGCATTAGCATTCGCTGTGAGGGCAGATATTCAGGTTCCGTTTGATGAGGTATCCCCGCCTCAGGCTGAGCTTCAATTAACGCCGGAAGGCGGCTATCAGAGCACGCGAGTTGGCCAATATAGCTTTCGCGAACTCGTTTCTTTTAGCTCAGCCTCAACCGTTGTCGCCGGGTCGCGCAGCGGACGCGACGAAACCTACGATCTGCTTGCGACCACGACGATCGAAGACTTTAACGTATTGGGCGTTGTAACGGCCGACAAAATCGTGGCGCGCATGGCCGCCTACTATTCCCTTGAGGGAGGGCCTTTGTCCATTCTCCCTCTCGGGTCGCATTTCGAGAATCTCCGCATCGCTGGATATCGCGTCGAAGTCGACCTGGCCACCGATACGTTCTCACGGCTTGCAACCGCCGAACGCGTGCGCGAGGCCTATCGCGAAAACGACGAAGGATTCCGGGATGAATTCGACGCCCTGACTCTGCGTGGACAAGGTGACGGAATTTTAGCACGATTGCAACGCTATTTTCCTTGGGCGGGGCTGCAGCCAGGCGATGAGATTCCCGAGCGCGAAGGCCTGATTCATTGCGGTCTCGTTAGGGAAATCTCAGGCCTTGGCTCTGAAATCGGGTGTCACGGACACACCATCTACGTTCGAGGATTCGGCGCGATTCGGCTCGCGGAGTTGCGGCTCACAGACGCGTTTCGCCGGTTAAGCATGGTCGAGATCGACTTAGGAAGCACGCCCCAAGGCCACGTCAGCGGAGGAGGGGTAGGCGCTCCCGGTTCTGGTTGGTAGCCATGCGCTGCGCGTGGGTACTCGCGCTCGTCTTGGTCGGATGTGGGCCAAAGGTTAAACAGGCATCACCGCCGGCTTCCTATCAACATGCGCGAGAATTGCTGATAAGCGAGCACCTCGCCGAAGCATCCAAAGAAACTGAAAACGCGATCACGCGCGCCCAGGGCGCCGATTATTGGAATCTACGCCTGCTGCGCGTGGAAATTCTGCTTGCACAGCGCGAAGGAAGGCGGGCACAGGCGGCGCTTGACTTCACTGTCCCCGCCAAACCCGAGTTGATCGAGCAGGCAGGCCGGTATGAATTGTGCCAGGCCTATGCAGCTTTGCTGTTAGCCGATAGCAAACAAGCATTGGCGGATGTTCAGAAGCGGCTGGATCGTGCCGCTGCTTTGGCCGGGGCCGCTAAGTCGGATGGGCTGTCTGCGGAAGTCGAATTGCGCCGCGCCAGTCTAGCGATTGCCTGTCGTCAAGAAGAGGAAGCGCGTAAGCATCTTACTCGCGTACTTGTATATGCCAGGAGCCACGGCGACCGGTCGCTTCAGATTAGCGCCACCGGAAATATGGGCCATCTTTATCAAAGGTCCGGACACAACGACGAGGCAATCCCCTGGTTTGAGCAGGCATTGGCGCAAGCCCAGGCTCTCGGCGCTGGTACGTCGGTTTCGCGCGCACTCGGAAATCTGGGCCTCTGCTATTTTCGGCTCGGGGATCTCGAAAAAGCCCTCCCCAATTTTCAGGAAGCGGAGGAACATTTCCGGTCGGCAGGCATCCGCTTCGAAAGACAAATTTGGCTGGGAAACATCGGCAATATTCAAGAGAGTAAGCGTGATTTCAACGCTGCTTTTGATACGTACAACGAAGCCTTGTCCATTGCCAGAGAATTGGGCGACAAATCACACAGCGCAACTTGGTTGAGCAATTTGGCGAACGTGTCCATTGAGCGCCGGGAGTGGGATACGGCAGAGCGCTACAACAACGAAGCGGCTGTTATTCGAACCGCGGTTCACGACACGAACGACGAAGCCTATTCTCTCGTGAACGCGGGACGAATCGCTTTGGGCCACGGCAAAGCCAAGGACGCCGCACGAAATTTCCGAGGCGCCTTACAGCGGCCTGTGGAGGAGTTAACGCCCGTCTTGGATGCGCATTCCGGATTGGCTCAGGCATATGCATTGGATGGCGATAACGCGGAGGCTCAGCGAGAATTTCAGCGCGCTATTCAAGTTGTGGCGCGCCAACAGGCAGCGCTGCTGGATCCACAGAACAAATTGACGTGGTTTGCCAGCCTGATTCGCTGCTATCAGGAATATGTCGTGTTTTTGATGGAGCGCGGCAAAACAAGCGAGGCTTTGGAGGTGGTCGAAGCCAGCCGAGGCCGTGTATTAGCCGAGCGTCTGGAGGAGAGCCGCGCTCAGCAACGAACCAGTGCCTTCAATTTACAAACAATTGCCTCCCGGACGCATAGCACACTCTTGTTTTACTGGGTGGGTCCGCAGAAGTCCTACGCCTGGGCCGTCACTCCGAACAGTGTGCGGCAGTTTGACCTGCCTAGCGAAGCCGAACTGCAGCGCCTGGTAAATCTATACGGAGCCGCCGTCCAGGAACTGCGCGATCCATTGAAAGAACCGAGCGAAGCCGGAAAAAAACTTTACGACACCCTGATCGCGCCCGCCGGCATCAGAACGCTGAAAGTGATCGTCGCGCCCGCAGGTCCCCTGTGCTCTCTGAATTTTGCAACGCTGCCGGTTAGTGCCGGAACCCCTCACTACTGGATCGAAGACGCTCAAGTGTCGGTGGTTCCTTCATTCGAACTGTCGCCGCGCGCGCGTTCGCCAGGACCGCCGTCGTTACTCTTGATCGGCAATCCGGTCACGGCGGACGCCGAATTTCCGGAGTTGTCCTTCGCCGGGCAGGAAATGAATGAGATTGAAAAAAGCCTGCCGGCTGTCCAGGAAGTGGTGTATGCGCGCGACGCAGCACGCCCCGGCGCATACGTAGCTGCAAATCCCGGACGGTTCTCCTGGATCCACTTCGTCGCCCACGCCACCGCCAGCCCAAGTGCCCCTCTGCAATCAGCAGTAATTCTCTCGCGAGGTCCCGGTGCCGAGTACCACCTGTACGCCCGTAATGTCGTTCAAGTGCCCCTGCACGCCGATCTGGTAACAATCTCCGCCTGTCATAGCGCCGGTGCGAAGATCTTCGCTGGAGAAGGATTGGTCGGCTTCTCGTGGGCCTTTCTCAAATCGGGCGCGCGCAATGTGATTGCCGGATTGTGGGATGTGAATGACCGGTCTACTGCGGAGATGATGGCCGATTTGTACAGAGAACTCGGACGCGGCGCTCGGCCTGCGGAGGCTTTGCGAACCGCCCAACTGGCGATGGTACGTTCTAAGACTGTCTTTCGCAAGCCCTACTACTGGGGACCTTTTGAAGTCTTCCAGGCCGGCGTGGAATAACGTTCGCTGCTTAAACGCTTGTGTCAATGCGGTTACAAATACAACAATAATTTCGAGCGCAGCCGCAGCGTCCGGATCCGCAGGCGCTAATTCGCAAATGATTTACAAACTGCTGACACCTGTCTTGCTTGATAACCAGATACTGGTCCCCAGGGCGCAGAGAAGATGTAACACAGCGCTCCGAAGGAGAACACCTGGCTAATGAAGCAAGACAACGACAATAATCGTCGCTCGTTTCTACGAAACAGTGCCGCACTGAGCGCCACCACAATGGGCGGAGGCCTGTTGGGCAGTGGCATTTCAGCGTTCGCGCGCGAGGAAGATAGCGGTTCACTCACGAGGGGAGATGCCGCCATTCTTAGATTCCTTGCAGCAGCCGAAATCCTTGAGACGGATCTTTGGGTTCAATACAACGAGTTGGGCGGCATTCAGGATAGCGAAGAACCGAGCGGTAGTGGGAACCCGCTGTACACGGACGCGCTGAGCATTCTGGATGAAGACATGGCCCAGTACATTCATGACAATACCGACGACGAGGTCAGTCATTGGAAATTCATCAACGCCTATCTCGCGTCCAAGCGCGCGGACATCGTCGATCTGGAGCGCTTTCGCACCTTGCCCGGCAGCAAAGCAGAAGGCTCGTCGGGACAGCCGCGCCTCACGAACTTGATGCAACTCAGTGTAGACACGAGTTTTTGGACTCGATATCGGAGCTCCCAGAACAATCCCGACCTCGATCCTGGATTCACGTTCCCGCAGGCGGTCCAGGGTCTAAATGTCGGACAGCATACGGCGATTCCTCGCACCGATGCTGACACCGCGGGCAGCAGCATTGGCAGCCCAACTGACCACCTGAAAGCAATTGCCTTTACTGCGGGCTTTCACTTCGCTTTCATCGAGCAGGGTGGTACCAGCCTGTATCCCTCACTCGCTCAACGAGTGACAAGTCGCGAGGTCCTGCGTATTCTGCTGAGCATCGGACCCACCGAAACGATGCACTTTCAGACCTGGCAGGACAAAGCGGGCAACGCAACTCCAGTGACCGACACAGACCCCATTACGGGGGCAACCGTGACGTTCGCCGACCTCGGGGCGAGCACGTCGGAACTATTGAAAAACAACTTAATCATGCCGGAGCCCTGCCCGTTTCTAAGTCGAAAGTTCCCGCCCTGTTCGATAATTCGCCCGACGGAGACTAAAGGTGCCGCCATGGGAGCCCTTAAGGCTCTTACCGCGGACGGGCTATTCATCGGTCAATCGAAGGAATTCTTTGCATACCTGCGCGACCTGGCAGAGGATGCTGACGAGGCGAGATCAGAGCATCGAGACTAACGACGGGCGCGGCCGCCTTTTTCCATCCAGATGTCCCAGGTGAGCGGTCCCGCCTTGTTATCGCTGACCGGACAGGCCGCCAACTTGAGGGCTAGCTTGATCTGACCGTGATGATAGCCCTCGTGCCAAACCATGTGCTGGAGCAGCAGGATCGGATGATCGTAGTGAACCTGCAATTCCGTTCCCGATTCCACTGTGCTCTGGATGGCCTCCCTCACTGCTGCGGCGCTGTCCTTCAGCATCTCCGCGATGCGAGCGGGGTCCTGCTCGGATGCCCACTCTGTCTTAGGCAGTTCTCTGGCAAATTCGGGAGCGTCCTCCAGGAGGAAGACAAGCCGGACAAAGTGAATGTGCGTGAACAGTTCAGCGACGGACGGGCTGCCCTCCGTCGCTCTGGCTTCCAACGCACCCTTCGGCAGGGCCCCGAGCAAGTTAAGTAAGATCGCGTTGTTCCTGTCCCAGGAATCGAGTAAGACATCGAGCAGCCGTTGGTCTGGAGTATTCGGCATATCCAAAACTATGCGCGTGAGCTTGTTGCCGCGGAACGCTTTACGCCTTCAGTGCACCTGCCAAAAACGGCAGCCCTTTAGCGCCGTGAAAGACGTGCTCTCCATCGAAAATCTCCTGCTGCACATTCTCGCCGGCGTCGAAGACTTCATACACTTTCTTCACACGCTGATAGCTTTCGCGCGTCGCACTCACCGGAAAAATAGGATCGCGGTTGCCGCCTTCCGAAAAGAGCGGCCGCGGCGCGATCAAACCGGCGACGTCATAGTTCTCGGCATAATTCAAAATGCCCGGAACGTAGTTATCGATGCAATGCGACATCGACATGATGCTGGCGCGAAACGTATTCAGATACCCGCTCACAAAAGCCGCTTTAATCCGCAGGTCCAGCGCGCTCGCAAACAGCGTGCACGTTCCCCCGCCGGAAATACCCATGCAGCCAACTCGGGACGCATCCAACTCCGGTCGCGTGTTGATCCAGTCAATCGTGCGCATCACATCCCAGACCCGCCACCCGATCATTGTTTCGCCGAGTAACAATGCCGACCCCGCCGCCGGCTGGCAGGCGCTCGCTTTATCTCCTTCCGCTCGCGTACGCTCATCCCGCCGGTAGCCAAAAGCCATTGGCTCAATCGCGACCGCCGCCATGCCGTGTTCAACCACCTGAATGGCGAAATCATGCTCATACCCCGGCTTGTCCGTGCGATCATGCCCTTGTTCATCGATCCCGACAATATCCTCCACTCCGCGGCCATGGCCCGGTATCGCAACCACTGTTGCAAATGGCGCTTTCCCTTTCGTTGGCACTAATAAATAGCCAACCACCGCCACGCCAGGACGGCTGTAAAAAACGAAATGCTCGCGGCGATAGCCAGGATATTCTCGAATGTCGAGCGTTCGCGGGTTCAGCGGAGTGCGTTCCGGAAAACCACCAATCAATTCCGTCAGCTTGGCGCGCAGTTCCCGCTGCCACGCTTCAGCATCCGCCTTGTTGGTAGCGCGAAAGGTCAAGCGCAGTGGCGCCGATTGGTAACGCTCCAGCGTCCATCGGACAGGATCAAGGTCCTGCAAACTGACATCTCCATTCGAGGACTTCATAGCTTTTTCATCTGCCAAACTCACTGCCGGCACGACCGATACCGCCGCTGCTGTCAACGCAAACTCCCGTCGCGTGAGCCTGTAGGCGTTTGGAGCCGTTGTGCGCGGTTCGATATCGGGCGTATTCATTGCAAGGATTATATTCTGGACGCGGTTCGCGTTCGATCGGGCGATGCGACAGCATTACTTCCTATGCAGACGTTTGACTGGCGGCAGAGTCGCAGGGCAATCGCAACGGCACTCTAGCAGGCGTGTACATCTATGATCGCCTCTCGCTGTATCAGGCTCTGTCGAGAGAGCCCGCAGGTCGATCCCTTCACTTTTTTTCAAGTCGTTTGAGTCCCGTGGCAAGCACTTTTTGGACGCGATTGAAGCTGCGGCCGCGAAGCGAGGCTAACACGATGGTTCGGACGGCACGGCTTTCGCGAAGGCGAACATAGCGACAGCCTGCATGGCGATCGATGGCCATCTCCGGCACCAACGACAGGCCAATACCGGCGGCGACCATCCCTAAGATGCTGCTGAACTGGCCGCTTTCAAACGCAATGTTCGGATTGACATTCGCGCTGCGGCAGATGGCCAGGCTGAGATCTCGAAAGCAGTGACCGTCCCGTAGCATGACGAGAGATTCGCCACGTAGCTCTGCCACAGAAAGAGAATCGTTGGACGCTAGCGGATGGTTCTCAGGCAAAGCGGCCACAAGTCGTTCGGTCCGGATGGGCTGCAGTTCGAGATCCTTCTGACGGAGCGGAAGAGCGAGCAGGGCGAAGTCGATCGACAGGTCGCGCAGTCCTTCTATGAGGACCGGCGTAGTCTCCTCTACGATGCGCAACCGAGCGTCGGGGAAGCGCTTCGTAAAAGCGGCAGTGTAGCGCGGAATCAAGTATGGCGCGATGGTCGGGATTGCGCCCAACGTGACGCTTCCGCGAACAGCCGGGTCGTTGGAAGAGACGCTGGCGCGGGCGACATCAACCTCATTAAGAATCGCACGGGCATGTGGCAAGAACGCGCGGCCTGATTCCGTCAGGCAAATACCGCGGCCGAGCCGGTCGAAGAGCTTAGCGCCGAGCTCTTCCTCAAGCTTCAGAACCTGTTGTGAAAGCGAGGGCTGCGCGATCTGGCAACGCTCGGCTGCGCGACTGAAACTGCCGCTTTCCGCGACGGCACAGACATAGCGAAGCTGATGTAGTTCCATAGACACAGCCTATACCTGGGAAGGCTTTTTCATATTTGAGTTATGGGTCGGTTTGGTGCTACTGTGACACCGGAAGGCTATTAGGGAGCACCACGTGGAGACCTTGAACGCAGAGAGAGCAGAAAAGTCAGCAAACGAAGGCAAATGCCCCGTCAGCCACGCTAACGGCAGTGGCAATGGCAACGGTGGCGGCAGGAGCACACGCCGGACCAACCGGGACTGGTGGCCCAACCACCTGCAATTGGAACTGCTACACCAGCATTCCAACCTGTCGAACCCGATGGAACAGGAATTCGACTATGTGGAGGAGTTTAAGAAACTCGACTATTGGCAGTTGAAGAAAGACTTGGGGACGGTGATGACGGACTCCCAGGATTGGTGGCCGGCAGACTTCGGCCACTACGGCCCGTTGATGATTCGTATGGCCTGGCACGCGGCCGGCACTTATCGAACGTTTGACGGCCGAGGCGGCGGTGGGCGCGGACAGCAGCGCTTTGCGCCCCTGAACAGCTGGCCTGACAATGTGAATCTGGACCGCGCACGCCGGCTACTCTGGCCGGTGAAGCAGAAGTATGGCAAGCAGATCTCATGGGCCGACCTGATGATCCTGGCCGGTAACGTCGCGCTCGAGACGATGGGCTTCAAGACCTTCGGCTTCGGCGGCGGACGCCCGGACGTGTGGGAGCCCGATCACGACGTCGATTTCGGCTCAGAGGCCGCGTGGTTGGGAACTGACAAACGTTTCACCGGTGACCGTGAGTTGAGCAATCCGTTCGCCGCGACGACGATGGGTTTGATTTACGTTAATCCAGAAGGTCCCGAAGGCGTCCCCGATCCGGTCGCCGCGGCACGCGACATCCGCGTGACGTTCGGCCGCATGGCCATGAACGATGAGGAGACCGTTGCCCTGATCGCAGGCGGCCACACCTTCGGAAAGACGCACGGCGCGGCGCCGGGGCAGCACCTTGATAAGGAACCTGAGGGCGCACCGATCGAGAATCAGGGCCTTGGCTGGACAAGCGCCTACAAGACCGGCATCGCCGGCGATGCCATCACCAGTGGAATAGAGGTGACCTGGAGCACCAAGCCGAGGCAGTGGAGCAACGACTACTTCGAGCACCTATTCAAGTACGAGTGGGAGGTGACCAAAGGTCCGGGTGGCGCCAATCAGTGGAAACCTAAGGGCGAGGCTGGCGCCGGAACCGTGCCCGATGCGCACGATCCTGGTAAGAAGCACCAGCCGGGCATGTTGACCACCGACATCTCGATGATTGCGGACCCCGAATACCGGAAGATCTCGGAGCACTTCTACAAGAATCCGGATCAGTTCGCCGATGCCTTCGCGCGCGCCTGGTTCAAGCTCACGCATCGCGACATGGGTCCGCGCGCCCGCTACGTTGGCCCCGAAGTGCCGGAAGAGGCGCTCATCTGGCAGGATCCGGTTCCACCGGTAGATCATCCGCTGGTCGATGAGGCAGACATGAGGACGCTCAAAGAAAAGGTACTGGCTTCAGGTCTTTCGGTCTCCGAGCTGGTCTCTACCGCATGGGCTTCTGCCTCAACCTTCCGCGGATCCGATAAGCGCGGCGGCGCGAACGGCGCACGAATTCGGCTCGCTCCCCAGAAGGATTGGGAGGTGAACCAGCCCGCGCAGTTGGCTCGCGTGCTGAAAATCCTGGATAAAATCCAGAGCGAATTCAACGCGTCGGCCACCGATGGCAAAAAGATCTCGCTGGCTGATTTAATCGTGCTCGCCGGCGGCGCCGCGATCGAGAAAGCGGCAAAGGACGCAGGCACAGACGTGACAGTGCCCTTCACGCCGGGCCGGACCGACGCCTCTCAGGAGTGGACGGACATCGAATCGTTCGAGCCGCTCGAGCCCAAGGTGGACGGCTTCCGTTCCTATGCATACAAAAGTCCTGAACCTGCCGAAGTGGCGTTGCTGGACAAGGCGCAACAGATGCGGCTCACCGCGCCGGAGTTGACGGTGCTGATTGGCGGCTTACGCGTGCTCAACACCAATTTCGGTGGTACGAAGTTTGGTGTCTTCACTGATCGTCCGGAGACGCTGACCAACGACTTCTTCGTCAACCTTTTGGACATGAAGTACCTGTGGAAGGCGACGAGCGACTCTCAGGACACGTTCGAAGGCAGCGAGCGGAAAACAGGCAAAGCCAAGTGGAAGGCGACCCGCGCCGACCTGATCTTCGGTTCAAACGCCCAATTAAGAGCGATATCTGAGATCTATGCGTGCTCGGACTCGCAACCGAAGTTCGTCAAAGACTTCGTGAACGCCTGGCATAAGGTGATGAACCTCGATCGCTTCGACATCGTCCAGACCGTATAGCTGCTTTGCCAACGCAAGGGCGACAGGCTGTTCAACGTAAGTGCCAAAGGCCCGGCTCAACTTCGATGCTCGATTGAGCAGGGCCTTGCTGCGCTAAGAAGGTCAAGCCACCGAGCTGCGCTGGCGCGGAAGCTAAGCGGCTGGGCGACCGCCGTTTCTGGCGGATCGCGATCATCTTCTATCTAGCCCAGATTCCCACGATCAGCGCTGGAAGCGCGTGCTTGTAAGACTGCTTCTTAAATTGCCTGACGGTGTAAGAAGATCCCGCACAAGCGCTCATCGGAAATATGATCGGTCTTGTCCTAGCCGATTCAGTTCAGTGGAACGGCGATTCCTCGTCCAACTGGCTCACCTGTTCGCATCCGGCGCGCGTGAGCGCCCCGAACCATCTTGCGGCGCGAGGGCTACCCAATCTGAACTTGACTCGCGTAGTATTTGTCGAATAGACTAAGAATTCTTGGTATGGGGCGCAAGGCGCAAAAGAACGATTCATTGCCCGGTTCGCTGGACATGTTGATTCTGCGGACGCTCTCGCTGCGTGATCTCCATGGGTACGGCATAGTCCAGTTCATTCAACAATCGTCCGACAACGAGCTCCTCGTCGAGGAGGGCTCGCTGTACCCCGCTCTCCAGCGTTTGGAGCTAAACGGCTGGATCAAAGGTGTCTGGGGCGTGACGTCGAACAATCGGCGGGCGCGGATCTACAAGATCACGGCGGCTGGCCGCAAGCAACTGGCGGTTGAAACTCGGAAGTACGCGAAACTCACGCTGGCGATCACCCGTGTGATGGGAGCGGAGTGACGGACATGTTGATACGACGGCTGAGGTATTGGATGGAGAGCGCCAGGCGCAGTGAGGCGCTGCGCGAGGAAATGGAACTCCACCTTGCGGAGAAAGCCGCGGAACTCGAAGCAGACGGTATGACGCCGGAGTGCGCCCGGGCTGAAGCGCGCCGGCGATTTGGGAACATCGGCCTGAAGCACGACGAGTCACGGGAGATTTGGATCAAACGGTTTTGGTCGGAACTTAGCCAGGATGTTCGCTATGGCTGTCGCAACATGGCCGACAACAAGGCGTTCAGCGCTCTGGCGATCTTGTTGCTCGCGCTCGGCATCGGAGCCAATACTGCCATCTACAGCCTCATGGAGGCGATTCTTTTGCGCTCGCTGCCGGTAGCCGATCCCGAGTCGCTGGTGGTGTTGAATTGGCGTAGCCGGCCGCCCCAGAACGCCAACAAGGAATGGGTCCACGTCATGCACGGGGTACAAGGCGTTGCGTGGCCAGGCGACAAAGGCATCATGGTCAGCGGGATGTTCCCATACGGCGCGTTCGAGACGCTTCGCAAGGAGAATCCCGTCTTTTCCACGCTTTTCGGATACTTTGACGGACTAAAGCACAACCTAGCCGTCGGCGGACAGGACACGATCGCCAGCGCGGAGTATGTCACTGGCGAGTATTTTCGCGGCCTGGCAGTGTCGCCGGCTGCGGGACGTCTGATCGACTCCGAAGACGACCGTCCAGGCGCAACACCGGTCGCCGTGATCAGTTTTGCTACAAGCCAAAATCGATTTGGAGGACCGCCGAATGCGATTGGACAGCCGATTCTAGTCGATAACCACCCCTTCACGGTGATCGGCGTCGCGCCGCCAGAGTTCTTCGGAGTCGACCCTGCGGTGGCGCCGGACCTCTACCTTCCTTTGCACACGAACCTGCTCGTCGACGGTGCGGACGCGGCGCGCATGTATGCCGACGGAAACTTCTACTGGATCGAAATGATGGGCCGCCTGCGTCCCGGTGTCAGCACGGCCCAAGCGCAGGCAGTGTTGGCTCCTCGTTTCCATCAATGGGTTGCCACCACAGCGACAACGGACGGTGAGCGCGCCAAACTGCCCGCGCTGATTCTGAATCCCGGCGCCGAAGGGCTGGGTAGCCTGCGCCGCCAGTATTCGAAGCCTCTGTATGTACTCCTGGCGATGGTGGGGTTGATCCTGGCGGTCGCGTGCGCGAACATCGCCAATCTGCTGCTCGCGAGGGCCGCCGCGCGACGCCGCGAAATGGCTGTCCGGTTCAGCCTGGGAGCGGGACGATTTCGCGTCATGCGGCAGTTGCTTACCGAGAGTGTGCTGCTGGCGTCGCTCGGCGGAGCATTCGGTGTCTTCTTTGCGATCTGGGGCGTGCGATCGCTGACCTTTCTGCTCTCCAAGGGACAGGAGAATTTTACGCTGCACGCGGAATTGAACTGGAACGTGCTGGGCGTGACGGCGGCTCTCTCCGTGCTTTGCGGCCTTTTATTTGGCGTCGCTCCGGCGATTCAGTCGACGCGTCCCGACGCCATGCCGGCGCTGAAGAATGGCCCCGGGGGTGGACCGCGCCGCCGCGCGCAGCACGTTCTCGTGGTCGCTCAAATTGCGATCTCTTTTCTCATCCTGGTCGCCGCGGGTCTGTTTGTCCGGACACTCAACAAGCTGCACTCCGTGCAATTGGGATACGCCCGCGAGAACATCCTTCTGTTCTCGTTGAATGCGCGCCAGACCGGGCATCGCGACCCGGAAATCACGACGTTCTACACAGACCTGCGCAAGCGCTTCGAATCGATCCCTGGGGTGCGCAGCGCGACGCTTTCGCAATCCTCGATAATCAGCGCCGGGCATGCCGGAAAGGCATACAGGGGGACAATGAAGATCGGCGCCGTTACCGTCGAAGGTGCAAGCGTCATGGTCGCCGGACCGCGTTTCCTAACGACGATGCAGATTCCGATCCTGACCGGACGTGAGATTGACGACCGCGACCAACCGGGTTCCACACCCGTTGCAGTGATCAGCGAGCGGCTGGCGCGGACTTACTTCGGGAACGAGAATCCGATGGGCCGGCGCATCACGCTCGTGGACGACAACCGCGATCTGGAAATCGTTGGCGTGTCGGCTAACCTGCGGTACGGCAGTTTGAAAGAGGGGAATTCAATGACCGTGTTCGTAGCGGGCAGCCAGTTCTCTCCGGACGTAGTGACCTACGCGCTGCGCACTGCGGGTGATCCGCTCAGCTATGTCAAGAGTGTGCATGCGGTCATGCGGAACGCAGATTCACGCATACCTGTCACAAACGTGATCACACAGGCTGCGGAGATTGATCGGACGATCAACCGGGAACTCACATTCGCGAAACTATGCACGGGCTTCGCGGTTCTGGCTCTCCTGATTGCGTGCGTCGGGCTCTACGGAACGATGTCCTACAGCGTCGCGCGGCAGGTCGGCGAGATTGGAATCCGTATGGCTCTGGGCGCGCAACGCGGCACCGTGGTATGGATGGTTCTGCGTCGTGTTTTGCTACTCGCGGCAGTGGGACTCGCGATCAGCGTGCCTGTCGCGTTAAGCGCGTCCCGGCTTGTCAAATCGTTTCTGTTCGAAACCCAGCCCAACGATCCGAGAACCCTGGCGCTAGCCGGTGTCGTCCTCCTGAGCGCCGCGATTCTCGCTGGGTATGCGCCCGCAAGGCGAGCGTCCCGAATTGATCCGCTGGCGGCTCTGCGCGAGGAGTAGGACATGGTCCTTCGTACCGCAACAAGGCGCCGATCGTAGAGCATGTCGTCGAGCGCGAACACGCGGGCCAGCAAGAAAGTGAGAATTACGGCGAGCCAGCCGCTGATTGAGAAACGGCATCGAGATGGACCGGATGCGCCGGACTCGAAATGGCCTAGTCCGCCGGAACACGCCATCTGCAAACCACGATCACTCTCCGAGTTGACAACCGGGTCTTAAAGCAGATGCCCAGAATCGGGAGTTCTGACGCGTCGACATGCCATCACCGTCCCATCGAACTACACCGAGTCAAATTCCCCCATCTGCCATCCTAAAGAATAAAGCCCTATGCAGTTGTCCGGTTTCGACACCTTAGTCCAGCAATGGTTCGCCGGCCGCTTCGAATCCGTTACCGAACCCCAGAAACTCGGCTGGCCGGAGATCGCCGCCGGTCACAACACCCTGATCTCCGCACCCACTGGTTCAGGTAAAACGCTCGCTGCCTTTCTGATCTGCATCGACCGCCTCGTCCGCGCTGCCCGCGCCCATACACTAGCGGCGGAAACGCAGGTGATCTACGTTTCCCCCCTCAAGGCGTTAACCAACGACGTGCATCGCAACCTCGAAGTGCCGCTGGCGCAGATTGCTGATTTGGCGGAACGCCAAGGTATCCCACTGATGCCGATTCGCGCCGCCGTCAGAACCGGCGATACGCCGAATCTCGAACGCACGCAGATGCTGAAGAAGCCGCCACACATTCTCGTCACCACGCCGGAGTCGCTCTTCATCCTGCTCACTGCCGAGAAGCCGCGTGAGATGCTGCGCAATGTCTCGACCCTGATCGTAGACGAAATTCACGCCATCGCGGACGATAAGCGCGGTTCGCACTTGGCGCTGTCCATCGCGCGGCTCGACGCGCTGACTGTCCACCCGCCGCAGCGCATCGGCCTTTCCGCAACGGTAAAACCGATCGAAGAAGTCGCGCAGCTGCTCGGCAACCGCACGCGGGTTATCGACGTAGGCCACCGCCGCGATATGGATCTCGCGGTCGAAGTTCCCCGCGACGAACTGGGCGCGGTCGCGAGCACGGAACTCTGGAACGACATCTACGACCGCATCGCGGAACTCATTCTCTCGAACCGCACCACGCTGGTCTTCGTCAACACCCGCCGCCTCTCCGAACGCGTAGCGCATGCTCTTGCCGAGCGTATCGGCCCCCAGGCCGTTCTCCCACATCACGGCAGCCTCTCCCGCCAGCTTCGTTTCGATGCCGAATCGCGCCTGAAACAGGGTGAGCTCCGGGCCGTGGTCGCAACCGCATCGCTCGAACTGGGCATCGACATCGGCACCGTCGACCTCGTGTGCCAGATCGGCTCTCCTCGCTCCATCGCCGTTGCCCTCCAGCGAATCGGGCGTTCCGGCCACTGGATCGGGGCCAAGCCGGTCGGCCGATTATTCCCGACCACGCGCGACGATCTCATCGAGTGCATCGCTGTCATCTCGGCCATCCGCAAAGGAGACCTCGAAAAAATCGAGATCCCGCAGAACGCGATCGACATTCTCGCCCAGCAAATCGTGGCAACGGCCGCCTCCGAGAGCTGGAAAGAAGACGATCTCTTCGCAATGATTCGTTCGGCGTACCCGTATCGAAATCTGCCGCGCGAGACATTTGACTCCGTCATTGAAATGCTTTCCGAAGGCATCGCCACGTCTCGGGGCCGCAGCGGCACTCTTCTCCACCGCGATCAGGTGAACGGTCGCGTGAAAGGCCGGCGCGGCGCGCGTTTAGCTGCAATTACTTCCGGCGGCGCAATCCCCGATACCGCAAACTATGCCGTAGTTGCCGAACCGGATGGCAAAACCATCGGCACTTTAGACGAAGACTTCGCGATCGAAAGCCTGGTTGGCGACGTCTTCCTCCTCGGCACCCACTCGTGGCGCATTAAGCGCGTCGAATCCGGACGTGTTCGCGTCACCGATGCGCATGGCGCCGCGCCCTCCATTCCGTTTTGGTTGGGAGAAGCTCCCGGACGTTCTCGCGAATTGTCGGCCGAAGTTGCGAGTTTGCGTGAACGAGTGCTGGCGGGAGCTGAACCACTCGCCGCCTATGGCGTGGACGAGACTGCCGCAAATCAAATCACCACCTACATACAAACCGGAGCTTCTGAGCTGGGTGCGCTGCCGACCCAGACGACGGTCGTAGCTGAACGTTTCTTCGATCAATCCGGTGGCATGCAGTTCATCCTGCACGCTCCATTTGGCTCAGCCATTAACCGGGCATGGGGCCTTGCTCTCCGTAAACGTTTTTGCCGTAATTTCAACTTCGAATTACAAGCCGCCGCTACCGACAACGGCCTGGTGCTGTCTTTGAGTGATCAGCATTCGTTCCCGCTCGAACTCGTATTTTCGTTTCTGCGTGCGGCCACCGTTGAAGACGTATTGCGCCAGGCGCTTCTCACGGCTCCTATGTTTGGATCCCGTTGGCGTTGGAATGCCATGCGCGCCCTCGCCATTCTTCGCTTCAGTGGGGGTAAACGTACACCGGTTCCAATTCTGCGCATGCGAGCCGAAGATCTTCTCGCCTCCGTGTTCCCCGATCAGGTTGCCTGTGCCGAAAATCTCACCGGACCGCCGCGCATTCCGGATCATCCGCTCGTCAACGAAACGATAGATAACTGCCTGCATGAAGCTATGGATCTCGATGGATTGAGCGAGATTCTCGAAGGCATCGAAGATGGCCGCATCCGCACGATCGCGATCGACACTGCCCAGGCATCGCCTTTCTCGCATGAAATCATCAACGCCAACCCGTATGCGTTTTTGGACGATGCTCCGCTCGAAGAGCGCCGCACGCGGGCGGTCCAGCTACGGCAGACGCTCGGCTCCGATATCACCGGCGGTGAGGGGATTCTAGATGCCGCCGCAATCGATCAGATCTCGGCGGAGGCCTGGCCGGAAGCCCGCGACGCCGATGAACTGCACGATGCTTTGTTGACGCTGATTCGAATGCCGGCTCTTGACGATTGGCGCACGATGTTCGACGAACTCGCCGCATCCGGACGCGCTTCCACCACCGAACGATCGAGCTCCGTGTTTTGGGTAGCCACCGAACGTCTGTCTCTCGTCGATGACGCAAACGCCATTGTCGGCGGATGGATGGAATCCCTGGGGCCTGTCACCATCCCCGAGCTTGCGGCGAAATTGGCCCTGCCTCCCGACGAGATCGAATCCGCTCTGCTCCAACTCGAATCGCGCGGCCAGGTATTGCGCGGTCATTTCCGGAATACGGCAGGCGAATTTGAGTGGTGCAATCGCCGCATCCTCGCTCGTATCCACCGTGCGACCCTTGGACGTCTGCGCCGTGAAATCGAACCGGTCACCGCGCTAGATTTCGAACGCTTCCTACAAACCTGGCAGCACGTTTCGCCGAACACACAACTGCATGGCGCTGATGGCACTCTGCACGTCATCCGCCAGTTGCAGGGATACGAGATTCCCGCCTCTGCCTGGGAATCCGAGATTCTGGCCCGGCGCATCGTCAAATATTCACCCGACTTCCTTGACGCGCTGTGTTTTTCCGGTGAAGTCATGTGGGCGCGCATCTCTCCCCACCCCGCCGTTATTGAGAATCGTCGTGTCCGCCCCACGCGCATTGCGCCTGTAACCATCTTTCTGCGAGAAGACGCCGACTGGCTGATGCCCGAAAACGGACCCGCAGGCATCTCGGCACTCTCTCACCCCGCGCAGGATGTTCTGACTGCGCTCGAGCGCCACGGCGCCAGCTTCTTCGCCGAGTTGGTGCGTCATACGAAACGGCTCGCAAGTGAGGTCGAAGACGGCCTTTGGGAGTTGCTGGCCGGTGGTTTCGTCACTGCCGATGGGTTCGACAATCTGCGCGCGCTCATTGACCCGAAGCGGCGTCGCGGCGAAGGACGTGACCAGAAGAAACGTCCACGGAACGCCGCCGGACGCTGGGCCTTACTCAGTCCGGCAAAGAGCACGTTGAATCCGGAAGAACGTGTTCAGCGATTTGCTCATCAACTGCTCCTGCGCTGGGGCGTTCTGCTGCGTGATCTGCTGGCCCGCGAAGTGCTCGCGCCGGCATGGCGAGATCTGTTGCCTGTGCTCCGCCGAATGGAAGCGCGGGGTGAAATTCGCGGCGGTCGCTTTGTCGGGGGCTTTACCGGCGAGCAGTTTGCGCGCCCCGAGGCGCTAGATCTTCTTCGCTCTATTCGCCGCAACGCAAACGGCGCAGCGGCCCCGGAAACGCTCTCGAACGCTGACCCGCTGAATCTCACGGGCATCATCTTGCCCGGCCCCCGCGTCAGCCGCTTGGCCGTAATGGGAATCGCCTCCGCCTAATTAAAGTGTTGCGACGATCTCGTGTGCCCGAGCGACCAGCGGTATTGAGTTTTCAACCTTCACACGCGAGTAATGCTGATGCCGAGCCTCTCAAACCCGGCGGTCGCTTCGTGCGGAGTATCCCGCTGTACGACGATCTCGTTCACGTCCGTAATAGGCGCAATCACAAACGGAGACGCTGCGTTCAACTTTTCCGCCGAAGCAAGAACAATTGTCTCGGCCGCGTTTGCGCTGAGTGCGCGTTTGACGTGTGCTTCTTCCAGATCGCCCGTGCTCAAGCCCGCCACCGGGTGAATGCCCGTAACGCCCATGAAGTAAATGTCGGCGCGGATGCGTGAGATGGCCTCAATGGTGGCCGCACCCACCGCCACTGCCGAGTGCTTGAAGAGTCTCCCGCCCAGCAGGATGACCTCGACTACCGGATGATCCACCAGTTCAACGGCTATCGTGGGGCTATGCGTGACGATCGTCGCCCGTAAGTCGCGGGGAAGATGACGTGCCGCTTGGACTGTGGTGGTGCCGCCGTCAAGAATTACAACTTGTCCTGGTTGGATCATCTGCGCCGCAGCCCGGCCCAACGCCACTTTCTCCTCGGTGGCGAGCGTCTGACGGCCTGCCAGATCGACCACCGCCCGCGAGGCCGGTAGAGCCCCGCCATGAACTCGCTGGAGGAGCCCTTCCTGCGCCAGATCTCTCAAATCCCGTCGAATCGTGTCTTCCGAGAGCTGCAGCTCCTGGCTCAACGTCTTCGCGATGATTTGCCCGTCGCGCGTCAGTCTGTCCAGGATGAGGCGGCGCCGATGAGTAGTCAGCATATTTCGCAGAACTGCACGTTTGGGAGCATTTCTGTTCACGATTATACTTGATATTGCACGAAATAGCACGTAATCTGGGAGTACATCGTTTCAATGAACACCTCCAGCACGCTCCGCATTCGAACTGTTGAGACTCTTTCTGACGACTGGTACGTGCTGAAGAAGACGACATTCGATCTTCAACGCCGCGATGGCAGCTGGCAAACGCAATCCCGCGAAACGTACGATCGGGGTAATGGCGCGACGATCCTTCTCTACAACCGCGCGCAACGAACGGTCGTCCTCACGAACCAATTCCGCTATCCGGCCTATGTGAACGGCTGCGCAGATGGAATGCTCATCGAGGCCTGTGCGGGTTTGCTTGATGAGGATGATCCGGAGACGTGCATTCGCCGGGAAGCAGAAGAAGAAACGGGTTACCGCGTCGGGCAGGTAACAAAAGTCTTCGAAGCCTACATGAGCCCCGGATCCGTAACCGAGAAGCTCTACTTCTTTGTTGCGGAATATGACCCGAGTTCTAAGCGTACGGCCGGCGGCGGCAATGAGAGCGAAGGCGAAGATATTGAAGTGCTCGAGCTGACTATCGATGAGGCATTTGAGAAGCTGCGTGCTGGAGAGATCCGCGACGGAAAGACAATTCTGCTGCTGCAGTATGTAAAGCTCACGAATCTCCTGAATTAAAAACTGCGAATTGGACCTGCACTTGAACCTTTCGGCCGCTTCTACGTCATGATCCCGTTCGGGGCTACTTCGTAACGCATG
>DATBDT010000024.1:0-150834 GCA_036269815.1 Bryobacteraceae bacterium
TCGAAAAGCAAATTTACCCTTCAGTCCTTTGTCCGAGCATTTCCGTCTGTTCCTGAATTGACTTACTTTCAACCCGGGCTGCTAGAACAGACCAATCTTGAGCCGTCAGCCGATAAGTCAGCATTTCGGGCCTCCGTGAGCTCGTCATCGGAATAGTACAAGAGACGTGCCGACATCACCCTTCGCGCAATGTGAGTGCAGATCTACTTTGGTAGCCCGGCGAGCGGGCCAGTAACAGGCCAGGAGACCGGTAGCCGCAATCAGGCCGACTACACTACAGAGCGTCAGGGGATCGCTTGGCTGCACTTCAAAAAGAAGGCTTCGGAGATAGCGCACCAGGAAAAAAACGCCTGCTAAGCCGACAAATAGCCCCAACATGGTCAGCCGAAATCCATCGGCTAGTATGGATCGGAAAACATGCTCGCGCAAGGCGGCTTGCCGAGCAGAGTCCGCTGAATCTCCGCGCTCCATTGGCAGCCGGATGTCCAAATCTAAATGCGATTGGAGTTCTGCTTGCAGATCTTCTTCGGCACCAGTTCTGCGAAAAAGGCGCCGGACGAAAAAGTGGATGGTGCTGAGTCTCATACGTTCCGTCCTACTCAGCGGGGTTCAGCACGCTCGACATGGCGGCAAAACATGGCGGATGAACAAGCAGAAAATCGAGGCGCACCGGATCGCTGGACCGCGTTCAATGCCTCCCCTTACCTCGGCGCCGAAATCATGATGATCCGGTCCGGTGGCCGGACGAACTGCACCCGATTCGCATGATGGAAATTCTTGGGCAGGACCTGCGCTATGGTCTGAGACAACTGGGCAGAAGTCCAGGTTTCGCCGCAGTCGCAATCCTCACGCTAGCTATCGGCATCGGAGCAAACGCCGCGATTTTCAGCTTCGTGAACGCTATTGTTTTATCGCCCTTGCCTTATCCGGATGCTGATCGTCTGGCCATTATTTGGTCAGGCGTTGGCGATACCAATCGTGCGCCGGCGTCGCGTTTTGAACTTTCCAGATCCGGCAAATGACGAAGGAGTTTGATCAGGTCGGCGGAATTTGGGTTACGAATGGATCTTTTCCCGGGGTCACCCAGGCTGAACAAGTAGCAGAACAAATCAAGATCGGCACGGTCACCTCGAATTTCCTGCAGCTCCTCTGCCGCCAACCGGCTCTTGGCCGCTTGTTCAGTTCGGAAGACGAAAGGCCCAATGCTCCGAACACGATCATCATCTCTCACGGACTTTGGGTTCGGCGCTTTGGGTCCGATCCCGGCATTATTGGACGATCTGTTCGGATCGGGAAGCGATCGGCACTTGTGATTGGGGTACTGCCGGAAAACTTCCGCTTGATCTTCCCGGATGACGCTAGTGTCCCCGCCAATGTCGACGTGTTTTATACGATTCCAATCGATGCTTCAGACCCTCGCGGGCCGGCATTTCTGCATTTGCTTGGCCGGCTGCGGACCGGAAGCAACCTCGCGCGCGCGCGAGCCGAAGCAACGCGATTGCGGCGCGAATACACATATTCGACGGAACAGCCGGAATCACGAATTTTCGCCTCTCGATTTTCTCGCTGCAACTCGACGATTTTCGCGTAGTACGCAGTACGTTATTGCTTCTGTTCGGTGGCGTCGCCTTCGTTTTGTTGATCGGATCCGCCAATCTCGCCAATCTTCTGATGGCGCGAGCCAGACGGCGCCACCACGAGACCGTCACCCGGATAGCGTTGGGAGCCCCGGCAACAAGACTGATACGTCAATTTTTGACGGAAAGCCTTCTGCTTGGGTTTATCGGAGCTATGGGCGCGCTCGCGCTCGGTTGGGCTACGGTTCGCGGGATTCTGGCAATACGCCCGCCCTCGTTCACGAATGTCGGCGAGGTCCATCTCGATGGCAAGGTGCTTGCATTCACGTTTGCCGTTGCGATCTTAACCAGTATTCTCTTCGGACTCGCTCCTGCGCTTTCTGCCCGCCGCTTGGATTTGGCGCAGAATCTCAGACAAGGAGGCCGCGTCGCTGGTTGGGGCCGAGCGAACTGGCCGGCTTCTTTGTTTCTGTAGAGGTAGCTCTGGCTTTCGTGCTTCTGGTAGGAACGGGGTTGCTGATGCGGACATTTGTAAACGTGCTGCACGTAAATCCAGGGTTCCGAGCACAAAACGTGTTCACGTTTCGAATCTCTGGGCCCAGTTACGCCAACCTGCACCAGTTACAGCAGAATCTCGCGACGATCCCCGGCGTTCAATCGGTGGCAGCCGTATCTCATCTTCCCCTGGATGATAGCGGTAATTGGTACGACACCTACTGGAAAGAGGGCACGCCGCCCGAATTTCAGAGTACCGCCATGGCGGATCTTCGTTCGGTTTTGCCGGGATACTTCCGGACAATTGGCGCAACTCTCCTTTCAGGACGGGACTTCACCGAAACAGATGATGCTTCACATGAACACGTTGCTGTTATCGATGATGCTGTCGCGCGCCAGTTATGGCCGCATGGTGATGCGCTCGGCAAGAAAATCAATGTATCGGACTCTCCCAAAGGTGCGTATGAATTCCAGCGTGACTGGCTCGTGGTCGTCGGGGTCGTGCGGCACGTGCAGTATCACTCACTCACGGTGATGGTTCGGCCGCAGATCTATGTCCCGTTTCCGCTTGCGCCCCGGCCAACCATGGTCATTGTGATTCATAGTGCGGGAACGGTCTTTGATTTAGCGGCCGCCGCGCGGAAGCAGGTCGCACTTATAAATAAAGACCTGGCCATTTCGCGAATGTTGCCGTTGTCGGATGTTGTCGATCTCGCGGTTTCGGAAAGCCGGTTCGCCTCGTTACTTGCGACTTTGCTGGCTGCTACGGCGCTCGTGCTTGCGTTGGTCGGGATGTATGGCGTCTTGTCTTATTTGGTGGCGCAACGAACAAGCGAAATTGGCATTCGCATGGCAGTGGGTGCGGATCGCGCGCACGTTTTGAGAATGGTGCTGATCGATGGCCTCACGTCGGTGGCAACAGGCGTAGCGGGTGGGTTACTACTTTCGTTACTTCTGACTCCGCTGCTCGCACGTTTGTTGTTCGGAGTGAAACCTGAGAGCCTGATGAACTACCTCACTATTTTGGCGATTGTGCTGCTGGTGACTGCACTCGCAGCTTTTGTTCCCGCACGACGGGCCATGCGGGTTGATCCAGCCACTTCTTTGAGGTATGAGTAAATACCTTTGCTACATCGGATTGGAGGTTTTAACGGTCTCAGCCTCCGGGTGCTCGGAGATGCTTAGAATGTTCCCATCCGGGTCTCGAAACCACGCAACTCTTGCCCCGGTTGGTGAAGCCCAAATTCCTTTCTCATCCTGCTTGAGACCTTCAAACCGCTCGAAATGCACTCCGCAATCGGTAAGCTCACGCACAGCGAGGTCAATGTCCGGAACCTGCCGGCCAAGGACTGTTCCGTGAGCCTTGCGCAGTTCCTTCGCCATCCCCAAACGGATCATAATGCCGTTCGCATCGAATACCAGCGCAAACGGTGGCTCTTCACTGATGAGAGTCAGTCCTAGCGTGTCTTGGTAGAAGCGCTTTGCCCGCTCAACATCAACGATCGTGGCAAGCGACGATTCTGTATTTCCCTAATGGCATAACGGCATGTTTTCGCTATGATCAATGTTGCGGCAATCTGGGCGGTGGCACAAGCCCACGGGTCAGATCAGTTCATCTATGCAAGGGACTCGATGTGGCGCGCTCCATCCTCAACCCCGACGTTGAGCCATCGCCGACAGATTTTTCTTCATTGCTTCGAGCCTTCCGCGGCTCGCCTCAGATCCCTCCACAACGCGCTCGATGCTGATTAAGAATTCGGGCAGCTTCATCCTATCCCGGAACTCCGCCAGATACGGCTGGATCTTGGCATATTGAAAATACATTTCCTGACAGGTGTCATACACGAGGGTCGCGTCGAGTGCGCCATGCGAGACGAATGCGGCCACCATGTCCCAATATCCAAAAACCTGAAGAATGAACCCACTTTCGCGCGTACCGGCGGTAACAAGTTCCACAAGCTCGCCGGCTGATTGCGGCCCGAACTTTCCACCTACATACGCGCGGGCTTCGCGCATTACCGACTCGCGGCGCATCTCATACAACTTCAGAATCAGCTCTGCCTGGCGGATGGAATCCGGACTCGACTTTGTCTCTTGTATGTTCATGCTTCACCCGTTCGCGCATCGAACATCATATCCCCCGATCGCAATGTGCGCTGTATTGTACTGATCCCGATCCGTCCTTCGCAACGTGCGAGTCTGAAGGCTTGTCGTCCACTCATCCCGGTATGACGCGGGCGTTGGCTGGACGTAAGCCGGCCCGCTCGCCGAGTGCTCAACGGCGCTGCGTGGGGATATCCATATTGTGGTGTAATTGTGGTGTACGGCAAGCCTACTACACACGCGGACAAAATCAACTCCGACCTGTTGGCGTTCCTGAAGAGCTAAGGTTGGCATCGAAGGGCAGCCGGCTCTCCCGTTTCGGCTTAATAAAGAGCACGGCACTGAGAGAACTTGCCATGGACAGGGTCACCGCGATCCACAATACCGATCGATATCCCACAACGAAGGATTCGCCAATGGCTCTGCGAGCGTCGGAGTTCGTGGTCTGAATGGCGGCAAGCTTGGACCGTTGCGAATCGATTTGCCGGCGGAGTTCGGGTGAGACAGCAAGACGATCCAAGCGCCGATCGAGATCTTGATTAAATACTTGGATCAGCACGAAGCCAAGAACGGCCACGGCGAGCAGACCCGCGATCCGCGAGACTGCATTGTTGACACCCGAAGCGGCGCCGGCGCGGCTTTGGGAAACGGAGCTCATTACTGTCGTAGTGAGCGGCGCGACGGTTATAGCCATTCCAAACCCAAGCACGACGACCGCGGGGAAGAACGTCGTCCAGTAGCTTCCACCGATTGCCGGTCTTGCAAAGAGAGCGAATCCCGCGGCAGCTATGACGGAGCCTATTACCAGCGGCCGCCGTGCGCCGTAGCGAGCCACCAACCCACCGGACCAACGCGAGAGGACGAACATCAACAAGATGAACGGCAGAAGCGCCGTGCCGGCTTCGATTGGTGTGTATCCCTGAACCTGGATCAAGTTCAACGGAAAGAAAAAAAGTACTCCGCTCAAGCCTGTGTAGAGAAACAGAGTAAGCAGGTTTGCGCCGGTGAAATCGCGCGAGCGGAACAGATCGAAAGAAAGCATCGGCGCGCGGGAGCGCTCTTCCACCAGGAAGAAGGCTATCAGAGAGACAACGCCGACAGCGCCGGCGATCACGGCATGGGAAGGTTCAATTAAAGCGAACACGACACCGCCAAGTCCCACGGTGACGAGCAGAGCGCCTGGCCAATCGAGACTGTCGCGCGTTTGTTCCTGGTTACGGCTTTCCGGAACACGAAAGAAGGTGAGCGCAAGAACAACGGTGGCGATCGGCAGGTTGAGGAAGAAAACCCAGCGCCAGGATGCGTGTTGTATGAGCCAGCCACCAAGAACAGGACCGATGGCAGCAGTGATGGCCGTAAAGCCGGACCAAGTGCCGATGGCGCGCCCTCGTTCTTCGGAAGGAAACGAGGCGCTGATCAAGGCAAGACTTCCGGGCACAAGAAGCGCTCCGCCGATCCCCTGTAATCCGCGGGCTGCGATGAGTTGCCCGATGTTGGCAGCAAGGCCGCAGCAGAAGGATGCGCCGGCGAAGAGAATGACACCAGCCGAGAAGATCTTGCGGCGGCCATAGAGATCGCCGAGCGAGCCCCCTACCAACAGAAGAGCGGCCAGGAAGAGTGCATAACATTCGACCACCCACTGAACCTGAGACACAGTCGCACCCAGCGCGGATTGAAGCGCCGGAAGGGCGACATTCACCACGGTCCCGTCGATAAACGCCATGCTGGAGCCGAGTATCGTGGCGGCGAGAACCCAAGTGCCAGAGGAGGTCGAAGGATGCGCGGCCGACAGAATTGGTGGTTGATCGCGAGGCGGCTTTGCCAAATCGGGCATGATCTATTTTCTGCCGCCCCCGGCGCGCGGGTTCTTATCCTCCGCCGTGTACCTTGCAACGGCCGTTCCCACGTCCTAGAGTATTGTGGGATCAAACGCAGGAACCCATGTCGATCCGGGATAGTTGGCGCGACCCCATCCTTATCAATACGGTGGGCCATTGGGCAGGCGTGTTGCTGTTCTCTGTCACGATTCTGCTCTTGGTGAGGAATTGGCGGCTGCATGGGATCAAGAGCGTAAAGCTACCTTTGATTGCTGCCGGGCTGGCGCTTGGCTGGAATTTAGGCTCGCTCTTCATCCTCGGCTGGCCCCTTGCGAGTCCTGTCTTACTGGCGACGGTTGTCGCGGCAAGCTTTTCCATGCTGACGATGCTGCCAGCAGTTCTCCTTCAGGTTGTGAATCGCGGCCAGCACCGCATCATCACTGGCCTTGGCTACGGTCTGAGCATCGCCGGCATGAGCTTGCATGTCACAGAACTGCTCTCAACGAACGGTCATCTCCACCAGATCGCCTTACTCGTCGTCGCCGTAGGTTTCGGCGGCTTGTCCGTTGCAGCGTTAGTGGCGGACTGTTTCCTGGCTGCCAAGCCCGATCGCTCTCAGTGCGTCTCGCTGATATGCCTGTTTCTTTTTACCAGTTCATTCGTCCACTTCGGCTATCACCACACGAGTTCACCGTGGGCAGCCGAGATCACCTGGCATCACATTGGTGTCCCGGTTGCGTTGATCGTGCTTCTGAAGGACTATCGCTTTCTTTTGCTTGACACGTTCTCGCGTTTCCTCGTGAACTTCGGGCTCTCGGTTATCTATGCCGGCGTTCTGCTGGCGCTCACGGTCGAGCTTCGGTTGTGGGACATGATCCGATCCAGCATGTTCGCGGCCGGAGGGGTTCTGGTAGCCCTGTGCGTTTCTCTGATTCTGTTTTCGCAGTGCCGTAACGCTGTACAAGCCTGGATGAATAAGGTCATCTTCCGCCGGGGGAGCATTGCAACTTGTAAGCAAGCCATCGAGTTGGCGGCGAGCTCCGTCCGTTCCGAGGATGATCTAATCGCGCAATCAGCCAGACACATCGCAGAATACTTCCGGACCGACCAATTTGTTGTCAGCGACTTGCCTTCATCTGATGCTATTCAGGTGAGCGCAGAGGCACTGCAGGGGGCAAACGCCGGGTACGCTTTTCGGCCGGAAGTGCGTATTCCGCTCCACTTTTCGGCCGGCAACAATCGATTGCTCTATCTCGGCAGGCGTCGCGGCGGACAGCCGTACTGGAGCGATGACTTCCTGGATCTGGGGCAGTTGGGGATGGTTGTGGTGGAACAAGTTGAGCGGTTCCGCGCGGAAGAGTTGAAGCGTCTGGTCGATCGGGCGGAGCTGAAAGCATTGCAGGCCCAGATCAATCCACACTTTCTTTTCAACGCGCTAAACACCTTATACGGAACGATTGATCGCGGTTCGACAGAGGCTCGCAGCATGGTCCTGAATCTGGCCGACATCTTTCGATACTTTTTGCAAGGCGAGCGGGCCTACATCTCCCTTGCAGACGAGCTTCGTATCGTAGAGGCCTATCTTCAGATTGAGGGATTGCGACTGGGGAATCGCCTCTCCTCGGAAGTGCTTGCGACCGAAAAGAGCCGTTCGACGATGATTCCGATCCTCACGGTACAGCCTCTGGTTGAGAATGCAATCAAACACGGCGTTACACCGAAGGCTGGTCCTTGCCGTGTGGTCGTGAAAGCGGAAGATGTAGCCGGAGGACTCCGCATCACGGTGCAGGACACAGGAGTGGGATTCGGAACGAAGCAGAAGCCTCCTTCCGGTGGTATCGGAATCGGTTTGGACAATGTGCGCCGCCGGCTTGTTCTTTCCTGCGGACCTGCAGCTGAGTTGCAGATCCGGACCAGTGAGGGAGGAACGACCGTCAGCTTTCTTGTGCCGTACGGGATTGCGAACCATGTGTCATCGACCCAAGTTTCAAGGGTGCCTGCGTGAGCCGCTTGCCGGTAAATTCTTTCCGTTCGATCCCGAAGTTCAGTTCATCGGTAGGAGATTAGTGGGTCGACGCTAGTTTTGCGGTAACGATAGAAGAGTGCCTTTGCTACGCGCCCTCATAGTGGACGACGAACCGATCGCGAGGAAGGTTCTGCGTGAGGAACTCGAAATACTGAAGCGGGTGGAAGTGATCGGGGAGGCGGAGAACGGGCAAGCGGCATTAGAGCAAATGCAGCTCGCAAAACCCGATATCATTTTCCTCGACATTGAAATGCCTGTCATGGGCGGATTCGAGCTCCTCGATCATCTGAATAGCGGTGTTCTGCCGGCCATCGTGATGGTCACAGCCTACGATGAGCACGCGATCCATGCCTTTGAGGCAGGGGCCATCGATTATCTGCTGAAACCGGTCAGCCAGGCGCGGCTGCAGCAAGCACTCGAGCGTGCACAGCGGTTGCTGAAAGACCCGGTGCAAGCAGCCGAGAAGGTCGCTGAGTTACAGCAAGTCACATCGGGCGGTTCCAAGGTCCGCAAAATCGTTGGCAAACTCGGCGAAGAATTTTTCCTACTCGGACCCGATGAGATTCTTGCGTTTCAAGCGGACGGGGAACTCGTTTGGATTATTACCGCCAACCAACGTTTCCTCGCCACTCAAAACTTACGAAATATCGAGGAGCGGCTGAAGAGCACGTCTTTTCGTCGAATTCATCGCAACGCGCTGGTGAACGTGGAGCAGATCCGAAAAATGAGCATGATCACAAGCCAGCGTTGGCTGGTTACCCTCAACAACGGGCAGCAGTTTGTGGTTAGCAAGCGTCAAGTTAAGAACGTTCGCGACGTTTTGCACTGGTGACCGTCTGGTCTAAAAATGGAAACCGATGCTTCCAGTGAAAGTGCGCGGCGTAACGTAGTGCGTGCCGCTGAAAGTAGATAAGAAGTTATACAGCGCGTAGTTGTTCGTCAGATTGATAATTTCAAGCCGGGCGCTCCATTTGTAGCGCTCCGTATGGAACAGATTATCGTCGCCGAGCGCCAGATCGAACAGATTGCGGTGGGCAACTCTCGGGGGATTATGATCGTCGTTCTCCGTCCCCGCGGCGGGAATGGACACAAGACTGGAACCATATTGCGAAGCGGGGCAAAGGCCGGTTGGGCTGATGGGCATAGTGGGCGTTGCACGTACCGAACCGCAGTAGAGGCCAGCCTGAAATTGCTGGTCCGGAGTAAGAGGCGAAACATCGACGATGCTGTCTGTCCCGTTCGGCCCGTCGGCGCAATTCCCTCCTGCGCAGGGTACGGGACCGGCCACAAGCCCGCTGTCAAACCGCCAATTGAATCCCAGCCAGGGACCGTCCTTCCGGAATTGATATTGCAGGTGCGTTGTCTGATTGAAGCGCTCATCATGGTCGATTCGAAATACAGCGGTATCACCCTGGGACGTGGGCGTCACGCCAATACCGCTGACCTGAGGTCCGAAAAATCGCGCTGCTACCGATGACATCACCACGAACGCGCTTAGACCGTGGAAGTTCGGCATGCTCCCGCGAATGGCAACGCCGGGTATCTTGGAACTCGCCCAGTTGATCGGATACGTGATGGGCGTATTGCCAAGCACGCTGAAATCGTAGGCATTGTGCGTATACTTCCAGATGTATTCACCGTCCAGAACGAAATAATGTCCGAATGCCTGAGATAGTCCGGCGTGGAACTCATTCCGGAAGCCGGACTGTATAGGTTCTGTGATGCAGGGATAACCTTGCGTCACAGACGAAAGAGCGTTGATGGCTGGATCGTTGCACCCAAGGCTCGAAAGAATCAGATTCTCATTAAACGGCGTTTCGAGGGAGCGAGCGTACGAGACGCGAAGGACGGTATTCGTTCGCTTGATGTTGTAAGCGATTCCGACACGCGGCTCCGCCTGGTTCGTACTGGTGATGCCGTCGTAAATATCGCCTCGAATGCCCAGATTGAAAGTCCAGTTCTTGATCGAGATCGTGTCCTGAACGAACAGAGCAACTTGACGGATGTTTGCGTGACCTCGCCAGAGGTAGGAAGTGCTATTCGATGCAGAGCATCCATCCGAAGCTGGAAGCGTTCCGAGACGAGTCAGGTCATAACAACCGAGCAGTGGAACGAAGGAGGGATTGGGAGATAGCGAGCCGGTACAGTTGGCGGGGTTCGTGATACCGGGGCCACTGTATGCGCTGCCGTCCGCATTCAGGCAGACTGCGTTCAGTGTCGGATCCACCAAACCGAACGTGTCGTTTTCGGTAAGTATGGTGTCTTCATAGGTCACGCCGGCTTTGATGTTGTGAATGCCATTTACATACGAAAGCTCTGATCGCAGGCCCAGATTTGTCAGGGTGCGGTTTTGCCCGACGCTTTCTGACTGCAGATCGGGCTGCAGATCAGCGAAAGGATTATTGCTCGGATAGTAGTTGTATTGGTCCTGACGGGCGAAGCCGGCAAACGTGAAGACGGTGTGTGGATTCAGCAAGCGCGTCCAAGACGGAGCAATGTTGAATGTTCTTATCTTCGATCGTTGGTCGGTTGACCCTACCGGTACTCCGTCGGGTCCGAGGCCTCCGTTATTTACTGTCAGGCCCGACCAGGCGGTAGCGTCTTGAGCATCGAAGGAGTTGGGTGTTTGAAACCAGGATCGCGTGAATTGAAAGTTCAGGCTGATCGTATCGTTATCGGTGGGTTTGAAGTCGACCCGGTCAAAGATATTTTCTTGATTGCCGCGATCATGCATGACTGAGAACTCCGGCGGATCGAGGAACCGGCCGGTCTGCAGTCCGCTGGCTGCAATGAAGTTTCCCCACTTCTGGCCGCCATAGGAGAGATCAAAGCCCGCATCCGCCGTGCCGAAAGTGCCATAAGACGCGGTCACGTCACCATGGGGCTTGGTGACGCCGAGACCGGAACGAGTATTCACTACAACGACGAGGCTCGTTTTGTCGCCATACTCCGCGGGAGGCGCACCCTCAATAACCTCCATTGACTGCACAGCCTCAACAGGCAACTGGTTGGAAAAGACTTTGCTCTGCTGATCTGCGATTGGCTGCCCGTCGACAGAGAAAGAATTCTGCGCATGATCGCCGAGGCCGTGAAACAGGCCATTCGAATCCGCTGCCACGCCGGGAGAGGCCAGCGTCACAAGGGAGCTCAGAGATGACGAGGGGCTTTCGAGGGGCAGCTTATCGAACAATCCGCGATCCACATCGGTGTGAGTTGTTGGCTCGGTCTCCACCAAGTCACTCCCGGCTTCGACGGTGACGGTTGACACCTGGCTGCCGAGCTGCAAACTGATTTTGACGTCCAGAGGCACGGTAGACCGGACATCTATGTCCTGGGCTGTTCTTTGAAACCCATCGGCGGTCGCCGTCACGTGATAGTTGTTGAGCGGAATGTTGGGGAGAGTGAAGCGGCCCTGGGTGTCTGTACTGATCGTCCGGCTGTAATTACTCACAGGGTTTGTAATTTCGACCGTGGCTCCCGCGATAGCGGCGTTGGATGGGTCTAAAACGGAACCGCGGATCTCACCGGAGCCAGTTACCGACTGAGCATAGTTGACCAGGGGACAGAGCAGGGGCAGAAAACACGCCAGCGCGCGGATCCAAAGCTTGAGCATGTAGGAAGTATCCAGGCTAAGTGAAGAAGCTCCTATCAGAACCTCACGAGCGTCCGCGAAATCGAGATGAACGGGCTAACTTTGCGGATCAGCGGACTGAAGCAGCGAGGGAATTCTCTGCACCCGGCAAACCGGCCAATCTTATGTGACTATGCGCGCGATTCGGCAGTAGCCGCGTTGAGTTCAGAATAAACAGAAGTTCCGATGACACATGAATGAACGCTGCCATCAGCGGGTGAATCAAACCGAATCCTGCCAAAACCATTCCAACCGCGTCCACCAGCAACGTTCCATAGAAGTTTTGCAGAATGACCGAACGGCAATGACGCGCAATCTGGATGATGTGCATGAACTTGCAGAGATCGTTGCCGATTAGAAGGATATTGGCAGTCGATTGCGCAAGCTCGGTACCGCTTCCCATCGCCACGCCGATTTGCGCCCTGGCGAGAGCCGGCGCGTCGTTGATCCCGTCGCCAATCATCGCGACTACTCGTCCTGATCGAACCAGCCGATCTACATGTTCGAATTTTTCTTGTGGCAGTAGGCCGCAGGCTACGTCTTTGACTCCGATGCTTTTCGCCACGTCGTGGGCGGGGCCGGCGGAGTCACCCGTCAGCAGCTTGACATCGATTTTGAGTTCCTGCATTCGCTCGACAGCCCGGGCGGCTTCTTTCCTAACTTCATCCGCCAAGTACACGATGCCTAAGAATTTGCCATCTCTCGCAATTGCCACGTGTGTGCCGGGAACTTCATCGAGAATAGGCACAAATACACCAGAGGCCTTTAACCACGCACAGTTTCCGGCAAGAATCTTCGAGCCTATCCACTCAACCGCAACTCCCTTGCCGGGCAGGTATCGGAATGCAGTGGATTCAGAAACGGGCAGACCGTTTTCGAGCGCAGCGGACAATATTGCCTTCGCAATCGGATGTTCGGAATGACGCTCTGCGACGGCCGCTATCTGTAGCAGCGTGCCCTTTTCAACGCCGAACGCAGGTTCGACCGAGATTACTTTTGGTTTTCCGTAGGTCAAAGTGCCCGTTTTGTCTAAGAGGATCGTGTCGACTTTCGCGAGCAACTCGAGGTAGAGGCCTCCCTTGATAACCCCTCCCGCATGGGCGGCGCTCGCGATCGCGCCCAGTATCGCTAACGGGGTGCCAGCGGCAATTCCGCACGCTCCCGCCACAATGATGACGGAAAGAGTTGCTCGCAGGTCATGTGTGAATACCAGCGTTACAAGAGCGCTTCCCAAAGCAAAGTAGACCAAGTACCCGGCGAGCCGGTCGGCAAGCCGCTGAACTGGCGCACGGCTTTGCTCGGCGACTTCGACCGCCTGGACGATACGGCCGAAGGTCGTGTCGAGGCCAAGTCGCTCGACCAGCACTTGTATCGCTCCAGTCTGGTTTGTTGTGCCCGCGAATACTTTCAGACCGGGCGCTTTCTCAACCGGGGCCGCTTCCCCGGTGATGGTAGCTTCGTCCACCGCGCTATTACCCGATTCGACTATTCCGTCGACGGGGATTTGTGCTCCGGGCCGAACCAGAATCCGGTCTCCGGGTCGAATCCCGGAAATTGGAAGTTCCTCGATTTTGTCGTCTTTCACGCGAAACGCCGAACGCGGTAGAAGCCGCAGGAGGTCATCGATTGCGATGCGCCCGCGACTAACGGTGTGCCTTTCCAGCACTTCGGCGATTAGCACGAACAGCGTGATGACCAGAGCTGTGAAGAACTCGCCAATGCTCAACGCAGCGAGCAAGGCGATTGTCATAGACAGCTCCATCGTCATGCGCCTGGCGCGCACATCGTGACAAGCCTCGGAGAAGATGGGATAACCACCGACAAGGACCGCTGCGATGCCGATTATGCTGACGTGCGGGACGGGCTCCAATAAATGGAACCAGACCAGGCCGGCCGCAATCGTTACGATGGCGATCCTGATCTGCTCTGCGGTCTGGATCTTCTGTTGAGGATCGCTTGGCGGGTGTGCAGGATGCGGAACATCCGGAATAGCTGCACTTCCCAGCGGCAAGCTCTGAACTGCCGATCGATCACACATCGCCCCTCCCGTAGAGGTTTAGCTCCGGATGTATTTTGCGGCGCCGTGCAGCCGTTAGAATCCGGCCTTTGTTACACCATTTGCCGGGGCCATCGAGAATGCAAGAGTTTCCTCACAGACGGTCTAAGAATCGCAACCAGCGGCTGGGAAAGGGCGTGCGCGGGACAGCGTCAATAGCAATTCGCTTCTTCGTCGGGCTACTGTCAAAGCTCCAGTATCTATTGAACCTAAGATCTTGATTTATCGCGACACCTCCGTCCAGCCTATGCCGAAATTTGATCCCATCGATTACTCGCGATCGCCATGAACGATCGAGTTGATATTCGGCATTGGCATGTTCCGAGATCACGCTTTAAGAAAGGTTCTGTGCAGAAAGTAAAGATCGTCAGCGCCCAGCATCGGCATTATGTTCCCGTGGATAGCCTTATCGCCTGACATGCCGGATGGCGTGCAGACAGCTCAAAGACAGAGCTTTTACCTACTTGTCACTCTTCGCGTCCGAGCCGTCGCGATTCGAATGAACTCGAAAACATTAGACTCGACGTTGGCTTCGCGATTTGATTTCCTATAGGGACACGCGAGAGTCGACGATTCGCAAACGGTCAGCGGAACGTGTTGAGCAGCACCAGATTGCTGCCGACCTGATCATTTTGTACGTACAGAATCCATCCGGCGAAACGGACATCGTCGTAGATGACATAACCATTCTGGTTCCGCTCGGGAATTCACGAAACTTCTCCACGCGCCCGCTTGTCTCATCGAAGTTTTTCAGCGTGATTGCGCCCCCTGCATCCACATCCAAGAACCAGATCCCCGGCTCCGCCACCGCGAATAGGCTGCGTCCCCCCTTTTCGATGACCCGAGTTTCCTCTCCTCCCGCTACGGGCATGCGCCAGATCCCGGGTTCGGGTTCCTGTTTTGCCCAGTAAAGGTATTTTGCGGTTATCGATTCGAAAGCTTCCTCGCCGCCCGATCGCGTAACCTGCAAAGCCTGGCCCCCGCCTGCCGGAGCTTTCCAGATTTGCCATGCGCCGGACCGGTTTGAGCCGAAGTAGATCCAGCGCCCGTCGCGAGACCAACTAGGGCGAACCTCGTTCGAGGGATCCGCCGTGAACCGCCGTGGCTTGCCGCCATCGATGCTTATCACGGAGATATCTTTGTTTCCGTATAAGTCGTGATCGAATGCAATGGAACGACTGTCCGGAGCCCAACGGGGACTGCCGACACGCCCTTGGAATTGGTTAGTTGCACCGCATTCTCTCCTTCCGCGTCGCATACCCATAACTCAATAGTCCCAGACCGGGCCGATACGAAAACGATCTTCTTTCCGTCGGGCGAATATTGCGGCTGCATATCCCATTCCGTAGACGCGATGAACCGTGTCGCCGCACCGCTGCGCTCGAGCAGAGAATGCGGACCGGGAATTCTCCAAATGTTCCGGTCCGTTGAGACGCGCTGGTAAACCATCCTGCTTCCGATGCGCGAAACAGAAAGCTTCCCAACGCGATCGCCGGCCTCAGCCACGCGTATACTATCGCCACCCCTCGCGGGGATGACGAAAAGAGGACCGAAATCTCCGCGAACCGAGCTGGAATAGACGATTCGACGGCTGTCCGGCATCCAATCCACGGCTACGATGACGGGGTGTTCTCCCATTCCGCTCACCTTCCGCGGCTCACCCTGCGCGGTTCCATCGACACCCAGGCCGACAACGTAAATCTTGCGATCCCCTCCCGAATGGGCGCGCACGAACAGAAGGCTCTTGCCATCCGGAGAGAATCGCGGGCTAATGTCGCCGTAAAAAGACTCGACCGGTGGCGAAGTCAATTTTTGCGCCTCCCCGCTCTCGAGGGGAATGAGCACGATGCTTCGAGGTCCGCGGGCCGTCGGGTCCGGTGATGCAATGAATTTCCCATCCGGAGACCAGGACAGACCCCAGCCGCACTCTTTGACTTGCGCCACTCGTCTTACGGGGCCGCCCAAGGCCGGTACTCGGAGGATCTCGGAACCGGACCCGGACGTACGGCAGAAAGCGATGTACCCGCCATCGGGCGACCAGGCAGGAGAGCGGTCGACAGCGTCTGCCTCATTTGTAAGCCGCAGCGGACTAGCCGCACCCACCAGCTTGACGTAGATGCCGGGGTGATCGCCTTCCTTGGCGTCCCACGAGTAGGCCACCTCCTTCCCGTCGGGCGAAATAGCTGGCTCGTCTTGCATGCCCTGATCGGCTGTCAACAAAACCGCCTGCAGTTGGCGGCCAGCCTCGGAAGGGCGCAAGCGCAACCATAACGCCGTAAGCGCCGCCAGAACGAGGATCGTCGCAACGACGATCCAGGCAGGGCGTGCCAAGTGCCTTTCGTGGGTCATCGCCGAGGCGGGTGATGGCGGCGACTCCAGCGGACGTCTTGCCACACGCCGCAAATCGACGACCAGCTCCCGTATGCTCTGGTAACGGTCCGCTGGATTCTTCTCGAGCGCCTTCTCAACTGCTATCCGAAGAGCGACCGGAATGTCCTCGGCGAGCGGCGCGGGATTCGCGTGGACGATCGCATGCATCAAATCCACTGCGGTTGTTCCCGTGAACGGCCGGGCTCCGGACAACATCTCGTACAGCACCACGCCGAACGAAAAAATGTCGCTGCGCTCATCTAACGGCGACCCTGAAGCCTGCTCTGGCGACATGTAGGCCGGCGTCCCGAGGCTGACGCCGGGACGGGTCCCGTCAGCAACGATGGACTCGGACGATGGCCGCGAATGCTCGGCCAGTTTCGCAAGACCGAAATCAGCCAGCTTGGCGTAGCCGCTCTGCGTCAGCAGAATATTTTCCGGCTTGATGTCACGATGCAGGATATCGACCGCATGCGCCGCAGCCAGCGCATCGGCGACGCCAATCAGCAACTCTACGATCTGCCGCCACGACCGCGTTCGCTTCGCCCACTGCCGCAGCGTGCCCCCATCCATGAGTTCCGTAACCAGATATTGGCGATCATTGAATTCGCCCGCGTGGTACACCGTCACGATGTGAGGATGATTGAGTGACGATGCCATCTGGGCTTCGCGCTGAAAGCGCCGGCGCGCGGACGCATCGGCCACCCGATCCGAAAGAAACTTCACCGCTGCGCGGCGATTGAGCTTGGTATCGAAAGCGAGGTACACTACGCCCATGCCGCCCTCTCCCAGAACGCTCTCGACGCGGTATGAACCGAGTTCGGTTCCCGGACGCAGCGGAGTTACGGGTCCGCGTTCCCATAGGCCATGATCGAGCAGGCCGGAGCGCTCCTGTTCCATGGCGAGCAGAGCCTCGACCTGTTGGCGCAAGTCTTCATCCCCACCACAGGAGTCTCGCAGGAGGTCCGCGCGTTGCTCCGACTCCAATTCCAGCGCGGCGTGAAAGAGCTGCTCGATTTTCCGCAACCTCTCCGATTCCATGGTTCGCCGATTCCACCTATGATATTCGACACTGGCAGTTCTTAGCGGACCAACTTACTTACGCTGTTTAACTGCGCAATGTGGGCGCCCGTAACTCTTTTCTCGATCCCCGCTCGAATCAATTCAACAGCACTGGTATCGAATTCGAGGGTTCCTACGCGGATTTCCAGTAAGTCCTCGAAATTCCATTCCGCCTTCATCACGCCTGTTGGGGCGTGACGGCCTATCCCTTCCAGCGCGTGCGCGATCTCGTGGGCCATGATATAGGCAAGCACCGTACTCCGGCAAAAATCTGGCGTAAAGTTCTCGATTCGCGAATAGAACACCTCGATATGACCGTCCTGGCGGGACGGGTGGGAGATGCCGAGCGCGTTAGAATGGATTCCCTTCGGAACTTGCATTCCCACGTACATGTCGAGTTCGAGACCGCTCCGACCGGCTGTTTGAGCTTTGCGGCCGGAGCGAAACTGAACCGGAGTGCCGATTTTCGAGAACATCTTAGATGTCTGACCGGTTGCCCAGAACACCTCATTACTGGGGACGCCAGCATCGTAGTCGATGTAGATAGTGACGGTAGGAGTCGTGTCCATCGCGCGTATCGGGAGGACAACTATTCCACCCAGTATCACGGTCAACACCAGCTTTTCTTTCATCGTTTCCTCCCGCAGCCTCAGGCTGCTTCGGCCGTTAAGCGGAAGCGTAGGGAGAGAAACGGACACGGCCGCACAACTTTTTTCGGGAGGCCTATACTGCGGTTGAGTGGATCAACGCACGACTGAGATCACACAATTGCTGCAAGCCTGGGGATTGGGCGACCACACCGCGCTGGAGCGGCTCACCCCAGTTGTGTATGCCGAGCTTCATCGCATCGCACACCGTTATATGCGCCGCGAAAAGCCCGGAACCAGCCTGCAGACCACGGCTCTGGTCAACGAAGCGTACCTGAAATTGGTGGATTTGCCTCACGTTTCGTGGCAGGATCGGGCGCATTTTTTCGCCATATCAGCAAATCTCATGCGGCGGATTCTGGTCGATGCAGCTCGCACCAAAGGGGCCGGAAAGCGTGGCGGCCAAGCCATCAGGATGGAACTGAACGAATCGCTCGACGCGTGTCCTCTCCGGCCCGAACAGCTGATCCGCCTGGACGATGCGCTTCGTGCACTCGCAGAATTCGACCCGCGCAAGGCCCGGGTGGTCGAGCTGCGCTTCTTCGGCGGCCTCACGGCAGAAGAGACGGCGGAAGTGCTCAAGGTTTCCGGCAAGTCGGTGTTGCGAGATTGGAGTTTCAGCCGTGCCTGGCTGATGATGGAGTTGAAGTAGTCACGCGAGAGCAGCGGGTGTTATGTGGCAAATTGAATGCGACTGAGCATGGCAAATTAGTGCGACTTAGATAAGCCGCTTTCTATCAATAGCTATGGCTGGTCGCGGCGGCAGACGCAGGCGCGAACGATCAAACAAAATCGGTGGCAGCGTCGGTTGCTTTGAGACCGGGAACGATCGTTCGTTGCGTGGCCGGCGCTTTATTGGGCGGCAAGTTGGCAAACGCAAGCTCGGTCTCCCTATATTGCGCAAAATGGGACGTACCTGGTGTCGGCTCCGTACTATGCGGATCGCTGCGGCACGCATCAACTGTTCGTCGTCAGCGGCCTGGACACACCTAAGGAAATCCTGCGCCGTGCGCCTCCAATTAGAGTCGATCGCGGCGCCTTCGGTTCTTCTCAACCCGGAGCGGCATCGGGGGCTTCGCTTCGAGTGCAGTAGGCACTCTTCATCAGAAGCGGGTCGGCGGCCCGAGACAGCAAGGGACTCGCAAGCGCCCGGATCGCAAACCACGTCTTCCTATTGCTGAACGCGATCGGCGAGGCGGATTCGGTCGGAGCGCGACGCCGCCTTTTAGCTTTGCCGTTGGCGGCTACACAATGAAATGAAAACTGGTTATTTCTGTGTCATTCCCGTCAGGCTCGAGCGGGTTTTTGGGATCAGGGCCAGCGCGGCCAGAACCGCGCCAACCAGTAGCATGCTGCCGGGCTCGGGGATCTCCGCCAATGCGTCCGAATCCCGCAGCACCTGTGCACCGCTGATCACCGTGCCCTGGCTGTCCAACACACTAATGCCGGTAAGTGTCAGTGTCCCGAAGAAATCATCGGCAATGGAACTGGGCAAAGACAGTCCGGTGCTGGCCGCCGGTATAGCGCTACCGTACAAAACCATATTGAGGTCGAAGCGCTCATTCGCAATGGCAGGCACCAGGAAAGACAGGTCAGTATTCATCGTGATGGAATCGGTAGTTATTGCCATACCGGGAAGCGTGGACACGTAAGTACCGTTGACGTTCACAGTTGGCCCCGTGCCGGAACCGTTCTGTGCACGAAAGGCCAAGAATCCCGGACCGCCGTTCTTAGCCCACAGCAGTTCCATCGTAGTCTCGCCCCGGCCGCTGAGGGTCTGAGTTCCGTGAATCCGATATTTGAACTCCGCAAACGCGGTAGACCCCATGGCGGGAGCGGTGTAGCCGTCAGCCATGTTGACAAAAGCTTCTGAGCCACGAGTGCTGAATGCGTCGGTAGCACCGCTCAAGCTGCCTTCGGCTTCCACCCCGAGCGTATGGTAGTCACCTTGCGATCTGGAGGTCCCATTATATGAGAACACGCCGAAGGTGGTATTACCTCCGCCAGCGGCCGCACTGTGAGCGTTGAGCAACCCTGCTACGCCGGTAATATCCATGAGATTCTGGGTGACATTACACCCGGACCCCGGCGTCGCAACTTCAATGGATCCACTACCAATCGTGCGTCTGACTTGAGCAGTTGGCCCAAATGTCGCACACGACGATTGACCGGCAGCGGTGAAGGCGTACGCTTCCACCGAAGACGCCCACGTGGGCAGCACACCGAGCAAAGCCAGGACAGACATCATACCGAAGACATTGACGTGATACATGGTTTCCCTCCGGCTGATTTGGCACCCGGTACTCCAGTGTAAGTGATTTGTGAGCCCCGGTGGTGCGGGATGGTGGTTCAGGAATCTGCTGTAGTCCGTGGCACCAACTTGCCGGAAGAAATGCTATACAGATGATTCAGGCGATACGCGTAACGGCGATACCGCAGTGCTGCCTTCGGCACCGCGTCCTCGGGTACGGCATTCGACATAACGAAATTTATGTGGAAATCCACACAATCCGCGATCTAATCGGGGAGGATTGGAAAAACTAAATAGAAAGTGGATCCTTCTCCTAGCCTGCCTTCGGCCCACATGCGGCCACCACACCGCTCGATTATGCGATTGCAAATTGCCAACCCAAGCCCGGTACCCGGATACTCGTCTTTGTGCAGGCGCTTGAAAAGTCCGAAAATACCGCGGGCATACCGCTGGTCAAAGCCGATCCCGTTGTCGGTGATGGACACAACCCACTCTTTGCCCTGCTGCTCGGCGGATATCACGATTTTTGGGGAAACATCGCGCCGACGGTACTTCAGCGCGTTCGACAACACGTTCTGAAAAACCTGGGCTAACTGCGCCTCGTCGCCGGCAACTGTAGGAAGCTGGTTAAAATCGATGTCGGCCCCGTTTTCCTCGATCCGATTGCTGAGAGTAAGAAGCGCCTGTGCCAACGATTTCGAAAGATCTGTGTTGTCCACGCTGGCGTTTTCCGGGTGGATGGTGCGCGAATAAGTAAGGAGATCGCTGAGTAGCTTCTCCATTCGCTTAACGCCTCCTTCAATGAACCTGGCATACTGTTGGGCTTTTTCGCTGCGGCCGCCAAACTCTCTTACCAGCAGCTGGGTATAGATGTTGATCATCCGGAGTGGTTCCTGCAAATCGTGAGAGGACGCGTAGGCAAACTCCTCGAGTTCACCATTCGCTTTGACTAATGCTTCGTTTTGTCTTACTATCTCTCTCTCTCCTTCTCATCGCGCTCTTCCAGATACGCTGCCAGCTGATGCTGATGGCGACGGGCACGGAGCGCAGTGGTTACACTGCTGATGAGAGTTGCAGTGCGGAGCGGACGTTCGAGCAGACTGACATTTCCGAGCGGTTCGAGCAGGCGAAGGCGGAAGCGGCTGTCGCGGGTTGTGTCCCCGCCTGAAGTCATGATGATGACCGGAAAATCCGACCACGGAGCCTGTCTGGCCAGCTCCGCCCGCAGGCACTCCACCGAATCGGCACTGAGCGCCTCGTCGCTGATCACGGCTGCTCCCGCACCTTCACCGATGGCTGCCGAGAGTTCTTCAGCCGAGCTGCACACATGGGCGAAAAGACCAGCTGCCAACAGGTGCTGCTGGATCAGCGGTCCATCCCGTCCGAAAGGAGCGCAAACAAGCACGCGCTCCCTTTTATGCAAGTTATTCCCGGTCGGCATGCTTGCTCCCAAGCATGCGCTCAGAGCCCAGGTACGTGGGTACGCCGGTGAGAACTCCACGGAAGTCTGCCAGTGGTTCACCCACGACAATACGCCCATCCATCATCTGTAATTCCCGGATGGTATCTTCGTGCGGGCCGCTGCGCTTCTTCACGATTGATATGGCCTTTCGCACTCTACCCGCCGCCTCGAAATAGCGCAGCACCATGACATTATCCGCTAAGTAGCTGAGGTCTACCGGCGACGTCATGGCAGCACCCATCATCCCGGATTGTGCCAGGACAAGAATTGTTACCACTCCGCGCTGGTTGAGATAGGCAAGCAGTTCATGCATCTGAATTGCAAGATGACGCTCACCGGGCATGGCGTTTAGATATCCGTTTAAGCTGTCTATCACGATCAGTCTAGCCCCGTGCCGCTCTACTGAATCACGTACCCTCTGGGTAAATTCACCGGGCGACAGCTCAGCAGGGTCAATCTGCTCGATATTTAGTTTTCCCGCATCCAGGTACGGGTACGGATCTAGATTTAGCGCGACTGCGCGCTTGCAGGCTAGACGCACCAACTCCTCAAACAGGAAGATGGAGACGTATTCTCCACGCTCCACTGCTGCCATCGCATAGCTCATCGCTATCGAAGACTTGCCGGAGCCGGCGGGGCCGAGCATGAGCGTACTCGAGCCGCGATCGATTCCTCCGCGCCAGAGCGCGTCCAGTTCGGGGATGCGGCTGGAAACGAAGCCTTCGACAGCTGCCGATCGGTGCTCGGCGGCAACTAAACGCGGGCATACTACAACGCCGCCCGTCTGAATCGTGTAGTCGTGGTACCCCTCCCGGTAGCTGGATCCCCGCAGCTTTGAGACCTGCACGCGGCGGCGAATCTTTCCGTACTCCCGCTGAACTTTCTCCAACAGCAAAACGCCATGAGCAATGCTTTGTAGCTGCAGGTCGTCAGCGCCCGAGGTGCGATCGTCCAAAAGAAGCACGGTACAGTTCCGGTTTGTAAAAAAGTGCTTCAGCGCAAGTACTTGACGTCGATAACGGAGGGAGTCCCGCGCGAGCAGGCGAATCTCCGAGAGGGAGTCGAGCACCACACGCGTGGGCTGCACGCGCTCGACTTCTCTGAGGATATTTTGCGTGGTGTCCTGGAACTCGACTTCGGATGGGTGAAAGGCGGAGTACTGGTCTTCGGGCCGGAGGCTGTCTTCGGTGGGCGTAAATTCAAAGATCGTCACTCCTTCGAGCGACCAGCGATGCGAGCGAGCCACCTTTTCAATCTCCCGCTTCGACTCAGATAAGGTGACATAAAGCGATTTCTCACCTTTCCGGGCGCCCTCCATGAGGAATTGCAAACCGAGCGTAGTCTTTCCGGTCCCGGGCTCGCCCTCGATGAGGAAGAAGTGCCCCTGCGGAAAACCGCCGTTCAGCACGTCATCAAGACCCGCAATACCGGTTGAGACACGCTCGTCCTCGTCATTGAAATGCCGTTCCATAGAGTCAGTCATAGTGCCGCTCCTTTACGAAGCGTTGCCGGATTCTGTTCCTTCATCTGTTCGATCTAACGTGCCCCTGATCGCCTCTCTGACAACTGCGCCGAGGGCCATAAACTCTGTCAAATCGGAGGGTTTGCGGAAATAATGCTTTGCGTCCAGCAACTCAGCTTGCCGCCAGTCCTTCGGCGCATCGGATGATGTCACGATGATCACCGGCACTCTTGAGCACGTATGATGAGCACGTAACGTGTTCAGAACATCGTATCCATCCACTTTCGGCAGGTTGAGATCGAGAAGAAACACGTCCGGGCAGGGAGCTTCCGGAGTATGCCCTACGTTTTCTATGTAGCGAATAGCCGCCAAACCATCTGTTTCAACATGCAGATGAAACTCAAGGTTGTGGAGACGTAGTGCTTCCTTCACGAGGAAAACATCGCCCTCGTTGTCCTCGGCAACAAGCACACGGATTGCCTTCATCGGACCGGATCCACCCCGCGCGGGCTCGTGCCGGTGTGATTTGTGCGCCTCATGATTTGATCGATGATGCGCAGCGCTTGTTCTCCGGGTGCGGCCATCGCACCTCCTTCATGACGCGTGACAGCACCACGCCGGACAGCGTGACGCCATTCAGTTTATGAATACGGAACGGCAGCTCGGCTAAACAGACCGTCCGCCCAGCGCGAGCGCGCTGCCGGTTATGCACTGAATAATTCAACTCAGTCCATCGCACGAGGCTTCGAGTGTGTAGAAGATCGTACCACGAGAGGAACTGTTTTGAGCAGCGTACCTTACAGTTTGAGCGTGGCGCACAGATTCGCCCCAGAAATTTCTTCGGGAAATTACGCGCTGCAGGCGAGATACGCGGAGACGAGATGGCGTAGCAATCTCTTTGGGGCGTGCTTTGATTCCGATCAGCGCGGACCGGGAGAGCTAGCCAGGACAAGTGGGTACTGCCGTTTGGCCGGGGGACTCGGGCAAATTATGAAATTGGGAGAATGCCATTCATCCACCGGACCAGTCGCTGTGGAAACTGGTCGTTCAGGTGGCTTTTCTTTTCCCGAAGAAAGGCTGATCGTCGCGGGCTAGCATCATCGGAAGGCCTCCTGAAAGCGAGCCAGTTCGGCCGCTCCAGGACAAAGCTTCTCAAATGGAAGTTGGGTCATCGGGGTCGAGGCGCTTTTATTCAACTCGTGAAGATCGGGGACGCTCTCATCCAAAAACAGCAATCCGGTGACAATCTCGCCGCGGCTTTCATGTTCCGAAAGGTATGCCATGACGGTGGCCCGGTCTTTCGGATCGTAGTGCGGTGGCACTGACTTCAGGCGCAACACGGTGCCGTCGTGCAGCGTCACCGCGGTAACGTCTTGCTGGGAGATGCTGGCCAGAATTTCGGTGGCCGGCGGTACGAAATCCGTCTCCGTGGCTTTGGTAATGTGCTTGCGCGTATATTGGTAGCTCTTCGTCGATCCGGAGTGATCGTTGAACGTCACGCACGGTGAAATCACGTCGATCAAAGCCAAACCGCGGTGGGCCAGGGCGGCCTTGAGAATAGGTATTAATTGTTCCTTGTCGCCAGAGAAACTGCGCGCTACAAACGTTGCCCCGATACTCAGCCCCAACATGACAGGATCGATCGGCAGCATCTGATTTGGCTCGCCTCGCTTGCTGGTGGAGCCGACATTGGCGGATGCGGAGAACTGGCCTTTGGTGAGCCCATACACGCCATTGTTTTCGATCACGTATACCATTCGTACATTGCGCCGGATGGCGTGGCAGAGATGGCCGATGCCAATGGATAAGGAATCACCGTCGCCCGATATCCCGATATAGGTGAGATCGCGATTCGCAGCAGCGGCCCCGGTGCTAATAGCCGCCATCCGTCCATGAGCGGAGTTGAAACCATGAGCGCCGCGCACAAAGTACGCAGGAGTCTTCGAGGAGCATCCGATGCCACTCATCTTTGCGAGCATCTCGGGAGCCATGGAGACTTCCCACAGCGCACGCACAATTGCCGCCGTGATCGAATCGTGTCCGCATCCGGCGCACAACGTGGACATGGAACCTTCGTAATCCCGTAGCGTCAGGCCGAGTTTGTTCCGCTGCTGGCTGGGATGGGTGGCGACTGGTTTAGCGATGGATGGCACTGTCAGACTCCAATTCAGCAAGAATTCCGTCGATTACGTGACGAGCACTCAGGGGAAATCCGCTATAGGCAAGGATGGATCGCAGCCTCGTTTTTGGAACACACGTTTCCAGAGTTAATAAGGACCGAAGCTGGGCATCGCGATTCTGTTCAATGATGAAGCAGCGGTCGTGGCTGTAGAGAAATTCTTCTACGGTCTTATGGAAGGGAAACCCGCAAATACGCATGTACCCGGCATAGACGCCGCGATCCTCCAGCAGATCTAAGGCTTCCTCAACGGCCGGATCGCAGCCACCGATCGTAATCACGCCAAACTGGGCTTCGGGGTGCGACCGCACTTTGGGCAGAGGCACAAAGGCGGCTGCGGCTTTGTGTTTGCGCGCAAGGCGATCCATCACCTCCTGATATTCCGCAGGCGTCTCAGTATATTCACCGAACTTGTTGTGCCCGGAACCACGCGTAACGTAAGCGCCGGTTCGATGGATTCCCGGAAGAGTTCGTGCGGCAACGTGCTGCGGGTCCTCGCCGGTGTAGCGATAGAACGCCGGCAGTCGTTCGAGATCTTGTTTCGAGAGCACTCGCCCGCGGTCCGGCCGGTACGAATCGTCCCATGTCAACCGCGGTACTACCCAATCGTTCATCCCGATGTCGAGATCCGAGAGCACGATAACAGGAGTTTGGAAACGTTCGGCGAGGTCGAATGACTTCACCGCAAATTCGAAACACTCGGCTGGATTCGCGGGAAATAAGACGATGTGCTTGGTGTCGCCGTGCGAGGCGTAGGCGCATTCCATCAGGTCAGCCTGTTGCGTGCGCGTGGGCATGCCGGTGGAGGGACCGACGCGCTGCACATCGAACACAACGGCCGGAATTTCAGAGTAATATGCCAGGCCGAGCAGTTCGTTCATGAGCGAGATACCCGGGCCCGCGGTGGATGTAAAGGCGCGGGCGCCGTTCCATGACGCGCCAACTACCATGCCGATGGCAGCTAACTCGTCTTCGGCTTGCAGAATGACGAAGTTGTTGCTGCCGGTCTCCGGATCGCGCCGGTATTTCGAGCAAAGATCCCGAAAAGCGTCCATCAGCGAAGTCGCCGGCGTGATCGGATACCAGGCTGCGACAGTGGCCCCGGCATACAGGCAGCCGAGCGCGGCCGCGGTATTGCCATCGATCAGGATTTTGTCCTCATTCTCATTCATCGGCTCCAAGTGGAACGGCAGGGGACAGGGAAAGTGCTCGCGGGCATACTCATAACCGATATGCAGCGCCTGGTGGTTCAAATCCCGCAGCGCCGCCTTGCCGGAGAATCGTTCATCCAGCAATACTTCCACGATGGGCATATCGATGTTGAGAAAAGCGATCAGCGCCCCGGCGTACGCAATATTCTTAAGCAGGATTCGCTGGCGGGAGTCGGTGAATTTTTCGTTGCAAAGTTGCGCTAGCGGAATTGGCAGAAGGTGAACGTCATCGCGACGAAGCGAGGGTTCAAGCGGCCAACTGGAATCGTATAGCAGGTAGCCGCCTGATGTGACCTCACGGATGTCACGCGCATACGTCTGAGCATTCATCGCAACCATCAGGTCATAATCGAGCGCTCGGGCAGTGTAGCCATCCTTGTTCACCCGAATCTCATACCAGGTGGGCAGGCCTTGAATATTCGATGGAAAGAGATTCTTGCCGGAAACGGGAAGGCCCATGCGGAACACAGCCTGCATCAAGAGGCCGTTGGCACTTGCAGATCCAGTTCCGTTTACGTTGGCTAGTTTGATTGCGAAATCGTTTATGCGGGAGCGCAAGTAGGGCTGCATGCTTTTGTTGTTGTGCCTGCGTACGGAATCAAGAGCTCAAACTTCTGCATATCCCAGGCGGCGGTGGGACATCGCTCCGCGCAGAGGCCACAGTGAACGCACACATCTTCATCCTTAGCCATCAGCCGGCCCGTTTGGGGCAGGGGAGCCGATGCATACAATGCCTGCTGCAAATTCACGGCAGGTGCCGAGAGCCGTTCGCGGAGTGCGGCCTCCTCTCCATCGCGCGTGATGGTGAGACATTGCACCGGGCAAACATCAACGCACGCGTCGCACTCAATGCAGAGAGGAGCTTTGAAGACGGTTTCGATATCGCAGTTCAGGCAGCGCTCGACCTCGCGCGCTGTTTGTTCCGCCGTGAACCCGAGTTCCACCTCGATATTCAGCCGCTGAAATCGCTCGACCAGATCGACGTGTTGCATGCGCTGCCGCGGCACAGGATTGTAGTCGTTGTGATAGCTCCACTCGCTGAGGCCCATCTTCTGGCTGATCAGGTTCATGCCTTGCGGAGGGCGCTCACTGACGGGAGTCCCGCTGCAGTGATTATGAATCGAGATCGCAGCCTGGTGAGCGTGCTCAACCGCCCAGATGATGTTTTTCGGACCGAAAGCCGAATCGCCGCCAAAGAATACGCCGGGATAGGTTGACTGCATCGTCAACTCGTCGACGATCGGCATGTCCCAGTTTCCGAACTGAAGCCCGATGTCCCGCTCAATCCAGGGAAAGGCGTTCTCCTGTCCAATTGCGAGGATGACATCATCGGCCGGAAGAAAAGTCTCATCGATCACGCGTGATTGCCTGGCATCCACGTCCCATTCGAGGCGTTCGAACACCATGCCTTCGAGCTTCCCATTGCTGACCACGAAGCGCTTGGGCGCGTAATTGATAAGAATTTCGACACCTTCTTCTTCGGAATCGTCCAGTTCCCAGGGCGATGCTTTGAAAAAACGGCGCGGCCTGCGCGCGATAACCTTGATATCTTTTCCACCGAGCCGCCGGGAAGACCGGCAACAATCCATGGCGGTGTTGCCGACCCCGATGATCAAGACGCGCTCGCCGATGGAGTCGATATGGCCAAAGGCGACAGACTCCAGCCAATCGATCCCGATGTGGATTCGGTCGGCTTCGTGGCGGCCGGGAATATCGAGATCTTTCCCCCGCGGCGCTCCGCTCCCGACAAAGACCGCATCGAAGCGGGCATCCAGCAGCGCCTTCATGCTTTCGATGGGCGTGTCGTAGAGCACTTCGGCACCCATGTTGAGGATTACGTCGATCTCTTCGGCCAGAACGTGCTCGGGTAGGCGAAAGGCGGGGATGTTGGATCGCATCAGGCCGCCGGGTTTGTTTTGTTTCTCAAAGATTGTGACGCGGTAGCCGAGCGGCAGCAGATCGTTTGCAACGGTTAGTGATGCGGGTCCAGCGCCAATGCACGCGATGTGCTTGCCGTTCTTCTGCTCAGGAATTGCCGGTAGCCGGTCCGAGATGTCGTCGCGCAGGTCAGCGGCTACCCGCTTGAGCCTGCAGATGGCGACGGGCTTTCCGTCGAGCCTTCCTCTGCGGCACGCGGGCTCGCATGGCCGGTCGCAGGTGCGGCCTAGAATCCCCGGAAATACGTTCGACTCGCGGTTGAGCATGTACGCATCGGTGTACCTGCCTTGCGCGATCAAGCGTATATATTCGGGGACGTTGGTGTGCGCGGGGCACGCCCACTGACAGTCCACCACGCGATGAAAGTAGTCAGGGTTCTTAACGTCAGTCGGTTTCACGAGCGGGGGGTCACAACTAGGGGACCAAAGCACTACCTCTGGCTGCCTATTATATCCACATTTAAAGTAACCGGCACTTGCGTTTTTTCGTCGCTGTGATCGATGATCTACTAAGTGATCGCGGGCACGCACCGTGCTGCGGGTTCGGCAAAGAGCGTGACATCGCTTTCTTGCGTAGACCAATTGCATACCGGCCGCCCGGATACTAACGGAGGCTATGTTGCCGACTGTGGTTGGGGTGTTACGTGAGACTTTCCCCGGCGAACGCCGCGTGGCGATTACGCCGCGACAATGCGAGCAACTTCGCAAAGCAGGCGCGGATGTAATCATCGAAAGCGCAGCCGGCGCCGAGGCCGGATTTCCCGACGATCTGTATGTTGCCCGCGGAGCGCGTTTCGGAGATCGGCAAAGTGTTTTCGAACAAGCCGCCGTGATCGCGCAAGTGCGATGTCTTGGGGCTAACCCGGACGCCGGCACGGCTGACCTCCCGATGATCCGGCCGGATCAAGTATTCATCGGATTCAACGAGCCGCTGACAGCGCTGAAGGAAGATGTGATGCTCGCGGAAACGGGAGCATCCGTTTTGGCGCTTGAGCTGATGCCTCGCATCACCCGAGCTCAGAGCATGGACGCGTTGTCCGCGATGGCAACGGTCTCGGGATACCGTGCCGTCCTTATGGGAGCCATGCACCTGGCAAAGATGTTTCCGATGCTGATGACGGCCGCGGGGACAGTTACACCCGCGAAAGTCTTCGTGCTGGGCGCCGGTGTTGCCGGTTTGCAGGCGATCGCTACGGCACGGCGTTTAGGAGCGGTGGTGTGCGCGTACGATGTGCGCGCCGCGGTGAAGGAGCAGGTGGAAAGCGTCGGCGCGAAATTTGTCGTCCTGGATATGGAAGCCGAGTCGGCCGAGGGAAAAGGCGGATACGCGAAGGCGATGGATGAAAGCTTCTATCGCCGACAGCGCCAGCTGTTGACAGAAGTGCTGCGGGAGCAGGACGTGGTGATCACGACCGCGGCTGTGCCTGGCCGAAAGGCTCCGATTCTGATCACGCGCGAAATGGTTGAGGCGATGTGCAGCGGCTCGGTAGTCGTGGACATCGCGGCCGAGCGCGGCGGCAATTGCGAAGTGACCCGCCCCGGCGAAACCATTACATACGGCGGCGTCACTGTCCTTGGCCCGTTGAATGTGCCGTCGACCGTGCCTTATCACGCGAGTCAGATGTTGTCATCGAATATCACCGCATTTTTACGTCTGCTGCTTCGCGACGGTAATCTGTCGATCGACCTGAACGACGAAATCATACGCGAGACTCTGGTCGCACATAAAGGGGCGGTGGCGCATCCGAAGATTGCAGAATTGCTTGCCGCTCAACAAAAAGGGGACACGGTGTCCGCATGACGAACTACGAAATCGGAATCTGGGTTTTCATGCTGGCGGCATTTTTGGGGTTCGAACTGATCCGCCGTGTCTCGCCGCTGCTGCATACGCCGCTGATGTCGCTGACCAATGCCATATCAGCCATAGCGGTGGTCGGCGCGATCTTGATTACCGGGGAAAAGGAAGCGTCCACTCTTACTCGCACGTTGGGATTCATCGCCGTCGTTGCCTCCACGGTAAACGTCGTCAGCGGATATCTGATTACGGATCGGATGCTGAAGATGTTTAAGAAGCGGGGTCCGGCGGCGAAATGATGGAGACCATCTTCCCTGTTCTTTACATCCTGGCGGCGGCTGGATTTATTCTTGCGATCAAGTGGATGAACTCGCCGGTCACGGCCCGGCGCGGAGTGATCGTCGGCGAAATAGGAATGCTGCTGGCGGTTGTGGGAACGCTACTGCGTCATGAAGTCCTCAACTACCAGTGGATTCTGATCGCGTTCTTCATTGGATCCGCTATTGGCGTGCCCATCGCCTACATGATGCCGATGACGGCAGTGCCTCAGCGCACGGCGATCTCGCACGCGTGCGGCGCGCTCGCCTCCGCTCTGATCGGCACTGCTGAGTACTATCGCCGCACACCACATGGATTCGTGATGGGCGCACTGGTGCTGGAGACGCTGCTTGGATTTCTGACGTGTACCGCCAGCTTGATGGCATTTGGAAAACTGCAGGAGATTCTGCCTACTCGCCCGATCACGTACCGCGGCCAGAACATCGTGAATCTCGCAACGTTAGGCATAGCGGTGGCGATTGGGATCTACCTCGTTTTTTATCCGAATCAGACCTGGCTGTATCCCATCTTCATGGCGCTGGCCCTGCTGTTCGGGGTGCTGCTGATCATTCCTATCGGCGGAGCGGACATGCCGACTGTGATCGCATTGCTGAATTCGTATGCCGGCCTGTCTGCCAGCGCGATGGGGTTCGCTCTGGACAATAAGCTGCTTATTGTGGCCGGGGCGCTCGATGGGTCCTCGGGATTCATTCTTTCGGTGATCATGTGCCGCGCCATGAACCGCTCGTTTTCGAACGTCCTGTTTGGTGCTTTCGGCACGATACAAACAGGCGTCAAAACGAGTGAAGCGCGGCCGGTCCGGTCGGCTACCGCGGAAGAGGCGGCGGAAATTCTGGATGCTGCCCGGACGGTGGTGGTTATCCCTGGATATGGCATGGCCGTGGCGCAAGCGCAGCACAAACTTCGCGAGTTGCACGACGTTTTGATGCGGCGCGGCGTAGATGTCCGGTTCGCGATTCATCCAGTCGCGGGTCGCATGCCTGGACACATGAACGTGCTGTTGGCGGAAGCCAACGTTCCCTACGAGCGTTTATCCGAGATGGACGAGATCAATCCGGAGTTTCCACGCGTCGACGTGGCCCTCGTCATCGGCGCCAACGACGTAGTCAATCCCGCAGCGCGCAACAGCAAAGACAGCCCTATCGCCGGAATGCCTATCCTCCATGCCTGTGATGCCCATACCGTGATGGTAATCAAGCGCGGCATGAGCCCCGGATTCGCCGGCATTGACAACGAACTGTACTACATGGAAAAGACACTGATGTTGTTCGGCGATGCAAAGGCGTTTGTCGGGAACATCGTGAAAGAGTTGAGCGCGACGACGGCCAACTCCTCCCGGTAGAACGCAACCAGGGCTCCCAGCGTAGCCCAGCTTACCCCAAATTCGGGGCGACTTTCTGAGGCGAATTTCCGCTTTGCAATTTTGGATGAACGCGCTACACTAGCCTGATCTGACCGTCCTGCCGGCTGAAGAAGGAGGCACGTTTATGTGCGCTGCAATTGCTTCCGCCCCCGTCCCGCTCTATGAAGAGGGGGCAAAATTTTGGCAAGATCTGGCGAACGAATGCCAAAGATATGTTGATTGCATCAATGCGACACTTAGCCAGAATGGAATTGATGCCGATGGGCTCCTGAAGTGCGCGGCGGGTCCTGAGAGTGTGCATGTGATCAAGGCCAGATTGCCAGCGACCATAGTGTCCCTTATTCTTAACTTCTTCTCCTGGGGACCAGTAATCGGCATTACAATTTGCAGGCAGCAGGCGGACGGTCACCCCTTTCTTCCGCAGGAGTTTGAACTGCCGATTGCAAGGGATCTCGATGACCAGACGGTGGCCATCTATGAGGAGGGCCGCAGCTTTTCACCCCACCAGGTGGCAAGCTACATTGCGCAGGTCTTCCATAACTGTTATCCGAGCGTCTCGTTCCCGTGCTGAGGAAGCGCACAGGCCGAGCGGTTGTGCGCGGTTAAGATCGCGATCAATGATAAACGACAGAGCGGCCAACGGGTTTTTACCTGCTATAAAAAAGCCGGTTTTACGCTCCGAGTGATGGCTGCCAGCACTTCCATCTCGCCGACCGGTTTGGCGAGCCAAGCGGAAACACCGAGAGCGCGGCAACGTTCGGCATCTCCGGACAGAGCCCCAGAGGTCAGCAAGACGATCTCGGGACCGCCGAGTCGTGGGTCGGCCTTAATGCGTTTTGCCAATGTAAAACCGTCTGTGCCGGGCATGTACGCATCGACAATAATCAACTCGAAGGGATTTCCAGTCTTTGCCGCATGCTGTAGAGCCGCAAAGGCGGTAGATGCCGAATCGGCCAAAGTCGTCTTCAGCCCCCGAATGGAAAGCATCCTGTCCAGAATGCGCCGGCTCGTATCATTGTCATCGACGATAAGAACAGACGATCCTTCGAGAACGTTGCGATCGACGGATGACTTTTGGTTAAGCGCGACCGATGCGATACCGAGCCACACAGTAAAGTGAAACGTCGAGCCTTTTCCCTCTTCGCTGTCCAGCCAGATCCGCCCGCCCATCATTTCAATCAATTGGGAAGAGATGGTTAGTCCCAGCCCGGTGCCTCCGAACATCCGGGTGGAGGAACTGTCGCCTTGCGAAAAAGCGCTGAAAACATGCCGCTGCTTTTCGAACGGAATTCCGATACCCGTATCTTTGACACTGAAGTGCAACTCGACTGCGGCAGCGGTTTCCGACGATCGCTCGACCTGGACTACCACCTCTCCGCGCTGAGTGAATTTAATGGCATTGCCGGTCAGGTTTATCAGGATCTGCCGGAGGCGGCCAGGATCTCCCAGGAGTCTGGATGGGACAGCGGGATCCAGATCACAGGCCAGTTCCAGGTTTTTGGCGCACGCGCGGATGTTCAGGACCTTCAACATCTCCTCGACCGTTTGGCGCAGATCAAATTCGATCACTTCGAATTCCAGCTTGCCGGCTTCGATCTTGGAGAAGTCCAGAATGTCGTTCAGGATGCGCAACAGTGAGCCGGCGGAATTCTTGACGTCTTCCAGGTATCCACGCTGCTCAGCTGTGAGCTCTGTGTCTAGTGCCAAGCCTGTCAACCCGATGACCCCGTTCATCGGCGTCCGAATTTCATGACTCATATTGGCCAAAAATTCGCTCTTCATTCGATTCGCAGCTTCGGCGGCATCTTTGGCCTTTTGCAATGCCTCTTCGCTCTGTTTACGATCTGTGATATCGGGGCTGATGCCGACGTGGCCGAGGAATTCTCCAGCCGGAGAGAAGTGCGGTTCCGCATAGGAGGCGATCCAACGCCACTCACCGTCAGAACGCCGCACGCGCGCCTCGGCTCGAAACGGCGTATGCTCTTGGACTGCGAGCAGGAATTGTTCTACATATTCCGCGTGATCGTCGGGATGAAGAAGTAAGCGCCACGTGTCGCCGTCGGGCGGTCCAAAGGCTTCACCGACGAACTCGCGATAGATCCGGTTGGCGAGCTGGTTCCCGCCCTTCGTGTCCGTCATCCAGATGATGGTTGGGCAACTGTCCGCCATCACACGAAAGCGCTCCTCGCTCTCGCGGAGCGATTCTTCCCACAGCCGCTGTTCAGTGATATCTTTCGCGATACCAAAGCGCGTCGAGCTGTCGCGGTTGAACGTGGTCCTCCAATCAAATATTCGATAAGAGCCGTTCTTACAGCGATAGCGATTCACAAAGTGCCTGGTTCTGTAGTCGCGGCCCTGTTTGGCCACCTCGGCTATGCTACTTTCGACATCATCCGGATGAATGAGCTCGAGCATGGGGGTTTTAAGGAGTTCCTCCTGCGTATAGCCGAGGGTGGCTTCCCAAGCCGGATTCAGTTTTTTGAAATACCCATCCGCCGAGACGATACAAGCCAAATCCGGGATGAGGTTGAAGAATAGTTCAAAGTCGCGCTGCGGCTCGGTCGCGGAGTGATCTATGTCCTCAGCTTCGGAGACGTCAAAGCAGACCCCGGTTATTCGAACCGGCTGCGCAAGTTCATCGTATGTGCATTTTGCCGTCGCGCTGAGGCAGCGAATCGTTCCTTCGCCGAGCACGACCCGGTATTGAATCGAGAGATGTGGCTGCCGGTTGTTGAGGTGCTGTACGAGCAGCGAAATGACACGCGCTCGATCTTCAGGATGCAGTACGGCGCTGAGAGCTTCCGAGTCGGGGACAGACGCCGGAGCAAGACCGTGAAGCTTCAGGCAGTCGGATGAGCCTTCGATCTTACCTGTCGCGCGTGTCCACCCCCACCTTCCCGCTGGGGCCTGTTGCGCTTCAGACCTACTAGACCTCATCTCAGTTAACGTGCGGGTTAGCTGGAATTTTTATCGTAGTTTTTTGAGTTCGGGGGCTGCAGGACCCATATCGCAGCTGTGCGATTTTTACCTCGCCGGGGCTGTGAATTCCGTAGCTATCTGCTCGATGTAAGCTGCTTCGTCAGCAATCGCGTTGCTTAGAATATCGAGTTGCTCCTTCGCCTCTGCAAACCGGCCCTGCTCGAGTGCTTCGCGCACCCCTGGGATGGTCTTCGCGCCGTAACCGGTGAGGGTTCCGGGCGCATACAGCAAGTGTCGAACCCACGGGCGCCCTGGCAGTCCAGCCGCACTGGTCAGTTTGCGTTCGGCATGCGCCAACTCCATATTCAGCTTCTCGCGATCGGCCGCCGAAATCTGAACCAGTTGTTCCCGAGCATGCTCAAAGTGGTCCGCGGCCTTGCCCAAAGCTGCCACTGAGAGATCAAGAGCAGACAAATCGAGAGGAGGCGGAGCAGGTGGAGCAAGAGGAGGAAGCATCGGGTTCCGCGGATCATTCACCAAAGCGTAGAGGCCGAGGCCAGCGTTTCGCTGATAGGTTCCGCTTTCCTCAATCAGAGAAGAGTGCAGCGCCTTCAATTCCGAAGCGTAACCCTTCACGGTATCGGAGAGGGCACGGAAGTCGTAGGGCAGTACATCGGAGCCAGCGGCCCGCATCACAACTGTCCCGGCGACCTGTGCCAAAGCGCGCCCGTACCGCTCGTCTTTATCGCCGAAGCGATCCTCGAACCAGGGCGTGTCGTAAGCCGAATGATAGGTTCCGCTGCGGTCCTCGCCGCCAAAGCCGAGATTGAGGGAGGCGATCCCCAGGTGATCGATAAACGCCGCGAAATCCGACCCGCTGCCGATCGCTTCGAGAGGAAGAGTGGTCCGTCTCAGCACGTCAGCCGGGTCAGAGTTGTGCTTTGCACCGGCTCGCCGGCCGACCTGCAGCGCAAGCATCGCCTGCTCGCGTTTCCATATCGAAGCATTCGTTTCCGGATCGGTCACATCGCGCGCGGCATCGTTCACCAGTTCTTCAAGCGAGTGGGATCCCCCCGCTCCGAAGAATCCCCGCCCGTTCTCGTCCGTATTCAGATAAATCGCGGCATGCTGGTTCAGCTCGTCCGCATGTGTTTCGGCCCACTCCGTCGAGCCAAGCAGTCCCGGTTCCTCGCCATCCCAGGCTGTGTAAATCAGTGTTCGTTTCGGCCGCCAACCCTGCTTTGCTAACTCGCCGAGAGCCCGTGCCTCTTCGAGCAAAGCCGACTGGCCGGAGATGGGATCGTTTGCGCCATTTACCCAGCCATCGTAGTGATTGCCGCGAATTATCCAGATGTCCGGCTCTTCCGATCCGCGCATGGTGGCGATCACATCCAGGACGGGTCGTTGATCCCAATTGAATTCGAGCTTCAAATGCACCTTTGCGGGTCCCGGTCCGAAGTGATAGGTAAGAGGCAACCCGCCGCGCCAGGCCGGCGGAACACTCCGCCCGTCGAGCGCTGCCAGGAACGGTTGCGCATCACCATAGCCAATGGGTAAAACCGGAATGTGCATGAGCGTTTTGGCTTCGGAAATCTTCAGCCGCGCGGCTCCCGGCACTGATCCTATCCCGGGCGTCAGGGGATCTCCCGGATAGAGCGTCATATCCGCGACGCTCCCGCGTTGCACGCCATCCGGTGGACGCATCGGTCCCTTTGGCAAAACATCACCCTGTACATAACCGTCGTCAGCCGGATCCGAGTAGATGATGCATCCCACGGCGCCATGTTCATAGGCGAGCTTTGGCTTCAGTCCGCGCCAGCCGCCGCCATAGCGCGCGATGACAATCGTTCCTTTGGCGTGAATCCCGTTCCGCTCCAGTTCGTTGTAGTCTTCCGGCATGCCGTAATTGACATACAGAAGCTGTGCGGTGACATCACCTTCGCCGGAGTAAATGTTATATCCGGGAAGCTGCGTCGCTTTCTCATACGAGTAAGGATCTCCGGGCTGCGGCGCCTCATCCAGTTTCGGTTTGAATGGCGTAGGCCCAAGCAGTTCGAGTACGCGCGTCTTGGGCGTTGGATAGAGAACGTCGAACCGCTCGATGTGCGTGTCCCATCCCCATTCCTTGTAGCGGGCGACGAGCCACTCGGCGTTTCGTCTCTGCGCCTCCGAGCCTACGTTGTGAGGATGACCGGCAAGCTGCAGCATGTTGGCATGAATGCGTTTCGGGTCGGGTATATCGCGGAAGCGCCGCTCCCAGTCTCGTTCTGTTGGGGCGCTCGCCGAGCTGAATCCGAGCAATGGAGCTTCCGATGACTTGTCCTGTTGCGCCTGTGGATTGGCGCACACGGATATCAGCAGCAAAGATAGGATGTTTTTACGCACGAATCTCCAGTTAGAAATGTCGCATCAGGCACGACGTGAGCCGTTATGCATTCTGCGGACGGGGAGAACCTCAACCAGTATAATTTCCCCAAAAACTCAGGTTGCCGGCGCGGACGTAGCGGCTTGACGAAATTTCGCGCTCGCCGGCATAAGCAGCAACGTAGAATTAAACAACCCATAGTGGCGGGAACCAGATCGCCACATGAGTTGCGAAAGGCATTCACCTCGCATAAGGCATTTGCATGAAGAAATCGACGGGCGACAATTTCTTTCCGCCATCCATGGGCTTTTCCGACGGCCTGCAACTTCTGAAGACAGCCGGCTACGATGGCGTCGAACTTTGGTTGGGCGACCGCCCATGGTTTCAGATGAAGACCTCTGATTCGGAAGTTCGACAGTTGCTGGTGCAGATTGAAGACGCGGGTTTGCAGGTTTCGAATGTATCGAACTCGCTTGATTGGGACGAGAACGTCTCGGCGCGTGATCCGGCCAAGCGCGAGGCCGCGATCCGGCACATTGAACGGCAGATAGAAACCGCGCAAATCCTGAAAACGGACGCCATCCTGGTTGTTGCCGGATTAGTGACCGAAGACATTCCGTATAACGAGGTCTATCAGCGCACCGTAACCACCCTGCAAAAGTTAGGAGAAACCGCCCGCCGGGCCCGGGTACGAATCGGCGTGGAGAATTGTAACGCCGAACAGCGTTTTCTTTTGAGCCCGCGTGAGTTCTCCACGTTCCTGGACGACGTCAACAATCCCTTTGTAGGTATTCATCTGGATGTGGGCAATATTCACGAGACCGGATTCGCCGAGCAGTGGGTGGAAATCCTTGGTCCGCGGATCGTGCGAATTCATCTGAAAGATGTCCACAAGCATCGCGGCCGCTGCGGGAATCAAAGCGTCTACACAAACATTCTGTTGGGCGACAACAACTGGAAGGCGATTCGCGAAGCCATCCTCAAAGTTCGTTACGACGGCTGGCTGATTGCCGAAATAGAAGATCGATATAAGTACGCCCCCGACCAGCAAATCTATGACACCTCGGCAGCCATGAGCCGGTTGATTTCAGGGACGCTCTAGATGTCGCTCACGCGGCGGGCATTGATGCTGGGCGCTGCGGCTTTGCCTGTGACCGCGCGCGCTTTCACGCCCGTCCGCGGAGTGTCACGAGTGCAAATTCAGGCGGAGCCGCATTGCCTTTCGCAAGAGTCTGCGAGCGGCTACGGGCTCTTGGTTGATGAATTCGAAGATGTTCGGACTCCGTGTTGGATCGCACCTGCGGCTCGAGAACTTTCTGCTCCACGCTGCCGCCGTTTGATTAAAGAAATAGCAGCCGGGGCCTGGTTGTTGCTAGAGTCTGGTGTCTGCTTTTCATCTCCGGCGGAAGCACGTGCTCAGGCGGACATTCTGCGCGATGTATTCAAGCTGGCATTGCTTCCGCCGATTGTTACTAACCGCGGCGGCGTGGACGCTAGTCGCTACGTTCAGTTTTGCTGGCCCGTCCCGCGGCTCGTCAGAACATTTCAGGCTGTTATTCCGATTGCCGTTGGTCATCATCAGGTGATTGCCACCTTTCAAGGCAACGCGGTGGGCATCAAGACGTCGATTGGTAAAGGCGGCATCATTTATCTGGGCACGATGCTCGGGCCGGGGCTCCTGGCGCAAGAGCGAGAAGCCCGCGATGTGACCCGCACACTGATTCAGTCAGTTGCCTGAGACTTTAAAAATACAGCTTGAGCGCGAATTGAATCTCGCGCTGGTCGTTCTGTCCGTCACGAGTTGAATTGATTACACCAAACGAGCTGGACGTGTAGTCGAGCGATCCCGGGGCAGCACTTACACCATTGCCGCCAAAGCCCGGGGGCGAGAAGTTCGGCGTATTGGTCAGATTGAAGAACTCAGATCGAAACTCCAGCCGGATCCGCTCCGTGATCGGAAAGGTCTTAAAGAAAGATATATCGAGCCGGTGATAGCCGGGCCCGTAGAATTGAGTCGGTGCGCCGCCGAGCGGAGCGTAGTCCGATTGGCCAACGTCTGCGGCAACCGGCGGGCTCGCAAATGCCGCAGGATTCAACCACTGATTTACATTATGGGGTCCCGCAGTAACGCTCTGCCCGGGAACCAGCAGCGCGTAACAGCCGAAGCCCGAAGTTGTTGTGATGGCGCATGGTACCGTTCCCGGTTGCCCATCCTGCAGCGTCAGAATCCAGTTCGTGCTCCATCCGCCCAAAACTGCATCCACGGCTTTTGAACTGTTGTTCAGGTAGTGCTTACCGTGGCCCACCGGAAGTTGATAGACGCCGCTGAAATGAAAAACTTTGGGAACGTCGAAATCGCACAGCCCATAGTCGCCCTGGATGCCGAAGCCCGGCAGCAAAGAAGCGCCGCGTCCATTCACCGCGGTACTGTTCAGCACGTCTACTGCGTCTGTTCGGCACTTCGACCAGGTAAAGTTCGCGAGCATGCTCAAGCCTTGAGTGAAGCGCCGTTCGTAATTGATTTGCAGCCCGTTGTAGTAACTATCGCCAGCAAAACTGGTGTAAGTAAATCCATTCTGAAAATCCGGGTAACGCGTATAGTCATAGACGTTCAAACCGGGCGGAAGAATGACAGGCGGGGAGTTCGGGTTGGTGTAAACGCCGAGATGCCGAACCGTATTCCCGACGTATCCCACCTGAACGGTGTCGCTCGCTGACAGCTGATATTGCAGCGCGAGATTGTAGCCCTGCGTATAAGGCGTCTTGGCGTGGTAATCGTTGCCCGTGAACGAAACACCGGCGGGCTCAACCGCAGCCGAGGTCAAAGGAATCGCCGAAATCCCCGTCTCCAGTGTGCCGATGGCGCCGTTGGGATAAATGATAGGTGCATCGGGAGTCAGATTCGAGTAACCAAGACCAAACTGAAATGGGAAGTCCACATATGTTTCGATAACCGAGTTCTCGAATCCGCCATAGAAGATTCCGTAACCGCCCCGGGCCACAAGTTTAGGTGTCAGCTGATAGGCGAAGCCGATACGAGGGGAAAAGTTTGTCTTCTGCGGGACCATCAAACCACTAGTGCCGGAGCAAACCACGTTGATGTTATCCGCCTGAGCGGCCGCAAGGAAATCCGCCGAGAACGGAGTACTGCAGCGTTTCTTTGTCATTAGAAATTCAGCGGGGCTGCCGGGCAGAAAATTCGATTGCGCTCCATAGCGCTCGATCATCGGGCCGAAGTATTCCCAACGCAACCCAAGGTTGACCGTCAGCTTCGATGTGATCTTGTAGTCATCCTGGAAGTAAAGACCGTTATAGTTGCGTTTCTGGTCGGTATTGGCGATATTCGAGGCCTGCACGTTGTCAGCCCCGCCTACAAAATCAGCGGCTCCCGCTATCGTCGCCGGAATAGGCGTCAGCAGCAGCTGCGCCATTCCGGTGTTGCCGCTGGTCTCGGTTGGAATGTCGGTGTATAGGCCGCTGAACGAGAACGCACCGCGGCCCTGGGGCGGCTGCAAAATAGAAAACCGCAGTTGTTGGAATTGGTAGCCGGCTTTCATGGAGTGCTTTCCGAGCTGCTTTGTAAGGTTCTCCGTAAGCTGATAGGTATTGCTGTATTCGGACGAAGGCAGGTAGTCGTTGCTGCCCAGTCGATTGAGTCCGGAGATACTGATTCCTCCCAGACCTCCGTTTAAGGGAACCTGCGGGACGCCTTGGATTCCAAACTGCTCCGGAATGCCCAGCGTGTTGGCGTTGGGCTGAAGTCTGTTGCTCGCAATCCGATTGAAACCGAGCCGGAATTCATTCACTGTAGTTGGCGAGAACGTGTGAGTTTCGCTCAGGGCTGCATTTACGGACGTGGATGTCTGATCGCCCTGCGAGAATGATCCTCCGTCGGCGACGCCGATGAAAGGACCTGGAAAGAAAGCGGGGTTATCGGAGTAACTCACTCGTGCAAAGATACTGTCTTTTTCACTAATGTTGTAGTCGCCGCGAATATCAAACTGATTGGCATCGTTGCGTAGCACCGGGTTCGTCGCATAGTTATTAAACAAGGACGGATTATTCGGCGCCGGGTAAAGTTCCAGAAGCTTAATGGCATTCGGGTCCAGGCGGCTTGCGGGAAGAATGTTACCGGGGAATGGCTGCCGGGCGTATCCAACCGAGCTTCCGGTGGGGGCTCCGTTGCAAGGCGCGGTCAACCCGCTGGCGGTGTCCGGCACGCCACAGTTGACGACGCGTGTAGTAGAAGGATCGAAAACCTGTCCAAGAGGGTAGGTCCTGCCCAGAACATCGGTTCGCGTGCCTCCCTGCGTCAGCAGTTCGGAAAGATTGGTATAGCCGCTGTCGCGCTCGAGAGCCGTCGGGACGGTGTTCACGGAATTCTGTGCCTGGCGAATGCGCGTTCCCTCGTAGTCGCCGAAAAAGAAGAGTTTGTTTTTTCGAATTGGTCCGCCAAAGGTAAATCCGAACTGATTCTGGCGATACGCACCTTTGGGAATGCCACCCGCGTTTTCAAAGAAGTTAGCAGCGTCCAGTTTGTCGTTTCGCAGAAACTCCCAAGCGTTTCCGTGGAACTCATTTGTGCCGGATTTGATGGTCGCATTCAGAACTGCGCCCGCCGAGCGGCCCATCTCCGCGCTGTAGTTGTTCGTTTGAACCTTGAATTCCTGAATCGCGTCGACGGGAGGCCGAACCGCAAACGCAGTCCCGTTCAGAAAATCGACCAGATTGGAGTTGTTGTCAATTCCATCCAGCAAATAGTTGTTCTGTGCCGGACGCAGTCCGTTGGCGGCAAAACTGCCGCTCGCTGCCAGGCCGCGGGTGTCCTGCTGGCCTTGTGTGACGCCGGCCGAGAGCTGCGCCAGGAACGTGAAGTTACGGCCATTCAAGGGAAGGTCGTTCACCGTGCGCGCATTGATCACCTGTCCCACCGAAGCGTCCTGCGTCTGTAGTGCGGGCGGCTCGCCCGAGACCGTAATCGTTTCCGTCATCTGACCGGGAGGAAGGACGAAGTCGATGACTAGCCGTTGTTGCACATCCAGGCTCACGGCGCTGTGTTCCACACGTTGGAAGCCTTGAAACCCGGCGCTCACGACATAGTGCCCCACCTTCAAGGGCGAGAAAATAAACTCGCCGGAAGTGTTGCTGGTGGTGTTCAACGTCTGCCCGGTGTCTTCGCTTCGCAACGTAACCGCGGCACCGGGAATGATAGCTCCACTCGTGTCCTTTACGGTTCCCAAAATGGAACCCGTGTCCACCTGAGCAAGAGCCGGCGACGTGCTCATCAGCGTGACAAGCACAAGAGCCATGGCATTCAACAACCTTGAATTTGGCATCATTTCCTGTTCTCTCTGCTTAAGCAAGCACTCGATTCAATTGAAGAGAGTACCCGATCCGGCAACAGACTGACCCGCGGTTTGAGAAATGGAGAAGCAATCTACCGAACGTGCATTGCGGAGCGCATCACGCGGCGCCGGTACCCCGTTACTTCCGAAGAAGAAGCCAGCTTGGGGATTGATGATAGCACGTCCAAAACGACTGGGACGATGCCGCAATATGACGCCTGGAGTGAAGCGCGATGATGGCCTTCAGGCGTTGGCGAGCGAACTCACGTCCTCGTAAATGACAGGGCCGGTCCTTCGCGGCCATGTAAACGGACCTGTCCGCCTCACCTGCTGTTTGATTTCGTATTGCAATCCCAATTCGAACGACGGCTCCACCTTTTAGCTGATAGAAATTACGGTACCCATTTGCTAGAGGGAGTTACCTGAGAGGTCTACGTATGATTCATCCGCCCAAAAGCAAGGCTGGCCAGGTTCCATGCCTGCTATCTCGTCTATTTCGAAGCGCCAGCTTGGTGGCCGTAATCTGGCTGGCTTGCAGCGGAGTAATCAGTGCCCAGACTTCTCTCGGCACAATTGTCGGAACAATAACAGATGACTCCGGGGCGGTAGTTCCGGACGTGGCCGTTCAGATTACGAATCAAGGAACCGCAGCGACCCGGCAAGCGATGACGGATACCTCGGGGAATTACACGGTTCCGTCGTTACAGCCCGGTATTTATACCGTCCAGGCCGAGCTAAAGGGCTTTCGCACCGAAGTGGAGAAAGATCTGAAGCTGGACGTGAACCAGACTTTGCGCGCAGACATTTCGCTCAAGGTGGGCGATGTGAGCGAGCACGTTGAGGTCACCGCAACCACAACGCAACTACAGACGGATTCTTCGACGGTCTCAACCACGATGGACAACAAGAAGGTTGTGGAACTGCCGCTGAACGGGCGCAGCTTTACACAATTGACGGTTCTAGTGCCCGGTGCCGTAAGCACAGGCACAGCTACCTACCAGAGCTCGGGAACGAAAGTATCAGTAAGCGGTCTGCGCAGCGAAAACAACAACTACACGCTCGATGGCGTCAATAACAACGAGACGTTTTTCAAGTCTTACGGCGTACAGCCGTCAATCGATGCGATTCAGGAATTTAAAGTTCAGACGAATATCACATCGGCGGAATTTGGAACGGGCGCCGGCGCCAACGTGAATGTGGTGACGAAATCGGGAACCAACGAGTTTCACGGCGCGGCGTATGAATTTAACCGAAACAACCATATAAGCACAAATGACTATTTCTCCAACCAGGCGGGATTGCCAAAACCGATCTTCCGGCAGAATCAGTTTGGCGGAGTGCTAGGTGGTCCGATCAAGAAGAATAGTACTTTCTTTTTTGTGAATTACGACGGATTGCGATTCAGTCAAGGCCAGTCCATCTTGTCGATCGTGCCGACCCAGGCGCAGCTTTCCGGCGATTTGAGCCACGACGCGCTTGGAAATCTGGCGCCGCAGATTTATGATCCGGCCACCACGAAAGTGGTGAACGGAGTGACGACCCGCAGCCCGTTTCCAGGCAATATTATTCCGAGCAGCCGGATCGATCCCGCGATGACCGCGTACGCGCAAATATTTCTGCCCGCGCCCAACACGAATGTAAACGGGAACAATTACATCAATACGAGTGCGAACGTGAATAACGGCAACCAGGGTATGGTGCGTGTCGATCAACGATTCGGTAACAATAATACGCTCACTGGGCGATACAATATCAACGATTCACATAACATCCAGCCAACGGCCCAACCGACCGTGAACAACACGATCGGCAACACATTTACGAACGCGATGCTCAGCGATACGCAGACATTCGGAGCGCTGACGGTTCTGGATGTCAGGCTGGGCTACCATCGCAACAATCTCGAGATTGCGGACAATGCGCCAGGCGGCCTTGACGCCACCACGAAATACATCAATACGTTCGGGTTCCAGGGCGTGCCGCCGGTCAAGGGCATTCCGCTATATCCGCAATACAGCGTCAACGGCGTCTTTAATGTCAGCCAACAGGGATACCCGTTTCCGGATGATACGTGGAGCCTGCTAGGAAGCGTCAGCCGCATACAAGGCAAGCATTTGCTGAAGTTCGGCTGGGATTTCCGATATATGCATAATCTGGACGATGGTTATTTCACCGGCAACTTCACATTCACCGGCGATACCACGAACGATCCGCAAAATATCGCGACAACCGGTCAAGCGATGGCTTCCTACCTGCTGGGGCTGCCTAATCAAGCATTGCGGAATGTCGGTGCAACCGCAGCGATCATGCGGAAGCACGACTACAGCGGCTATATCCAAGACGACTGGAAAGCGACTTCCAGGCTGACGGTGAATCTGGGCCTCCGATACGACTACCTGGGATGGCCGTACAGCCGCGACAATACACTGGGCTCGTTTGATCTGGCGAACGGCCAATATCTTTGGGACGGCACGAATCCGGTAACCGGACAAGGCCCGAACGCACGTCCCGGGATTGTGGACCCCCGCTATGGCAACTGGGCGCCGCGCGTGGGCATGGCGTATCGGCTGGGAGACAAGACGACGATTCGCTCCGGCTACGCGATATTTTATTCGGGAAACTATCTCTGGGAAGCGCAGGGGATTCGCGGAAACTATCCGTATGCGATCAGCGAAACGCAAACGAATCTCAACAATACCGCCACGCCGAGTACGGTCGAAAAGACATTCTCACCAATTTTGGTCGTGACACCCGGGGCTGATGTTCCTTTAACCGATCAGCACATCGTGGCACGCGATAACAAGACCAGCTACACACAGCAATGGAACTTCACTGTCCAGCGCAGTTTGACACAGGACCTGCTTGCCGAAGTGGGCTACATCGGTAACAAAGGGACGCATTTGACGATGTTCATCAATCAGAACACGGCGCTTCCGGGTCCAGGCGATGTGGACCCGCGGCGGCCATACCCGGTGCTTGGCCCGACGAGCGAAATGGCGAATTGGGCATCTTCTCACTACGAGGGATTGCAGGCGAAGATCGAAAAGCGCTTCGGGCAGGGTCTGACATTCGCCGCGAACTATGCTTTCGGAAAAGTAATGGATGTCGGCGGCTCCGGTTTTTCGAGCAGCGCCTCACCGCAAGATCCGTACGACATGCGCGCGGACCGTGGTTTGAGTGACCTAGACCGGCGCAACATTTTCTCGCTGGACTGGGTGTACCAGTTACCCTTTGGAAAGGGTAAAAGATTCGGGAGCGGCTTTAATGGCTGGCAAGATGCCCTGCTCGGTGGATGGGAAGTGACGGGCATTATGACAGCCACGTCCGGATCGCCCTTCACGGCTTCGTTTAACCAGGACATTGCGAATATCGGCGCGCGCAGCATTTCCCAGAGGGCCGATATAATCGGCGATCCGTACGAGGGCGCGCACAGCACCAGTGGTCTCTGGGTGAATCCAGCGGCCTTTACTGCACCGGCTCCCTATACTTTTGGCAATGTAGGCCGAAACACTCTGATCGGACCCGGTTTCTATCAGTGGGATATGGGAGGATACAAAAACTTCAGATTGACCGAACGCTTCACTTTCCAGTTCCGGGCGGAGATTTTTAACCTCACGAACAGGGCGAATTTTTCGAATCCAAGCAATGATTTGAGTTCACCAAGCACATTCGGAAGAATAACCGGATTAACGGGCGCCACCCAGGAGTTGGAGGCGCAATTTGGAGCGAAGGTGCTGTTCTAAAATGGGGCGGCCTTGCGCCGGACGAGCGTCGCCCTACTGTAGGCTCGTTTTGACTTTTGCGTGTCTGCAATTTATGCTGAACGCGGGACTCAGACCCGAGCTGATGCATGAGGTGCTCGCGAAAATTTAGCGGCCTGGCAGCTTTTGCCCTGTTCGCGCTGCCGGCTGTACTACAGAGCCAGCAGCAGGCCTCACTCCAGGATTTCAACAAGCATCTGTTGGATGCGCAGGCGGCATCGGACAAGGGCGATTACACGACGGCTGCCCGCGAGCTGCGAGCGGCCCTCGCGATCAATCCTGAAACTCGGGGAGCATACTACCAACTCGGTTACGCGTTGCTGCAAACGCATGATACGGCCGGGGCGGCGAAGGCTTTTACCAGAGAGCTGGATTTTGCGCCGCCCGACCCTTTCTCGCTGTACTACCTTGGTTTGATTCAACAGGACTCGGGGAATCGGGCACAGGCGGTCGCCTACTTCGAACGATCACTTGAAGCAGGCGAGGTCTTGGAAGTCCGGCAGAAGCTGGCAAGCGATTACCTGGCATTGGGGCGAGTGGAAAAGGCGGTTACGTTCTTGCAGGAATCCGTGCGCGTCAGACCCGAAGACGGCAGCTTGCATTATCTGCTGGGACGGGCTTACCAGCGCAAGGGTCGAGCCGCGGACGCGAAGAACGAATTCGATGCGGCCGCGCGATGGAAGGCAAAGTTTCAGAACGAGATGATCGATCTTTCGGGCTTGCGGCAGGCGCTGAAAGAGCGGAAGCAGCCGGAGGCAGAGGCGTGCCTGAAAGACCTGATGCGTTCCAACGATTACGATATTCTCGTCGCGACCGCTGCGATGCTGGGGCAGGCTGGGCTGCATGCGCAAGCGGCCCCCTTTCTAGAGAAGGCAATCGGCATTAGCGCCGGCATTCCAGAAGCACACTATGATCTGGCGCGCGCTTATATCGGCATGGACCGGCGCGGTGACGCGAAACCGGAACTGGCAAAGGCTTTGCAACTGAGGCCGAACTTTTATGAGGCAGAGCTTCTGCTAGGCACGCTGCTGGCGGACGAAGGCGGCGACGCGGATGGCGCCATTCAACATTTGCGTGCAGCCGCGAAAATCCGCAGCGATAATCCGCGCCTGCTGCTTATGCTTGGGCTGCAGTATTATCAGCGAAATTATTTTGCAGATGCGATTGAGACGCTGAAGAAAGCAGTCGCCTTGCAGCCCGAAAATCCAGATCCACGGTACCTGTTGACCGAGGCCTATTACCGGAACTTTGAATACGAGCACGCCCTGCACTGCGCTGAGGAAACAGTGCAGCTATTCCCAAATGAGACCCTGGCGCATTATCATCTGGGTGCACAGTTGAACAATCTGGGCCACTTGAGCGAGGCCAAACAGCAGTTGGAGTTAGTTATCGCCAAAGATGAGAAGCTGGTGGAGGCACAAGCGATGCTCGGTGAGGTGATATTCAAAATGGGCAACGCGGGGGAGAGCGTCGGATACTTCCGCCGGGCACTGGCGATCGATCCGAAACTGATCAACGCACAAACCGGTTTGGGCAAGGCGCTGATTCAGCTGAAGCAATATTCCGAGGCGGCGACGGCGATGGAAAAAGCAATCCGAATCGATCCGAACGTACCGTCACTGCACCTGTATCTTTCGCAGGCATACCGGGCGATCGGCAAGACGGAAGAGGCCAAAGGCGAGGCGGCGATTTTCAGCCGTCTCAATCAAGAACGCGCGCATGCACGCGATCTGGAAGGCGATCGGAAATACACTAACTGAGCGCTTTGCTGGCTAGTTCCGTCAAGAAGAAAATCACGCGTTCGATTCTCGGTTTGTGCGTGGCGGCAGCTCTCGCGCTTCCGTTTTATGACTATGCCGGCGCGCCCACGGGCGTCGCGTTTTCCGATGTGACGACGGCGGCTGGGTTGAGCGATTTTCGTAATGTACAGGGCGGGACTGCCGCAAAGCCGCACGTGCTGGAGGTAATGGGGGGCGGAGCGGCGTTCCTGGATTTTGATAACGACGGGAAGCTGGACATCCTGCTGGTACGCGGTTCAACCATCGACCACTACAACAAGGGCGGCGGAAATGCGGTTTGCGCTTTATACAAAGGCGACGGAAATGGGCATTTCACGGACGTTACCAAGCAGTCCAAACTGAACGAGGTACGCGGTTGGGGCATGGGCGTAACTGTCGCCGACTATGATAACGACGGCTGGCAGGACATTCTGGTGACCGGCTACGGGCGGAATTTCCTTTTTCATAACCGGCATGACGGTACGTTCGAGGAGGTTGCGGAGAAGGCGGGCGTGCGCGGGAGCGGTTGGAATACCGGTGCGGCGTTTGGCGATTTTGACAGAGACGGCTACCTCGACCTCTATATAGCGCGCTATCTTGAATATCCGATCGACCATCTGCCGGAGCACAATTCTTCTTGTAATTACCGCGGAACCCCGGTGTTTTGCGGGCCTCGCGGATTCCCAGGATCGCGCGACGTCATCTATTTCGGGGATGCGAACGGCCATTTTCACGACCGTACCGCCGAACTGCAAATCGATCCCGACAAACTCTACGGGCTGGGTGTAGTCGCGGCGGATTATGACAACGACGGCTGGCCCGATATTTTCGTGACCAACGACCTGAGCGCCAACCTGCTTTATCACAATCTGGGAAAGGGCAAGTTTGAGGAAGTGGCGCTAACAGCAAACGCGGCATTTTCGGCGGACGGTGTGGAAGAAGGGAACATGGGCGCCGATGTGGCCGATTACGACCATGACGGCTGGCTCGACATGTATTACACGACGTCTTCGTTTCAGACCGATGAACTGCTGCAGAACAATCACGACGGCACTTTCACAAACACGACGAACCCCGCCGGGCATGGAGAGGCGACATATCGTTTCGTCAAGTGGGGGACGTCCTTCGCGGATTTGGATAACGATGGCTGGGACGATCTTTTCGTGGTGAACGGACACCTTTATCCGGAGGCGGATAAGTTCGACCTGGGTCTGGTTTACAAGCAGCGGCCGCTGCTGTTTATGAACAACCGGAACAAGACGTTTCGCGAGATAGGCCGCGAGGCAGGTCTCACGGCGGCATGGAAGAGTCGTGGACTTGCCGTCGGCGACTATGATAACGACGGCCGGTTGGATTTACTAATTAACAACCTGGATGATGGGCCGGTTCTCTTACACAACGACTCGCCCCGGCAGCATTGGCTGACCGTGCGCTGCGTGGGAACGAAGAGTAACCGGTCGGCGGTTGGAGCTCGGTTGACTTTGCAAGCGGGCGAACTGCGGCAGATTCAGGAGATCAAAGCAGGCCTGAGCTACCTTTCTGCCAATGACCTGCGCGTACATTTTGGGCTGGGAGCACATGAGAAAGCCGACTGGCTAGAGGTGAGATGGCCCAGCGGATTGACGGAACGGGTCGAAGGCGTGGCAGCCGATCAGATTCTCACGATTGAAGAAGGTAAGTCGAAGGCCGTGCCCAGTGTTATCTCCCGCGGCGAAAAGTAAGTGGTCTTGGCACGCATCTGCTGGGTTCTAGCGCTTGTGGCACTGGTCGCGCCAGCGTGGGCCGCCGCCAATCGCGCGGAGCTGGAAGCTCGATGGCAGCAGGCGCACGAGGAGCGGATGAGCGGGCAGACGCGCCGGGCATTAGAGACCTTAACTGAGTTATTGCAAGAGACACGCGGCAAAGCTGAGTTTCGCGATTTGAAATTAAAGATAGAGAGCGAGATGAGCGACGCGTACCTGGCCGTCAAAGATCCAGCGAACGCGGTTGTGTATTTGGGCGATGTGGTGGAACAACAGCCGGCGGACGCATTGTCGCAATACAAACTGGGCATGGCGTATCGGGATTTAGGCGACAACCGGCGCGCAACTATACACCTGCGGGCGGCGCTAGAAGGCGGGTTCAGCAATCTGGCGGCGCGCGTAAACCTGATTGAATCTGCATTTCTCTCAAAGCAATCTACCTTAGCGCTCAACACCGCCAAGAATCTGCTGGAAAAGCCGGTGAAATCGACCGCGGTGCTGGTTCGGATCGGGAATATTCTTTTCGATCACCTTTTCTACCAGCAAGCGCTGGAGTACTTCAGCAGAGCGTGCCGTCTAGAGCCTGACGCGTTCGAGCCGCGTTTTCGCGCGGCGCTTGTATCCTATCTGCTCGGAGACGACGCGGCTGTGGTGAAGGCGCTAGACAGTTTTGTGACGGCGAACGCGGAGGCGGCAAGCTTAGTGGCGTCGGCAGAAGCGAAGCTTGGGCATTACGCTCGCGCGGAGGAGATTTTGCGGACAACGATCGAACGCGCGCCGGGGAGCCAACACGCATATATCAACCGGGCATTGATCGAGCTGGACCAGGGGGAAAAGAGTGAGGCAGAATCGATGCTCGGCCGCCTTTTCGCCATGAAGGCCAAAAGCGAAGCTAAAGTCTTTTACACGATGAAGCGAAACGACTGCCCCGAAGTGGCGCGGGAAGCCTCAACGCCAGTTTCGAAAACGGGTCAATCGCAAGAGAAGGCTGAATTTTACGATCAGTTGGCGGCGCAACTGGAGCAAGGCTCGAACTATTTATCGGCGGTCGGATTGATTGGGCTGGCGCAAGCGTATGGAGAGCAGTCTGCGCAGTCTTTATATGTGGCGGCGGTGAGCTGCCTGAATCACGACCCGCTCTCGAGCGAACCAGTGACACTCCTGCGGCAAGCGATCCACATCGATCCGCGATTTGCGCAAGCCTATTACCTGCTGGGCCGCGCCTGTGTCCGGCAGGGGCGATTGGAGGAGGCTACGGATTCGTTCAGAAAAGCTGCGGAATTGGATGCGAACGCGACGTTCTACGTGAGTCTTGGAAAGACTCTGAAGAGCGAAGGCGCGTGGCTGCAAAAAAGAAACGAGGCGAAGGCAGCGTACGAGCAAGCGTTGAAAATCGATCCGCGGAACGCGCAAGCACATTTGGAACTAGGACGTCTGTTCGTCGAGAGCGAGCAGCTCGAGGAGGCCAGGACGGAACTGGAGAAGGCGCTGGAACTCGAGCCGGACTTTTTTGAGGCGGCGTACCTATTGGGGCGTTTGTACCACCGCGAAGGCAACGAAGAGAAGTCGCGGAGATACATAGCGCAGTTTGCGGAAACGAAAAAGGCCCTCATGGAGCAATCGGTTCTGGGGGCTGGTTACCTGGGAGAGGACCGTTGAACGGAAAGACGCTCGCTGTGCTGGCGGCCGCAACTTTGATAGTTGCCGGGGCTCCTGCGCTGCTGTTCCGGGAGACTGCAAAGCAAGCGGGTCTGGAGGCGAAACTCGTTTCCGGGTCACCGGACAAGCACTACATTGTGGAATCCATGACCGGCGGCGTTGCGATCCTGGATTACAACAATGACGGATGGCCGGACATCTATCTGGTGAACGGTTCGACCCTTGACGCGGAGCGCGCAGGAAACAACACCGCGGAAGACCATCTCTACCGGAATAACCGGGACGGAACGTTTACGGATGTGACGCACGAGGCGGGGTTAGGGGACCGGCGCTGGACGATGGGCGTGGCCGTTGCCGACGTTAACAACGATGGATTCGACGACATTTACATTACGAATTACGGCAAGAACCGGCTGTATCTGAACAATGGCGATGGGACATTTCGAGACTTCAGCCGCGAGTCGGGCACGGAACTCGGAGGCTGGAGCTCAGGCGCGGCATTTGCAGATTTCGATGGCGACGGTTTAGTGGATCTGTACGTCGGGCGTTACCTGGACGTAGACATTCTGAATCTGCCGCGTGAGGGGTTGCTGTGCCGCTATCGCGATATTCCGGTGCAGTGCGGGCCGCGAGGATTGAAACCGAGTACGGGACATTTGTTTCGTAATATGGGCGGCGGCCACTTTCAGGATGTAACGGCGGCTTCGGGAATAGGGAGTGTCCAGCCATCCTACGGGCTGGGCGCCGTATGGGGTGATCTCGACAACGATGGAAAGCCGGACCTTTTTGTAGCGAACGATTCGCTGCCGAATTACCTGTTTCACAACGACGGCAAGGGCAGGTTCACCGAATCGGCTTTGGACGCCGGCGTGGCGTTGAGGGATGACGGCCGGGAGCAGGCCGGAATGGGCGTCGACATCGGCGATTACGATAACGACGGCAACATGGATATCGTCCTGACGACTTTTTCAGACGATTACAAGACGCTGTTTCACAACGATGGCACAGGGCATTTTGCGGATGTGTCCTACGCCGCGGGATTGGTACAGCCAACCTGGAATCTGCTCGGGTGGGGCGTGCAATTTGCCGACATGGACAATGACGGATATCCGGATATTGTTATGGCGAACGGGCATGTTTACCCGGAAGTGGACCAGCACGAATTCGGAACGAAATACAAACAGCATCCGAGCGTATTTCTCAACCTGCGGAATGGACGCTTCAAAGACGTGGGGTCCAGTTGGGGACCTGCGTTTCAGCTCGCGGAATCGAGCCGCGGTCTGGCAGCGGGCAGCTTAAGCAACAATGGTTCGATCGATTTGGTCATTTCGAATCTGGACGCGACGCCGTGGATCGTGAAGAACCCGGGACGCGGCGGGAACTGGCTGCTGCTGAGACTGCGCGGAACGATCTCGAACCGCGACGCAATCGGCGCACGTGTAACGGCGCGAACAGGCCAACTGACCCAGACACGCGAGGTGAAGAGCGGCGGCAGTTATCAATCGCAAAACGATTTCCGCCTGCATTTCGGGTTGGGAACCGCGGCAACTGTAGACGAGATCAAGATACGTTGGCCCAGCGGGCAAAAACAGGTACTGAAGAACGTCAAGGGTAATCAGATTTTGACCGTGGAGGAGCCCACGGAAAACAAAGTTACGGGTCTTTCAGCGAATCGGCGGCCTTTTTAACATCTTGCTGCGTGTTTTCCAGCCGGCTGCGGGTTAAGCGCTGATATTCCGCGAGTTCGCTCTGGGCACGGCTGCGATTTCCTTCCCGGGCATACGCGCCCGACAAGAGATAGTGGACACGATCATTTCCCGGGTCTGCGGCGACCACCTGCTCAAGCTGTGCGATCGCTTCGGGATAGCGGCCATTTGCGGTGTACGCACGGCCAAGATCCATATGCGCCTCGATTAATTGCGGGTGCGCCCGAAGCGCCTGCTCCAGCTGCGAAATGGCGTCACTGGTCTTTCCTTGCTCCAGGAGAATGCTTCCCATGCGGTAGCGGGCCATCCCGTGGTATGGATTGCGGTCGAGCTCCGCCTGAAGCCACTGTTGTGCCTTGTCATACTGACTCATTTTGCGGTAGACGTTTCCGATGGCGTATCGAATACCGGCAAGATCGGGGCGTTTGGCGAGCGCTGCCTGATATTCGTCGATCGCCTGTTGATATTCGGTTTTCTCTTCGTGCTGTTTCCCGAGAAGCTCGTGAACGCCATAGAAGTCGGGCGCGAGTTCGGTCATTTGCTTGAGCGCCAGCTCGGCCTGCCTTTTGTAGCTACGGCCGAGGAGATGAAGAGCGTCGATGTTGTCCGGTTTAGCGGCGAGGATCTTTTTGATTTTTTCCTCGGTGAGCGTGAAATCGCCGGCTTCGAGGTAAGACCTGATCAAGAGCAGTTGTAACGCCTGATTGGCATTGTGAGCGGCGGCTTTCGAGAGCGGACTTTGGGCCTGCTGAAAGCGGCCTTGGCGAAAGAGGTCGATGCCTTGCGCCAGGTCCGGATCGGCGCCGGGGCCTACCGATTGATTTGCCAGGGCGATAAGTTGAGCCACTTGGGGCTCGGCGGGTTTCCGTTGGAGAAGACCTCGACGCACCGCGGCAGCGCGATGGGCGTCGCCCGCAGAGTCGAACAACTCGGCAAGATCGAGATCAGCACGCACGTCACGAGCCGATATGACAAGCTCCGGCGGCGCTTCCGCCAGTGCCTTTTCGGCAGGAAGCCAGCTGGCGAAATCGGGTCTCAAAGCGACCGCGTTCCGGTATTGAAGACGAGCGAGATCCAGACGATTCTCTTCAGCAAAACGTTCGCCCTGGAGCAGCGCGACCGCGGCGGAGAGAGGCTCAATGCGGCCCAGGCGCTCAAAAGCGGCAGCTGCGGCTTGGTCGTAAGCCTTGGTTAACGAATACAGAACATCGCAATCCTTCGGCCGGAGGGCAAGATCCAGGCGGAGTTCGCGAACGGCATCGTCGTGCCGGTCGAGAGCTGAATAGGTTGCGGCCAGCCAGAAGCGCGCTTCGGGTTCAGCCATGGCTCGATTTAGTTCTATGCTTTTTTCAAGCGGAGCGATGGCGCGCTTGAACTCATTCGTCTTGTACAAATCCATGCCGAGAAAAAGGTACGAGCCGAAGAGTGTTGGGTCGAGGCGGATCGCCCGCTCGAATTCGGCGATGGCTTGCGGAAAGAGGTTCTGCAAATGATAGGTGATGGCGAGGCTCTGATGAATCAGCGCCAGACTGGGAGCTGTTTTGAGTATTTCCTGGTACTCGCGGCTTGCTTCGGCATAGTTATGCGCCTGTTCGGCCTGCTGGGCGGCGGCCAGATGCCGGGCAGTTGTGGCATCCGAACCAAGCGCCGGTGGCGTGCCACAAAGGTTGGCAGGGCAAAAAACGCCTGGAAGCGAAAGTGCCGCACAGATCGCGAACCGTCTCACTACATGAGATAAAGTGTTCCCATAAAATATCTCGTCTGGCCGGAAGCGAAACTGCGTCTGGATCGTCTTCTGAACAGAGCTCACTGGCGACAGTATAATATCGAATTTCACTCGTGCAACGTCAATCGCAGGATGACCGGCGAACGCTTGATTTGAGCCTGATCGGGCTGACGGAAGTCCCCGTGTTCGGGCGTTATGAGTATTGCTCCGCGCGGCCGGGACTTGCGACTCATGTCCATCCTCATGCGGTCGAGATCTGCTATCTGGAGCGCGGATGCCAGACCTACCGTACTGCGGGCCACGAATATCACCTGGTAGGTGGCGACATGTTTGTGACGGCTCCGGGCGAACCGCACGATACTGGCGGCCGCGTGGAGGAGCGTGGAATCCTCTACTGGATGAACTTGAAGATCCCGAAAGATGGCGGATCAATCCTGCTGCTTCCCGCAAACGAGAGCGCGTCCCTGATAAACCAGCTTTCGACCCTGCCTCATCGCCATTTTCCGGGCAGACCCGCTTTCAAACAGATGTTCAATGAAGTATTCAGCTTATGCGAACGGCCGAGTGAACCGGCCGGTGCGTTTTCAGATAACCCGCGCACAACGGCCAACGAACTAGATGCGCTTGTGACGCGGATTGCCGTTGCGAATCAGATAGTGCGCTTCATCCTGGAGACCATCAGTTGCGCATACCGGCACGAAGGCATTCACAGATCACCGGTGATTTCACGACTGGTGGAGCGAATCAAATCCAACCCGGAGCGAAATTATTCGTTGGTCGAACTGGCGGACGAGGCTGAGTTGTCGGTATCGAGGTTTAAAAGCAAGTTCAAGGCGCAAATCGGCATCGCGCCCCACGAATTTATCTTGCGCTGCAAGATGGAAGCCGCCAAGGAGCTGCTGCGAGATCGACGCAAAAGTGTGACGGACACGGCGATGGAGCTAGGCTTCAGTTCCTCGCAGTATTTCGCGACGGTGTTTCGCAGATTCACGCAGCAAACGCCAGTCGAATTCTGTATCCAACGATCGGCCGTACCTTTACGCCGGGCAACTCATGCGATCCAGAACCCTGTGGCGGGCGACTGACGTTTGATTTCGTACTACACGACTGAATCAAAAGCTAACACTCGCCCGCGGAGGTATAAATGAACCCAGGACAGATATTGTCCTCCGCCTTCCAGATGATTATGATTTGGGCTTCACCACGTAGTGCTTTTTCAGTACTTTTAGGTATGACGCTCCTGGCGGGAACTCTCGCCGCAGCGGCAGATGCGCCGGTTGGCAGCGGGCCGCCGGTAAATTTCCAACGCCAGGTCCGGCCCATCCTTTCCGATAACTGCTTCTTGTGCCACGGACCGGACAAGGGCACACGGATGGCCGGCGTACGGCTGGATATAAAGGAAGGCGCGTTCGCAACCCGGAAGGACGGCGCGATTGTGGTGCCCGGCAAGCCCGATGAAAGCCTGCTGATCAAGCGAGTTTTTTCGGATAATCCGGCGTATCGGATGCCCCCCGCGATGGCACATAAGACGCTGACGCCGGAGCAAAAAGACATTCTGCGACGCTGGATTGAGCAAGGCGCTACGTGGAAGGACCAATGGGCGTTCACTGCGCCCACGCGATCCGCGTTGCCCGCGGTGAAAGATGCGAAGTGGGTACGCAATCCGATCGACCAGTTCATCTTGGCTAAGCTCGAGGCGAACGGATTGCAACCGGCAGCGGAGGCAGATAAGCGCACCCTAATCCGCCGCGTAACGCTCGATCTTACCGGATTACCTCCGACACCCGAAGAGGTGGACAGGTTTGTAAAGGACGGCTCGCCGGACGCCTACGAGAAGGTTGTGGACCGGCTGCTGGCGTCGCCTCAATATGGTGAGCAGGAAGCGCATTTCTGGCTCGATGCGGCGCGTTATGCAGATACCCAAGGGCTGCACATCGATAACTATCGTGAAATGTGGCCCTATCGCGATTGGGTGATCAACGCATTCAACCGCAACATGCCGTTCGATAAATTTACGATCGATCAGCTGGCGGGCGACCTGCTGCCGAATCCGACACTGGACGACAAAATCGCATCGGGCTTCCAGCGCTGCAACGTAACGACGAATGAAGGCGGCTCGATTCCGGCGGAAGTAGCCGCTATGTATGCCAAAGACCGCGCAGACACGACGGGTGCGGTGTGGCTTGGCCTGACGGTAGGTTGCGCTACATGCCACGATCACAAGTTCGATCCCATCGCGCAGAAGGAATATTATTCCCTCACTTCTTTCTTTCGAAATACGACGCAGTATCCGCTGGATGGAAACGTGCCGGATACTCCGCCTGTAGTAACGGTGCCGCCGGAGGCTGATCGGGCTCGATGGGATCAGCTCGAAACCCAGCGTAAGGCTCTGAAGGCGTCAATCGCCAAAGCACAGACGGACGGGAACGCGGAGTTCGAGAGCTGGCTTCGTTCACCGGCTCGCCAGCAGCTTATATCAGCGCTCGCGAGCTCACAGCTACTACAAGTGAAGACGGATCAAAGCGGGCAAGCGCCGGAACTAAAGAGTCGCGGCCCGGCGACCGCACTGAATTTGCCTGCCGGAGTGACGCTGGGTGATGGACCGGCAGGACTAAGCAAAGCGCTGCAGTTTGAGAAGGACGCGGCGATTAAGCTCCCCAACACTCCGCAGATCAATTCGGAAAAGCCATTTACGATCGCCACCTGGATACAGATCCCAAAGGCGAATACGAGCTACGCGATCGCGAGCCAGTGGGATTCTGCTAAAGAGGGCAATGAGACGAAGCAATGGGGCTTGTCAGTCAGCATCAACACCAACAACACCGAGCCGTCGATGCCCTTCATTCAGCTGCGTGCGCGCGACGGAAAGTACATCAGCGCGCAGCCCGCACCTGACTACGGGTTGAAACCGGGTACCTGGTATCACTTGGCGTTCAGCTATGACGGCAGCCGGAGTAACAGCGGATTCCGCATATACATAAATGGCGCGGCAGTGCCGAGTTACGGAACGGGCGAGGATCTTGCGCCGCTTGCGGGTCCTGTGCTGACGACCTCGCCGCTTTACCTGGGCAAACGTGAAAAAGAGACGCTTGAGGGCGGGGCATTGAGCGGCTTCCGAGTTTTGGACCGGCGTGTGGATGAGCAGGACGCAATGCTGCTGTATTTTGCCGATTGGATCGACACGTCCGCAAAGAAGGAAGTGGCAGACCTCTCGGAAGCGGACCGGCAGGCGCTGTTGGCCTATTACACGGCAGAAGTCAATGGCAGTACCAAGCAAATGGCGGCTGAACTACACAAGATAGATGCGGACCGGTACGACATCATACGCCGCAGCGCGATTACGCTTGTTCAGGAAGAGCGTATGGACTCGCAGCCGGTGGCGCACGTCTTGTTCCGTGGCCAATACGATCAAATGCGAGACGAGGTACATCCGAACGTGCCTGCCATTCTGCCCCCGATGTTGGCGTCGGAGCCGCGTAATCGGTTAGGGTTGGCGGAGTGGTTAGTAGATCCATCGAATCCGCTGATGGCGCGCGTAACGGTGAACCGGTTCTGGCAGCAGGTTTTCGGAACGGGAATTGTGAAGACCGCGGAGGATTTCGGATCACAGGGAGAGCCGCCCTCACATCCAGAATTGCTTGACTGGCTGGCGGTGGACTTCCGCGAGTCCGGCTGGGACGTTAAGAGACTCAACCGGATGCTGGTGACATCGGCCACATACCGTCAATCGCCCTTGGAAACGGCCGAGAAGATTGAACATGACCTGGATAACCGGCTGCTATCCCGCGGACCGCGGTATCGAATGGATGCCGAGATGATTCGCGATACGGCGCTATCCGCCAGTGGACTGCTGGTCTCGAAGATTGGTGGGCCGAGCGTCAAGCCCTACCAGCCACCGAACGTATGGGAAGCAGTGGCCATGGACAACAGCAACACCCGGTTCTACAAAGCCGATACCGGGGACAAGCTTTACCGGCGCAGCTTGTATACGTTTTGGAAGCGCAGCGCGCCGCCGGCCTCGATGGACATTTTTAATGCTCCTTCGAGAGAGGTCTGCGTGGTGCGGCGGGAGAGGACCGACACACCCCTGCAGGCGCTGGTAACGATGAATGACCCGCAGTTTGTGGAAGCGGCACGGACGCTAGCGCAAAACGCGATGACGGCTTCGCCAGGCGATCCGGGCGGCGCAGTTGAATACATGGCAAGCCGGCTTTTAGCGCGGAGTTTCGACCCGAAAGAACGAGAGGTTGTTTTGAGCTCTTATCGCGATTACCTCTCTTATTACGATTCGGCGCCGGACGATGCCAGGAAGCTGCTGAGTGTAGGTGAATCCAAAGCGCCGGTGAACCTACCCGTAGTGAAACTGGCGGCGATGACTATGGTGGCGAACGAGGTGATGAATCTCGACGAAGTACTTGTGCAGTGAAACTGAGGAATCGATTGTGGCAATGCAACCAGAAGATGAAGCAGTATTAGCGGAAACACGGCGGCAGTTTTTTGGACGCGGAGCGCGCGGGATCGGATCAATCGCGCTCTTCTCGCTGCTGGCACGGGAATCAAAGGCAGAAGCGGAGAAGAAAGCGCAGGGCGGCGTTCCGGGGATCCCGCATTTTGCGCCCAAGGCCAAACGTGCCATTTACCTCCACATGCTGGGGGCTCCTCCGCAGCTTGAAACATTCGATTACAAGCCGGGAATGAAGGATTGGTTTAACAAAGACCTTCCTGAATCCATACGCAGCGGGCAGCGGTTGACGACGATGACCGCCGGGCAAACCCGATTCCCGATCGCTCCCTCGATATTCAAATTTGCTCAGTACGGGAAGAGCGGCGCGTGGGTATCAGAACTTTTGCCGAACACAGCGAAGATGGTGGACGACATTTCCATCATCCGCACGATGCATACGGACGCAATTAACCACGAGCCCGCGATCACTTACCTGCAGACTGGTTTTATGATCGCGGGCAAGCCGTGCATCGGCTCGTGGCTGGCATACGGCCTGGGAAGCATGAACCAGTCGCTGCCTACGTTTGTAGTCTTGAATGCAACGCATTCCAATCCGAAGGCCAACGTACAGGCCATTTCCGCCCGCCTCTGGAGTTCCGGTTTTCTTTCCGGAAAATACTCGGGTGTCGCGCTGCGTTCGGGCGGGGATCCTGTTTTGTATATCAACAATCCCGCCGGCGTTCCGGTGAAGATGCGGCGTCGGATGCTGGACGCACTGGACGAACTGAACCAGCTGGAGAGTGCCAAGATCTCCGATCCGGAGACGCGCGTTCGCATCGACCAGTATGAGATGGCTTTCCGTATGCAAGCGTCGGTCCCGGAGTTGACGGATATTTCGAAAGAACCAGCGAGCACGTTCGATCTTTACGGGGAAGACGCGCGGAAGGGCGGCACGTTTGCGAATTGCTGCTTGATGGCGCGTCGCATGATGGAGCGCGACGTACGGTTCGTTCAGGTGTACCACCGTGGCTGGGACGTGCACTCGATTTTGCCGGAAGTTCTACCCAGTCAATGCAAAGATGTTGACCGGGCATCATACGCGCTCGTGACGGATTTGAAGCAGCGAGGAATGCTCGACGACACTCTGGTTATCTGGGGCGGGGAATTCGGCCGGACGATCTACTCGCAAGGCAAGCTCACGGACACCGATTATGGCCGCGATCATCATCCGCGCTGTTTCTCTATCTGGATGGCGGGCGGCGGCGTCAAAGGCGGAGTGGTGCACGGCGAAACAGACGAGTTCTCTTATAACATCGTCAAGGATCCAGTCCACGTGCGCGACTTTCAGGCGACGGTGCTCAATCGTTTTGGCATCGACGACCGGCGATTCACGTTCAAGTTTCAGGGTCTGGATCAGAAGCTGACCGGGACAGAGAAGAGAGCTGTGGTTGTTGACGACATCCTGGTGTAGCTGCATTCTTTGTCTCTTTGCCGCGCACTCCGTGTGGGCGCCCAAGGCACTTCACTCTGCGAGATTGGCGTCGATCGGATCGTACTCGTCCGTCCTCTCGTGTTGAGTCAGTAGCGAGTGTTTCTCGAAAGCGGCACGAGCTTTCGACTCCTGACCCATCTGGCGGTACAGCAGCGCTAATTGATATACCGCGGGAGACAACGTTGGCTGCAAGCGCACGGCGGCCTCCAATTCGGTTTGTGCTTCGGCAAGTGTACCTCGTTTGCGGTAGAGTTTTCCCAATTGATAGCGCGCCAGCGAATTTGACGGATCAAGTCTCCTGGCCTCCAGCAGATTCTCAAGTGCCGGATCCCGTTCATTTGGCGCCATTGGCCTTGGGTCCAACTCACGGAGCCGCTCGAGCAGCACACCGTAGTGCAAGTGGTAGTGTGCATTTTCGGGTTGCAGCTTCAATGCATTCTCAAAGTGCAGCCTGGTTCCGTCCAACTGGTCCATCCAGAGGTATACTACGCCGATCATAAATTCTGCTTTGTCATTTTTGGGATCAAGCTGCAGGGCATGGTTGAAGTGGCGTATGGCACGCTCGTTTTCTTTGGCGAAAAAGAAGCTCATGCCCAACTCATAGAAGACTTGGGACGACTGCGGATTGATCTTGGAGGCATGCAGGAACGATTCGATGGCGGAAACCTGATCGCCGCAGCGCTGGTACAACCATCCTTGTTCCATCAGGTATTCGTAGCGGTCCGGCTCGAGTTGGGTGGCGTGGTTGATAGACTCAACCGCCTCCTGCTTGCGTCCCAATAACAAATAACCGCGCGCGGCCCTTGCCAAATACTCGGCCGAGGGATGCTGCGGCGGATTCTGAAGAGACGCGGCCACACACGCCTGATCTTTGTGATCGATACAAGAGGCTAACTTTTGAAATTCATCGGAAGTGGGAAACGCAGGGCCGGACGAAGCGACAGCCCACAATGAGAAAAAGAGGCGCACGGCATTCATTGGGCAACAGAAGATTGCTTCTTCAGCCTCTCGTCCATAATCTCGCGGGCTCGCTGCGCAGCCTGTCGGGCATCGTCTGGTTTGCCCATTTGCGCCAAAATTCGCGAACGCATAGCCGGAAACGACGAATCGCCGGGAAACTCCTTCTCCGCCGAGCAGAGTGTATCGACTGCGTCGGCTAGACGTCCGGTATCGGCTTGGGACTTCGAAAGGGAGGTGTAGGCCAAAGCAACTTTCGCATCCAGTTGAATAGCCCGCTTCAGTTGTGTGATGGCTTCGGGCAGCCGGTGATCGCGGCGCAGGGCCTCTCCGAGGTAAACATTCGCTTCGGTGTGACGAGGCTTTGCGGCAAGGGCGCGCCGGTAATATTCGATCGCGGAACCGTATTCTCCTGCTTCGAAGGTCAGGTAAGCGAGCCGGAAATTGGGCTCGAAGAGATCCGGCATTAGTTTTAGAGCGGCCAAGTATTCTTGCCGTGCCTCCACCTCCTCCGATTTTTGGAAATGGGCGTCGCCGAGAAGAACATGGACCCAAACCGAATCCGGAAAACGGGCCAGCATGATTTTGAAATGCTCGACGCCGGCTGCCTTGTCGCCGAGGTCTTTATCTTCGAGCATCAGAGAGTACAGCACATACGGATCCTGGTTGCCGCGATTCCAGGCGTCGAGAAAACACTGCTGCGCAGGACGATGATGTTCGAGTAGCTGATAGGCAAGGCCCCGGAAGAACTGCGATTCCCCCGTTGTTGGCGTCTTTGCGAGCGCCGGCAATGCCTCTTTTGCCTGGCTCGATGCGACAAGAGCCTCGCCCTTGCGAAGGTTCAAGGTTGGGTTTTCCGGGGCAAGCTTGAGGCCTTTATCAGCCCAGGCGAGCGCGCCGCTGAAGTCACGATTGGCGACCAGCAACGACGCAAACTCGGCGTAGAGACGAGGATCGTTCGGACATGCCTGGATAACTTTCTCAAACGCCGAAGACCGTTCTGGAAACGGTAGAGTTGGAGAAACGGCCCGGTGGTAAGTCTCCATATCTGCCGCAGAGAGCTGGCATGCGGAGGCCGTAAACCCGGCGAGAGCAGCGGCAGCCGCCAGCACAACTATCCGGGTCTTCATCACGCCAGTTTATGATAACGGCTGCACGGACATTCGTGCGACATAGTAGCGTTAGCCCGGGCTGAGCCGTGACCGGAGGAGCGGTTGTAGTCAATCGATAAGGTCTTGATTTACCTGATTACGTTTGCTTGCTACGGCTGCCACTTGCACGGCGATGAATCGGGATCGGTCGATTGAGCACATAGCCTGCCCGGGAGCCGTCTGGTCAAACCCGACCGGAGGCGGGTTTCGGCCGAGCGGCAACTGATGGACCAGCCGCCCTATGGGATGGACCGAAGCCGTCGAGAGGCAGTATTAACTGCCATGCTGGAACGCTGCACGGATCGCGGGTGGAGCCTGTTAGCGGCTCACGTGCGCACCAATCACGTTCACCTAGTGCTGGAAGCAGACGCTCGTCCTGAGCAGATGAACGACCTGAAATCCTTTTAGGCCAGCCGCTACTTGAACCGGCTTGGGATGGAGGAACCGGCTCGAAAGCGATGGGCACGGCACGGACGTACGCGCTGGCTGTGGAAGCCGCAGAGTGTATCGGCAGCGATTCGGTATGTGATTGATGAGCAGGGTGAGCCCATGGCGGTGTTCGAGATGAGGGAGCATTGAGAATGACCGCTCCCTCTGGTCGCGGCTCAGTCACGAGCATTGAGAATGAATGTACCGTGCAACCGTCTTAAAAATGGTAGCGAAGAGCGAACTCCACTATCCGGGGATCCAGCGCGCTGGTAACCTGGCCGAAATTGGAGGCGCCGAACGTTGTCGAGACGCCGCTGAAGTTCGTGTGATTGAAGATGTTGAACAGCTCTCCACGAAACTGAATAGTCTGGCGCTCGGTTATACGAAAGTCCTTGTAGAGCGCCATGTCAAATGTCACCAGGCCAGGACCGGTGATGCTGCCGTTGGCCGCGGTTCCGAAGAATCCGTACGGAGGGGCCGCGAAAGAACTTGTGCTGAACCATTCCGACGGTTTTTTCGGATAACTGATCGGCGCGATCAAATCGGGCCTATTGGCTAAACCCTGATTCGTGACACTCAGGCCCGGCGTAAGAGAAATGCCCGATTGAATGGCGGTGATCCCGGAATACTTCCAGCCGCCGAGCAGCGTTCCCTTCCAGCCCTTGTCGTCTTTCAGGAAGGGAATGTCCCAGATATAACTAAACGACGCAACGTGGGCAACGTTAACTGCCGAATTGCCGTAGTCCAATTCCGGGTCGTGCGCATTTTGAACACCGGTGCCACCAAAGGAGCTTTGAGAAAATCCAAGCGACAAACCGTGAGAATAGGTATAGGCGCCGGTCAAGAACAGGTTGTGACCGGTTCTGTGCTTTGCGGAGACGGTCATACCGTTCCAATTTGCTCTACCTATGGCCTCATTTGTGCTCAAAGCCGCATAACCGGGGTATGCGCCGTACACGTATGCGAATGTGCCGGTATTGACGGACGGATTGTAGTTGAAGCCGCCGGTGGGCCCGGGCTGATTGATGTCCAGGCCAATTGGCATATTTTCGGTGTGGTCGCCGGCGTAGCCGACCGACAGCAACCAACCCGCCAACTGATGTTCCAGCGTGATGCTCCAGGAACGCACCGTGGCCGCAGAGGGGGCGTCTAGCTGGGTGGAGGCGATCGTAGGAGCGGCGGGCGGAGCAGCCGCACCGGTTCCAACGGGATTCGGGAATTGCGGGTTGATTAAGGTAATCGACTGAACAAACGGATAGTTGTTTGCGCAAGTGTACGTGCAGTCAATACCCGTGAAGACGCGCGATTCCGTGGTGCCGAATCCGCCGCGAAGGGCGGTTTTGCCGTCGCCGAAAACATCCCAGGCGGCTCCGACCGTCGGATCGACATACCATTTTTGTCCGGTGCCGAAATTACTCGGGATGCCATTCTCGCCATTGATGATAATGCCGTTGTTGGGATCGTAATTGGGCGTAGGCGTTATTGTTCCCTTGGCGTTTACGATGGGTGCCTTGGTGGGATCAAAATGCGCGGGGCTGAACATCGCTTCCCACTGGTTTTGTGCATGTGGCAGCGGCATGTAGGTAAAACGAAGCCCATAGTTTACAGTCAGCCGTTTGCTGATTTTCCAGGTGTCCTGAACGTACGGCGAAATAATTCTTCCGTGAATGTAAGGACGCCGCTCCGTGCTGTCTTGATAAAACTGCGACGAATCTCCTAATAGGTAATCGGCAATCGGATCGCCGGTAAACCTCCCGGAGAAATTCCACGTGCCATTGCTTTGCGAGAATTTGTTCTGACGCTTGGTGCTGTTCACCCAGTTGAACCCTGCTTCAATAGTGTGTTTTCCCTTCACCCAGCTCCAGTCGTCGGTCAATGTCGTTTCGAGGTCGGACGCATGGATAAGAGGCTGGGTCTGCGTGACGCCGATAGAGGCGTAACCGCCGGTGGTGAAAGCCACATCCGGGAGCCTGTCGGACAGAAAGCCGTTGTAGGGCAAGGTCGTGTGGAAGTCTGGAATCTGGTTTTGATAGACGAAACCGTTTAACCCCAGATCCACTACATAATTATTGACGCCCCAGGAGATCTGATTCACCATCGTCGGCGAAATAATGACCGTGCCTTGCAGTTCGGCCAGTTTGCTTCGCGTTGTAAATGACTGCTTGCTGGTGGTGAACGGCGACCCGAGCCATTCCTGGGACGGAAGATTCTGCGTTTGTCTCAGGTCAAAGTACTCGCCCATCAGATGGATCTTTTCGCTGAGATTGTAGTCGCCCTTACCCTGCGTATCCAGTTGACTGATCGTCTGCGGATTGGTGTTGATGTAATTATTGCCGCCGGCATTGTAGTTGGGAAGGTTGGCCAAGGTGTTCAGAAGCACGGTGGAATTCGGATTGATGCGAGCGGTGGGTATTACATACTGGCCTGCGGAATTTTGAGGGAAAAGCTTCCCGGTGGTGGGATCCGTAATCGGATCCGTGAAGAGACCGTTGCGCTGGTCCTGGGTTGGCGTGATTCCTGTTTGCGTGCTCCCTTCGCTCTGCTTGACACCCTGAACGCTGATAAAAAAGAAAAGCTTGTTGCGGTCTTTATTGAAGTGATTCGGAATAAAGACCGGTCCGCCGATGGTGCCGCCGAAAATATTCGAGTGGTAGGCAAGAACATCGGGGCTAAAGAAGTTTCGCGCGTTCAGTGCCGTATTCCGGAAGTATTCCCAACCCGCTCCGTGAAACTCGCGCGAGCCGCTGCGAGTCTGCACCAGGACCACGGAAGCACCCAGCAACGTGTACTTCGGGCTGATATTGTTTTGAAGCGTCCGGACCTCCTGAATACTGTCCGGGTTCGGAAGGATAGTGGTCTGCGTCATGTTTCCCGTGTTCATGTTCCAGACGCCATCCAGTTCGTAGAGCGTGCCTGCGAGTCCCATGCCATTTATGGACATGGTGTTGCCGGTGCCAAATCCACCCTGCCCCTGGGAATTACCCTGCGCTGTATTCAACACGCCAGGCATCAGCGCGGAAAGGCTTTGATAGTTCCTTCCATTCAGAGGCAAGGTTTCCACCTGGACCTGTGATACGGAGTTGGAGACTTCGCCAGTGCTGGTTTGAACCTGCTCCGGCGATGCTTCGACGGTTACGTTCTGCGAAATCTGGCCGACCGCAAGGGTGCTGTTGAGCGTACGAACAACGGTTGGGCCAAGAAAGAGGTCGGTCTGGCTTAGAGTGGCAAAACCGGTTTTGCTCACGGTCACCTTATAGGTTCCGCTGGTCAGTCCGGGCATGGAATAGGTGCCTTCTGCATTGGTGTGCGTCTGGAGTTCCTGGCCGGTGGCCTGATTAGTAATGACCACCACGGCATCAACGATCGATCCACCCGAGGCGTCCGTTACAGTTCCGTTCAATGTCGCGGTCGTGCTCTGCCCGAACGCAATTCCGATCGAACAGCAGAAAACGATAAATGCGGACTTTAATGCCGGGCCCAAAGCCCCCCCGGCGGCATGGCACATTCTGTTCAACATGGACTCTCCTTCGTATACCCTGAACAGCATTCCGGCGATGACTCTCCCTTTTCAGGGTCAAGGCACCACGCTTGTGGTGAGAGTATATGCGGCATTCAGGCCAGGAATAGCGTTATAGAGAACAGAAGCCGGAATTTTGCACTGTGATACGCGGTGCCCGGCTCTAAGTGCCGAGCTTCCCATGACTTAGCCAACCAGCGGCGTTTTCTCGCGCGAGCGGTGACGTACGGACGATTTTGCACAACAAAACGCCAGTGGCATTCCGAGGATGATCGAGCGCGGCGGCGGCACACCCCGCCAGGTAGTGAGGGTGGATCAGGGCCAAATGTCAATCGGGTAGAACTGATCGACATTTTTTGCGGTGAGAAATTGATGGGGAACGAAGACCGCCGGAGGAGTGGATTTAAAGTCCAAAATGTCGAGAGCTAATTTGAGCAGCCCCTCGCCGTACTTCTCGGGGAAGTACGCCACTGTCCCGATAAAGCGGCTGGCGCGGCGCAGTTCATCGCGCCCCTCGGGAGAGGCATTTTGCCCGACTACTACACACCCATCGGCCCGCCCCGCTTCCTCGAAAGCTCGCAGGGCGCCCAAGGCACTGGCGTCGTTGATGGCGCCGATCAGGGTGTGTTTGGCCGCGGTGTGATGCAAGTGTTTCCGGGTCACTTTCCAGCTCGGCTCGAAACAGCCATTTCCATCGAGCGAAATCATGGGACAGTTCTCGAGGCCAGGCAATATTTCACGGATTCCGACCACCATGCCCACAATGCGCGAACGTGGAATGGCGCCGGCTCGCGGCAACTCGAGCATCAGAATCTCATCTACTTCACCATCCCAAGTTTGTTTGGCCCACCGTCCCAGGGCGCGGCCACCAATGAGACCCGCCTCGTAATTATTGGCCCCGAAGTAAATTGCACCGGGATGAGGAATTTCCACCGCGATCAGCGGAATCTTCGCTTCCCGGTATTTCGAAGCGATGATCGGCGCAACGTTGTCGTCTGTCTGAAACTCGATGACGAGGTCGCAACGCTCCTTGATAAACAGATCCGCGTTCTTCTGCGCAACCTTTGGGTTGTAGCGGTTATCCAAGGTCAGCAGTTCAATTGTTTCCAGCCGGTCCGCTTCACGCTTCAGCCCGGCCGTAACCTGCCGTGAAAACAGATAGTCCGTCCCCTGTGCCCCGAATCCGATCTTATATTTGCGTGTTCGGCGCGGCTGAACAGTTGAGCGATATTGGTTCGAGCCCACCTTTTCAACAAGACCGGACTTTTCGAGGGTGTACAAGAGCCGGAAGGCGATTCCTTTGCTGTGAGTCGTGCGGGCCACAATGTCCCTCAGCCGCAAGATCTCCGACGGAGAGCTAAAGGCTCTGAGAACGTCGGCCGCATGCGCTACCGAATGAATGAAATACGGATCACGAACGGTTTGAATTTGCGTGCGTTCCTCAGCAGCCGGGGAGGACACAATCTTTTCCATACAAGAATTCACTCGAAATGATTTACGTTGCGTGAAGAGAATATCACGATTGTTTGACTTTCAAGCCGCTGGGCCGACACGCTGGGCCGGAAGGCTTGCGCCTTGGGAACGCACTCGGAAAGCAGTTACCCCTCGAGTGCGATCAATTCCGGCTTTGCGTCGGAAAAGAATCCGGATTCGTCCGTATCGCCATCCAGGTCGAGAAATCGAGTATCCAGCAGGCGTGACGTCTCAATCTTGCCCATGGCCGAGAGAAGATTCTCTTTCAGAAATGGATGATCCTTTTCCAGTTCGGCGAACAGATCCCGCAGGGTGCGCCGGACCGTGCCGGTTTTTTGCGAGCAGCCGCAAGGAACCACCGGCGCCCCCATGCTGCGCGCAAAGGCGCTCGTCAGCTCTTCGCCCACGTAGACCAGCGGACGAATCAAACGGAAATCGCGCTTGCTTGAGTATGTAACGGGCGGAAGCGCGCTGGTTCGTCCGGTGAACATGGCATTACGCAGGAACGATTCGCAGAAATCGTCCGCCGTATGGCCGAAGGCGATCACGTTGGCTTTCAATTGGCGCGCCACGTCATAAACCGCGCGCCGCCGGAAGCGGCTGCAGACGTCGCATCCGTGATCCGGCTGTTCGGTCAACAACCCGAGCGATGGCGCATCTTCCACATACGTCCAATCCACGCCGCGGTCACGCAGGAACGCTCCGACGGGGTGAATCGGAGCGAGAAACTTCCCCTGCTCAATGGTGAAGGCGCAGACAGAGAAATTGATGGGCGCCCGCTTCTGCAGCAGCAGCAGCGCTTCGAGAAGCGTAAGGGAATCCTTGCCACCGGATACGCCCACGGCTACCCGGTCGCCCTGCCGGATCATCCGGAAACGGCCGATCGCGTCGCCGACCTTGCGCAGAATAGTCTTTTGTAAATCCACTATTCCCACGATATCGGGCCCGTCGCGGGCAGCGCAAGTTTGGCGCTAACTGATGTTCGCCCCCTGCGCATCTACGTAGACGGCATATATCGATTGGCTTGCCGCCATGAACAGGCGGTTCCGACGGGTGCCACCGAAACAAACGTTCGCGCAGATCTCCGGTAGCACGATCCGGCCGATCTTCTGACCTTCGGGAGAAATGGCATAAACCCCGTCGCCCCAGTCGCCGCCGTGGCCGATGCCGGCCCAGATGTTGCCGTCCGTATCTGCCCGAATTCCATCGGCGATTCCAGCGTAATTGGTTTCCGCGTGCCACTTTGTTTCGACGAACGTCTTGCTGTTTCGCAGCTTTGTTCCATCGACGTCATAGACGCGAATTTCGCGCCGTGCATCCGGATAGTGAGTAGCGCCGCTATCGGCGATGTACAGCTTTTTAAAATCCGGGGAGAAACATAAGCCGTTCGGTTTGGCCGGTTCGTCGGTCACCTTTTCAATCGTGCCGGTTTTCCCATCGATTCGATAGACGGCTTCTTTCAGCTCCATCGGGAACTTTCCGCCCTCATAGATCATCAGCGCGCCATAGCCCGGATCGGTAAACCAGATGTCGCCATTCGGATGAACAACAACGTCATTCGGCGCATTGAATGGTTTGCCTTGGAAGCTGGAGGCAAGGACCGTTACTTTGCCATTCTGCTCATATCGCACCACGCGCCGGGCCTGATGCTCACAGCTAATCTGCCGGCCCTGCCAGTCGAAGGTGTTCCCATTGCTGAAGTTCGACGGACTGCGGAACTGGGACACGTGGCCGTCCTCTTCAAGCCAACGCATCTGACGGTTGTTTGGAATGTCGCTCCAGATCAAATAGTTTCCGGCCCCGTTCCAGGCCGTTCCTTCGGCCCAGCGAAATCCCGTAGCGACGCGCTCAATGGCAACAGTAGTCAGGCGATATTTGTCGAACTGCTTATCGAGCGAGATCACGTTCGGATCGGGATACCGAACCGGAGTGTTGCCGGACCAGTCGCGCGCGGCTGACACCGTCTGGCCCGCGAGAGGGCTTGCAGCAACGGCGGCTGCGCATGCTCCAAAAGATCCTAATATGTGCCGTCGGCTCTGGCCGGATCGCGCCGCAAATCTCTTGCCCTCATATCTCATCGTTTGTGCGGCGATCTTATCATGCAACATCGCTGCTTTTCTAATACAATGCATGGTCGAACAGCCGCACCGGATTTTAGCTTGGGAGAGAGAGCATGCGCATACTTCAGATCGGTTTGCAGGGGCAGGATGTTCTGGATGCACAGTGCGCCCTGGCGGAATTGAAAATCTACTCAGACGATATCGACGGATCTTTTGGCCCGCACCTGCAGGCGGCAGTGAAAATATTCCAGCAAAACAAAGGCCTGCCGGTGACCGGAATTATCGATGCTGCCACCGCCGCTGCGCTCGGACTTCAGGACCCGCCCCCGGTGATTTGCGTCATTGCCGGCATCACGCCGGAGGGCATTGCCGGAATGTTTCCGTCTACGCATACGGCGAACATTGAAGCCAATCTGCCCTATATCCTGAATGCGCTGGCGGAAGTCTCGCTCGGCGACCGCAGCATGATCGTGGTGGCGTTAGCAACGATGTCGGCGGAAGCGGCGCGATTCCTTCCCGTCAGTGAAGGCATTTGGAGCGGCAATACGTCGCCGGGCGGGCAGCCGTTCGACAAATACGCTCACATCCTGGGCAATACAGGGTTAGAAGATGCCGCCAATTTTCGCGGACGCGGCTTTATTCAGATTACGGGCCGCAGCAATTACCAGACTTACAGCAGAGAGCTGTTTGGCGATAGCCGTCTGGTAGATGATCCGTTATTAGCTCATCGGCCGGAGGTGGCAGCCAGGGTGCTGGCACATTACCTGGCGGATCGTGCGCCAAAATTTCGCCGATATCTGGCAAACGACGATCTGAAGGATGCGCGTGCTCTTGTGAATGGGGCCGACAACGGTATCGGCAGCTTCAGCTGGGCGTACACCGAAGGCCTGAAGCTCCCTTGTATTCAGCTATTGCAAGCCTAAGCCTCCGGTTCGCTGCGTTCGTACGGACGAGAAGAGCGTCTTTTTATGCGCAAAATACGTGGTCCGGTACGATGAAATCAGCGCATGAGTGCATTCTCCGTTGACCTGAAAAAAACGGTCAACCTCCCGAAAACCGATTTCCCCATGAAGGCGAATCTCCCGACGACGGAGCCGCGTATCCTCGCGCATTGGGAAGAGACCAAGCTCTATCAGCGTATTCGCCAAGCGAGCGCCGGACGTCCGCAATACATCTTGCACGATGGGCCTCCATACGCGAACGGCGCCATTCATCTTGGGACTGCATTCAATAAAATCCTGAAAGATTTCATTGTGAAATCTAAGAGCATGGTGGGTTTCGATGCGCCATACGTCCCGGGCTGGGACTGCCACGGATTACCGATCGAATTAAAGGTAGACAGCGAGCTCGGGAAGCGCAAAGCGACCATGAGTGCGGCTGACGTTCGGGCAGAGTGCCGCGCCTATGCGGCCAAGTACGTCGATATTCATCGCACGGAGTTCAAGCGGCTAGGAGTTTTTGGCCGGTGGGAAGATCCGTATCTGACGATGAGCGCAAGTTACGAAGCTCTGATCGCCAATGCGTTCGTCGAATTTCTGCACAACGGCTACATCTACAAAGGCCTGAAGCCGGTGCACTGGTGCCTGAAAGACCGGACTGCTTTGGCAGAAGCCGAGGTGGAATACAGTAACCACACCAGCCCTTCCATTTACGTGCGTTTTCCGCTTAAGCCGGATTCGGCGCTGCTCGATCCGATGTTGGTGGACAAATCTGTATACGCGCTCATCTGGACAACAACTCCGTGGACGATTCCGGCTAATCTTGCGATCTGCTTCAACGCAAAATTCGAATACGTAGCAGTCGATACGGCCGAGGGTGTGGCTATTGTGGCCGAAGGCCTTCTGGATACGCTTGCAGAAGCGCTGGGGTGGGACAAGACCATTCTGGCTCGCTTTCCGGGAAGCAAGCTGGAGGGGCTGGTTTTCCGGCATCCCTTCCTCGATCGCGATTCTCTCGCAATTCTGGGAGACCATGTCACCCTCGAGGCCGGAACGGGCGCGGTCCATACTGCTCCCGGTCATGGTCAGGATGACTTCGTGGTTGGCCAACGCTATGGGCTGCCGGTGTATTGTCCGGTTGACGCGGCCGGGCGTATGTATCAGGCGGAAGGCGCTTCGGGAACACTTCCGCAGGAGTTGATCGGCAAAAAGGTGTGGGACGCCAACCCGGTGGTGATTCGTTTGTTGTCGGAGCATCACGCGCTGGCCGGAGAGGCGCGTGTAGACCACAGCTATCCGCACTGCTGGCGCTGCCATCAACCCGTTATCTTTCGCGCCACCGAGCAATGGTTCATCGGCATGGACCGCAACGATCTTCGGGCGCGCGCTCTTGAAGCAATAAAAAAAGTTGACTGGCACCCCGCCTGGGGTGAGGAACGCATCGGCAACATGGTGGCTGGACGTCCGGACTGGTGCATCTCTCGCCAGCGCGTCTGGGGCGTGCCGATTATCGTTTTCTATTGCGAGGCGTGCAGCGAGCCGTTTACCGATAAGCGTGCGCTCGACCGCGTAGTCGAAAAGTTTCGAGAGCACACGGCGGATGTCTGGTATTCGCAAAGCGTGGAAGAACTGATGGGGCCGGGATGCGTCTGCGCCAAGTGCGGCGGAACCACCTTTCGCAAGGAGAGCGACATTCTAGACGTGTGGTTCGATTCGGGCGCCAGCAATCTCGCGGTTCTGACGCCGGAAAACGGATTGCACTGGCCGTCGGATATGTATCTGGAGGGCGGAGATCAGTATCGCGGCTGGTTTCAAAGCTCCTTATTGATCGGCGTGGGGCTGAAAGGGGATGCTCCGTATCGCGAATCCGCAACCCATGGCTGGACGCTCGATGCCGAGGGCCGGGCGATGCATAAGTCTCTCGGCAACACCATCGAGCCGCAGGAAATTATTCAGAAAAGCGGCGCCGATCTACTGCGTCTCTGGGTCGCGTCAGTCGATTTTACGGAAGACGTCAGATTGTCTCAGGTGATTCTCGACCGGTTGAGCGAAGCCTATCGCAAGCTGCGAAATAGCGCATTCCGCTACATGCTCGGCAATCTGCACGATTTCGATCCAGGTGAGCACAGCGTTCCGGGCGACCAACTGTTGAGCATCGACTCCTGGATTCTTGTTCGCGCTGCCGAACTGATTCAAAAATGCCGCGCGTTCTACGACGAATATGCGTTTCATAAGGTCTACCGGGCAACATACGACTTCGTCACGACCGATTTGAGCGCGGTTTACTTCGACGTATTGAAAGACCGTCTCTATACCAGCGGTTCGCGCCGTAGCGGTCAAACGGCGCTGTATCGCCTTAACTCCGCTTTGGTGCGGCTGCTGGCACCCCTGCTTGCCTATACGTGCGAGGAAGTTTGGGGCCACATGAAGCACGCTCCCGGCGTACCGGACAGCGTTCATCTCAGCCTGTTTCCCGAGCCTGGAGAACTGACGCTTGGATTGACCGAAGCGCAGCGCCAGCAGGCGCAGGACTGGACCGATCTTCTGCCGTTACGGGATCAGGTGCTGAAAGCTCTGGATAGTGCGCGTCAGGATAAGGTGATCGGTGCTTCGCTTGAAGCTGCGGTGACGCTCACGGCCTCCGGAGATCTATACCAGCTGCTGCGCAAACACGCCGCTGATCTGCCGGCCTGGTTCATTGTGTCGCAGCTTGATCTTCTGGAAGGCGAGCCAGGGGCCGAACCGGCGGTGACAGCGGAGCGCGCACGAGGAGATAAGTGCGAGCGCTGCTGGAAGTACAAATTGAATGTCGGCTCCGTTGATGCTTTCCCTACGGTTTGCGCGGACTGTGCAGCCGTGCTGCGCGATTTACAGATATGAGCGATGTCCCCAACCGAAGCCGGATTCTGGCTGCGGCAATCGCGTTTGGTGTTATCGCCGGGGACCGCGCCGCGAAACTGGCGATTCAACGTTCACTGGCCGTCTACGACAACATTTCGGTGGTGCCGGATTGGCTTCGGATCGTTCACACGGAAAATCCGGGCGCGGCATTTGGAATTCTTGCGGATGGCAACCCGATTTTGCGGAGCACGGTTTTAATCGGCATTTCATCCGCAGTTCTTGTTTTCGTCGCAATCGCGCTTTGGAAACATGCCGGCAGCGTTATCGCCCGGATCGGCCTATCTTTGATTCTGGGGGGAGCTTTCGGGAACCTATACGACCGCGTCATGCATCGTACTGTTACGGACTTCATTGAGGTGTATCACGCAAGCTGGTCCTTTCCCGCCTTCAACATTGCCGATAGCGCGATCACTGTGGGAGCTGCTTTCCTGCTGCTCGATCTTCTGAAGCCGCATCGCTCGAAACCACAACAGGCGGACACTCCTCCCCCGAAACATGCTGCCCAAACTCGTTAGCATCGGCTCGTTTTACATACCGACATACGGCGTGCTGGTTGCGCTCGGCTTCCTGGCTGGATTGTGGATCACTAGCCGTTTAGCGCAAAAGGCCAAGCTGCCGGCCGAGCAGATCACGAATCTCGCCGTGTATTGTGCGATCGGTGGAATCGTCGGCGCCAAACTCTTCATGTTCCTGTTTGATCTGGGAGATTACATTCGAAATCCCGGCCAGATCTTTACGATGGACACGCTGCGCGCAGCGGGAGTCTTTCATGGCGGATTCATAGTGGCGCTGCTGGTGGCCTACTTTTACATTCGGCGCAGACATCTGCCGGTATTGCGAACTATGGATGTATTCGGGCCCGGAATTGCTTTGGGGCAAGCCATCGGACGGCTTGGCTGCTTTGCGGCCGGGTGCTGCTGGGGTAAAGCGTGCTACCTGCCCTGGGGCGTTCGGTTTCGATCGGATTTCGCCGCGCCGGTTCCGCTGGATAAGCCGCTTCATCCTGTGCAGCTCTATGAGTCTGCCGCGGACCTCCTCATTTTCGCGATTCTCTATCGCTATTTTCAGCGCGCGCACCGGGAAGGTGGCGTCATCGGCGGCTACCTGATCCTATACTCGACGGCGCGTTTCATTATCGAGTTTTTCCGCGAGCACGAGCAGTCCCTGGTAGGGCCATTCTCGTTGACGCAGTGGATCGCCCTTGGCCTGCTGGCGCTCGGCGTGTTCCTGTATCTCCGCCCTTCCGGCTCGTCCCTTCACCCCCGAATCGCATCGACATCCGGAGCCCTCCAGCAGCCGAAATAGTTGGCTGCTTCATCCGCATCCCTCCGCATTCTCGTATATGCATTTGCCCCCTCGGGGCTAGTACTAAAATGCGCGTATAATCGAGCTTCTGATCCCAGTTCACGGTAAGCTTGGTCTTTTCATTTGTAAAACGCCATAATCGTTTAGTGCTACAGTCATAAGCCGATTGGGGGGTGTCAAACAGTGCGTTGTCCCATCCGGCGGGCAGCCTTAAGAGGGCAGTCCGTTCACTGTTTATTTGCTGTTCTGGCCGCGTTCATAGCGGTCGGCACAATGGGTGCTGCCAGTGTGGGGAATGTCCCGCCAGAGGTAGCAGAGCGAGAATCCGCCGGCGATTTGGCCGGGGCACGGTCGTTACTGGAGCAGGAGGCGCGATCTAACGACGCGTCCGCCACCGCTTCTTTGGCCGTTTTCTTAGATCGCCATCACGAAACCGGCCGGCGCGATGCGCTGTTGAAATGGGCCGAGTTTGAAAAAGATCCGGCGCGACGTTCCCTGGCGCTGCGTCAGGCGGTTCTCACCGATTTCATGGACGGCAAATCGGTCGAGCTGACACAGGATTTGAACGCCTATCGAGCCGCCGGAGGGCAGGATTTCGCTCTGCCGCCGAAGACGGCTGGTAAGCCCTATTCCACTATCCTGATTCCCGGGCCTCTCTCCTCCTTTGCTCGGATGGCGGCCGTGACGCCCGACGTTGAGCCCGAAGACCTGCTGCCGGCATTTGCCCGCACCGTCGTCACCAACGGGTACCAGGCGTCGGGGAACGAACTTCTGCAGCAGACCGAATATCTAAAACTGGTTATTCGCTATCTCGGCCAGGCGCGCGAATTGCAGGGTCTTGCGAATGCGAATCACCAGATCGTGATTCCGACCTGCGATAGCGAGCAGACTGGCAATCTGTTGAAGATATTGGGATATCGCATGCGCGGCTCCTGCGGCGCCGACATTTCGCTCGAGACGGTGAACCCGACGCGTGCCTTCATCACGATCGACTCCGGTTTTCCGCTGTCCGACCTCGAACGGGATCTGCGCGGCAACCATCGGTTTGAGCTGCCTTACGCGCCGACGCCGATGCCGGTTCTTTATGACGCGAAGTATTGGCTGGCCGCTTCCGGGAAGGCTGCCGAACACGTCGATTTCATCGAAACGTTCGCTTCCGACCCGGGGCTTTGCCGTCTTTATCTTGGTCTGTCACATCTGGACCATGCGACTGCCGAGATATTGAAAGCGCAGATGCCGGCGGAGAAAATGCGGATCTACGCCGCCATCCTCGATTTCTACGGCAGCATGTTCCAGGTGCGGAACGGCGCCGCTGTAGTGCCCGGGTCTCCGAAGGCCTGGGGTTCGTTGGCGGGCGCCTCTCCCAGCAGTCCGGGACCGTTTTTTGAACACCTGCTGATGACCGACGACGGATGGTTGGCGGGCTATTTCGATGCCTTGACGCGTTTGGGCGATGGACCCACGCGCAACTATCTGACCGATTCAGAACATTTGCGCCGCTTTTATGAAGCGCTGCGGGGCAGAATAACCAGCCCCGGGCCGGCGCGGCCTGTGTTCCGAGCGACGTCGGACCTGCTTCTTCTGACGACTTCGCTGCGCATGGACAAAGATGGCACACCGCACATTCCCGGAAATCTGGATGTGTGGCGGACGTTGTTTGCAAAACATCCGCACGGAAAATACGATGCCCGACTCAGCAAGTCCGCGCCCGGCTGGCGCTCGAAAGATGATCTTCTGGAGGGGCTGTTCGCGCTGAGCCGCAAGACTGCCGATAATGAACCGCTGAAAGTCTTTCTCGCGCTGAATGACATCGACCGGGACCGTTCAAAGCCGCTGTCTGCGGATACGGCCGCGCGGCTGATAGCCGACTATCGTCAATTCGGCTCCCAGTACCGGCTCTTTGCCGACACCCCGGCATTGAGCGAGGCGTCGATGCTGCACTATCTGGATTTCTGCAAGTCAACGATGGAGATCCGCGATACGCTGTTGCGTTCCGACGTCGTCGGGAGCGCCCAAGCGGTTGTGGAGATTTGGAACATTTTGTCGGGACGCGGGGCGATTCCCGTCGCCGACCAGGATTCTTCATTTGCTGCGGTGGTGGAAGCTTTCGGCCGGGTGCATGCCCCCGGCGATTTGATGGGAGCTGCGCGAACCAGTCTGGACGACTTATTTAAAGCCGCGGGAGACACCAACCATGGGGGCCGTCAGGATCGTTTGGTAGAGCTATTGGTGGGACAAATACACTCCGGGATCGAAGGAATTCCTTCCCCCGGCGAGCGTTTCGTGCGCATGTTCGACGCCCAGGCCTTGATTCCAATTGACTACCTGCTCGCGGCGGCGGATCACTCCGGGAAAGCAGCGCTCGATCCCAAAGCGGTCAAAAATATGAACGATCAGATCGAGCGTTTGCGTGAGAACGAAACGCTCCACGGTTCGCTCTCTGCGGAAGAAAAGAACCTGTACGGCGGATCCTATTGGAGCGCGCGCCACGTGGCGCTTGAACGCAAGTTTGATTTGGAGACCATGGCAAAAAATCCCGACAAGCGGGAGAGCCACGCCGTTCTGGCCGCCTTGCTGCGCGATTCTCTGGTGGGAATGGTTTATTGCTATTACGCGCCGCCCGGCTCGCAGATCATGCTGACCAATCCGCTTTTTGTCCGGAGCCACGATTTCGTTGGGCTGGAAGGTGCTCCGGCTTACTGGGCGGCGACGGACGTGAGTAATTCGGGGTGGCCGGCGAGCGCCGGTGGACGGCTCTATGGCTCATTGGTCTCGGTGCCTTATGTGTTGGCGCAGGCCGAACAGAACTTTATGACCCCGCGGCGTGAACAGGCCCTCATCTGGAGTGATCTGGTTCCCCAGATGGTGATCGGCGTGACGATTCCGCGTTGGCGGAATGTTCTTCCGACCCAATTGCGCTGGGTGTCGCTGCATATTGAACGCGGGAAGACGCTTATCGCGGCCGCCGGTTTAGATTCAAAGCTGATGCCTGACGTGATGGACGCGTTGGGGCGGCATCTTGCGCCCGGAGAGGTGGATCGTGTGCGCCTCCGTCTGCTGGCTCAAGACTTCCAGGGCGCAATTTCCCAAGTTCCACCCGCAATTTTTTATGCGATCTCCGAAGATCCTTCGCTGGCGGCCGTATCTCCCGATGTAGCTTCTATGGAGATTGCAGCGCTCGCGTCGGCGAATCGTCCAGAGCTGACGGAAGCGGCCATTGCCCGCGCATTCGGAACGCCGAAACCGACTCTCACCCACTCCTATAAACCGGCACTTCTCTACGTGCGGACGTTTCCCGCCCTGATGGGCTTTTCGAGCCGCATTTTGGCCGAGACCTGGGAGTCAAATAATCTTTATTACGCGGCCCTGGCAGATGAGGCCGGTATTCCTGCCGCAGCGCTCGATACCTACGTTCCCGAGTGGAACCGGTCGGCAATTGAAAACATTTATGCGGCCAACCTGGAAGACTGGCCGGCTCTGATCCGATCGCTCAACGTGACTGCGTCTGGCGTGCTGCATCGGACATCGGGCGTCACCCAGCAGGCTTCTGCGGAGGGTTTCCGAAACTAACATGCTCAAATTGAGAACTCATTTGCGCTCAGCGGTAGTCCGTAAAACACTTGCGTTTGGGCTGCCCATTGCTCTCATCCTCAGTATCTTGGCGACCGGCGCCTGGCTTCGCGCGCAGGATCGAACGACCTTTCAGGTGCGGGTGGACATGGTGGTGCTCGGATTCACCGTCACCGACCAGAAGGGCCATTACGTGAACGGCTTGAAGCCGGCTGATTTCCGCGTCTTCGAAGATGACATTCAGGAAAAGGTTGCCACCTTCGCGGAAGGGAGCCGCCCACCGATGGAAGTGCTGGCCAACGGCGAACTGCGGCCGATTCGCAAGCCGGAAGGCGGCGATCAGGAGGAAATTGGCGCTGGTACGGTCGACCTGCGCAACAGCAGTACTGGAACCAACGTCTTCGTCCTGTTCGATACCAGCAACTATATGTATCGCGGTTTTGTCTACGCTTCGGACGCCATTGCGGACTTCATCCGCGGGTTGGATCGCACCGACTCGGTTGCGGTATACACCTACAGCCGCAACTTGAATCGAGCGGTTCCGTTGAATCGCGATCGCATGACGGCAATTCAAGGTCTGCGCCATGCTGTGGCCGGCGATGACTCTGCGCTTTACAACTCGCTTCTGCTGACGTTGCGGGACGCTGCAAAAGTTCCCGGGCGCAAGGTCGTGATCGTGTTTTCGAATGGTCCCGATAACGCAAGCATGGTTGCTCCGGACGATGTACGTGCCGTTGCCGAAGACGAAGGAATTCCGATCTACGTCATCTCGACCAGTGAAGTGACACGCGACCCAATCTCAACTAACATCTTCAAACGAATATCGACTAACACGGGCGGTAAAAGCTACTTTGCGAAGACCTGGCAGAAACAGGTAGAAGCGTTCGAGTCCATTCGCGAAGACTTAGGAAACAGCTACACCGTCACTTACTATCCCCGGCCGAATCCGAACGAAGGTTTCCGAAGTATACGCATCGAATTGACAAGCGAAGGGATGAAGAAATATAAGATTCGCGCGCGTCCCGGATATCGTCCCCAGCGAACTTTCTAGAATCGCTACTGTCTGGTTTTCATCGCGTATTAACAAACCTCTGCTAACGTCTGAGACGAGTATGGCATCCTCGGCTCAGGCAGCGGTAGCTCCGTCTCCGACGACACTACTAGACAAAAAAATCAAGCGAAATCCCGGCAAAATCGGGGTTATTATTTTTGGCACGGCACTCCTTGTCGGCGGCATCTACGCCGGCTGGAATTTACTTTCAGATCTGTCGCACGTCCAGACAAGCTCAGCGCTCGTTTTCGTACTGTTGGGCTTTGCACTGGCGATTGCGCTCGGGTTTGAGTTTGTCAATGGGTTCCATGACACGGCTAACGCGGTTGCCACTGTCATTTATACCCATACACTCGAACCCCACGTCGCGGTAGTGTATTCGGGGATTTTGAACTTCGTTGGCGTCCTGACGTCAAGTGGCGCGGTGGCGTTCGGGATTGTTTCTTTGTTGCCGGTAGAACTAATCCTGCAGGTCGGCAGTGCGGCCGGGTTCTCGATGGTATTCGCCTTATTGGTAGCCGCCATTATGTGGAATCTCGGCACGTGGTACTTCGGAATCCCGAACTCGAGTTCGCACGCCTTGGTCGGCTCGATCATGGGAGTTGGTCTCGCCAATCAACTTATGGCGACGTCTCACACGGGAACAACGGGTGTTGATTGGGCCCAAGCTTTGAAAGTCGGTGAGAGTTTGTTGTTCTCGCCGATCATCGGCTTTTGCGCCTCCGCGTTGCTATTGCTGCTAATGAAGAAGGTACTGCCGCAGAAAGAACTCTATAGCGAACCTCATGGCGACACGCCTCCGCCGTTCTGGATTCGCGGCTTGCTGATGCTAACGTGCGGCGGCGTCAGCTTCGCGCACGGCTCAAACGACGGGCAAAAGGGGATGGGGTTAATCATGCTGATTCTTGTCGGCACAGTTCCCACTGCTTATGCGCTAAACCACGCCGTTGGATACGAGCAGGTGCAAACATTTGTGTCGGTATCGCAGACCACCAGTCATGTCCTTGATCACTATATTCAGCCGGGAGTTTCCAGTTCGAACGCCAATCTGGATCTTGAACGCTTCGTCAGTTCCGGTAAGCTGACGCCGCAAGTGATGCCCGCGCTGAAATGGCAGATTGACTCGATTTCGCAGAACGTCGGTACCTACAAAACTCTGGCGTTGATCCCTACCGCGATTACCACCAATGTCCGTAATCAGATGTACCTGACGAGCGAGACGCTGCGGCTGATCGAAAAGAAGCATACGCCGCGCATCAGCGCGGAAGATAATGCTTTCATTCTCAACTACAAAAAGCAGATCGATCACGCGACGAAGTTCATTCCGAACTGGGTGAAAGTGGCCGTTGCCCTCGCCCTTGGCCTTGGAACGATGGTCGGCTGGAAGCGCATTGTAGTCACGGTTGGCGAACGCATCGGCAAGACGCACCTTACGTATGCGCAAGGCGCGGCATCCGAGTTAGTCGCCATGACGACGATTCTGGCAAGCGACGTTTATGGATTGCCGGTGAGTACAACGCACGTACTGACGTCCGGCGTTGCAGGAACCATGGCGGCGAATCATTCGGGTTTGCAATGGTCCACTATTCGGAGCTTGGCTATGGCTTGGGTGCTGACGCTACCCTGCTCGATGGCCCTCTCCGGGATGCTCTATTGGCTGTTCCGCCACCTGTAATAAAGGTGTCTTACGAGCGACTCGTGCAAAACGGGCGCTGATCTTGCGTCGTGGGCCCGCATCGACCGTTTGCGATTTCAGGAATCCCGCTTCACGGCAAGCGGTCCGAAGGCTTGGTTCGTAGCCATCATTTGAACGATGTTGATGTTTACGTGCGCGGGCCGCGTTGCCACCCAATGAACGGTATCGGCGATATCCTCGGGCGTCAGTGGCTGAACGCCCTTGTACACCCCCGCGGCCTTCTCTTTATCGCCTTTAAAACGAACTTCTGAGAACTCGGTTCCGCCGGCCAGCCCCGGTTCGATATCCGTTACCCGAACATTGGTCCCAAGAAGATCAGCCCGGATGCTGAGACTGAACTGCCGAACGAACGCCTTCACACCGCAATAGACATTCCCGCCCGGATACGGGAACTCGCCGGCAACCGAACCGAGATTAATGATGTGCCCTTTCTTCCGCTCGACCATTCCGGCCAACAGCAATCGCGTGCAATAGACCAGGCCCTTCACGTTGGAATCGATCATTGCATCCCAATCGTCCAGGTCGGCGCTTTGTGCCGGTTCCAGGCCAAGCGCCCCTCCCGCATTGTTCACCAGGATGTCTACGGCGGCCAGTTGGGCTGGCAGACCGGCGATGGCTGCTTCGACCTCCTGCCGCTTGCCGACGTCGAACGAAAGAGGATGAAAGTTTGGACCGAGTTCCTTCTTCAGTGCTTCCAAGCGAACCTCGCGCCGGCCTGTGCCGATCACCTGCGCGCCATCCGCCAGGAAGCGTTTCGCGATGGCAGTCCCGAATCCTGCCGTTGCTCCAGTGACAAATATGATCATGATTTCTGTTCCATCGTACCCCCGCGGGACGAAGGTGCTTTTAACGGACGATCCGCCCGGCTTGATTGAGGCGGGATGTTACCCTTTACGCCATGATCAGCGCACCGAACGAAAGCTGGCGGGCATCGCTAGGTTATGGCGACTAATACACCTGGGGATCAGCTCGCTTCTTCTAATGGGCCGGCCGGCGATGCGTTGTCGGATCTTAACCTGTTGCTCCCCATACAACCGGAAGACCACGTAGAAGGCGAGCCCAATATGCGCTACACGCTGGTGGAGTACGGGGATTACGAATGTCCGGCATGCGGGCAACTGTTCCAAACGATTCGCGAGCTTCGCCGTCGGTATGAAAACCAGGTACGCCTGGTTTTCCGCCACTATCCCTTGTCCGGAAGGCATCCACACGCTCAACAAGCGAGCGAAGCGGCAGAGGCTGCGGGTGCGCAGAACAGTTTCTGGCCAATGCACAACATGCTGTTCGAGAATCAGAACGCCTTGAAATTTAAAGATCTGATTCGGTATGCCGGCGCAATCGGCTTCGACGCCAAACGATTCCGGGACGAATTGAAACGGCGGATTTATGAAGACCGCGTTCGGGAGGATTTCCGGCGCGGCGTGGCGAACGGTGTTTATGGAACGCCCGGGCTGTTTATCAACGGCATCCGCTATAACGGCGGGTTGGAAATCGAGGCGATTCTGGAACACGTCAAGAACCGCGAAGATGCGGCGTGACGTCCGAACGCGCTTTCGAAAACAGCCGCTGAAACGTTCGCGCCTGCCGCTTCACTATTGGCTGTGGGAGGTGGCACATGAGCATCAGCTTCGACATTCCGGACGAAATCTATAATGAAGCGCGCAGCCTTGCCGAAGCGCACCACCTGCCCATTGAAGAAGTATTCGTCACGGCGTTTGCGGAGCAGCTCCCGGCCTGGCACAGGCTTTTGGAACGAAAGGCGAGGGGTGGGAGAGCGAAATTTTTGACTGTCCTCGATCACTCTTACATCTCTTAGGAGCGCACAAGCCGCCCCGGCGGCTCGCTGGAACGAGCAAACGCGCCTACCGTTGTGCCGCCCGGGGCGAGTCTGTTGTGCGCATTTACTGAAGCATCCACACGGGTCGACTGCTCTCCTTTCGGGGCAATTGCTTACGCGACCTTAAATTGCTTGGCGGCTACCCTGGAATGGATGCAGCGAATCGCGATCGACATGGACGAGGTGATGGCGGACACGATCCAGTATTGCCTCGATTTGTATAACAAGCAGTTCGACAGAGCCGTGACGGTCGACCATCTCCACGGACGTAATCTTCTCAGCGCCATTGAAACGGCGCATCGGCAGCACGTGCGCAGCTACTTCGAAAGCGAAGAGTTTTTTGCCAACATCCATGTCATGGAAGGAAGCCAGGACACAGTACGAGATCTGATGACGACGTACGATGTTTTCGTTGTCAGCGCCGCGATGGACGTGCCGCGCTCGTTCTCCGCAAAATTCGAATGGCTCCGCCAACACTTTCCGTTCATTCCGACGAGCCACATTGTTTTCTGCGGCGACAAGAGTATTGTTGCTGCCGATTATCTGATCGATGACAATGTGCGCAACCTGGCGACGTTTGGCGGGGAAGGCATCATCTTTACCTCACATCACAATATCGAAGAGACGCGTTTTCGCCGCGTGAATAACTGGGACGATGTGCGTGCAATGTTTCTGACATGAAGCGCTAACCGGATGCAAGGGCGGGCTAACATTGACTCATGTCCGATGTCTCGCTGGCTCATCTCGCCTCTCCCGAAGTTTTGGAGCGCGCGCGAAAAATAAAACTATTTTTGATGGATGTGGACGGAACGCTTACGGATGGCGGCGTTTGCTTGATCTCCACCCTGAGCGGGGTGGATTCGGGTCCGGCCATTGTCACGGAAATGAAGGTGTTCAACGCGCAGGATGGCCAAGGGCTCTCGCTCGCACATACGATGGGCATCCAGACGGGCTTTATAACCGGCCGACGCTCTCCAGCGGTTGCCAAACGTGCGGAAGAGTTAAAAGTGACATTCGTTTACCTCGGTCAGGCGGCCAAGACCAAAGCGTTCGAGGAGTGCGTGCAGAAGGCCGGCGTTGCGGAAGACGAAGTGGCTTACCTGGGTGACGATTTACCGGACATTCCGCTGGCCCGGCGATCCGGACTTGCAGTATCTGTGGCCGACGGAGCGCCTGAATTGAAAGCAGTCTGCCACTATACAACGCAACGGCTCGCAGGTCACGGCGCTGCACGCGAAGTGGTTGAGCTGATCCTAAAATCGCAGGGCCGCTGGGAAGAAGCAGTGCCGTTGGCGCGGGCGTAACTCTATTGCGGCAGGCTGTACCGTGTTACCTGAGTACGGACGACAACGGATCCTACTGCGCGGCTGCCTGCTTTCGCCGAAATCCGGATCGATTCCCAGTTGCTGTTGATCCGGGAGGGTGCAACGACCGTGACGGATCCGCTCCAGGTTTCGCCTGGTGCGACGTGAAAATCAAGTGATTGATGCGGCCGTTGCGACCAGCCATCGGGCAATTCGACGCTGAGTTTGCCGCTCAACGACTCGCTACTCGGGTTGTTGATCAAAAGTGGCAGGAATACGTCGGTTGAGATTCCAGCCAGTATCTCGGGAGGAACCAAGCTGGCGAGATGATCCAACGCGTGTGCTCTCCAAAAGAACGTATAGAAGTGCCACGGACCTCCGAGTTCGAGTGCTATTTCGTTCGAAGCCTGCGCATGAAAACCCGGCGGTGCATGATAGGGGAGCGGTTGGTCTTGAACGCCGGCGAATATGTCACTCGTCACATCGCCCGGAACATAAGCCTTACCAAATATGAATTCGTCGGGTTGTTGGAAGTAAGTGTGCTCCACGTCGTTTTTTTGTAGAGCCACCGCTGCAGCGTAACCCGAGTCGGATTGCGTCAGATGAAAAGCACCCGATTCCGCTGCCAGCCTTGCGTAATTGACATTTTTCGAAGGCGACACATCGGTGGCGGCGTAGGCTGGGCCTTGATTCTTTAAAAACTCAGTATGCGACGCGTCGCTGAAGTAATAAATCTTCTCCGCCTGCCAGGGATGAAGACCTTCGGTCAGGTTAGAGATTCCCTTGGCATCGCGCGGCGGTGTGACCTGCTCGGGATACTGCGTGGGGTCGCCTGCTATATCGAAAGCCTCCGTCGCAAGTACGCCGGCAGTTTGATGGTCTCCATGATTTTCACCGGCAACGTAATCCGGAAGCCAGGTTACAATCACCGACGGTCGGGTGAGGCGGACAATCCGGACCAACTCGCCCAGGCTGCGGCCGTGGTCCCACGTTTCGAGAGATCGCAACACATCCTGGCCGGGTGTATCTGGTCCCTGCAAAAACCAAACATTCGTCACGCCAAAGTAGGCAAGAGCGCGCCTACCCTCGATCTCGCGAATCTCCGCCAGAGATGCCGCCTGTTGCTGACCAACTTCATCGCCCCCGGAATTTCCATGGGTTCCAAAAACGACCGCAAGGCGTTTGTGCTGGTCGAATATCGCCCGCGCCAGATAGGAGCCCGCAGCCGTCTCGTCATCCGGATGCGCAACCACCAGAAGTAAATCGGCTTTGAATCGGTCCGCAGTCAGCGAGGAAAGATCCGCCTGCGCATACATCGATGCGGCAGCGAGAAAGGTGAGAAAAGCAGGTCGAATAATCATGCAATCCAAAACAATGTGGAAAATTTGAGAGTCCCGAGCTTAACGTAGTGTCTAATACTCTCTCGATATTATGAGGGAAGACCAGGGAGCACTTTCGAAAGGAGATCGCATGTTGCGTTCATTGCGTCAGACTATTTTCCTTTTCGCGTTTTTCTGCACAGCTTGCATTTTGGCAGATGCCCAGGCCGTATCCGGGAACCTTGCGGGAACAGTTCAAGATTCCACGGGCGCCGCTATTCCGAACGCTGCCGTTACTGTCACCGATCTCGATCGCGGCACCGTGTATCAGGTGCAGGCAGGCAACGATGGCAACTATTCGCAGACACACCTGTTGGCCGGGCACTACAAGGTGCAGGTACAGAGCCAGGGCTTTGGCAGCTTCACGGCGGATGTGCTGGTGCAGGTCGATACCACCACGCGTGTGGATGCTACGCTGCAGCCCGCTGGCGTTCAGACGCAGGTCTCGGTGACGGATATCGCTCCCCTGCTGACGACGGACCGGGCAGAGATCGCGACGACACTGACGGGCGCACAGGTGCAGCAACTGCCGGTGCTCGATCGCAATGTGACTACGCTGCTGCTGCTGGTACCGGGCACGCAGTTGAATTCCTGGCAACATGCGGCCAGCGAGAATCCGGAAGCTGGGATTCAAGCGAACGTAAATGGACAATTCTTTACCGCAAACGGCTTCCTATTGGATGGTACCGAGAACGAAAGCGCGATTCTCGGCATTGCGGTGATTAATCCGAACGTGGATTCGCTGCAGGACTTCAAAGTAAGCACAAGCAACTATGAAGCCGAGTTCGGATCGGCTTCCGGCGCTCTAATACAAGCCACGACGCGAGCAGGCACTAATCAATTTCACGGCTCTTTATTTGAATTCCTGCGCAACAGTGAGACCAATGCCGCAGACCCGTTTACGCAACTGAATCCACCCTTGCGATGGAATCAGTTCGGCGGCTCGCTGGGCGCTCCCATCTTAAAAGACAAGCTGTTTGGATTTTTTGACTACGAGGGTACCCGGCGGCGTACGGGCGGTTCCGTGTTAACGACCGTTCCCACAGCGGCCGAGCGAAACGGAGATCTGAGCGCACTCCTGGGCAGCTATATCTGTGCTGACGGATCCGTTTCCGGCGGCCCTTGCCCGAGTCCTGCGCTGGTCAGGACGACGGAAGGTGCATTCGTACCGGCGCGCGCGGGAATGGTATTTGATCCCAGCACCGGCAACTCAAGCACGGGCGAAGGCCGGGAAGTCTATGCTCGGAATGGTGTCGTGAATGTCGTTCCGGTAGCCGCTCCAATGGCGACACTGCTGAACTATATTCCGCTCCCAAACACCGGAACCGATGTCTTCAATAACTACGTCAGCGAAGGCGGCCAACGTTTTGATACCGACCAATACGACGGCCGCGTGGATTACAATCTCAGCGGCACGACGCACATATTCGGGAGATACACGCTCGCGAACTACAACAATTACTCGCCGGCCGCGTTTGGAGATGCGGGCGGCGGACCGTCTGCGTTCCAGTTCTCCGGCGATTCGGTGGATCGGAACCAGAGCTTGTCAGTCGGACTGGACCATACGTTCAGCCCGACGTTAATCACCGACGCTCGCTTCGGGTTTTTCCGCTACAGGATTCGCGTGCAGCCGAACGATGTCGGCACGACACCAGCGGCGGACGCGGGTATCCCCGGCTTAAATACCGGATCCGTCGAAACCAGCGGAATGCCTGCCTTCTACGTACAGGGAAGCGGAGGCTTTAATTTCGGCTACGCGTTAGGAGTGAACCAGTGTAATTGCCCCTTGAAAGAAACGGAAAATCATTTTCAATGGGTAAATAACTGGACCAAGATCACCGGCAATCACACGATTAAGTTCGGTGGCGATATCCGCCGCGCCCAGCAGCAGCGCATTCCGAGCGATTCACACCGTTCCGGAGAAATCACCTTTGCGGATAGCACCACAGGCAACGCAACGCTCGACCAATTGGCGGCCGGCCTGGCTTCAACCGGCTCGGGAATTGCATCGTACTTGCTTGGATTACCCAGTAACTTCTCGCGTTATTACACGGGATCCAATTACTATCCCGGGTTACGGCAAACACGCCTGTTCTTCTACGCACAGGACACTTGGCGGGTCACCCCGCGGCTGACGTTTACCTACGGCTTGCGGTGGGAGGACTATCTTCCACAAGTTGCGGCAAAGCCGGGCGGCGCAGGGTCATTCGATCCGACTACGGGCGATGTGCTGGCGGCAGGAATTGGAAGTGTGCCCAGAAATCTCGGTGTGAAGCCATACAATCTTGGCTTCGTTCCGCGCATCGGCTTCGCATACCAGGCCACTCCGAAAACTGTGCTGCGAGCAGGCTATGGCGAGAGCTTCAACCCAGGCGGACTGGGCGCTGTGTTTGGTCAGGGGGCCGACTACAATCCGCCGATTGTCAATCCGCAGGTAGTTCCATCCGCCAATCCCTATAGTCCTGCTTTCAATCTGTTGAATGGGCCGCCTGCACCCATTTCACCGCCCGTAAGCAGCAGCGGCCGTTATCCGCTGCCGAACGGCATTGGGATCAACTACTATACGTATCCGTTGGATTCCTATCGGATTCCGCAAGCTTACTTCTGGAATGCCACTCTTCAGCAGCAGCTACCGGGTAGCATCGCTCTGGAAGCGGCGTATGTCGGAAATGTGGGGCGTCACTTGTTTCTTGCTTTAAACGAGAATCAAGCCATTCCAGGGCCAGGCGACTATAATCCGCGGCGGCCATTTTATCAGCTATATGGGCTGACACAAGGCATTTATCAGTATTGCAACTGCGACAACTCTAATTACAATTCGTTGCAAACCAAGTTACAAAAGCAGTTTTCGCACGGCCTGGATTTTCTTTTTACGTACACCTGGTCTAAGGCGCTTGGTGATTCGGAGGGCGCCGGCGGCTTCTCCAATAATTACAATGTACGGGCAAGTTACGGACCTATGTCTTGGGATCGCACCCACCAAGTGACATTAGAGTACAACTGGGATGTCCCTGTCGGACGCGACCGCTATTGGAAGCTCGGGAACAGTACGGTCGCCGACGTGGTCTTAGGCGGATGGAGACTGAGCGGCACGAATACGTTTGGATCGGGGCTGCCGTTTACACCGACTGTGTCGAACGCGCCGCTCCTCAATACCGATTTCAATAACGTGCGAGCCGATCTGGTCGGAAATCCGAGCGTGTCGAATCAGAGCGCAAGCATGTGGTTCAATCCTGCTGCGTACACGGAACCGCAACAGCTTTATCGAAATGGAACTGCAGGACGCAATTCGCTACGCGGGCCGGCACTCTACGTCTCGAACTTCTCGCTCTCGAAAAACTTTATTCCCAGCGAGAGATGGTCTGTAGAATTGCGCGGCGAAGCGTTCAATGTCTTCAATCACGTGAATCTCGGACTCCCGAATTCAACGATCGATACCAGCGGCGCCGGACAGATTACGTATGTGCAGGCAGCGATGCGGCAGATGCAGTTTGGCTTGCATTTGCGCTTCTAGCCGAATGGAGGAGAGCTTTTGCCATGCCTGTCAACATTACGAATTCCTGCCTGACGGATTCGCTAAATCTCTTTCAGTACTACAAGAAGATGGGTGAAGATGCCATCTCGCAGGTGACGGACCAGGAGTTGACAGCCGTTCTGGACGACGAGATGAACTCCGTCGCCCTGATCGTAAAGCATATGGCGGGCAACATGCGATCGCGCTGGACAGATTTTCTAACCAGCGACGGCGAAAAGCCCAATCGAGATCGGGACAGTGAGTTTGTCGAACCAGCGCCAACGCGCGAGGCGCTGCTTCAGTCGTGGGATGAAGGCTGGGATCTGGTCTTCGGCGCGCTCGAGCCGCTCAGCGATGGCGATCTTGGCCAGATTGTGACCATTCGCGGCGAGGCACATTCGGTGATGCAAGCCATTCATCGCCAGGTGGCGCACTACGCATATCACTGCGGCCAGATCGTTTTGCTGGCCAAGCATTTCCGTGGAGCCTCCTGGAAATCCCTAACCATTCCACGCAAACGCTAAAATCTGAAGCAAATCTAGCGGACCGGATGAACGGCCGCAGAATCTGCATTAGAAATAAAACATCCAGGTGTCGATTTGGCGATGTTCGCTCGTCGTTCGAATGAAGGGCGGGCAAACGCCCGTTCCCAATGAGAAAGGAACGACAAATGAAATACCTCTGCATGATCTATTGCGATGAAGGGAAGGACGCGACCAACACGCCGCAGGAGCACGAATCCGTGCACGCGGCTTATATGGCGTATACGCTCGACGGCCGCGCCAAAGGAGTGATTAAAGCCGGGGATCCGCTTCACCCCAGCAGCACGGCAACGACGGTGCGCGTGCGGGACGGGAGGACCGTGACGGCAGACGGTCCTTATGCGGAGACAAAGGAGCAATTAGGCGGCTATTACATGCTGGATTGTGAGAATCTTGATCAAGCAATCGAATGGGCGGCCCGGATTCCGCATGCCGCGCACGGCGCAGTCGAGGTCAGGCCGGTAATCGCTGTTTCGTAAAGGAATTGGAAGGAGGAACACTGCCATGCAATACGCATTTCTGATCTATACGAATGAGAAGGAAAACGCGCAACACACTCCGGAGGTGCGCGCCCAAAGGGTTCAGAACAATATCGACATCATTCGCGAAGCACAGGCGAAAGGCGCCTTCGACGCAATTTTGCGATTACAGCCGACAAGCGCGAGTGTGACGGCGCGCCGAAGCGCGTCTGGTGTGGCCTACAGCGATGGACCGTTTGCGGAAACCAAGGAGGCGCTGGGGGGCTTTTATCTGATCGATTGCAAAGACGAAAATGACGCGCGGTATTGGGCGGCGCGGCTGGCGAAAACGGGCTGCTCCAGCTCTGTGGAATTTCGTCCGGTGCAGGACGTGATGATTGAAGAGCTTCAGAAGTCCGAGATGGCGGTGGCCAGCTAGCCGGCGAAACGCACATCGCGGATTTCGGGTTGGCAACAAATCGCCGGCTTGTGCAGTTCGCGAACAGGCGCTCCGTTCCGGCGACTATTTACGAGGGAAGGTGGGATGATTGCCGCTGCCGTCGATGCAGTGTACCGGGAACAATGGGGCCGCATTCTCGCGGGCTTGATCCATCGATGCGGTTCGTTCGACTGGGCTGAAGATGCGCTGCAGGATGCGTTTGCAGCGGCGTTGACCAGCTGGCCGGTGCAAGGAATTCCGGCCAATCCTGCCGCATGGATCACGACGGCGGCCACGAACAAGCTGATCGATTTAGCGCGGCGGGCATCACACGCCACCGCCAAGTCGGATACTCTGGCGTACGAACTTTCGGCCCGCAACGGAGCGGGGAACCCGGCCAATTTGAGTGAGGAAGTGGATGTGTCCCGCTGGCCCGACGAGCGATTGCGCCTGATGTTTACCTGCTGTCATCCGGCGCTTCAACCGGAAGCCCAAGTAGCGCTCTGTCTCCGCACCCTTGCCGGATTGTCTACCACCGAAATCGCGAAAGCGTTCGTCGTGCCCGAGGCAACGCTCGCGCAGCGATTGGTACGTGCGAAGCGCAAAATCAGGGACGCCAACATCCCGTATGAAGTGCCGGATTCAGCTCGTTTGCCAGAGCGTTTGACGGCCGTACAAGCGGTCATTTATCTGATCTTCAATGAAGGTTACCTGGCGACGTCCGGCGCCAGGCTGTTACGAACGGATCTTTGTTCGGAGGCGATCCGGTTGGCCCGGCTTCTGACAGTGCTGTTGCCGTCCCAGCCGGAGAGCTTCGGTCTCGCATCGTTGTTGCTATTTCAGAATTCACGGCGAGACGCCCGGGTGGATGCCGATGGCAATCTGGTGCTGCTCGACGAACAGGATCGCTCGCTTTGGCATCGGGTGGAGATTGATGAAGCGTTTGCTCTTCTCAATCGCGCGTTTCGCTATCGGAATCCAGGTCCGTATCAACTGCAAGCGGCAATTGCCGCAACCCATGCGGAAAGTACGTCCGGCAGTGATACGGATTGGAAAAGGATTGCAGCCCTGTATCGCAAGCTGCTCGAATGGAACGGTTCGGGAGTCGTGCAACTCAACTATGCGGCCGCGGTGGCATTCAGTCAAGGCGTAGATGCCGGCCTGGCCTTAATGGAAGAACTCGGCGAAGTGCAGGAGTTGCGCGGATACTACTTATTGCCCGCGGCCAAAGCTGATCTGCTGCGTCGCAGCGGCAGATGGAAAGAAGCTCGTGCGAATTATGAAGAAGCTTTGCGGTTGGTAACAAACGACGTCGAGAGGCGCTTCCTCGAAAAGCGCCTCTTGTCAATTCCGAATTCTTAGCGGCTGGCCCGTTGTTTTTCGAAACGCTCTTTGGTCTTGGTGAGCAAATCGGATGCCTGCGGCATTGCTTCAATAGCTTTCGCTACTTCAGCATCTTGCTGAACCTGCACCCGCAGGGACTCTTCGTACGTGAACGCAGCGATGTACATTTCGGCACGGAGACGGTTCCGAAGCTGATCGCGGTCGCGGGTCCAATCCGCTTCCGTGAACGTGATCTTCTGGTTCATCAGGAAGTCGTGGAACTCATTGAGCACGCTTTCATCCGGAACCCATCCCGACGGCAGCTTGGTGTCATGCGTAGCGAAGTAGTGGGCCGAAAAATCGAAAAACGCATTGTGCCGGAGGATGCTAGTCTCGAACTCGTCGTACTTTGGCGCTTCATACTTGATGTCCGGGCTAATGCCGCCGCCGCCATAGACAACGCGTCCTAGATCGGTCTGCTTAACGTCTTGCGGATTCTTCGTGTCGGAGCGTTTGCCGTAGTAATAGTCAAGGAATGAGATGTTCGAATAGTTGCGCTGAATAAGACGGCCGCTCGGCGTGTAGTAGTGCTGAGTAGTCAAGGCCAGACCGGTATTGTCACTTAGCTGATACACGGTCTGGACCAACCCTTTGCCGAACGTTGTCTCGCCGAGAATGATGGCCCGGTCATGATCCTGCAGAGCGCCGGCAACAATCTCTGCCGCCGAGGCCGAGTATCGATTGACCAGAACGACAATCGGGTAGCTTTCGCCAAACTGGCTGCCGCGAGCAAGGTAAGGCTTCTCGGTGAAAGCCCGCCCCTTGTGCGAGACCACGACCTGCCCACGATCGAGCCAATGTCCGGCGACGGCTACGCCTTCCTGCAACAGGCCGCCGGGATTTTCGCGGAGATCGAGGACCAGCCCGTGAACGTTTTGCTCCCCAAGCTCTTTCAGACTGTCTTCCAGCTCTTTACTGGTGGTTTCGGTGAATGACTTTACGCGAATGAAGGCAATGCCGGGTTTAATCCAGAACGCCTCATCCACACTATTTTGTGGAATTTCGTCGCGGATGAGGTTGAAGACCAACGGCTTGGCGGCGCCCTCACGCTGAACGACCACCTGAACCTTGGTACCTTTGGGTCCCTTCAGCATGTCGGCAATTTCGGTACTGGTGGCATTTTCCACCCGTTTGCCATTGATTTCGACCAGCAGATCTCCAGGACGGAGGCCGGCGCGGTAAGCGGGAGAACCACCGAAGGGCGCAACGACGATTGTTTTGCCTGTCCGAGACGGCCCGATCCGCATTCCAACGCCGTAGTATTTGCCATGCTGCTCTTCGCGCATTCCGGCAAATTCCTTGGGATCAAAGAAGTTCGAATGGGGGTCTAACGTCCGCAGCATGCCGGGAATCGCACCCCGGTAAATGGCTTTGTCGGCTGACAGACGATCCGCGTAGTTCTGTTCAACCGTGCTGTAAACCTTCGTAAAGGAGTCTAGGCTTGCTTGTAGATCCTGGTCGGCGCCGGCGGCTTCCCGTTGCGGGGCCGCCGAAACGGTTTGCGCTGCTGGCCCAAAGAGTCCGCCCAAAAGGGCGCAAGTGCCGAGGAATAAAGGAACAAAAAGGAAAACACGCCGCTGGGACGACAATTACTACCCTCCGGGCCAAGCGCAACGGCCGCTCGACGCCCGTTTTGCGCGAATACAACAAGCGCAAAGCCGGTTGAGGGCGTCTTGCGCGACTACAGACAACTCACTTCAGTATAGACGCTGGACGCGCTCAATCAGCTGTATGTTGCCGCAAAAATAAATATTTACACCGCGGCCCGAACGCGGCGCGTGAAGCTGCTCTCGCTGCGGGCGTTTTTGCGGGGAGCTTCGTCTAACCGTTTCGCCTGGTCGCTCACGCAAACCAGGAACATGGGTTGACGCGCATTCTTCAGCAAATCGATGATGCGGTCCTGCTGATCTTCCAGATAAATCGACTTGCCATCGGTCAGCAGGTGTAGCCGCGAATCGCTCGACAGGACTTCGGCAAGGCGACGTCCCATTTCGCGTTGTAGGAAGCGCAGCACGCGGCGGATTTTCTGGAGCGAAAATCCCTTGCGGCGAAGTTCAGCAATAACTGTGATCTCTATTACTTCTTCCGGTAGGTAAACGCGTTTATGGCCTTCATGCCGCGGGGAAACTACCTTCTGTTCGTCCCACCACTGCAGCTGACGCAGACTGACTTGAGCAATCTTCGCTACGTCCGTACTGGTGTATGTGCGCTGATTTTGCGGTAAATCAGGACGAACTTTTCGTGTTTTGAACATGAAGCCCGTTTTTCGTTTTGGATTTCGACGGCTCCCCAAATTGTACTAGAGCCACGTTAAGAGTCAAGAGCCGTAAATTCCGGCGCGCACCGGATGCTGAGAAACTTAGCCGCCGCCCACAAATTCCACGATTTCAAGCTGGGCGTCCGGGGGGACGATCGTCGCAGGCCAGTCGCGTTTCCGCACGATAGTTCGGTTCAACTCAATTGCGACACGCTCAGACGCAATCTCCAAGTGGTCGAGGAGCGAAGTGAGCGGCTGATTACCCGGAACCTGCCGGGGCGCTCCGTTGATCCGAATCTCAATTAGTTCCACGAGGAGACAAGAACATTTTATATTGATTTTGCGAGATCTGCCGGGCCAATTTCGATGTAATGCCGCACCCCTATAATGAATCTTCCGGTTGTTACTCTAAGTAGGGACTCTCAGGCATGCCGACATACGCTCAGACGTGGTTCCCGGTGCTGGTTCAAATCATCATCGCGATTGCAGTTGCAGGGGGCATGATTGGCGCTTCAGCTCTCATTGGCCGGCGGCTTCGCGACACAGTCAAGTCAACCCCGTATGAATCCGGAATGATGCCGGTCGGCAATGCGCGTGAACGCTTTACCGTGAAGTTTTACCTGGTTGCGATGGTGTTCATCCTGTTCGATATTGAAGCCATCTTTTTGTATCCCTGGGCGGTGGTGTACCGCGAATTAATGCTGTTCGCGTTTTTTGAGATGGTGCTATTTATCGCCCTCGTGCTGTGCGGTTTCTTTTACATCTGGAAAAAAGGCGTGCTCGACTGGTCGAGTGAGAACCAGCGGACAACGGCTCGGGAGAAACGTCGTGCCGCCTGAACCAGACGCAGAGAATCCGATCGTAACTGCGCTGCAGCAACAGGTTCCGCAGGCAATTGTCGCTATTAAGCAGGCGGTGGATGGCCCGCAGCTTGAAATCGCGCCCGAGCTGATTGTCGCGGTATGCCGTTACTTGAAAGATGTTGCCGGATTTGAAAGGATCTCCGGCGTGACGGGCGTGGACTGGTGGCCGCGCAGTCCGCGTTTTGAATTGGTTTATTTCTTGCACGGTGTTCGCACCAATAAGCGCTTGCGTTTGACTGTGCGGTTGAGCGAAGACCAAGATGTCGACTCGGTGACATCGGTCTGGCGGGGAGCGAATTGGTATGAGCGCGAAGTATTCGATCTGTTCGGAGTTCGCTTCCGCAATCATCCATACTTAGAGCGAATTATGATGCCGGTGGATTGGCAAGGTCATCCACTGCGCAAAGACTATCCGGTCCACGGTCACAAGTACTCTTACAGCGATGAATAAGAACCGGAAGCACCTGAGTGGGGGATTTCTGGAGTCATGAGAGAAGGCACTGGCGAACTCGCGTCGATTGATGCGGAACAGGAACTGAAAAGCCCGGATCCCTCCGGTATCGAGCCGCTGACAACCTCGGCGCGGCGCATGACGCTGAACATGGGGCCACAGCACCCGTCTACGCATGGTGTGTTGCGCGTGCTCCTCGAACTGGACGGCGAAACGATTTTAAATGCCAGGCCGGAAATCGGCTATCTGCACACCGGTATTGAGAAGCAGTGCGAAGCCCTGCGGTACCAGCAGGTCGTCCCGCTGACGGACCGCGTCGATTATCTGGCGAATCTCTGTAATAACACCTGCTATGCGCTCGCAGTCGAGCGGTTGCTTGGCCTTGAAATTCCGCCGTTCGCGCAATGGATGCGTGTGCTGTTGAACGAAGCGCAGCGTATTGCAAGCCATCTGGTATGGCTGGGCACGCACGCACTCGACATCGGCGCCATGTCGGTCTACTTCTACTGTTTCCGGGAACGCGAAGAGATTCTGAAAGCATTCGAAATGTTCTCGGGGCAGCGCATGATGACGAGCTACATCCGGCCCGGTGGCCTGGCGCTGGAACCGCCGCGCGGCTGGCACAAGATGATGACCGCTGTCATCGACCGAATGGCGAAAGGCATCGACGAGTACCAGGAACTGCTTTCCGCTAACCCGATCTGGGTGAATCGGACGAAAGGCGTGGGAGGCCTGCCGCTCGAAGACATGCTGGATCTCGGAGTGACGGGACCGATGCTGCGGGCCGCGGGATTGAACATCGACGCGCGCAAAGACTGTCCTTACTCGAGCTACGAACAATTCGATTTCGAAGTGCCGACCCGCGAGGCGAATGATGTGTACGCGCGGTATGAAGTGAGAATGGACGAGATGCGGCAAAGCGTGCGCATCTGCCGGCAGGCGCTGGAAGGCATGCCGAGTGGTCCGTGGCGCGCTGAGGCTCCGGGCATCTTACTACCCGATCGGGAAAAGATGAAGACGCAGATGGAGTCCCTGATCTATCACTTCAAGATCGTGACCGAAGGGTACCGGGTGCCTGAGGGATCGGTTTATCAAGTCATCGAATCCCCGCGTGGAGAGCTGGGCTATTACGTGGTTAGCGATGGCACCGCAAATCCTCACCGCGTCTTCATGCGTACGCCGAGTTTCGGCAATCTGCAGTCGCTCGGCGAGATGCTCGAGGGAGTTCTAATTGCCGATTCGATCGCGGCGATGGGCAGCATGGACTTCGTGCTGGGGGACGTAGACCGGTAAGCCTATGACCTTTTCTCCGGAACTCGAAGAACGGTTCAGCAAACTGCTCAACAGCTATCCGCCCGGCCGGACGCGCTCCGCAGTGGTGCCGATGCTGCTGTATGCGCAGGATGAAATCGGGCGCGTTTCACAAGAACTGGTCGAAGAAGTCGCGCGGCGCTGCGGTGTAACGCCGCTGCAGGTGGACGAAGTGATCGGCTACTACTCTATGCTGCATCGCAAGCCGCTCGGGAAGTTCCACGTGCAGGTGTGTACCAACATCTGCTGCCAGGTGGTGGGTGGCGAAGACCTTTACCATCACGCCAGCAGCATGCTCGGCGTGGGGAACAAACAGGTCACCAACGACGGATTGATCTCCCTCGAAGAAGTGGAATGCATGGGCGCCTGCTCCTGGGCTCCGGCAATTCAGATCAACTACGATTTTCATCATCGCGTCACGCCGGAACGATTCGACCAACTCATCGCCGCGCTCCGCGATGGATCGTACAAACAGAGGGCATCTTAGATGATCTATAACGAACCGAGCCCGCTTGAGACGAAGATTATCTCGCAGCGCTGGACGATGGAAAATTCGGCAGCAATTGATACCTACCTGGCGACCGATGGGTACGTGGCGATTCGAAAAGCGCTGGAGATGACACCCGAAGCGATTATCGAGGAGCTGAAGGCTTCATCATTACGCGGCCGCGGCGGCGCAGGATTTCCAACCGGCTTGAAGTGGAGCTTTGTTCCGCGTAACTCCGGCAAGCCAAGCTATATCATCTGCAACTCGGACGAGAGCGAACCCGGCACCTGTAAAGACCGGCTGCTGATGGAAAACGATCCGCATCAAATGATCGAAGGGATGTTGATTGCGGGTTGGACGATCAAATCCAATAAAGGATACGTCTTCATCCGCGGCGAGTATCGCTATCTGATCCCGATTGTCGATAAAGCGATCGCTGAAGCATATGAACGCGGTTACCTGGGAAAGAATATTCTTGGCTCGGGGTGGGATTTCGATCTCTACACCCACACAGGCGCGGGCGCTTATGAATGTGGCGAGGAATCGGCTCTGCTGGAATCCTTGGAAGGGAAGCGTGGAATTCCGCGATTGAAACCACCGTTCCCGGCGGTAGTGGGCGCGTTTCAATGTCCGACGATCTTGAACAACTGCGAGACGTTCTCGGCCGTACCGGTGATTTTGCGGAATGGCGGTGCATGGTTTGCGGGTTTAGGTACACCGAAGAACGGCGGCACGCGGCTGCTGTGCATCTCGGGTCATATCAATAACCCGGGTGTCTACGAGTTGCCTCTGGGCTTCCCGTTTGAACAGCTGCTGAATGAAGTGTGCGGCGGCATGCGCAATGGAAAGAAACTGAAGGCCGTGATCCCCGGCGGTTCATCGGCGCCGGTGTTGACAGCTGAAGAGGTCCAGGGATTACTGCTCGACTACGATTCCATCGCGAAACTGAAGTCGATGGCCGGCTCGGGGGGCATTGTCATTCTGGATGAAGACACGGATATCGTCGCCGTAGCGTTGCGCACCATCAAGTTTTACGCGCATGAAAGCTGCGGCTGGTGTATCCCGTGCCGCGAGGGAACCACCTGGTTGAAGAAAATATTGACGCGTTTCCATGCCGGTTTCGGCCAGCAGAGCGACATTGAGCTGATCGGAGAACTGGCAAACAATATGTTGGGCCGCACCTTCTGCGCCTTGGGCGATGCGGCGGCAATGCCGACTACCGGATTCATCACGAAATTCCGATCCGAATTCGAGGCGTATCTCGCCAAGAACCACCTGACGCTCGAGGATACGACTCCGGAGCTGGTGGCAATCGAGGCGCATTAGCTTTATGGCTGATCCAGTAAAACTGACGATCGATGGTCAGGCGGTACAAGCCGCGCCGGGCACTTTAGTCATTAATGCCGCAAAAGAAGCGGGCATTCCCATCCCGGCATTTTGTTATTACGATGGGCTGGCGCTGCAGGCTGCATGCCGCATGTGCCTGGTTGAGGTGGAAAAAACTCCCAAGCTGCAGGTTGCCTGCACGCTGCCCGTTGCCGAAGGCATGGTTGTCCACACCGATTCACCGGCTGTGCAGCAGGCACGCAAGGGGACGCTCGAATTTCTGTTAACCAACCATCCGCTTGACTGTCCGGTTTGCGATAAGGGCGGCGAGTGCGAGTTACAGGACATGGTGTTTCGCTACGGCGCGGGCGAGAGCCGGTACCGAGAGGAAAAAATTCACGTCGACGAGAAGCAGTGGTCGCCGATTGTTTTCTATGATGCGCCACGCTGTATCCTCTGCTATCGATGCGTCCGAATCTGCGGCGAGGGGCTGGGGGTAAGCGCTCTCGGTGTCGGAAATCGCGGAGCCGCTGCGGAGATCGTTCCGAATGGCGGCGATCATCTGGAATGCGATGAGTGTGGCGCGTGCATCGACATCTGCCCGGTTGGTGCGTTGACGAGCGGAACCTATCGATATAAAACGCGGCCCTGGGAAATGGAGCATGTGGGCACCATCTGCACCCACTGCTCGAACGGTTGCAAGACCACGTTGGGCATTCGTAACGGCAACATTATCCGCGCGAACAATCGCGACCGTTCCGGAATCAACGGCGAGTTCCTCTGCATCAAGGGCCGCTATGCGTTCGATTTCAACGAACATCCGGATCGGTTGACAATGCCGCTGGTAAGGCAGAATGGCGAGCTGAAGCCGGTATCGTGGGCGATCGCGTTAGCTACCGTCGCGAAGAAGTTTTTGGAACTGCGGGCAAAGAAGGGGCGATTCGGAGTGCTTGGTTCGACTCGAACTAGCAACGAAGAGAACTTCGTCCTGCAGAAATTTGCCCGGCGGATTCTGAATACGAATAATATTGACCATCACCGCACTGGGGATTTGCCGGCGCTGCTTGACGCCCTGAGCGGACGGACCGATGCGCTTGCGACCATGGGCGAGCTGTATACAGCCAAAGCGGCCCTGGTGATCGATAGCGATCTGGCGCAAGAACAGCCGTTGATTGCGTTTCAATTGCGCGCCAACTGGCGTCATCACAAAGCGCATGTATATGTTGTGAGCCCCGGTCCGGTACGCGAGGACAGCTACGCCGAGACGGTGCGCGCCGGGTTGGGCCAGGAATTCGAAGCTCTCGAGACCTTGCGCGAAAAGCTGGCCAAAGAACCCGAGCTGACGATTCTGTTCGGGGCTGCTATTAAGGGCGATGCGGTCCGCCGGCTGGTCGCGTTTGGCGATAGCCTGGGTATTCCGGTGAAGTATGTTTGCCTGGTGGATTACTCGAATTCGCGCGGCGCGTCGGACATGGGGCTGCTTCCGGATCTGGCGCCGGGGTACGAAGCGGTTCCGGAGCCGGGACTGAATTACGATCAGATTCTGTCCGATGGAGCATTGGATGCTGTTTGGATCGTCGGCACGAATCCGGCCGCGCGGCAGCCTTTAGCGTTCAGCAACACTTTTGTCGTGGTGCAGGATCTATTCCTCACCGAAACGGCACGGCAGGCAGACGTGGTGCTTCCGGCCGCTTCGGCTTACGAGAAGACCGGTACCGTAACGAGCGTTACCGGGGAGATCCAGAAACTGAGCCGTGCCGCCAAGACGATGGGTGCAAAACCGGACCTCGATATTTTCCAGCTGCTTGCCAAAGAGATGCGGGAAGATCTGGGGACTGTGAAACCGGAAAGTGTTTTCCGGGAGATCAGCGAATCCGTGAAGGGCTACAACGTATCTTTTCCGGTCATCGAGACCGGGCAGGCGATTCCAACGTATCCCATCAACGGACGGGTGGCGTTTCGACCTGAGCCGGAGTTGATTCGACCGGCCGAGAATACGCTCTTCACCTCAGGCACCTTGGGCCGCTATTCGGAGATGCTCAACTCGGTGTTGGAGTCCCCCGGCGCGCTCTATCGCGACCCGATACGGGATACGGGCATTCGCGTTGGCAGCGTCACACAGGAGACGCAAACGACCGCTCCGGTTGATAAACCCCAATGACGTTCGTAATTGTCAGCCTCATCAAAATCGCGCTGGTCTTCGCGGTCTTTATGACGACGCTCGCCTATCTGCAGTGGGTGGAGCGGAAGGTGCTGGCACATATTCAGTCGCGAACGGGCCCGCTACGCGTAGGACCTCATGGACTGATGCAGCCGTTGGCGGATGTTTTAAAGCTGCTGACGAAAGAGGATCTGCTGCCGCCGTACGTAAACCGATTCTTCTACCTGCTGGCTCCGTTTATCGCCGTGTCGCTCGCGTTGATCACGATTTCGGTTATTCCGTTCGGGCCGCATATCAATGTGTTTGGGATTTCGACGGACATGCAGATCTCCGACATCAATGTAGGAGTTCTTTTCCCACTCGCGATTGCCGCTGTCAGCGTGTACGGCATTGCACTGGCCGGGTGGTCTTCAAATAACAAATACTCTCTGCTCGGCGGCTTGCGAAGCAGCGCGCAAATGATCAGCTACGAGCTACCGCTGACACTCGCGATTGTTGCCCCGCTGCTGCTGGTCAATCATCTGAGCTTTCGCGCCATTGCCGACGGACAAGCCGGCTACTATCTCGGTTTCATTCCGCGCTGGGCCATCTTCCAGATGCCGTTTCCGCAGATCATTGGCTTTTTAGTTTTTTTGATCTCGGCGTTTGCAGAGACGAATCGCATTCCGTTCGACTTGCCGGAAGCGGAGAACGAGCTGGTAGCCGGTTTTCATACCGAGTACAGCAGCATGAAATTTGCATCGTTCTTCATGGCCGAATACGCCAACATCGTCAACATTACCTGCGTCGGTACGGTGTTGTTCCTGGGCGGCTGGCATCCGCTGTTTCCCGCGCCCTATTCGAATTGGGTCCCGCCGCTGGTGTTTCTGGCCGCGAGCATTTTGTCCTTTTTCCATGGCCTTCAACCAGCGCGCAAGAACGATCAGATCACGTTTCCGATTTTCGGCATCGCGTTTCTTGCCGTGGCCGTGCTCTTCGCCATTCCCGCATTCCAATTTATTCTCGCGCCCATCTTCTGGTTTGCGGCCAAAGTTGGACTCCTGATCCTGGTGTTCATTTGGATTCGTGGCACGCTGCCGCGTTTCCGCTACGACCAGTTGATGCACTTCGCCTGGACATTCCTGTTCCCGGTGGCGTTGATCAACCTCCTACTGACCGCGCTGCTAGTGGCGCTGTTTCCGGGGAATCCTTAATCCTATGGATACAGTTTTGTTCTTTATCTGCGCGATTGTTGCGATTGTCTGCGCATTCAATCTGGTGCTGCAGAAGCATCCGATTGCGAGCGCCTTGTCGCTCATCGGCGTGATGAGTTCATTGGCGGTTCTTTACCTGCTGCTCGGTGCCGAGTTCATGGCTATGGCGCAGATGATCGTTTATGGCGGGGCGGTGATGGTGCTTTTCATCTTCGTCATCATGCTGTTGAACGCCGGCGCCGAGAAGAGCAGCAACAAATCTTGGTTTGCACAGATCGCCGGATTGCCGCTGCTGCTGGCATTCGTCGCGGTGGTCGCCTTCTTGATTCGCAGCGCGGTCCCGGGCCTGAAAGACGTCTCATTCGGAAGTTGGTGGGGTGGGACGGCGCAAAACATCGGGCGCCTGCTGTTCACGACCTATCTGCTGCCGTTCGAGATCATTTCAATTTTGATCCTGATTGCGATTTTAGGCGCTGTGGTGCTGGCGCAGAAGGAAATCGATTAGCGATGGCGCATCCACATGTTCCGCTGTCCTGGTATCTGATACTGAGCGCGATTCTCTTCACCCTCGGTGTGGCGGGCTTTTTATACCGCAAGAGTGTGATTACGGTGTTCATGTCGATCGAGCTGATGTTGAACGCGGTCAATCTCAGTTTCATTGCGTTCTCCTATCAACTCCAGAAGGTGGACGGTCATATCTATTCGTTCTTTGTGATGGTGGTCGCCGCGGCTGAAGCTGCCGTCGGGTTGGCGATTATCCTGACCGTCTTCAAAAATCGCGGCACGCTGCAGATCGACGAAGTCGATTCTCTCAAACTGTAACTGATCGGGCCCATGAACCTAAACCTCTGGCTTATACCTCTTTTCCCGCTGATCGGGTTCGTCCTGAACGGGCTGCTCGGAAAGCGTCTGCCGAAAGGCGCGGTCACTGGCATCGCCCTTGGGTCCGTGGCGGCATCGCTTGCTTATGTTGCGTTTGTATTTTCCCAGTTGTGGCCGCTGACGGGCGCGCACACGGAACATTACTTCACCTGGATCAACAGCGGATTTCTGAATGTCGGGTTTGATTTCACTGTGGACCGTTTGTCAGCAGTGATGCTGGCGATCGTGACCGGTGTAGGGTTTCTGATCCATATTTATGCGACCGGCTACATGGCCGGTGATCCCGGCTACTACCGGTTCTTCAGCTACTTCAACCTCTTCATGTTTTTCATGCTGGTGCTGGTGCTGGCGTCGAATCTGCTGGTGTTGTTTGTGGGCTGGGAAGGCGTGGGTCTGTGCAGTTATCTGCTGGTCGGTTACTACTTCACTGAAGATTTTGCTACGAACGCCGCAAACAAAGCATTCATCGTGAACCGCATTGGAGACTTCGGCTTTTCGCTGGGAATGTTTTTGACCGTCTTCCTGTTTCGCACTCTGGACTTCGGGAAGATTGCTGCCTCTGTGTCGACAATGCCTGCCGAGGCCGGGGTCGGCGTGTTAACGCTGATCTGCCTGCTGCTGTTCGTGGGCGCCACCGGTAAATCGGCACAATTTCCGCTCTATGTCTGGCTGCCCGATGCGATGGCGGGCCCAACTCCGGTTTCGGCACTGATTCACGCCGCCACGATGGTGACGGCGGGCGTTTACATGGTTGCGCGCGTCTCGTTTCTGTTCAGCCATGCGCCGCGCGCGATGGAAGTGATGGCAATCATCGGATTGTTTACCGCCGTGTTCGCAGCCACAATCGGCATGGCGCAAAACGATATCAAAAAGGTTTTCGCGTATTCGACCGTGTCTCAGCTTGGCTACATGTTTCTGGGACTCGGGGTAGGCGCTTACTCCGCTGGCATTTTCCATGTGATGACGCATGCGTTCTTTAAAGCGCTGCTGTTCCTTGGGGCCGGCAGTGTGATCCATGGCTTGTCCGGTGAACAAGACTTGCGGCATATGGGTGGATTACGCAAGGCAATGCCGATCACGTGCTGGACGCTGTTCATTGCCAGCCTGGCGATTTCAGGCGTGCCGGGATTTTCTGGTTTCTTTAGTAAGGACGAGATCCTCGCGGCCGCGTACGCTCACGCGCCGTGGATGTTTTGGGTAGGAGCAATCACCGCGGGCATCACCGCGTTTTACGTTTTCCGCGCCTGGTTTCTGGCGTTCTTTGGCACATACCGAGGCCATCATCATGCTCATGAATCGCCCTTGGTGATGACAGGACCGCTGATGATTCTGGCTATTCTTTCCGCGATCGGCGGATTCATCAATGTGCCGGAATGGCTGGCACCGCTTTATTCCGCGCCTGAGGCGGGACACGTCAGCGTAATGGCGATCTCAGCGACGATGGGACTGCTGGGAATTGTCATCGCGCTGTTCTTGTATGTGATTCGTCCCGAGCTTGCTGAAAGAGCGAAAAAGGCGGCAGGACCGCTCTATACGCTCGTGGAAAACAAATACTACGTGGATGAGATTTACCAGGATGTGGTGGTCGCGCCGATCGAGGGAATATCGCGCTTTCTGTTGTGGCGCGGAGTGGACGAAGCGTTGCTGGACACGGTTTTCGTAAATGGAAGTGGACGGTTCGTTCGGAGCATCGGTGGACTGTTGCGGCAGTTGCAATCCGGAAGTATTCGCAACTATGCGACGTGGGTGCTGGCCGGCTCCTTGCTTGTAATCTTCTTTATCGGATTGTTTGGAGGCGTGCGGTGAACCTTCTTCTAGTCACGCTGTTCCTGCCGCTGATTGGGTTTTTCATTATCTTGTTGCTGCCGCGCAACTCGAAGGCGCCCTTTACCGCGGCGCTCCTGATTACCTTAGCTACGTTTCTAGCCTCACTCGGTTTAATTGGACCGGTGGTACGGAATGGCAGCCAGGTCAGTTCGGCGGTGGACTGGCTTTGGATCAGCAGTCCATCGATGCAGATTCATTTTCACGCGGGCATCGACGGGATCAATCTCTGGCTCGTCCTGCTGACCACACTGCTGCTTCCGGTTGCGGTGTGGATGACGAACAGTGTCATCGCGGAGGATCGGCGCAAGCCGTTCTTCGCTTTGCTGCTGCTGTTTGAGTTTGGGATCGTCGGTGTTTTTTCGGTATTGGATCTTTTCGCGTTCTATGTGTTCTGGGAAGTTGCGCTGGTCCCGATGTACCTGTTAGTCGGGTCCTTCGGGGGACCGCAGCGCGTCGCCGCGGCGATGAAGTTCTTCGTTTATACGATGACGGGCTCCGTGCTGATGCTGACCTGCATCCTTTATCTGCATCATCTGGCAGGGACGTTCGACTACCTCGAAATCTATAGTCGGCTCGCTTCCGGACAAGCCGTGCTGGGGCCGGAGCAGCAGCTTTTGTTGTTCCTCGGGTTCTTCGCTGCCTTCGCTGTGAAAGTGCCGATCGTTCCGTTCCACACGTGGCTGCCGGCGACGTACACGGAGGCGCCCGCTCCAGCGACCTTTCTTCTCGCGGCCGTGATGTCCAAGATGGGAACGTACGGACTGCTTCGATATGCAGTGGCTCTGTTTCCCGCAGGCGCCCACCATTACGCGCGCGGGATTGCAACGCTTGCGATCATCGGCATCGTTTACGGAGCACTTCTCGCGTTGATTCAGCCGAACATCAAACGGCTGATTGCCTACTCCTCGGTGAGCCATCTGGGTTTCATCGTGCTTGGTCTCTTCACGTTCACGCAGCAGGGTACCGATGGCGCGGTGTACCAGATGGTAGCGCACGGCCTTTCCACGGGAGCGTTGTTCCTGCTTGCGGGCTATCTGGAGCAACGGCGCGGCTCGATGGAAATTACCGATTTCGGCGGGATTGCGTCGTCGGCGCCCGGACTCGCTACCGCATTTCTGATCACGCTGTTGGCGAGCATCGGATTACCGACGCTCTGCAATTTCATTGGCGAGTTCCTGGTGCTGCAGGGTGCTGCCTTGACGAAATTTTCATGGGCAGTGTGGGCGGCGATCGGCGTGATTCTATCCGCTGCCTATATGTTGTGGATGTATCAACGGACGTTTCTCGGAAAGCCCAACGCTCGCAACGCCTCATTCCCCGATCTGAGGGGCGCGGACTGGATCTCGATCTTGCCGCTGATCGCGCTGATGGTTTGGCTCGGCTGCTATACACAATCTTTCCTGCCTCCGATTTCCGCGGCAACAAGCCGGATTTTGGAACAAAACCGGCAGAACGAAGAGTATCGAGTGCAGCTGCCAACCCAAGTTACGGAGCTACGTCATGAACGATAGCCTGGTCGTACCACTCGCAGTTGAGTATCTTCGGCTACTCCCGGAAATCATTCTGAGCGTCTTCGGGGCGGCCATCATGATGCTCGAAGCGGCGCTATCTCCGAAGTCGAATAAGACCGGGCTCGGAATATTGGCTCTCGTTGGAATCGCGCTTGCGTTCCTGGGGAATAACATTGCGTATTCGCAGCCCGGTCCGGCGTTCCACAACATGATGACGGTGGACGCGTACGCGGCATTCTTCCGCGGGTTAGTGCTGGTCGTCGGTTTTCTTTGCATCCTCGCGTCATTCCACTATCTGCAACGGGAAGGCGTGCAGCGCGGAGAATACTACGCCTTGATTCTGTTTTCCATCGTTGGGCAGTGCGTAATGGCGACTGCGGCGGACCTGATCATGGTGTTCATCGGTCTGGAGATTTCCTCTATTGCGACGTACATTTTGGCGGGCTTTGTGCGGGATGACCGCCGCAGCAATGAATCGGCGTTGAAGTACTTTCTGCTCGGCTCGTTTGCGACAGCGTTTTTGTTGTATGGAATCGCCTGGATCTACGGAATTTCCGGCTCGACGAATCTGAAATACATTCACACGTATCTGACTGACCAGACGCAGATACCGAGTATTCTGGCGGGACTCGCGGCGGCGCTGATCTTCGTTGGATTAGCGTTCAAGGTGTCAGTGGCGCCATTTCAGATATGGGCGCCGGATGTTTATCAGGGTGCGGCCGCGCCGGTGTCGGCGTTCATGTCGGCGGGTCCGAAAGCTGCCGCGTTTGCCGTGTTCTTCCGGATCTTCATGACGTCTTTCGCGCCGCTGAATCAGCGCTGGATTCCGGTGGTGTGGGGCTGCGCGTTGCTGACGATGATCATCGGCAACTTTGCCGCGCTGGTGCAAACGAACGTGAAACGCCTTTTGGGGTACAGCTCGATTGCGCATGCCGGGTATGTGCTGGTCGCGCTCACATCTTATTCGCAAGTTGGCGTGGCAGCGGCGATGTTCTATTTGTTTTCGTATGCGCTGATGAACATCGGGGCGTTTGCCGTCGTCGGCTATGTCGCATCGCGCCATGAACAATTTGTTCGCATCGACGATCTGGCGGGGCTTGGGCGGCGGGAACCCGTCATCGCCGGCTTGCTGGCGATCTTTGTTTTTTCGCTGATCGGCGTGCCGTTGACGGGCGGATTCTTTGCGAAGTTTTATGTCTTCCAGGCGGCGCTCGATTCACACCTGGTTTGGCTGACGGTGATCGGCCTGATCAACAGTGCGATCGCGGCCTACTACTATCTGAAAATTATCGTGGCCATCTATTTCAAAGAGCCCTCTGAGAACATCGCGCGGCTGGAACCGCCTTCCGTCGGAACGCGGGTTGCCGTTTGGGCCAGTGCGCTGGGAACGCTGTTTCTTGGGATCTTTCCGTCGGCTCTGCTTTCGTTTGCTTCGGTTTCGGCTGCAACTTTCCGGTAACGCGCCAACATCTCGTTCCAACCGGGTTTTTACCGTCTATAGCTGCCTACGGCAAGGCCGCTTTTTGTATACTAAGTGATTTGTAATCAGTTACTTACAATTTTACCTTGAAAAGTGCCAAAACGGTAAAAACCAGCCCACGACACTTCTCAGACACTGCTTCTTTTCAAGAGATACTTTAGGCCGCCAGCGCGATACCATCTGTATCCATACGGCTCCAAAAGAATGTGGTGCTTGCCGGATTCATCTGCAACGCTGTGATCCGCTGACAGGAGGTTGACGAGCCGGCGGCCATCCTCACCATCCAGCCCGACGTTAAGCGAGATCTCGCACGGGTTTGCGTTTAGATTGTGAACAACTACGACTGAATTGTCTCGCCAGTCGTAACGGATGGCGAGCACTTCGTTGGTGCCGGTCCGAAGAATCTCGAAATCGCCCCACCCAATCTCCGGAACCTCCTTGCGCATGCGGATGATCCGCTCCATCCAATTCAAGAGCGAGTTCGGATCGCGGCGCTGATCGGCAACGTTCAAGTGCTCATAGCCATAAGCGCCACCACTGATAACCGGCAAAATCGTTTTGGCAGCGGTTGAGAAGCCCCCGTGTGGCTCCGTAGACCACTGCATCGGCGTGCGAGCGGATTGCCGTTCGGGAAGGTCTAAATCATCTCCCATCCCAATTTCGTCTCCATAACGAATGACAGGCGTACCGGGCAGGGTCAGCATGAGGCTATAGGAGAGTTCAATTCTTCTCCGGTCTCCTTTGAGCATCGGCGCCAATCGCCTGCGAATGCCTCGCTCGTAGAGTTGCATGTTGGCTTCGGGCGCGAATTCGTTGAAAACCGCTTCTCGTTGCTCCTCGGTTAAACGTCCCAGGTCGAGTTCGTCGTGATTCCGCAGGAAATGTCCCCACTGTGCGGTTTTCGGCCGAGGTTTTGTCGCCTTCAACGCCTTAATTAGGGGACGACTGTCGGCGGTTGCCAGCGCGTAGAAGACGGTCTGATTCACCTGGAAGTTGAACATCATGTGGAGCCGCTCACCATTAGCGCCGAAATACTCCATGTCGGTATCAGGCAGAACATTGGCCTCGGCTAAGACCACCGCTTCCCCCTCACGCCAACTGAGGAACTCTCTGAGTTCGCGCAGCATCTCGTAGTGTTCAACTGGCTCACGGACGTCGGCGCCCTTGGCGGAAATAACGAACGGCACCGCATCCATTCTGAACCCGGATACTCCGAGCTGCAGCCAAAAACCCATGATCTTCAGAATCTCCGCCATGACCTCCGGACAGGTCGCATCTAAGTCAGGTTGGAAGTCGTAAAAACGATGGAAGTACCAGCATTTAGCGACATCGTCGTGACTCCATGTCGATTTTTGAACACCCGGAAAGACTATGCCATCTTTGGCGTGTTTTGGCTTCTTTTTTGACCATACATACCAGCCGCGATGCTTCGAGAGCGGGTCGCGCCGGGCATTGAGGAACCAGGGATGCTCGTTCGACGTGTGGTTGACGACCAGATCGATCAAAATACGCATCCCGCGTTGTCCGCATGCATGCGTGAATTCAACGAAATCTCCAAGGGTGCCGTACTTCGGGTCAACGTTGTAGTAGTCAGCGACATCGTAACCGCCGTCGCGGCCGGGAGAGGGTTGAAAGGGCATCAGCCAAAGCGCTGTGACGCCCAAGCCCTGCAGATAGTCCAGCCGCCGCATCAATCCTTTGAAGTCGCCGATGCCATCACCGTCGGCATCCATGTACGTAGCGACGGAGAGGCAGTACACGATAGCGTTCTTGTACCAAAGATCGTTGATCATCCCGTCCACAGGTTAGTACGAGCGAAAACGCGGTACTCGGGCGCTTGGACTGCCTCGGTTATTGCTGATACAGGTAAGATCTCTGTTGACAGCCTACAGGAGTCGCTCTACACTTGTTGATAGACAACAGGAGCGCCGATGAAAGATATCAAATCCGAAGTGCCTTACGGAACGTTGGACTTGATGATTCTCAAGACGCTGGACAGCATGGGGCCGCTGCACGGTTATGGCATTGCCCGCCGGATCGAGCAGGTAGCTGAAGGCTCGCTCGAGTTGAATCAGGGAACGATTTATCCGGCGTTGCTGCGCATTGAGCAGAAGGGCTGGATCCGGTCGGACTGGGGCAGCAGCGAGAATAACCGCCGGGCGCGGTTTTATTCCATTACGAAGCCAGGCAAGCGGCAGCTTATGGAAGAGGAAGCCAATTGGCAGCGCACGGTAGCCACGATATCTCGTCTGCTGCAGGGTGCGCAATGAGCAGTACGCGCGAACTGCTGTTGCGCGCAGGCGGCATGTTTCGGAGGAACCGGACGAATTACCTGCAAGAAGAGATCAACGCGCATATCGAGTTGTTGACGGCGGATTACGTTCGAGCGGGGATGAACGAATCCGAAGCACGCCTCGCGGCGAAGCGCGCGCTCGGCAATCTGACCCTGGTGCAGGAAGGGTATCACGAACAAGGCGGTCTTCCACTGCTCGAAAACATCTGGCGCGATCTGAAATTTGCTCTGCGAACACTGCGCCGAAATCGTGTTTACAGTATGTCGTGTATTGCGACGCTTGCAGTAGGACTCGGTTCTATGATTACGGTGTTGTGTGCAGTATCCGCGCTGCTCTGGCGTCCGCTGCCATACCCGCAGCCGCAACGGCTGGTGGCGCTTTCAGAAGCCGACCCCCACGCGGGACGATGGCCTTTCTCCGCGCCAGATCTTCTTGACCTGCAGGAGCGTTCGAAATCGTTAGCAGGAGTGGCGGCGTACCGCGCCAGCGCCGTGGCGATGAGCGGCGCGGGTGAGCCGGAAACAGTGCAAGCTGCCGCGGTCACTCCATCAACATTTGCTCTGTTTGGAATCAAACCCATTGCCGGGCGAGTCTTCGATGAGTCGCAAAGGAGTGTGGTGATCAGCCCCGGTCTATGGCGCCGTAAGTGGCAAATGAATGCCGCGACGATGGGTAAAGCGATTGCCCTGGATGGAGAGCAATATACAATTTGCGGCGTTGCCGATCTGCCGGCGGACCTGCTGCCGGGAGTGGACCTCTTTTTCCCGTTGTCGCCAAAGATGACAGAATCCCGGACAGCGCACGACATAGAAGTTGCCGGGCGGCTGGGCGAAGGGATCGCGCCGAGTGCCGCCCAAGCTGAACTGAATTCGGTGGCGGACTCCATTGCACGAGACAATCCGACGACCAACAGCGGCTGGAGATTTCGAAGTATGCCGCTATTCGATTTTGTTCTTGGGCCGCGCACCGCCCGTATGGTGTGGATGATCTTTTCCGCCGTCGCGCTGTTCTGGTTGCTCGCTTGCGCAAATGTCGCCGCGTTACAGTTGGCAAGGAGCATCGCGCGGCGGCACGAGATGAGCACGCGAATGGTGTTAGGGGCGAACAGGTCACGTTTGTTTGCACAAACACTCACCGAGAACCTGGTCTTATCGTTGGGTGGCGCTGTGATTGGATCGCTGCTGGCGCAGTATGCGATTGAAATTATCCGGCGGCTGGCTGCCGAAACGCTGCCGCGGCTAGGTTCGCTGCACCTGGATGCGAAGACCATCGGCATTGCAGCGGTGTGCATGCTGCTATCGACAGCGTTCTTCACAGTGCTGTCAAACAGCAAGCCGGATTTTCAGGGAGGCCGAGATGTCTCCAGACGAGATCGCGGACGAGACGTTCTGATTGTGGTGCAGGTCGCCCTGGCGAGCGTTTTGTTGCTGGGCGCGAGTCTTCTGTTGCACAGTTTTGTTCGTCTGCAGGCGGTCGATCCAGGGTTTGATCCCGACAAGATTTTGACCGTGCGGATAAATCCGTCGTTCCCGGCTTCCGACAACACGCGGCGAGTGAATTTCTTTCGGCAAGTGCCGCAACGGCTGGAAAGATTGCCGGAAGTGGCATGGGCCGGAGCCACTAACGTAGCGCCGTTCAGCGGGCACGGAACTGCAAATCGATTCAGGCTGGACGGCGAGAACAATCAGGCGGAGTACCGTTCAGCAGGCTGGCGAGCGGTTACGCCAAACTTTTTCCGGGCGCTGGGCGTGCCGCTGAAACGCGGCCGATTGTTTACGGACGCGGATCGCGATGGCTCACTGGAGGTTGTCATTCTGAGCGAATCCATGGCGAAGCGGTTTTGGCCGGATCAAGATCCAATCGGTAAGCGGCTGCTTTGGGGAAAATCGGGAAATCCGAAAACCATTGTCGGGATTGTAGGAGACCTGCGCGACATGGCGGTTGATGCCTTGCCGGCGCCCACGATGTTTCGACCGTTTTCTCAGTTGTCCGACGCCCCGATGACGCTTGTTGTGCGCACTAAGGGAGATCCAATTACGGCTATTGACGACGTGCGCCGCGAGATCCGCGCGGTGGACCAAAACGCGGCCGCCGAATTTCGACCCTTGCGGGAGGCGATGGCGGATTCCATGCTGCGGCCCAGGATTGGTCTGACTGCCCTGGGCGCGTTCGCGTTCATCGCCATGATGACGGCCGCATCCGGTCTCTACGGATTAATCAGTTACCGAGTCAATCAGAGACAGCAGGAAATTGGGATTCGGCTTGCGCTGGGATGTTCCCCAAGGTCGGTTCGCTGGAATGTGCAGAAGCGCTGCCTGGGGTTGGTGACGTGGGGTCTGGTCCTGGGACTGCCGATTGCGTACGCACTCGCCACGCTGATGCGGTCGTTACTCTATGAAACGCACCCGGCGCAGCCGACGGCCTATGCGCTTGTGCTGATTGTGTTTATTGCGATTGCTCTAGCCGCCAGCTACGGCCCGGCGCGGCGCGCTTCCCGGATGGATCCAGCCGCCGCGATCCGCTACGAATAAACCGCATATTGACACGCTCAGGCGCTCCGTCTTAAGCTGTACCTAGCTAGGTATGCCTAGTTATTTAGGTAACTCTAATCGGCCAATTATGTCCAAGAGCAAGAACGATAAGCTTCAGGGAACGCTAACCCTGCTCGTGCTCCGCACCTTAGCGGCGCGCGGACCGCTGCATGGATATGGGATGTGTGCTCACGTCCATTCGATATCGGATGATCTGTTGCAGGTGGAAGAAGGCTCGCTGTATCCCGCGCTGCACCGGATGGAGCAGGACGGGTGGATTTCCTCGAAGTGGGAGATCACCGAAAAGGGGCGGAAAGCCAAGGTCTACGCCATCACGGCGCGTGGACGGAAACAACTGGCAGATGAAGAAGCGAGTTGGGCGCGATTGACGCGCGGCGTGTCACGCGTCCTCCAATATTCTTGAGGCAGCCATGGCCTGGTACCGGCGGTTAGGAAATGTCTTTCGCACCGAGCGCGTCAATGACGAACTCGACAGCGAATTCCAGTTTCATTTGGCCGAAACAGCCGACCGGTTTGTGGCGGAAGGCCTGAACGAGGAAGAAGCTCGACGGCGGGCCGGGCTGCTTCTTGGAAACTATTCGGTTCAAAAGGAGAGGACACGAGATATGGATGTCGCGGGATGGCTTGACGCACTTCGCGCGGACCTGGGATACGCGCTTCGACAGGCGAAGGCAAATCCGGGATTCGCCGCCATTGCGGTTCTTTCGCTTGCGCTGGGAATCGGGGCAAATACGGCGATTTTCCAATTGCTGGACGCTATCCGATTGCGGGGCCTGCCGGTGAAGGATCCATCCCAATTGGCGACTGTCGAGCGGAGCAAAAACTTTTATACTGCCGGCTGGTATGCGTCGAGAAATGAAGCCTTCAGTTATGCCCAAATGAAGGCACTCGAGCGGCATCAACATGCATTCTCGGACATACTGACGTTTTGGCCAACCCGGTTCAATCTCAGCACCGGCGGACAGTCCCGATACGCGGAGGCGCTGGTTGTCAGTTCGAATTTCTTCGACGTTCTGGGAGTTACTCCCGTTGCCGGCAGTGCAGTTTTAGCCAAAGACGACAAAGTTGTCTGCTCCTCGGCTACCGCGGTGTTGAGCTACTCGTTCTGGCAGCGGGAGTTTGGCGGTGAGATGAGTGCGATCGGAAAGACGATCAGCCTGGATGGTCATCGATTTCCGATCGGCGGAGTAATGCCGCGCTCTTTTTTCGGGGTTGAACCGGGCCACGGCTTCGATGTGGCGGTTCCGCTGTGTGTGGATAACGTGTTTTCGAAGGACGGCAAGGGACGGGCATTCAATGAGACGGCGTTCTGGCTTACTCCGATGGGACGCCTGAAGCCCGGATGGACGGTGGAGCGCGCCTCCGCGGACGTGCGCAATCAGTCGCCGGCAATCTTTCGAGAGACATTGCCTGCGGAGTACCGTGCCGAAGGTGTGAAGTCCTATCTGGCAAACAAATTCAAGGCGGCATCGGCAAGCGCAGGCGTTTCCTCCATCCGGCGAGGATACGAGAATCCGCTTTGGATCCTGCTCGCGATTACCGGATCCGTGCTGTTGATTGCTTGCGCGAATCTGGCCAATCTTCTGCTGGCGCGAGCAAGCGCGCGGGAGAGGGAGATGGCCGTGCGACAGGCCGTCGGAGCATCGCGGCCGCGTCTGCTTCTGCAGCTTCTTTCAGAAAGCCTTCTGCTGGCAGTGGCGGGCGCTGCGCTTGGATTCACTCTGGCTCAGATTCTGAGCCGGGCGCTGATCGCGTTTCTGAATACAGCGGATACCCGCGTGGAAGTGCCGCTCGGCGTGGACTGGAATGTTTTCGGATTCCTGGCGGGTTGGGCTGTCATTACATGCATTCTGTTTGGGCTCGCGCCAGCACTGCGAGCCAGCGGCGGGGAACCGGTAGCGGCGATGCGCGGCGCCCGCACAGCAACAGCTTCACGGCAGCGAAATGGCTTGCGCCGCATGCTTGTCATCTCGCAGGTTGCGCTGTCGCTGGTGCTATTGATAGCCGCGCTACTGTTCAGCCGCAGCCTGCAAAAGCTATTAGCAACCAATCTGGGATTCGATTCGCGAAACGTGTTGCTCGCCACGGTGACGACGAAAGGCGCCGGGATGGAAAATACGGATCGGCGGAGGCAATTGTTCCGGGACCTCGATAGCCGCGCTGCTTCGTTGGGCAATGTTGTCTCCGCCGCGCCGATTCTCTTCACTCCATTTAGCGGATCCGGGTGGAATAACAGTGTGCACGCAGACAGCGACGCGGCTCGTGCCGGGGGCAAGGAAGCCTGGTTCAATCGAGTTGGACCGAAGTATTTTGCCACCATGGGCACGCCGATTTTGGCAGGCCGCGATGTCAATGACCACGATGACCTGAAGGCGCCGAAGGTGGCACTGGTAAATCGCGCGTTCGCCAAACGCTTCTTCGGCGGCAAAAATCCGGTGGGCAGGAGCTTTCGCGTGGAAGCGGACGAGGGCAAGCCCGACTCCGTTTACCAGATTGCCGGACTGGTGGGAGACACGAAGTACAACGAGTTTTCAGAGGAGCAACGATGCATCGCGTTCTTACCATTAGCGCAGGATGACGACCCGGGAGACGACCGGAATTTTGTCATTCGAGCGCGAGGATCGCTGGGCGCCGTGCAGTCCGCTTTTCAGCACGAGGTGAACGCACTCAACCCGAATCTATTGGTCGATTTCCGGGTACTGGATGTCCAAATACAGAATTCTGTTTTACGGGAGCGGCTGATGTCGAACCTCTCGGTTGTGTTCGGCATTCTGGCGGCATGCCTGTCAACACTGGGGCTGTATGGGGTCATTTCGTATATGGTGGCCCGGCGGCGAACGGAAATTGGCATTCGAGTGGCGCTGGGTGCGACACGCAGCAACGTCTACACCCTGGTTGCGCGCGACGCGGCAATCATGGTTGCCATCGGATTGCTGGCCGGCTTTGCGGTGGCGCTGGTCCTATCGCAGTACGCCGAATCGCTGCTATTCGAACTGAAGGCGCGAGACCCGCTGACCTTGGTCTTGGCCGGCTCGTTGCTGACCATTACGGCGGGTATTGCGACGATGTTGCCTGCAAGACGTGCGGCACGGTTGGAGCCGACAACCGCGTTGCGCGAGGAGTAGTTGAAAGCTTTCAAAGCTTCAGATCACTTAGGCTCGGGTGGTCGTCAGGCCGCCGGCCTAGTGGCCAATAGTACAGGCGGCCCGCTTCGGTTATAGCAACATCGTTGATGCTGGCGTGGCGGGTGTGCATTAGCCCGTCAGCATCAAATTCCCAATTCTCATTTCCATATGCGCGGAACCAGCTGCCCGAATCGTTTTGATATTCGTACGCAAACCGCACCGCGATGCGATTTCCGTCGAACGCCCATAGCTCCTTGATCAGGCGATAGTCGAGTTCGCTTTTCCACTTTCGAGTGAGAAAGCCGATGATTTCCTGACGCCCGTTAAGGAATTCAGACCGGTTTCGCCAGCGCGAGTCAACTGTATAGGCAAGCGCGACCTTTTCGGGATCGCGCGAATTCCAAGCGTCTTCGGCAAGACGTACTTTTTGAATGGCGGTGTCGCGAGTAAACGGCGGCAGTGGAGGTCGTGAGGCCATACGTTACGCAATTGAGCCGGTCTGAAGTACGTTGGCCGGCGGGTGCGACGAATCTGCACGCTCCGGCTGGATAAGAATCCAGCATACTGCGGCCATCAGATACAGTCCCGCAAGAATCTCGAGCGGCAGATTCCAGTTGCCGAGCCGGTCCACTATGTAAGCCAGCACAACGGGACTCAGCATGCCGCCAATTTGTCCCGCGGTGTTCATGGTTGCGCTGAGGACGGCTGAGTTTTCTTTCCCTAAGTCGATAGCGGTCGCCCAGGCTGAAGCGAGCGTGAACATGGACGCCGCACCGCCTAAGGCAATCAGAAATCCGGCCGTGCGCCCGTTCGTAGCAAGCGCTCCGGTAAGCATGGCCACGGCAGCAAGAAGATAAGCTACAGCGGAGAGTCCGCAACGCCCGGCTTTGGCTCCAAACCGGCGCGAGAGGAAATCTGTAGTCACACCGCCGGTTACGTCGGCAACCACGCTGAGCAGCAACGGCATGCCTGCAAAGGTTGCGAGCTCGACGCTTTTGAATCCGCGTGCATGCATCAAATAGGCCGGCAGCCAAGTGATGAAAAAGTAAAAGCCGTACGTGTTGGCGAAATACTGAAGACAAAGAGGCAGCAGGCTTGGCGTCTGTGCAATGTTTTTCCATTTCGCTCTGGAACCATTGTTGCCATGGCTCGATTGCAGGCCGCGACTGTTTTCGATCAGGTCACATTCAACAGCATTAACCGAAGGGTGATCCCGAGGTTCGTCGCGGAACCACCAAAACCATGACAGAGCCCAGGCTGCGCCGATTACGCCGAATAATAGAAAGATAGCTCGCCAATTCAGGAATGCAGCGAGGTAAGTAACCAGGATGGGAGTAAGTCCGCCGGATAAGTGCGCGCCTGCAAAGAAAATGCCCTGAGCGCGCCCCCGTTCGCGGGCCGGAATCCAGCGAGTGAAGACGCGAGCGGCATTCGGCCACGCCCCCGCTTCCCCCACTCCGAAAAGAAATCGGATAACCAGCAGAGCGGTGTAGTTGAACGCGGCAGCCGTCATCAAGGTGAACGCGGACCACCAGAGGACGATGCGGGTAACGACACGGCGGCTGCCGATACGGTCAGCCCACGATGCGGTGGGAATTTCAAACAGCGCATAGGCGAGCGTGAATGCGCTGAATACGTAACCCATCTGAATTGTGTTCAGCCGAAGGTCGCGCATGATGCTCGGCGCAACTATGGAAATGCAGACCCGGTCGAGGTATGTGAGCGCGGCGAGGCTGGTGGTAACGGCAACCACACGGTAGCGTGTCCGCGTGCCTCGAAGGTTATTTTGCGTTTGCAATGGTCACGAATGAGCGCGTCAGGGCTCGGCTGGAGTTTGATGCGCCGGACGGGGATGCGTGTGACTGGCTAACAGCGCATCGAATTCGGCGTGCGACATCTTCAACTTGTCCGGATGAGCGTCCACCCACTTCGCGAATGCGGCGTACTTCTCCGGTGTCCAGCCTCCCTCAAACTGCGCGCCATTCTTTCCCTGCTGATTTAATTCGAAATTGAACGAGTCGGTGAGGTTTGTAAATTCCGCCGAACTAACAGCAGCTTCGGCAAGGATGGCGGGAATGAAGAGCACGCCATCCGTTTTGGCGAGGACAAGATCCCCCGGAAGCACGACCGCGCGCCCGATGCGGATTGGAGCGTTGATTGCCGTCAGTTCCATCTGTGCCCAGGCCGATGGATCATAACCGCGGTAGAACCCGTTGAAATTGGGAATTTCACGATTTTCCTCCTGGTCGCGGATGCCGGCATCAAATACAAATCCGGTATGTGTATGCGCGGCGATGCCATTGCCGAGGTTCGAGCCGATTAACGTTCCTTCGATGATCTTGCCGAAACCATCGGCTACGTAAACGTCGCCAATCTGCAATTCATTGATAGGCCAACTGTTGTTGCCGCTGATGCGGCCTTCGGCTTTCCCTTCCGCCGCAATCGCTTTTGCCATGTCCGGGCGCAGCGGCATGTATTGCGCCGTCAGCGCACGTCCGGCGAATGGCTTCTCGATATGAAGCGCCTGCCAGTTGCCCTCGAACTGATTGCGGTAACCGTGCTCGCGCAGAAAGTCCCAGACGTCTTCAATCGACACATCCGGCGCACGCTTCAAAAGGTCATCCGGCACCTTTGGCCGCCCGTCCGGAAAGCGATCGCCTTTCCAGTCGGAGGTGTAGAACATCATCTGCTCTTTGGTCATTTTGACCTGCGCGAAGGCGGGGCAGAGAGCGAAGAGCAGGCAGGGGATTAATAGCTGTTTCATTCGATTGTGTTGTTTGCGACTAACCGGCGACTGCCGCACTGCGCGGGGGCGCCATGCTCCAGAGACGATCCCAGGAATGCTCTTTGTCCCATTCCGGTGTCGGCTCGAAGAATCCGCTTCCTGGTGCAAGGTGCGCGCGGACGGCGTCTTCATTGAGCGTGATGCCAAGTCCCGGCTTATCGGGAACGGCGATGAATCCTTTGTTGATGATGGGCTTGTCCACTCCTTCGACGAGGTCCTGCCACCAGGGAACGTCGAGCGAGTGATTTTCACAGGCGAGAAAATTTTCAGTGGCTGCCGCACAGTGAACGCTGGCAAACGCGCCGATGGGCAGCCCCGCATAGTGCATTGCCATCGGCACGCCATACTCCATGGCCATATCGCCGATTTTGTGTGTTTCGAGAATTCCTCCCGAGGTCGAAATGTCGGGATGAATCTTGCTCACCGCGTGATTCTTGCACAAGGTCACGAAGTCTTCTTTCAGATAGATGTCCTCGCCGGTGAGGATGGGCGTCGGACTTTCATTCGTAATGCGCTGCAACAGCTCCGTGTACTGCCAGGGGATCACATCTTCCATCCAGGAGAGATTGTACGGTTCATAGGCCTTACCCAGACGAATGATAGAGTTTACGCCAAGATGGCCGAGATGATCCATCGATAACGGAATCTCCATTCCCACCGCTTCGCGCACGGCCGCGAGGTAGGCCACCAGCATTTCGATTCCTTTATTCGTTACCTCATTGGCCAGGAAGGGATGGGGAACACTCGTTTGTTCCCATTTGCTGAGGCCCGAAGGTCCGGTGACGGTGCCTGGTGTATCGGAGACCATTTCGATTCCCAGGTCCATCTTCAGCCAGGTGATGCCCATCTCTTCCTTGCGGGCTTTCAGCCGTTGTGCGTACACCTTGACGTCTTTGGATTCTTCCGTGTCCGCGTACAGGCGGACCTTATCGCGAAACTTACCGCCCAGCATCTGATAGATCGGCACGCCATAGGTTTTCCCCGCGATATCCCAGAGCGCTTCTTCGATCGCAACTACGCCGCCCGCTTGGCGGGAGTGCCCGCCGAACTGCTTAATTTTTTCGAAGAGATAGGTGATGTTAAGCGGATTTTCGCCGATCAGGCGGCTCTTCAAGAACAACGCGTAGGTCGGGCTCGCGCCATCGCGAACTTCGCCAAGTCCGGAAACTCCCTGGTTGGTATCGAGCCGAACGATAGCGCAAGGGCTCGGCCCTGGCTTGCGGATGTTGGCAATCCGCACATCGGTGATCCGGAGCTTGGACGGGCTCGAGTTCGTGTTGACGTTTTGAATGCGCGGCTCGGGATTGGCATCCGCTTTCCGGTTGAATAACGCTCCGCCGAATAACGAAGCGGATGCCTGTAAGAGTTTGCGCCGGCCGATCGACGATGGCCGCTGGTTAGACATTTATTGCTGATCTCCTATTGGGTTTCGCCTGAGCATATCAGGACGAAAACAACGTACCCGGATGGATGAAGTTAAAAAGAAAAAGCGATGCCGTAACGCTCGGAAATGGCTAGCAGCCGATGCATGTCATCCGGAATCGAGAGCACCGAAATTTCTTCCAGATACTTTTCGAATCCGCCCGGCGAAACAAAGATGAGTAACTTGCCCTCCGCGTTGCCGGCGTTCCGAAAAGTATGAGTGGAGCCGCGTTTCGCATGGACAACGTCCCCGGCGCCGACCTTGGTCCAGCTCCCGTTTTGGAGAAATTCATACTCGCCGTTAAGGACACAGAAGATTTCATCCTCGTTCTGATGAGAGTGTGGCGGGGGCCCACCGCCAGGCGGGGAGACTTGGGTGAAAGTCGCGGAACTGCCCCCGGTACTTTCGCTGTCGATAAGCAGTTCGACCGGCTCGCCGAGAACGTTGAAGGCTTTGATGGGTTGCACTAGGTCTATTCGAGTCTACTAGAGCAATCCACGCACAACAGACTTGTACGGTGTCGTACGTCTCCACCTGAAGATGAGCGATTTGAACTTGATATCGTCAGTGACAATGGTTACTCGATTTCGCCGTGCAATTTTTGCAGCACTCGTTGTTATTGGTGCGCAGGCCGTTTTCGGCGCAGCAGATGAGCCGCCGGCCTGGGCGTACGGCACTGCGCCACAGCAAGCGTCTCCGAAACCACAAGCGTCTCCCAACTCCCAAACTTCGGCGCGCACACCCGATCCAACGCCGCGGCATCTTCCGGGCACGGATCTGACATTTACGCTGGCGCAGATTCAGGATCGCTTCGGCCCCGCAGACTGGCGTCCCAACGAGCATCCGAAGATGCCCGACGTCGTAGCGCATGGACGAAAGCCGGAGATATGGGCCTGCGGGCTGTGCCATTACCCGAACGGCAAAGGGAGGCCTGAAAACGCGGGGGTCGCCGGCCTGCCGGTCGATTACTTCATCGTGCAAATGCATGACTTTCGCGATGGACTGCGCACCAGCGCGGATAAGCGAAAGTTCAACACCGGCATCATGATCTCGATTGCGAAAGCAATGACGGACGACGAGATCAAAGAAACAGCGACGTACTTCGGTTCGATGAAATGGACGCCATGGATTAAAGTCGTTGAGACCGACACGGTTCCGAAGACGCGCACTTCGGTCGGCATGTATCTGCCGATAGAAGGCGCCGGCGCGGGCCAGGAACCGATTGGAGATCGCATTATCGAAACGCCGGTAAACGCCGAAGCCACCGAGACGCTGCGCGATCCGGATTCCGGATTTATGGCGTATGCACCGAAAGGAAGCATTGCAAAAGGCGAACGGCTGGCGGTTGATGGCGGCGGGAAGACCAGCCCGTGCGGCGTTTGCCATGGGTCCGACCTGAAGGGCCTGGGGCCGGTGCCGGGGATTGCCGGGCGCTCGCCCAGTTATCTGGTCCGTCAAATGTACGACATGCAGCAGGGGACAAGAAACGGATCGTGGACTCAATTGATGAAACCGGTTGTCAGTAAGTTGAGCCAGGAAGATATGTTGAATATCGCAGCGTATGTGTCCTCGCAAACCCCCTAGGTAGTTCTTCTTTCAGCACCTGGTACGGTACTCTAGCAGTCGCTGGCGGAGAAACGGTGACGCACGCTCCGTTTTTGCCGGCGAACACTTCAAAGGAGAAGCACATGGCCAGTACGCTGTTACCCGAGATCATTGCGCGGCATGAGAACGAACTGCTTGCTGAATGGCTGCGGCTTCAAAACGCAACCCTCACGTCGCGGCGCGATCGGACGTCTGAGACTCAACTGCGGGCAAATGCGAAGGATTTCCTCCGCGGCTTAAGTACAGCGTTGTCGAAGGGAGCTGGAACCGATGTTGAAACACCTGCCTGGTCGGAAGTGCGCCAACTGTTGACCGACTTCAGCCGCGAACGCGTAGCACAGGGGTTCACGCCTTCTGAAACGGCTACCTTCGTTCTCTCGTTCAAACAGCCTTTGTTTGCTGAAATCGGCACCGAATTTGCCATGGATCCGAAGTCGCTGCAGGCGGAACTTTGGCTACTTACGGAAACGCTGGACAAGTTGGGCCTCTACACATTTGAGTCTTTCCTGAAGAGCCGGGAAAGTGTCATTTTGCGCCAGCAGCAGGAGATGATGGAGCTTTCAACGCCTGTGGTTGAGCTTTGGACCGGCGTGCTGGCTTTGCCGGTAATCGGTACCCTCGACAGTCAGCGAACGCAAATTGTCATGCAGAGTTTGCTCGAAGCGATTGTGGAGAAGAGCGCAGATCTCGCCATCATTGACATCACGGGTGTGCCGACGGTTGATACGCTCGTCGCGCAACATCTTCTGAAAACTGTCGCAGCCGCGAGATTAATGGGCGCAGATTGCATCATCAGCGGAATTCGGCCCCAAATTGCCCAAACCATCATCCATTTGGGGGTGGATCTGGCAGGGGTTCTCACGAAGGCAACTCTTGCCGACGCGTTCAAGCTGGCCCTCCAGAAAAAGAAGCTGACGGTCACCACGATCCAAAAGAGCTGAGTATGGATCGGATACCAATCCTAAAAATAGGCTCGCTGCTGCTGGTGACGATCCAGGTGGACATGCACGATCAGCTGGCGCTTACCTTGCAGGACGACCTGACGGCCCGTATCGTTCGCGATCATGCGCACGGTGTATTGATCGATATCTCCGCGTTGGATATTGTCGATTCGTTTATCGGACGAATGCTGGGAAATATCGCCGGGATGGCGCGGATCCTGGACTCCCAGACAGTTGTTGTCGGCATGCAGCCTTCGGTAGCAATCACTTTGGTCGAACTAGGCTTATCTTTGCCCGGGATCCGGACGGCGTTAAACGTAGAGCGCGGCATGGAGATGCTGCAGGCCGAAATGGAGGCAGACGGCGGCGCCGATGGTCGTGAAAAAGGTTGAGATGCGGCTAACGGCGCAGCAGGACGTGGTTGCAGTAAGACAGGCAACGCGCTCGCTTGCAGTCGAAATCGGGCTGAGCATCGTGGACCAGACAAAGGTTGTCACCGCGGCCAGTGAGCTGGCGCGAAACACGGTGACGTACGGGGGAGGCGGGTTGGCGACCCTCGAAATCCTGACAGAAACGGCGAAGCAGGGTTTGCGTCTGACGTTCGAGGACCAGGGGCCCGGAATACCGGATATCGATCGCGCCATGCAGGATGGCTATACCTCCGGAAACGGCCTTGGGCTCGGCCTGGGAGGTGCTAAACGTTTGTCTAGTGAATTCTCTCTCCATTCTGAACCGGGGGCCGGAACTCGCGTCGTAATCACGCGATGGAAAGGGTAAGGTTGCTTGACGAGAACGTTTCCCGTCGATGAGCCCAGCCGTGTTGCCGAGGTTCGGCGTAGCGCGGCGATGATGGCCCGCGAAGAAGGGCTTGACGAAACTCAGATCGCGAATATCTCGCTGATCGCAACAGAGGTTTGTACGAACCTGTTGAAACACGCGCAAAGGGGCGAAGTGTTTCTCTCGCGGCTCTCCGGCCAGAGTGGCCCGGGCCTGGAAATTCTGGCAGTGGACCGCGGACCCGGAATGATCGACGTTTCCCAGTGCCTGGCAGATGGTTATTCCAGCTCCAATACTCCCGGTACGGGACTTGGCGCGGTTGCTCGCACAGCGCAAGAATTTGACATATACTCTGAGCGCAACAAAGGAACTGTTCTGATGGCCAGGGTTGGCGGGAAAGGCAATGCAAAGACGATTGTCGGGGCGCTGGTGAAACCGATTGCGGGGGAAGATGTGGCCGGAGACGCGTGGGACTACTGCGAGGACGCGAGCGGCATGACGCTGGTTGTGGCGGACGGCTTAGGGCACGGGTTGATGGCTGCGCGCGCTTCGGCCGAAGCTGTTTCCGCATTTCGCCGTGCCACTGATTTTGCGCCTGTTCCGGTATTGACTCGTATTCATGGTTCGCTTCGCGGAACCCGGGGCGCAGCCGTTGCTGTTGCGCGCGTAGACAGCCATACCGGAACCGTTCGTTACGCGGGAATCGGCAACATTTCCGGTGTCATCATCAAACCGGGCAAACCGGTAGCGATGGTGTCGCACAACGGCACCGCCGGTTTTCATGCACCCCGACTGCAGGAGTTTTCATACCAGCTGCCGCCAGAGTCTGTCATCGTGATGCATTCCGATGGATTAACGACCAGTTGGAACCTGGACCAGCATATCGGTTTGCGCAGTAAACATCCATCCGTCATTGCGGGAGTGCTGTATCGCGATGCCTCACGCAATCGCGATGACGTGTGTGTGGTTGCCGCAAAACCACTCGGGGTATGAGTCGCCTCCCCGACAGCCAGGATCTTACCCGCATCTTCTCTGTCAGCATCAGGCAGGAACAAGATGTGGTGGCGGCGCGGCAGCGAGCCCGTCAAATTGCCGAGTTGCTTGATTTCAGCCAACAGGACCAGACGCGCATTGCGACTGCGGTTTCCGAGATTGTGCGAAATGCTTATCAATATGCGGGCGGAGGGCGGCTGGATTTTACAATCGATCTGCATTCCCGCCCACAGTTTTTGTGGATGCACGTCAGCGACACGGGCGGCGGGATTGGAGATCTAGACGCAGCCCTTGCCGGAGCATACGTTTCCGCGACCGGTCTGGGCCTGGGATTGGCCGGGAGCAGCCGGCTGATGGATGAGTTTCATGTTGCCTCGACCGCGCACGGTTCGGTGGTGCGTTTCGGGAAAGCCGTTCCACTACGCGCACGCCCGTTTGACATGCCGGAAATCGCTCAGTTCTGTTCTTGGCTTGCGAAGCGGCGGGACGCTGGAATTGCAGAAGAGCTGGAACGCCAAAATCGGGAGATTTTGCAAACTCTGGAGCTGTTGCGGACGCGCGAAGCGGAACTCGAACGTCGCGAGCAGGATCTTTCGAGACTCAATGTCGAGCTTGAGGAAACGAATCGAGGCGTAGTCGCCTTGTATGCGGAGTTAGACGAGAAAGCTGTAGCACTCCGGCACGCCGCGGAGATGAAATCGCGTTTTCTGTCTCACGCCAGTCACGAGTTCCGCACACCGGTTAACTCGATTCTGGCGCTTGCCCGAATGTTGCTGGAGCGGAAGGATGGCGACCTCGCGGCGGAACAGGAAAAACAAGTCTCCTTTATTCGCGATGCGGCCCAGCAGTTGGCCGATCTGGTGAACGATCTTCTGGATCTGGCCAAAGTGGAATCGGGCAAAACCGAGATTCAGCTGACCAGCATCAACGTCAGTCAATTCTTCGGCGCAATTCGAGCGATTATGCGGCCGCTGGCTACGCAAGATGCAGTTGCGCTCGTCTTCGACGAACCGCCGGCGGGCCTGATGATCGAGTCGGACGAAGGCAAGGTTGCGCAGATTGTGAGAAATCTGATCTCGAACGCTTTGAAGTTCACGCAGGCGGGCGAGGTGCGTGTCAGTGCTGTGGTGAACGAAAGCAGTGATTCAGTTGTATTTCAGGTGAAGGACACCGGGATTGGCATTCATCCATCGGATCAGGAAAGGATATTTCAGGAGTTCGCGCAAATCCAACATCCGCTGCAGAAGCAAGTGAAAGGTACTGGTCTGGGACTTCCTCTCTCTCGGAGTCTGGCCGTGCTACTGGGAGGAAGTTTGACGGTTCAGAGCAGCCCTGGCGCGGGATCAACCTTCACGCTAACGTTGCCCTACAAAGGCGAGTGGAGCACAGATGTGGCAAGTGACGGTACGAACGCAGTAGATACGGCGTCGAAGAGCATCCTGGTAATAGACGATGACGTAGCGTCCCGCTATCTGATCCATCAGCTTTTTCGAGGAAGCCATCATCCTATTATCGAGACATCGGGCGCGGACGCGGCGGAACGAGCACGCTTCGAAGATCCGGCAGTGATATTTCTTGATCTCATGATGCCGGATCGAGGCGGGCTTGAAATTTTGAATGAATTGAAGTCAGATGAGAGGACGAAACACATACCAGTTGTTATTCACACGTCCCAACTCCTGTCGCAAAGCGACTGTGAGCGCCTCGATGGACGGCAGATCGCGATATTGCCAAAAAGCGTCGACGGGCGGCTTGAAGCGCTTACCGCAATACGGGCGTACCTGCAGGAGCCCGATCTCTTCTCCGGGGAACCCGAGTTTCAGTTGAATATCATCGAAGACGGCCGCAAATGACTAACATGACAATCCTCAACGTAGACGACAACGAGCCGTCGCGTTATGTGAGGAGCCATATCCTTTCCCACGCCGGCTTTGAAGTATATGAAGCAGGCACAGGCGGCGCCGCGCTTCAGGTGATTACCGAACGCAATCCGGATCTCATCCTGCTCGACATGAACCTCCCCGACGTTCATGGAATAGAGGTTTGCAGGCAAATAAAATCGTCGCCGGTCTCCGCGTCGATTATCGTTCTTCAGATTTCTGCTTCCTCGACGACCGCCCCGCATGCGAAGATGGCGCTCGATAGCGGCGCCGACGCATATCTGACGGAACCGGTAGATCCTGACGTGCTGGTGGCCACCGTGAAAGCGCTGCTGCGGCTTCGAAAGGCTGAGCGCGATCTTTCGGCAGCCAATGAGCGATTGCTGCAACTCAATCAAGACCTGCATAGATCGAACGAGGATCTGGAGCAGTTTGCGTTCGCTGCGAGTCACGATTTGCAGGAACCGCTGCGGACTGTGATCAGCTTTGTCGGTCTTTTACAAAGGACGGCGCGGGAAAAACTCGCCGGCGCTGAACTGGAGTATCTGAGCTACATTATTGAAGGTTCGCGGCGAATGCGCGTTCTGATTGACGATTTGTTGCGCTATTCCCAAATTGGGCAAAGGCGTGAGCCGAGTCAAGTTGTGGACCTGAACATTGTCCTGGCGTGGACGATCGAGAATCTCCGCGAAGGCATATCCGACTCGGCGGCGCAAATCTCGGCCGACCAACTGCCGTGCGTGATCGGCGACGAAAGCCAGCTGGGACATGTGTTGCAAAATCTGATAGGAAACGCGATCAAATATGCGCAACCGGGCGTACCGCCCGAAGTGCATTTAAGTGCTGGCCGCGAGGGTGATTTCTGGCTGATTCGAGTCCGCGACAACGGCATCGGGATAGACGAGACTTACTTTCAGCTTGTCTTTGCGGCCTTCAAAAGATTGCACGGCAAAGAGGTTCCGGGAACGGGAATCGGGCTCGCTATCTGCCGAAAGGTAATTGAAGTACACGGCGGCCGCATCTGGGTAGAGTCCAAGCGTGGCTGCGGGTCCACCTTTTGCTTTACGCTGCCTGCCAATCCGATACCGTCGCCTGCGGTTTGATCCGGATCGCCAGCGTTTGTTCGCGATTCGTTAAAAATGATGCGTCAATTCGCGGATGTGTTGAACGCGAATCAGGCGCCCGTGAGTTTCCGGAAGATCTTCGCGCTCAAGAGACCAGGTGCGCGCATGGGGAACGAAAACGGCCGCAAGACCAGCGGCAAGCGCGGGATTGATGTCGGATTTTGGGGAGTTGCCGATCATCCAGGTGATTTCAGGATTGAAGCCCCGTGCCGCGGCGAGTTCCCGGTAGGCAGATGGATTTTTCTCTTTTACAATCTCGGCGTGGCGGAAGAAACTATTCAGCCCGGAGCGATCGATCTTCAAACGCTGCTCTTCCGGATCGCCTTTGGTGAACAACGTTAGCTCATGACGCTCGGATAGTTCGGCGACCGTTTCGGCGACGCCGTCAATCAGCTGCATCGGCTGTTCCAGGATGGCGTAAGCGAAATCTTGCACGGCGTCCAGGTCGGTGTTGGACACCTGGCGTTCCGCGAGATGTTCGAAGCACTGCGCCAGATTACGGGCGAAATTCCGCGAACCATAGCCGTGCACCTTGGCATTTACGACCTCGATTTCGTCGAGAACGGCATGCACCTGAGCGGGAGACATCGAGGAATGGTTCAAATAGTTGCAAAAGTGCTCGAACGCCTGTTCAAAGTAGATGTTGTTTTCCCAGAGCGTATCGTCAGCGTCAAAGATTAAATGCTTGCGAGCCGATCCCATTAAAGGTCCTTGATCCGCGCCGCGTGTCCGTTGCGGGGAGCAACCCGCTTGGCCAGTGCGATGCGTTTTCGCGCCACCGTGTATTGCGGCAATATAGAGACGAGATACTTCAGCCTCTCGATCTCTGAAGACATGGTGAGCAGCGCCTGCCGAACGTCCAGATCGGTAATGAACTGACCAAGTTGAAAGCTGAGCCTGGGACCGGTAAGCAGCGGTTCGAACGGGACACTTTGCGGGTCGGCGGTGCGCAGCATTTCATAAGAGTTGATGGCTCGCTGTTTCAGATCTGCCGGCACATCTTCCTCAACCGTATCTTCGAAGAAATCGACGTTCCCGCGCAGATATGGTTTCTCTTGTTCCACCGAGACGATGCGGAATCGGCGCTGTCCCATGGCCAAAAGATCAAGCCGGCCATCCGGATACTCTTTCAGCACCTGGGAAACGGTTGCACTGCAGCCGATACTGATGATGCCTTCTTCTTTTGCAAGAACGACGCCGAATTCACCGCGACCGGGCATAATGTCGCTCATCATCTGTTTATACCGGTCTTCAAAAATATGCAGGGGCAGCGGCGTGGAGGGTAGAAGCACCACGGAAAGCGGGAACAGGGGCAGCAGCCATGTGGCCATTTCCTCCATTATCGGCTGTTGTTAAGATTGGAATCGCAAATCGATGACCCTCAAGCTGAAGCGCACCCCCGGGCTCTATCTCGTGGGCTTCATGGGCAGCGGCAAGACGACGATTGGCCGTTCTCTGGCAGAGGAACTCGGCTGGAATTTCCTTGACATCGATAAGGAAATCGAGCGCCTGGAAGGCAAGAGTATCAGGCGCATTTTCGCTGAAGATGGCGAAGAGCGATTTCGCGATCTGGAATCGGCAACGCTAGCTCGAACAGTATCTGGAATACAAGCAGGAAACCCCTGCGTGGTCGCGGCGGGCGGCGGTGCGTTCGTGCAGCAGCATAATTGGGAAATCGTGGAGAACAACGGGGTAACGGTGTGGCTGGATTGCGATCTGGAAACGATTGAATTACGTTTGGGTGCGGCGGACGATGAACGGCCGCTGTATGTGAGCGGATCGATGCGAGAGATCTACGAGAAGCGCCGGCCGCACTATGCTCAAGCGGATTTCCACGTTGACGCCAACTGCTCGGAGCCTTCCCAAGTACTGCAACAGATTCTGCACCTCCCGATTTTTTAGGACGTTCACAATGGTCAAGGCTAAGCTGCGCCGCGACGCGATGGCGATTCTGCGGGCGGCGCTCGGCGCAGTCGAGGCGGGCAATGCGGTGCGGACGGCGTGGCGGAGCGCCGCGAGTGCGATCAAGCTGAAGGATTACGATCGTGTCTTTCTTATCGCTGCAGGGAAGGCTGCGGTAGAAATGGCCGCCGCCGTGGAAGAGCTTCTCGGCAAAAATCTGAGCGGCGGCATTGTTGTAACGAAACACGGCCACGCAACACGGAAGCTGGCGCGATGCGATGTTCACCAGGCGGGACATCCGGTGCCGGATGAGGCAGGCTTGGGCGCGGTACGCAAGATAGAAAAGCTGCTGCGCGAATTGAACGCGCGCGACCTGCTGATTGTGGCGCTATCGGGAGGCGCATCGGCGCTGTTGAGTGCGCCCGTGCCCGAGATTACGCTGCGCGACAAGCAACGTGCCACGGAATTGCTGCTGCGTGCCGGCGCAAATATTCGCGAACTCAATGCGGTTCGAAAACATCTATCAACATTGAAAGGCGGCCGGTTTGCGGCGCTGGCATATCCCGCGACGATTTTGACGCTCGTCTTATCCGATGTAATTGGCGATCCGTTGGATGTCATCGCATCCGGGCCAACGGCGCCTGATCCGACAACGTTCGCCGACGCGCTGGCGGTTCTGCGGCAATTCGACTTGTTGGAACGCGTTCCGGCGAGAGTACGCGCTTACTTGCAAAACGGCAAACCGGAGACGCCCAAAAACGGCGACGTGATCTTTACGAATGTGCACAACACTCTGGTCGGCAGCAATCGGCAAGCTTTAGACGCCGCGCGGCGAAAAGGTGTAGAGCTCGGATACAGAACGTTGGCATTGGCTGCGACGCTAGAAGGTGAGGCGCGAGATCTGGGCCGGATGCACGGTGCGATCGTGCGTGAGATTGCCGAAACCGGAAATCCGATAAAAGCTCCTGCCTGTCTCTTGTCGGGAGGCGAACCGACGGTAACCGTGCGCGGGGCAGGGAAGGGCGGCCGTGCCCAGGAGCTGGCGTTAGGAGCGGCGATGGCCCTCGAAGGAGTCCCGAACTGTCTGGTGCTGAGCGTTGGCACGGATGGCAGTGATGGACCGACCGACGCCGCCGGGGCCTGGATCGACGGACGCGCGATTGCTGTCGGACGAAGTCGCGGGGTTGAAGTTAGCGAGCATCTTTCGCGCAATGACGCTTATGGTTTTCTGGACGCCATCGGCTGCCTGGTGAAGACCGGACCTACGGGCACAAACGTGATGGATTTGACTATCTGCCTGGCGCGGTGACGTCTATAGAGCCGAAAAGACCCCGACGCCGGCGCAATCAGCCGACTACTTAGGACGTGCTGACGGTAGTTGCTTCTTCGGGAACGCCGGCTTCGCGCTTTTTCTTTTTCAGGAATGGCATCATCGCGCGTAGCTCCGCGCCGACCTTTTCGATTGGCTGATCCTTGGCGGCTTCGCGCATGGCGAGAAATTTCTTTCTTCCGGTGCGGTTTTCGGCAAGCCACGTACGCGCGAACTCGCCCTGCTGAATTTCGCTGAGGATCTTCTTCATCTCGGCTCGGGTGGCGTCCGTGATAATGCGCGTTCCGCGCGTGTAGTCGCCGTATTCCGCCGTATCCGAAATCGAATAGCGCATGTAGCCGAGGCCGCCTTCATAAATCAGATCCACGATGAGCTTCAGCTCATGCAGACATTCAAAATACGCGATTTCGGGAGCATACCCTGCCTCCGTCAACGTTTCGAACCCGGCGCGAATCAACTCGCTCACGCCGCCGCAGAGAACTGCCTGTTCCCCGAAGAGATCGCTTTCGGTCTCTTCCTTGAAAGTCGTTTCAATTGCTCCGGCACGAAGGCAGCCGAGACCATAGGCATACGCCAACGCATTTTCAAACGCTTTGCCGGATGCATCCTGCGCAACGGCCACAATGGCGGGAACGCCCGAACCTTCGACAAAGACTTCGCGGACACGATGACCCGGCGCCTTAGGAGCGACCATCGACACATCGATATCGGCAGGTGGTTTGATCTCGTTGAAGTGAATATTAAACCCGTGCGCAAACATCAGGGTCTTGCCCTTGGTCATGTGCTGCGCGATATCGTTGCGATAGATCTCGCCTTGCAGATGATCGGGTACCAGCAGCATCACGAAATCGGCTACCTTGGCGGCATCGGAAACGCTGTGTACGGCCAGTCCGGCAGCTTTGGCTTTATCGATGCTTTTGCTTGTCGCCGGTAGACCGACCACTACGTTCAGCCCCGAATCGCGCAAATTCAATGCATGGGCGTGGCCCTGGCTGCCATATCCGATGATGGCAATGGTCTTTCCCTGAAGCGGCGCGAGACTCGCGTCCTTCTCATAAAACGTTCTTGGCATAGCTATCCTGATCTGACTTTCGTTGTAGGGTCAACTACTCTGTTTGTTGAAGCTCCAGCGTTTCTTCCGCGGCGCCCAAAGGAAGCGGCGGCGATAGACGCAGTTTACGGTTGTCCAGCGGCATCGAAACAATTCCCGAGCGCGTAACTTCGATATCGCCGTACGTCGTCAACACGTCGATAAATTCATCCAGCTTCTCAGAATCGCCGGTAGCTTCAAGCGCAAATCCTTCGGTGGTGGAATCGACAACCCGGGCCTGAAAAATTTCCGCTTCTTTCAATACCGAAGTACGGTTCTGCTGCGTGACCCGGATGCGCACCAGCACCAGTTCTCGATTGACGGCGGGCCCGCCGGTGACATCGGTCGCCTGCAGGACATTGATCAATTTATTCATCTGCTTGATCACCTGCGGCCGTACATTTGGGTCGACGTCGACCGTGATGGTCATGCGCGAGAGCGTCGGATCGATGGTGCGTCCAACGGTGAGGCTTTCAATGTTATAGCCGCGCTGGCTCAACAAGCCGGTGACGCGCATAAGCGCACCCGGTTTGTTCTCAAGGAGAAGCGAAATCACTTGTTGCATACTAAGCTTCCACCGGCTGCGGCGCGCGCAGCACCATTTCGTTAATCGCGCCTCCCGCGGGCACCATCGGGTATACGTTCTCGTGCGGCGAGACTTTCACGTTCAACAAGTATGGCCCAGGTTCGGCAACCGCCGTTTCCAAAGCAGCCGAAAGCTCATTGACTTTGTCCACGGTTGAGCCCTTGAACCCATACGCCGCGGCAAGCTTTTCGGCATCCGGGAATCCGCTGAGCGTGACCTCGCACAGACGATTGTTGTAGAAAAGCTGCTGCCACTGCCGCACCATGCCCAGATACCCGTTGTTCATAATGATGATCTTGATCGGCAGAGCGTGATTCACAATGGTCGCCAGCTCCGGGATGGACATCTGGAAACCGCCGTCGCCAACGATCGAAAAGACAAGTTTATCGGGCCGCGCCATCTGGGCCCCAATCGCGGCGGGAAGCCCGAAGCCCATCGAGCCGAGACCGCCCGAATTAATCCAGAGCCTCGGTTCGTTGAAGCGAATCAGCTGCGCGCTCCACATTTGATGCTGGCCTACGTCGCTGGTGACGATCGCGCGGCCACCCGATAACCGGTCAATCTCCGCCATCAGATGCTGCGGCTTGATTTCGGTATCCGATTTCTCCGCAACCAGCGGGTGCTCGGCCTTCCATTCGCGAACTTGTTTCCACCATGCCTGGCGGGCTGCCGCACGCTTGGACTTCATGGCCGGTGCAAGCTCTTTCAATTCGCCGATCAGCTTGGGAATGACGCGCTTCACATCGCCCACAATCGGCAGATCGGCAACGCGGTTCTTGCTGATCTCCGCCGGATCTATATCGACGTGAATGATCTTTGCATGAGGAGCGAAGGCGGCCAACCGCCCCGTGACACGATCGTCAAACCGGGTTCCTAATGCGATCAACAGGTCCGCATGGTACATGCCCATATTGGATGCGTAACTGCCATGCATTCCGGGCATGCTGATGAAATTCGGATGGTCGGCAGGCAATGCGCCGAGCGCCATCAGCGTACAAACCGCCGGCGCATCCAGCGTTTCCACCAGAGCGCGCAGTTCTTCACTCGCGTTGCCGAGAACCGTGCCGCCTCCGGCATAAATGTAGGGGCGTTCGGCCTCCCACATCATTTGCGCAGCGCGCCGGATCTGGCCGTTGTGTCCTTCCCTGAAAACCTTGTACCCGGGTAAGTGAATTTCGCTAACCGGAGCATAGTGCGACTGTCCCTGGAATGCGTCTTTCGTGATATCCACCAGCACCGGTCCCGGCCTTCCGGAGGATGCCACATAGAACGCCTCGTGTACGGCTTGGGGCAGATCCGCTGTATTCTTAACCAGAAAATTGTGCTTCGTAGCCGAGCGCGTGATGCCGAACGTATCCGCTTCCTGAAAAGCATCCGTGCCCATCAACTTGCTCGAGACCTGTCCGGTGATCGCGACAATCGGAATCGAATCCATCATCGCGTCCACGAGGCCGGTTACCAGATTGGTAGCGCCCGGACCGGAGGTGGCGCAGCAGACGCCGGTTCTTCCGGTCGCTCTTGCGTATCCCTGCGCCTCAAAGGCGGCATTCTGCTCGTGCCGGACCAGAATATGCCGGATTTGATGATCATAGAGAGCGTCGTAAAGCGGAATCGTAACGCCGCCGGGATAACCGAAGATGATGTCCACGTTTTCGCGGACCAGGCAGTCCAGCAGGATCTTGGCGCCGGATAACAGATTTGACGACATGGCTGTTAGAACGTACTCCTTCAGAACTTCTGCTCAATCCAAAAACGAAAAGGGCCACCTGGCTGCTTTGTCACCGCCGGGTGGCCCTCGATCTTTCCTCGTGAAGGCGTAACCTAGGCGGTGCCGCTAACAGCGACCTCGACCACGGTAAGCGCTACGACTAAATTAAGCCGATTCATACACGAGACGCAGCCCCACATCGGCCCGGTAGGGCGTCTGCAGAACCTCTTACGTCTAAGTTAGCCTACAAGTTTTGTTTATGCAACAAAATAAAATCATAAAAACTGTTAATGGCAGCCTGGCGCCTCAGTGGGTCCTGTGGTGAAACTTGTGATGTTTCATCCGATGGTGGGACTTCTGAGGGCTTGAACCTGCTGCCGGCAAGGCAGCCGGGATTAAGAGCGCAATAGCGACGATGAATGCAAAAAATTTCATAGATGGACTTCTCGCAAGCATAGTTGACCGCCTGCGAGAGAAATCTCAGGCGTGGGCGTAGCCGCGATGGGCCGGTCGAGCGCTGCGATCGGCACGCTTTCCCGCGAAGCGATGCGCGACAGCTCTACGGTCGTGCTGAGCGTGTTGTCCAATCCCGTGCGAGATGGTCGTGTGTGAAAGGGTTGCGTGTGGAGCGGTCTCGCGCTGGGCGGGCCGGAACTCGTCGCGTTGTGGAATGACCGCGAGTTCATTGAGAATTTCCGGGGAGACCTCGCGGCGCTGAAGGCTTACCTTGCATTCGCGTTCAATACGCCGGATATCGCCGCGCTCCGATTTTGAGATGAAAGTGGATGCGCAGCCGCGTTGTCCGGCGCGTCCGGTGCGTCCAACCCGATGAATGAAGTCTTCCGGGGCTTGCGGAAGGTCGAAATTCACTACGTGCGCGACGCTATCGACGTGAATGCCGCGAGCTGCGACGTCGGTTGCCACCAGCACCCGGTAGCGGCCGTCGCGAAAGCCGGCTAATGCCTGGTTGCGCTGATTCTGCGTGCGATCGCCATGCATGGCAACGGCCCGGATGCCGCAGGTAGCCAGCTTCTTCGCCAGCCGGTCAGTTCCGTGCTTCGTGCGCGAAAACACCAGGAACGATCCCTCTTCCTGCGTCAACATATGCCGCAGCAGACCGATCCGCTGGTCGTTTTCTACTTCGTATACATGGAGGTCCACCTGATCGGGGGTGCGTGCCATGGTTCCCGTAATCCGAATCTGGACAGGGTTATTCGAGTGCCGCTGGATCAGGCGTTCGACCGTTCGATCCATCGTTGCCGAAAAGAACAAGCTCTGCCGTTTGGCAGGCAGCGCGGAGAGAATTTTCTCAATCGCCGGAAGGAAGCCCATGTCGAGCATGCGGTCCGCTTCATCCAGGATGGCGATGGAAACCATGCCGAGGGAGATAAGCCGGCGGTTCATGAAATCTTCGAGACGGCCAGGCGTAGCGATGACAACCTGCGCGCCGCGCCGGAGATCGTTCAGCTGTTTCTGCTCGCTCAAGCCGCCGACAACGACAGCAGAACGGAGACCGGTAGTAGGTGAAAGCTTTTCAAAGCTGTCTGCAATTTGCAGTGCAAGCTCGCGAGTGGGTGCAAGAATCAACGCGTGCACGCTCTTCGAGGCAGCCGCATTCGCTGCAATCAGCTTCTCAATCGTGGGGACCAGAAATGCGAGAGTCTTGCCCGTTCCAGTTTGCGCCGTAGCGACGACATCGGAGCCTTCAAGAGCTGGCGGGATCGCCTGCGCCTGGACGGGTGTGGGTTGTGTAAAACAGTTTCTCTTTAGATTGTTGTGAAGAGATGTTTGGAGTGTAAGTTCAGAAAATGTGTTCATTATAGGGACAGCCAGTGCCGGACCGTCCCTTTCTGACTGCGCACAATGGCTGAAAATCAGCCTGTGAGCTCTTCAAACCAACTAGAGGTAAAACAAGACAAAACCGAACAACTTGGAGGGAGTACAGTTCCGCGGCCACTCAACAAAGGACGAATGTGGGCAAAAGACTCCTATACTATAGCAGAAATATCCGGGGGAACTTGCAATTTGTGTCCTCTGCAGCCGAATTGTTTCGTGATGCTTGCGTTACCATTGCATGCGGTTGAGCCATTTTAGGGACAATTGAATCTGCGCGCGAAAACACGAATCGTTAAGGATCTGACGATTTCGGCCAGGCCGCTACAACTTCTCAAATCCGGCATCGCCGTCGGCTGGGGAATCTATTGCGCCGGCGGGAATCGTTTCGAACTAACCCACGATGCAGCTCTCGTGTTCATCGGCACAATTCTGCTCTGGGCTGGGCTGTACAGCATTAACGATCTGGCGGATGTCGACGCCGACCGGGTAACCGTCCATAAAAGGTTTCGGCCTCTACCCGCCATGCATATCACTTGGATCCAATTGCTAACAGCCGGATCGATGGAAATTGCGTTAGCCCTGGGAATCCTGGCGGCCGCCGGGATTGCCGCTTTCGCCTGGGGAGGACTTCTCCTGCTGAATCAATTGGCCTACAGTTTTGAGCCGTTCCGATGGAAGCAACGCTTCGGGTTGGATGTGATCAGCGCGGCGGTACTTTCGCACGGCGCGCGATTTGCCCTTGGATTCAGGGGAGCAGCATTTGGAACGGAAGCGTGCCTTGCCTGCGCAGCGCTCGTTCTTTGGAAAATCGCAGCGTATCTTTTATACCGCCTGGAAGACGTTCCGGCCTCCGGGCCGCGGACGGACACGGCACAGATCTTGGGATCGCGAAAAACTGCCATCTTGTCCGCCGTTGTTTTTGCCTGCTCACTGCTAGCGTTTGCGGCTTATGCCGTCCGGTCCCATCTTTCGCCAACAGCGGTTGCCGCCGGCGTTCTTCTTTATGCTGTTGCCATTCTGCTGTATATCCGGTTTCGTCAAAGGCGAAGCCGTTCGGTCCGGCTGGACCTGCTTGTCTTCTCCGCGAGGGCGCAAGAGACATGAATTCCCAGCCGCACAAAGTAGGTCTTGTGATCGAGGGCGGAGCCATGCGTGGCGTCATCTCGATGGCCTTCCTCGCAGTCCTCGAGAAATATCAGTTCACGCAAGCCTTCCATCACGTTTGGGGTTCATCGGCGGGAGCAATAAACGCCGCATATTTTCTAGCGGGACAGGCTGAAAGCGGGTTGACACTTTATCTGGAAGACGCTGATCCGGGGCAGTACTTCCGCAAATGGCGGCCTTGGAATGTTTTGGATGTCGACGCCATCCTTGAAAAGGTCAGCGGCGCCCGACCGCCGCTCAATTGCAATAAACTGCGGGCAAATCGAACCAAGGCCGTCGTTCCACTTACCGAAGCGCGCACCGGACAAAGCGTCGCGGTCTCTTTGAATGGCCCTGACGAAAGGATTTATCGGGTTCTTCGCGCCGCAATCTCCATCCCCCCGTATCGCAACACACCGGTTGAACTCGATGGCACGGCTTTTCTGGACGGCGGCATCGCGGATCCTATACCGATAAACGCGGCCCTTGAAGCCGGATGCACACAGATCGTTGTCTTACTCACACGGCCGGCTGGTTTCATGCCGCGCAAACTCACCTGGAGAGAACGCGCGCTGCTTCGTGTGGCTGTCCTTCCTAAAACTCCCGAGTTTCGTCGCGTCTTCCTGCACGTACGCCCGGAGCAGTATCTCGCGTCACGACGGCTAGCCCTTGGACAATCGAAGACCACAAGCGCCGCTCAAATTTGGGCGTTTACTCCGCCGGCAGCCCTCGCTAAGGTGTACCGGTTTGGCAACGATCCCCGCTTCCTTCGCGAAGTCGCGCAGCAATGTATCGAGGAAGCGGAGAAGGTCGTCGCCGATCCGCTATTCTTGCCGGACGGCCGCGGCGATGCGAACCAGCGCGAGAATGGCAGCGGTCAACTCGGGAACGCTGAGCGTCGGGTTTCCCAGAAGATCGAACTGCTTGCGTAGCCTTTTGTTCGACTTCGGATAGAACGTTCCGAAGTTATCGCTCACATCTTTCCAGATCCTCGCCGCCGCATCGCCTGTGGCGCCCACCGGAATCAGAAAACGCTTCATGCGCTTCGCAATTTCGAATTCTTCAAGCACGCCGCGCGAGGGCTGAAGATTTCCCTGTTCATCGATCTGGCTGCCTCCAAGGAAAATCACGGTGCCGGCACGCGAAATGAGATCATATCGAGTCTGTGTATTCAGCTTCTGCTGTTCCGGCCCTTCCACCAAAGCTGTCGGAAACGGACGGATCACCACCCTTTCGCGGTCAACGTTAATCGAATACATCGCGCGAAGCGCGCCCAGCACGACCTGTTCGCCCAGCCCGACGCCAAATCCGGAAACCAGGTTGTAGCCCCCCGAAATCAGCCCGCTTCCGATCGCGCGGGCCAGCTCCAGAAAAGGAATGTTGCCCTCAGTCGCGCCCGCCGAGAACTCGCGCGAACTGCCGGACACGAATACCGTACTGCGATGAACAAACCGCGATATCGCTTCGAGCAGTTTTTCGATGTCACCGTAATCCGAAACGAGAACCGTCTCGATGTTAAATCGCTTTAGATCTTCAATCCACAGCGCCATATGGCGGCGGTCCGTCTTGTTCCGGCTCCGCGGATCTCGCATGATCGCAAAATGCTGCGGGCCGTTCTCGGTCAGGAATACGCGCACGCGGCTGAAGATCTGTTCCAAATTCGGATCGGTGAAGCTGAACCCGACGAATAGAAAGTGCTTCGTGACCAGATCCATCCGCAGATGCTCGAGAAAAATCGGATGGGATCTCTCGTATTTCTCGTAATCATCTTTAGTGAGCACCGCAAAGTTCGGCTGTTTAACATCGCCGTGCATCTTATAAAGCACGGTATCTCCGCGATGCCAGAGCGCAAAATCGTTTTCTGTCATCTTGACATCGACTGCTCGGCCCGCGTTTCCGAACGCATGCTCGATCAGCCGGTCATAGTTCGTGGTCCAGATACTCCGGATAGGCAGGCGCGCCAGCAGATAGTGGTTGGCCGTAAGCGTCGCGTTTTTATCGAACTCCTCAATAATCGCTTCGTTGAGGCGATTGCGGTTTCGCTTGGCATTTAAAAAGTACTGTGCGACCGCGACGAGATCCTGCTCTTGCGCGATATCAAGCCCAAGTTCGCGCGCAATGCCTTTCAGCAATCCGCGCCAATCCACAAACCCGGCGGAACGCGAGAGGCCAGCGCCTGCAAACAACGCAGCTGTTCCAGCTTCAATGTACTTAGAGTAATTTTCGATGAAGATTTGCTGTTCGGGGGTTGGTTGCCAGTCGGATCGGGCCATAGGGACCCTTCCAGACTATAGCGACTCGTAGGAAGCGGACAGACCACCGGCCTGTCCGCCTGGGAAATCAATAGCGGTAATGTTCGGACTTGTAGGGACCGTCGGCAGAAACCCCTAAATAGTTCGCCTGCCGCGGAGTGAGCGTTGTCAGCTTCACGCCGATTTTCTCCAGGTGAAGACGTGCCACTTCTTCGTCAAGCTTCTTCGGCAGCGTATAGACGCCGATCTTGTAAACGTCTTTGTTCTTCCAAAGATCGATTTGCGCCAGCGTCTGATTGGAGAAGCTGTTGCTCATCACGAAGCTCGGGTGGCCGGTAGCACATCCGAGGTTCACCAGACGTCCTTCCGCCAGCAGGAAGATGCTGTGGCCATCGGGGAAGGTGAACATATCGACCTGCGGCTTGATATTCGTGCGTTTCACGCCGGGAGCATTCTTCAACCGGTCAACCTGGATCTCGTTATCGAAGTGGCCGATGTTGCAGACGATGGCCTGATCCTTCATATATTGCAGGTGCTCGAGCGTGATGATGTCGACATTGCCGGTGCACGTAACATAAATGTCGCCGCGGCCGAGCGTGTCTTCGATGGTGGTGACTTCAAAGCCTTCCATCGCCGCCTGCAGCGCATTGATCGGATCGATTTCAGTGACGATGACGCGGGCGCCCATGCCGCGCAGCGAGTGTGCAGAGCCCTTGCCAACATCGCCATATCCGCAGATGACCGCGACTTTGCCGGCGACCATTACGTCGGTGGCGCGCTTGATGCCATCGGCAAGCGATTCACGGCATCCATACAAATTGTCGAACTTCGACTTCGTGACCGAGTCGTTGACGTTGATGGCTGGAACAAGAAGCTTGCCGTCTTCCTGCATCTTGTACAAGCGGTGAACGCCGGTCGTCGTCTCTTCGGATACGCCGCGCCATGCTTTCGCGATGTCGTGCCAGCGCGTCGGGTTTTCCGCATAAACCTTCTTCAGCAGGGCCTTGATGACATCTTCTTCTTCGCTCTCGGACGGCGTGTTCACCCAATCGCTGCCGTTTTCTAGCTCGTATCCTTGATGAATCAGCAGCGTGACATCGCCGCCGTCGTCCACTACCAGCTCCGGCCCTTTGCCACCAGCGTGGCTGAGCGCCTGGTAAGTACACCACCAGTATTCTTCGAGCGTCTCACCCTTCCAGGCAAATACCGGTACGCCCGCCATGGCGATTGCGGCTGCGGCGTGATCCTGCGTAGAGAAGATATTGCAGCTCGCCCAGCGCACATCGGCGCCCAGGTCCACCAGCGTTTCGATCAGAACCGCGGTCTGAATCGTCATGTGCAACGAGCCGGTCACCCGAACTCCGGCGAGTGGTTTCTGCGGCGCGTATTTTTCGCGAATAGCCATCAGGCCGGGCATCTCGTGCTCGGCGATTGAAATTTCTTTGCGGCCCCAATCGGCGAGTGCCAGGTCGGCGACTTTGTATTCAGAGGCGATTCGGTTAACCGTAGTGGTGGACATGGATTCCTTTCCCCAAACATTATATCGAAGAATCTTGATATGTTGATGGGTGGTGGGAAGTTTTCTCAAATCGCTGCGGCTGTTAGGGGATCCGACCCGCATCCGCCTGCTCTTACTTTTGGAGCGCGAGGAACTATCGGTCGCGGAATTACAGGAAATTCTCGCCCGCGGGCAGAGCCAGATCTCGACGCAATTAGCGCAATTGAAACAGGCCGGCCTGCTCGAAGACAGACGCGAAGGCAAGAACGTTTTCTATCGTTTGGACGGTGCGGACGGGCAATCCGCCAACCTGCAACCGCTGTTGCGCGCGGCTTCAGCCGAGATCCCGGAGGCCGAGGAAGATGCTGCGGCGCTCCGCCTGGTCCTCGAAAAGCGTCGCGACCGTTTGCGTATCTATCTCGACGAAATGGCCGGCCGTTTCGGGCGCGAATATATTCCCGGACGCTCCTGGCAGGGACTCGCCGAAGCGCTGCTGACGCTGATGCCGCCCATGGTGATCGCCGATCTTGGAGCAGGCGAAGGAACGTTTTCGCAGCTGCTGGCGCGCCGCGCGAGAAGCGTTATTGCGGTTGATAACTCGGATGAAATGATCGCAGCAGGAAAAGCGCTGGCGCGTAAGTACCGCGTCAAAAACCTCGAGTATCGCCGCGGCGATATGGAGTCCGTTCCCATTGCTGACGAGGAGGTGGATGTGGCGTTCTTCAGCCAGGCGCTGCACCACGCCCGGCATCCGCAGCGCGCGATTGCCGAAGCCTGGAGGATTCTAAGGCCAGGTGGAAAGATCGTGGTTCTCGATTTGCTGCGGCATCAGTTCGACAAAGCGCGCGAGCTGTACGGCGATGTCTGGCTTGGATTCACTGAAGTGGAACTGCGCCGGTTTTTCAAAAAGCAGGGGTTTGGTCATCTCTATGTGGCTCAACTCCACAAGGAAGTTTCGGCGCCGCACTTCGAAACGATTCTGGTGGTGGGTGAGAAGCCCTCTGTTTCAAAGACTCTTGAACCTCCTTCTTGTGCCGCAAAATCCGAAAGTGGCCGGAAAGAGACATAAAGCAGACAGTATATTTGCAATTCGTCCAGACCGTGTTTTCGCCGAGCCCTTTGCAGGGCTTGGCCGGGTCCATGGCATACGCGGACAGGATGTGGAAACGCGCGCCCTGGTCGGCCAGTGCATAGCCGCAGGCGTGGCGCAGCATGTGTGGGTGCGCGGCGAAGGGCAGGGAAGCGGCGGCGAAAGTTCTTATACAGGCAGCTAAAAATCTGAGTTGAGGAATGAGATCTTCTTATCCCGCTAGGAACTAAGTTGGTAAGAAAAAGCTGGTTCCCACCAAGCCAGTTTGGCCACCTGATGAAGAGGTGGAATTTTTTACCTCTTCCTCTCAAGCTTCTTAAATACCACCCGTGAGGTGACGCCTGCCATGGCGAATTTGAACCGAATTCTGTTGAGCGAGACGGTGACGTACAAGGATTTGAGAATCACCTGCTTGGGCCAGTTGATGCTGACCGTGAGCATTCTGGCCGTTGTGGGGGCGGTAATCGTTATGGCGATCAGTGCGCCTCAATATCTCGCAGGCGTTGGCGTCGGGGGCGGCATATACGGAGTTGCCAGACGTTTACGGAAGAAGTTTCCCGGCTAACCGCTGAGCCGCCGCGCTCTGCCTCTTTGAAATTTACCGCCACAACCTCTCGAACCTGTCCGGTGTATTTGACGGAGTGTTCAATCTTGCGGTGGCCGAGAGCGGCAAGCCTGCGTATTAATACAACATAAAGGACGTTATGTTTAGGTTGGAAGTGTATCCATGCCCAAGGGCTTCGCTTCAGGAAGGCGAGGGGGTCAGCGTAACGGGATGCCGCGAAACTGAAGTTCTTCCTTGTCCGGCATACCATTAGTGACCAGGCATTGAAGACCGAGGGTCAGGATGGAAAGGCGATTTATATCTGAATCGACGCCTCCGAAGGTAATCGTTACTTTCACCGGGACGTTGGTCGGCAAAGTCGTCTCTGCATACCCATAGGGGAATGGGTTCGTGCTTGCGCCGATTCTGGCCACTGTGGGTTTTTGCTCGTTTCCTCTCGAATCCACGATGGATGTCCAGTCGCTGAAAAGGCGAACAACGCGGTCTGCTTTTGTATTCATGACCCTCACGATGCACGTCACCGCTCTGGTGGTCTTTGCGCAGCCGTCCAACCGGGATACGAGATTATCTGTCGTCGCCTCTATGTTGCTTTCCGGCGCAGTTTCATGCGGCTGAGACGCGGGCGAAGGACTGTATTGAGCGAGTTGCTCATTTAGGCTCGCATTCTGCTGCTTCAAGCCTGAACTTCCTGCCGCAAGCCCGTGTTTTCTTCCTTCAGCCCCTCATTCTCTTGCAGCAAACGCATGTTTTCCTGTTTTGTTTTCTGAAACTCACGCGTGTCGCTCGGTGTCGTCAAGTGGCCGGTGGCAAAAGTACCGAAAATGGTGGCTCCGCCGCCAATTAAGGCGGAAAGCACGACCGCCAAGGCACTTATAACTGGCCCTTTGATATTTTCTGACTGAGCGTTTGAGGCCATAAATTGGAAGTATAGCGACCGAAGCCCGGCTGCGCGAGGTTTGCGTCTAAAACATTTCCCTCCGGTTTTGTTCGACTCTATGATAAAGGAAATTATCATAGATATATGGCGCTCCGTCCCCTGAAGTCGTTTTTCTCTAATGCTGATGAACTGCTGCGCCGTGAACTGCCGACGCTTGGCGAAACACTGCTCGTGCACTTGAATAGCTATGAAGACCGGGTAAAGCAGCACGCAGGCCTTAACCGGGGACATTTTCGGGCTATGCTGGAAAACCGGAATGTCGGGTTAGGGCCGCTGCCGAGCGAACCCGAGTATGGAACCCGGCAACCCGAAGTCACGGAACGCATGATGGAGGCGTGGAACCTCCTGGAGCGGGAAGGGCTGCTGATTCGCAATGATCAGCAACCCGCAGGCGATTGGTTCGTCTTTTCCACTGAAGGAAAGAATCGGCTGCAGCGCTTGGGCCGCTACGAACATTGGGAAAGATTGGGCCTTGAGCGCGTAAAAGCCGACCTGGTGAATACGGGAGGACTGCGCGATGTTGGAGGCCCACCCGAAGCACAAGATATGGCCTGGGAGTGGGTGCGAGAAAAAGAAAACAAACCACCGATTAAAAACGCCCCTGCTGCGGCATGGATGATGGTTGCCGAAAGCCGCCTGGCTGAACTGCGCGCGCTCAAGTCGTCGAAGTTCGATTTTAAGAGGCTCATTCGGTTGTGCGAGGAGCTGAACATCGCCTCCCGCGAGGATTGCCTCCATCTGGTTAGCATGGGCACGCGGGCAGTACTCGACCACGTGCCGCCTGTCTTTGGCGTAAGGTCGTTCAGCGAAATAGCGAATAACTATATCGGCGGAAGTAAATCGTTCAAAGATACGATGCAGCACCTGGATACGGCGGCAAAGAAAATTGCCGATGGCTTTTTGCATACGCAAATACGCAAGAACGAAAGCTTACCGACTGCTCAGCAAGTAAACTTCGCTGCGGCTCTAGACCTGCTGCTCGGAGAAATCGTGCGAATAACCCAATGAGGGAAGGGCCCAAAACGCCAGTCCCCGAAAGTTAAAGGTTTCGGGAATCCCGTTTCTTATCAGTTGAAGGGAATTTCCACCTCGGCATAGGTGCCGGGTGTGGCGGCGGCAACTGCGGCAATTATGCGGTCCATGTATAACCGGACGCGAGACCATTTGGTTGCGCCGGTCAAGACGACAAGGGCGATTTTGCGGCCCCCGAGGTTCTGCTGGTAGCGAATGCCTTGATCGGTTGAAAGCAGAAGATCAATCAATCCCGGCTTCTTCCGCCGCGTTTAGCAAAGCACCGTTGTATAACCTTTCCCACCCTTTGGATTGGCCGTCATGACGGTGTGCTCGGAAAGCGCCCGGATGAGCCCGCGCGGTGTCCCGTGGTCAAACGGGATGAGCATCAACAGGCGTGGGTTGCCGCTCTGGTATGGAAGTTTTCAAGCTCCGGGCTACGAAGTCGAGGACGGCGTTAATCCGTTCCCGCGTCACGTCGAATTGTTCCATTACTTCGTCAACGCTCAAGTCCTCAAGATTCTCGATGACCGTGGCAACGGGCAGGCGCGTATCCTTAAACACCCACGCGCCGCTAACCTTACCGGGGATGCTCTCCACGGCAGGGCATTGGGACCAGTCGATACTTGCCATGTGATTACCCTCCTTTCATCGTAGCTTTGTAGCACGGTTCGGCGGGGGCGTCGCAAGGATACCCATATCCGCTGCATTCTTACATTAGAACCAGTTCCGTGATCTTTGGCCCTTGAACTGCTGGCCGTGAAGCATGAAACGAATCCCGGGTATCCCGAGCACAGGCATATGCCCGGCCATCATTTATATCACCGAACTCGATGACTCAATGAAGTGGGGGAGTGTAATTGCATGTTATTAAATCGCATCTTGACGTGTTTTTTTGCCTTGTTAATACTTCCACTTGGTATGGGAGCGCAAGGCGCACTCGCAGATGATCAACTCAAAATGTTACAGGATCCAGGCGGATGGGAATACATCAAAATTTCCGACGTCGACAATGGGATCCAAACAGTACATACATGCTTCGATGGGCATCCCCATCCTCGGCAATGCAGCGGCACTCTGACGTTCAGTTCGGGCAATACCTTCGTTCAGAAGACTCGTATTCACGGCCAAACTGTCCAACGCCAAGGGACTTATCAAATGGACGGAAACGAGCTTACTTTCTTCGACGAGCTAGGGACAAAAGACGGCCCTTACACGCTCAACCTAAACACGCAAACGACACGTCTGGTGATGGAAATGCTTCCGGTCCGCATTTCACTGCAACTAGAGAAGCAGTACCGAAAAGATAGACAGAGCCAAAAGCAACCGCTGCCGTCGCAGTAAGACGGGCGCGCTTTTGCTCATTGAAGTTGTAAGTTACACCTACCGCCGGGCCGCTAATAGGCGACAGCTCTAATGTATCGCTCGCGGAATGAATTTAAACCGGTCCAGATGGAATTGTGGTAAACGAGCCACGACAGATTGGCCCTGACTGCAGCGGAATTTTTATCCGTCGCGGTATTCCTGGCCGGAAAAGACGCGCAAGCCTTCCCGACATTCGGTTCCGAGCGCGATGTACGTGGTGGGCGTCAACCCAAACGTGCATGCCTCGGCGGAGACACTGAGAACGTTACTTCAATAGCAGAGCCCGGGCAATTTTCAGGTAAGCGAGTGGGGCGACGCCGGTCAGGGAGAGAGCGGCCGGGTTCGCAAGTATTGGCGCAGATTCTCGATTTCAGCAATAGCGCATTGTCCATAGTGCCGTTCTCTCTGTGGCTGTGAACCACGGTCACCATGAACGCTAATGCAAGAACGGTCTACCCGTTTGGCGTGAAAGCTGGAAAGTAGATGGGAGACCGATGCATTAGACCGCCGCACGGTAGTAGTAGTAGTAGAAGGTAACGGTCCTATCGTGATGGCCGCGTGTAACGAATCCTGCACATGAATCAGGAATCCTCGTCAAGATATTGGCGGCACGCCTGGATCTGTCGCCGTCATGAGTTTCTGTCAACTCGACGCCTAATGACTCAGTGCCCAGACGTATGCTGCGACTGCCGCCAATTGATCGGAAGTGAGTTCCGCGCCACCCATGGCCGGCATGGCGCTGCGATATTCCTTAGGATTCTGCACTCCGTCTCTGATCGTTTTCGAGATTCCGGCATAGCTGCCATCGCTCCACAGCCATTTTCCGGAGGTAAGATTGGGTCCCAAAGGCGAGCCCGTCGCGTTCGCGCCATGACAACCTGCACAGGGAACTCCGCCTGCCTGGCCGTGGTAGATGCGGTCGCCCAAGGCAACCATCGCTGGCGTAGCTCCTTGGGGAACGGAAAGGCTGTGGGTTGCAGCCGCACCTGCGTTTGGATGCGTTCCCTCCGGCGGCTTGGCGCTGGTTTGCAACGCCTCGCGGACCGGAGCGGACGCACTCGGGCATGAAGTTATTGCCGGGGCGCCACCAGCAACACCACCCTTGTAAACAATCCGATAGATTCTGCCACGTATGTCGTCGGAAACATAGAGTGCGCCGTCCGGCCCCACGGCAAGCCCGGAAGGACGATGTGTGGCGTCAGCCGGGCTTTTGTCTGATCCGGCGAAACCATCGGCGAAAATCTCGCACGTGCCTGTTGCACGATCGCCCTGGAGCGGCTGAAAAACTACGTTATATCCGCCTTGCGTGTATGGCGCCCGATCCCATGAGCCGTGAAAGGCGATGAAGACTCCATTGCGATAGCGGGCTGGAAATTGTTTCTTGTCGTAACGCACCAGGGCGTTGGGCGCCCAATGGGCGGGAAGCGAGGCAACTGGAGCGGTCCTGTTCGCGCAAACACCCACCTGTTTGCCTCCGTCTCCGCCGTATTCGGGGGCGAGAACGAGCTTTTGCTGCACGCCGTCGTAGTAGCACTCGGGCCAGCCATAGTCGCCGCCAGGCTTCAACAGCAGCAACTCTTCAGCAGGCAAACTAGCCTCTTCGGAGGGCTTGTAAAGATTGGGCCAATTCGCATGCAGTTGGTCTCGTCCGTGTTGGGTCACAAATAGTCTGCCACTGGAATCGAATGCGAAGCCTTCCGCATTGCGTATTCCCGTCGCGTACCGTGCCCCCGGTGAAAACTTCTGGTCTGTTTTATTCGCGTCATAACGCCAGACGCCGCCACGCGTTTCGAGTTCGCTACACGGGTTTGCGCCGGGCGACGCCGGTTGGCGATTTTGCAACTGGCATGCGTTGGTGGCGGTGGCAACATCAACATACATCGAGCCCTTGCCATCGATGATGAACGGATGCATCGGATGATCGCCCCCCAGAGGCAGACCAGAGACGATCGTTTCGGGAGTATCTTGCGGAACAATCGAGCCGGCGGGGAGTGTATATCTCACGATGCAGTCGTTGCTTTCCGCGTAAATCCATCTCTGATACAAGCCAATCCCCGTGCCGCCAGCGCCGCCATTCTGAGTGGTTTCACCGAAGCGTTCGACGACATCAGCCTTTCCTGCACCATTTTTGTCTTGCAGGGCTACTAGGAATCCACCTGCATGCGGAACGTCATTTCCGTAATACGTACCCGACCAGGTGTTAACGTAAACCACCCCACTTGGCGACACTACGAGATGCCGGGCGTGACCGATGCTGTCCGCAAACACCGTCGCACAAAAGCCAGGGGGTAATGTTAGCCCGGTGTCATCGTTCGGGCACGATGGGCCCTTCGTTTGTTTTGCAGAATCCGATTGGCCCTGAGCTGAGGCCATCGAGCTGAGCAAGGCAAGTCCGGCAAGACAACGTAACAGAGTTCGACCTGTGTGAAGCAGACGCAATTGAACCTCCTGAGATCAAATGCAAAGAGTTCCCGCGAGCCATTTTATTGGCGTTCCGGCAGCAAGCGCACGACTCGATTTCTGTGAGAGCCTGCCGTGAGGCGTTTCTCCTTTCACGGACAGCATGTCACGTTCCTCAACGGCAATCACACGGGCCACCACATATCTCCTTGTCGATTCGCGCCTTAGCTTCATGACGGTGTTCTGGAAGTGAGTCTTTGCTGGCACCTGCGTGTCGATGGTAGGACAGCCAGTCGACATTGCGGCAGCTTCTCCTGTAGCGAGGCGCAGAAGTAACCCGCCGTGCCATGCTTCCGTCTCTATGCATGAACTTCTGAGGGGAGAAGCTTGCCGTTGACAACCATGGCAATCGCCCGCAACGAACCAGCACCAGCGGTTCTAGTAAGCTGTCCCAGCGATTAGGATACTTTATCTGATCGAGCTACGTCTCTATGATGTGGCACGATATCGGGAGTTGGTTTTACTGACAGCAGAGCAGCGGGAAGAGTTGAAGCGGTGGTCGCAGTCTCGCACATTGCCGGCGGGAGAGTGTTTCGGGCGCGTTTGATTCTGGCGCTTGCTGATGGCAGAACTTACGATGCGATCAAGCGGGAGTTGCATACGACGGCTCGAACGATTGCGCGCTGGAAGCAACGGTTCGAAGAGTCTGGAATCGAAGGACTGGAACCGAAACACCAAGGCAGCAAACCACGAACCGCGACCGCCCGGTGCAAGCCAGGGTGTGCCGGAAGGTGCAGCAAAAACCGCGGGACGGGAGCACGCATTGGTCGGTACGTAAGCTGGCGGCCGAGGTGGGCATGAGCAAATCGAGCGTGTATCGCATTCTGGCGCAAGCGCGGCTGCAGCCGCACCGCTTGGAGCGATACATGGCGAGCAACGATCCCGATTTTGAGACAAAAGCCACCGACATCATCGGTTTATATCTAGAACCGCCGCAGCACCCTGCGGTTTTTTGCGTAGATGAGAAGACTGCGATTCAAGCGCTTGATCGCCTGGATCCGGTGCTGCCGTTATCACCGGGGCGAGCCGAACGGCATGGGTTTGAATACTATCGGCATGGAACGCTGTCACTTTATGCCGCGCTAGACGTGAAAACAGGAAAGGTGCACGGTAAAACGGCCAAACGCCACACAAGTGACGATTTCATCGCCTTCGTTTCCGACCTGGTAAAGCGCGCACGCTGGGCCAAGGAGATTCACATCGTGCTCGACAACCTTTCCGCGCACAAGACCAAAGCCGTTCAACAGTTCCTGACGGACCATCCGAAAGTTCGATTCCACTTCACGCCAACCTACTCCTCGTGGCTCAACCAAGTGGAGTTGTGGTTTGCCAAGATCCAGCGCGATCTCCTGGCGCGGGGCATCTTTACGTCCGTCTCTGATTTAGGCCGCAAAATTCGCAAGTATATTCGCGCCTATGCGAAATCGCTAAGCCCTTCCGCTGGTCCTACTCAGATCCACGGCGCAGAACTATTGCTAACCCTATCACTGGGACAGCTTACTAATTATTCCGAAACGCGCCAGCTTTACCTTCCCAGGGCCCGACGTAAACAGTCGCGCCTGGTTTCGCGGCACGTAGCCGCTGGGCGCCTTTTTCGGTAACAGACGTGCCTTTCAAGTCTGCCTCTCGCAGCACCGGCAGCGAGATCAGCGTAGCCACCGACTGGTCGTCCACTCGCGCACACCCCTGCAATTTTAGCCGCTCTAGATTCTGGAGCGTTTTCATCTGCTCGAGCCATTTCTCAGTGATGCTCAAGGTACTGACCTCGCCAAGCTTCTTGCCTTCAATCCCCACTGAGGTCGACGTGCACGAAAAACGCAGCTCGCGCAAATTCTTCAGCGTCAATATCGCCTGCAGACCGGCGTTCGATATGGCAACGCTCCACACGTTCTTGTCGTTTCCATTGCGGCCGCTGAGATCCAGGTACGTAAGAGTCGGCATTTGCCGTAGCGCTTGCAATCCGGCATCGCCGAGTTCATTGCCGCCCATCGTCAACTCTCGTAAGTTTGTTAACAACGTCAATCGCTCCAGCCCCACATCCGTCATCAACGTAGAGCCGACATCCAGGGATTCAAGCGTATTGATCCCGGCTATGTGTTCTAGTGCCGTATCACTCGCCTTGGTCCCATGCAGATTCAGTCGTCTCAGTCGCGTCCAATCCTTGATATAGGCGACTCCCTCATCTGTCA
>DATBDT010000025.1:0-6271 GCA_036269815.1 Bryobacteraceae bacterium
CCGAAAAGATGATCGAAGGAACCGTTCTGCATGACCACGATCATCAGGTGCTTGATCCCCGATCGCGGAACCTGCGCCGATTGTGCCGGCGGACTCTGAATACCGCCCGGAGCAGAGCTGCTGCCGCTACCGCCACAACCCCAAAGAATCAAACAGAAACAAAGAAGAACGCCGGTTTTGCCAAAGGCCGATTGATTCATGCTTGCTCCCAGAACAAAATCCAAAATTCGATGTGATTGATCTGGCGAGAGTTGCTCGCTTTAACAATGCTTTATTCCGATTTTTTTAACTCACTAGTACATGGGCGAACACTCTCCCGCACCCAGCCTTCCTCGCGGAGACACGGTCCTCGCGATCATGCCGTGGCTCTTGACTGTCCGCTTGCTTTCGCTTTCCCGCGCTCTGTCGTAATCTCTTATGCCTATGGACCTGAAACATCGCAGCCGACTTATCACTGAGGGGCGAGACCGTGCCGGCGCACGCTCCATGTTCAAAGCAATTGGGTTTACTGGCGAAGACCTGAGCAAGCCGTTGATTGGTGTTGCCAATACCTGGATCGAAACCATGCCTTGTAACTTTCATCTGCGGCGACTCGCTGCCAAGGTGAAAGAAGGCATCCGCGCCGCCGGCGGTACGCCTATGGAGTTCAACACCATCGCCATCAGTGACGGTGAAACCATGGGTACCGAAGGAATGAAAGCTTCGCTGGTGAGTCGCGAAGTGATCGCGGACTCAATTGAGCTTGTCTGCCGAGGCCAGTTGTTCGACGCGGTGGTCTGTGTCGTTGGCTGTGATAAGACGATTCCGGCGGCTGCAATGGCGCTGGCGAGATTGGATTTGCCAGGTCTGATTCTCTATGGCGGAACCATCGCCGCGGGTACTTTCCGCGGCAAAGATGTGACCATCCAGGACGTTTACGAGGCGATTGGTGCGAACGTGGCCGGAAAGATGAGTGATGCCGATCTCACTGAACTTGAGAACGCGGCATGTCCGGGCGCGGGCGCCTGTGGCGGCCAATACACTGCGAACACTATGTCCACGGTTATGGAGATGCTAGGCATCTCGCCAATGGGCTACAACAGCGTGCCGGCAATAGATCCGCAAAAGGACGACGTCTCATTCCGATGCGGCGCAATCATCATGGAGCTGCTGAAGAAAGGGACCAAGGCACGCGACATCCTCACGCGTCCGGCGCTGGAGAATGCAATCGCCGGAGTAGCAGCCAGCGGCGGCTCAACAAATTCAGTCTTGCACCTGCTCGCGATTGCCCGCGAAGCAGAGGTGAACCTCGAGATCGAGGATTTCCAGAGAGTCAGCGAGCGAACGCCGTTGTTGTGCGACCTGAAACCGTTTGGCCGGTTCGTCGCTGCGGACATGCACCGCGCCGGCGGAATACGCCTGCTGGCAAACCGGCTGCTTCACGGCAAGAAGCTAAACGAATCGGCGCTTACCGTAACTGGCAACACAATCGGCGAAGAAGCTGCCGCAGCCGTTGAGACGCCAGACCAGGAAGTCATTGCGCCGCTCGACAAGCCTCTGAAGGCCACCGGCGGCTTGGTCATTCTCCGTGGAAATCTGGCTCCCGAGGGTTGCGTGGCCAAGATCAGCGGTCACGAACGCCTGAGTCATCGAGGGCCTGCTCGGATTTTCGAGTCCGAAGAAGAAGCAATGGCTGCCGTTAAGAGCAAGGGCGTGAAAGATGGTGACGTAGTCGTCATTCGCAACGAAGGCCCAAAAGGCGGGCCGGGGATGCGCGAAATGCTCGCCGTAACCAGCGCAATCGTGGGCGAGGGCTTGGGCGGATCGGTGGCACTCTTAACCGACGGCCGGTTCAGCGGTGCCACGCGAGGGTTGATGATTGGACATGTTTCTCCTGAAGCCGCGCTCGGCGGCCCGATTGCCGCGATTCGCGAGGGTGATGTCGTCCGAATCGATGTTAACCAGCGGCTGCTCGAAGTCGAAATCAGCGATGCGGAAATCAGGCATCGCATGGCGCAATGGAAGCCGCGTAAACCGATATATCCTACGGGAGTTTTTGGCAAGTACGCGTCGCTCGTGGCATCTGCTTCGGAAGGCGCCATTACACGGCCGCATGCGACCCACAAATAGCTAATCCTCACTCTGGAGGCAGCGCCCTCCCGCGCTTTCCGTCTGGCGAAAATAGCTTTCAACGTCGCGGACTCTGGTTTTACCGTTTATTTACCTAAACTGGTTTACAAGCCCGCGCGCATCCAAGTAAGGTGGTTTGAGGTAGGTTACCGGTTCTGTGGGTAGGATTCTGTCACTTCGCGGGCTGGCGTCCGCATTCATATTGCTTTGTCTCTGCGCCCCGGCTATGCGTGCGCAGAGCAAGGACCAGCTTGCGCCGACGCTCTCCAGCGCGCATCGCGCATTTTCGGTATTCGCACCGCGCGGCCATTCCGCCGTGCTGGACGCGACCGGTTCACGCGCGATCGACTCGATTCCCACGTTTTCGGGAGAGTTCCGGGTAAACGGCGTCAGCCCCACCGGCGCTCCACAACACAAGTGGTTCTACACCATGGCGGGCAACCACCCCGAAACTGGGGGTACATCGGCTTTCGATGCTCCCATTGTGCCGGTCTCTCTCGATCTGCTCGACTACGACGGTTCGGTACGTGTCGTGAAGGGCCACGCACTGCACTATTCGGTGCGGCCGTTCGTGAATGGGGTCGTCAATTCTCCGATTTTCCAGGACGCCGAATACTCCAGTAGCGATTCGCTCACCCAATTCGGCGATGCCATCCAACGAGCCGAGTTCTATAACGTAATGCAGCCCGACTGGCACACGCTGCTGCGGCCAGTGGTAAAGACCGAGCGCAAGATTGCCGTACCGCGAGGCTCATATTTCTTCGCGCTCAATGACGATGGTTCCTGCTGCGCCTTCGTTCTGATAGACATTAATGTTTTTTCCAACTTGCTTTTCCCGACGACGGCGACCGATGTCACAAGTCCGGTCGGCGCCGCTGAGCATGCCGGGGAAATTACGACGCAATCCATCTCCACGTTTCTGTTTCCCAATACCTACCTTTATCTGAACAAAAACCCAAACCATTGCTGCGTTCTGGGCTTTCACACCTATGACTTCGAGCCGGGAAATTCGACCAATGGCTTCCGCGAAAAACGCTACGTACTTAATTTCGCAAGCTGGATCAGTCCCGGCCTCTTCGGCTCCGGATTCGAAGATGTGACTGCTCTCAGCCACGAAGTCGTCGAGAGCCTGAACGATCCGTTCGTCGGCAGCGACGGCGTGCACGGGATTACTCCGTGGTGGCTATCGATTAATGGGAATTGTCAGAATGACCTGGAAGTAGGCGATGTGATTGAAGGTTTGCCGGATGCTACTGTCGCAATAAAGACCGCAGGAACGACCTATCACCCGCAGAACGCTGCGCTGTTGCAATGGTTCGAATTTCAATCGCCTTCGACCGCGATTGGCGGAGCGTACAGCTATCCGGATGAAAATGTGCTCACGTCGCTATCGGCTTCCCAGCGCATGAAGTGCCGCTGAACTGATCGCGAGGTTGATTACCGAGCGCGGTTTAGAACGAGAATCTAACCTGCAAGTCCACCCGGCGGTTTGCTGACGCGGAAGCAAATGGCCCTCCACCAACACTTACCGCTTCGCCGAACTTCGGCGAACTCAGGTTTCCTACGGGATTCCCGGGGTTGAAGGTGTTGAATAGATTGCGGACCGAAATGCTAAACGTCAGACTGTAGCGCCGATTGATCGTAGTGCCAGGGCCACCGAACGGATTTCCGCTGTTTCCGGTCAATCCGCCAGGGCCCAAGCCGCCGCGCGAACCGCCGCCACCTCGTGGGCCGCCATCACGACCACCGCCGCCGGAACGTCCTTTGGTTTCAGGCCCGAATCCGATCGTCTTGCTCAATCGCAAATTGAACGTTGTATTCGATGGACCGGTGCAGTAGTTCACAGGCACTTCTAAAGACGCTGGCACGGGTGTTGCGAAGTCAGCGCGATCAGTGCAAATCGCGTTTCCGTTGGTATTAGCGAACGAGGGTCGGTCGTTAAAAATGGAATCACCGTTGTTATCCTGCCCCGTGGTGAGATTGTAGGGCTGACCAGAGTTGATGATGATGAACGGGCTTAGCGAAAACGCGTACGGCAGTGTGATATTGCCGCCGATAAACGCGCGATGACGTACGGCGAACGCCGCACGGCCATAATCCGCTAAGGGATCGTACTGATTGGACAGAAAACTTGCCGAACTAGTGCCACCGCTGCTGAAGAAGCCGCCGGCGCTGCCTCCGGAACTCGCGTTGCTGTTCGCGTAATTCAGCGTGTAAAAGCCGAACAGTGACAGCCGCTTACCGGTATTCACGCGCACATTCGCGATCAGCTGGTTTTGGCGAAAGATTCCGCCCGAGCCATACTGGTAGATATTCTCTTTCGTTCCATTGGGAGTTGCTCCGCCAAACACAAAGGGCGCGTTCACGTTATTGATGTAAAAGGCGTGCTCACCGCGCGAATTCAAGTAGGTCACTGAGACAGTAGCTGCCTTGGTAATTTGGCGCTCGATGCTGGCCGCGCTCTGAATCGTGTAGGGAGCGCGCAGGTTCGGCGAGATTTGATAGATCGTAGGCGAGCCTGCAGCGGCAAGCTGGCTGAAGCTGGGTATTCCACTGCCGTTTGTGGAAAAGAACTGAGGCGCCGCGACCACGGCGCTTTGCTGCGTCACCCCGTTCAGCAGATTGGCTTGCTCGACCAGGTTATAGCCGAAACGGTCGTAAAAGATGCCGAACCCTCCACGCAATATTGTCTTCGGCGCGGACTTCCCGTTGCTTCCCAGCCCCCAGGCAATGCCGATCCGCGGCGCGAAGTCTGCGTGGTCGTGAATGTTATTCTGCGATTCGAATCGCAGGCCATACGTCACAGACAGATTCGGCTTCACACGCCATTCGTCCTCGGCGTAAAGCCCGGCATCAAACCATCCCACGCTGACTTGCGGAGAGCCGGTCGAAATCGAAAACTGCGACGGACAATTCAACGGATTGTAGTTTGCTCCCGACTGACAAAGACCGTGGGAGGCGTTCTGATAGGCCTGCAGCGCAGCCAGCGGATTGGGTCCAAATGACGAAAACACAAACGTGCCGTTAAAATTCGCATCGGTAGATTCAGTAGAAGTGATCCCGCGGAGCCGCGTTCCGAACTTGATCAAGTGTTTGCCGCGTGTGATGGACGTGTAGTTCTGGAATTCGTAATTGTCCTGCGTGGCACGTACCGTTCCTTCGCTGTTTTCTCCGCTGGTGAACGACGACTGCACGTTGATAAACGGTCCTGAGCCCAAGGGCAGTTGATGGTTGGTCTCACGCTGGAACTGGAAGCGGGTTTCGTTGACAATGTGCGGACCGAAAATCTGCGTATCGCTGATTTGAAGCGTGTGCTCAGTTTCATTCAGGTTGTACGCGACCGACGGAAGAGAAAATGAACCAAGGCCCGAATTCTCATCACTGTCGTGCGTAAGCTGATAACGCGCAGTCAACGTGTTATTCGGGCTCAGTTGCAGATCGATACGTGGACTGAAGCTGGTGCGAGTGCGCGGATTGGCAATTGATTCGTTGAGCAGGGCAGGATTGAATCCCGCTGGCAGGGGAAAAGGAAGTTGCGTCGGGTCGATCGCTGCAATGGCGGAGAACTCATTCATGTTCCGTCGCGAGGCATCAATGAAGAAAGATGCCTTCTTGCTGATAGGCCCGCCGAAATTTCCATCGAATATTACGGAGTTGTAATCGGGCCTGGTGGGAACGTATGGATTCTTCGAATTCAGCACAGCGTTGGTGTCGTCAACAAAAAACTGGCCATGAAATTTATCGCTGCCCGGCTTGGTGAAGATTTCAATGCGACCGTAGCCCAGCTTGTCATACTGCGCCGAGAAGGGATTCTGATTGATTCGTATTTCCCGAATCGCCGACTTGGGAGGAATCTGGCCACCGGTGAATCCATCTATATAGATCTGCCCGCCGTTGGGACCGGCTGAAGGTCCGGCGAGGGCTTGCAATTCTGACTGCAATTCGTCGGGATCATCTGACAGCGCTTCGAGATCTTTGCCTTTGATAATCAGCGCGCCGGCATTTGAGTCAGAACCGACGTCGAGTTGTGGCTGCCCTTCCTCACCGTTGACATTGACCTTTTCTTCTTGCGCCTTGATCTGCAGGTTGACATCGAGGGTCTGTGTCTGGCCCGGCGCAAGCACCACGTTCGGTTTGCTGAAGTTTGCGAATCCCTTCGCTG
>DATBDT010000027.1:0-2898 GCA_036269815.1 Bryobacteraceae bacterium
TTCATAGATGCTCCTCAGGGTCCGGTGTCATATTTGCGCTCTAATCTTCACACTCTCGTTTCAGGTCAGGAAGGGGGCTTGCCCGCTCGATGAACCTCTAGCTTTCTCGGACAAGAGCGGGCGTAAACCACCCTTTCCCTACCTGAGAGTCATTGCATGTGACTTGATCACTTGGAAAACTCCATCCCGACTCTCCATGCTGTACGAGGATTCTCAGAAGCGCGGTGGTTGCCGGCGCGCTTGTGCGATGAACGCCTCAATATCGGCGATGCTCCGTGGCAGCGGACCAGTCATCCATTTCACACCTTCCGGAGTAATCAGCATGTCGTCTTCGATGCGCACCCCGATGCCTTTATATTTTTCAAAGGCAGGCTTGATGGCGGCGATTAACTGTTCGTTCTGCGGCGTCTTCGGCAGATTATCCAACGCATCGGGCCGGATGTAGATTCCCGGCTCGTTCGTAAATGTCATGCCGGGTTCGAAACGTCCACCAGCGCTCACGTCGTGCACATTCATTCCCAGCCAGTGGCCGTTGCCGTGCATAAACCACATGCGATACTGATCTGAGTTTGCATCAGTAATCAATCCCAGTTTTAGCAAGCCGGCTTTAATGACTTCGAGCGAAGCCCGATGGGCGTCGGAAAGATTTGCGCCCGGCTTCGCAGCCTTAGCGGCAGCTTCCTGCGCGTCGTAAACAATTTGATAAATCGCCGCCTGGGCCGGTGAGAACTTTCCGTTAACGGGAGTCGTGCGCGTAACGTCGGCACTGTAATGCCCATACTCCGCGCCCACATCCATCAACAAGAGATCTCCGGGCTTGCATGGTGACTGGTTTTCCTCGTAATGCAAGGTTGTAGCGTTTGTGCCACAGCCGACGATGTCTGGATAACCCCAACTATCCGCATTGCGAAGTTTGAAGACGCGCGCGACTTCCGCATCAATCTCGTATTCCCACTTTGCGGTCGCCGCGGCAATCCACGCGCGCTCGTGCGCTTCAATGCTGATGTCGATCGCATGCTGCAGCAGCGCTAACTCCATCGGCGATTTCTTCGCGCGCATGGCCGCGAAGATCGGTGCGACCGCCTTCAGTGTTACCCCGGGAACAGTCCTCCAATCATTCGCAAAGCGTTGTTCCTGTCGATACTCTTTGCTTTCGCCGCGCTCCGGAACTGCTACCAGGCAGAGCGATGCTTCCTGGGTCTCAATGGCTTTGAGCAACGGACTAAATTCGTTGCCGGAAAGCGGCGCCGTGCGACCTGTCAACAAAACATTCTCAGGCTTCGGCACATACGACTCTTTGTTTCGCACCGCCTTCATAAACGGTTCAAATTCGCTGGTCCACCAAATTTCCCTAATGCCCGAAAGACGCGCCGCTTCTTCCGGGCTGTACATATGACCGGTCCACGTCTCGGCCGCTGCATTTCGTCGCGGAAGAAAAAGTATCTCGGGCAGCGCAGCGCCCGGGATCATCACCAGCATCGCGCCTTTTTGATTCAGGTTCGTAAGGTAAAAGTGATTGTTCTCCTGACGGAAAGGAAAATCGACGTCGTTGGTATAAACGCGCGGTTCGGCGCTGAACATGACCAGCATGGCCTTCGGGCCAATCGCATCGGCTACCTGCTTACGCCGCGCCGCCAATTCTTCCACTCGTTTCGCCTCATCGAAAACCGGCGCCGGAGGCGTGACGTGAATTGGCGTAGCCGGCGAGACATCGGCGTTGACTGCGGCGAACGGCAAACTCAAAGCCAGCGCAGCAAGGCCGGAAAGGCACCACACACAAAACAGTTTTCGAATCTTCATAGTTTTCGGATTGCGGACAGGCGCAAGCAAACAAAAGACTGAGGTCAAGACGATGAACAAGGATTACGGGCGATTATCGTTATCGTTACCGTTTGGCTTTTCTTTTGGTCGTCGCATCGGCGCTGGAATTGTGGTCGTCTTGCCGTTCGGTCCGATCATAATCACGCTGCCATCCGGTTGCTTAATTATTCGTCCGCCGTTTGGCAGTACCCTGACTTCCGGGAGGCGCGGATGCAGCCGGCGATCCTCTGGCGGACGCATCGGATCGAAAGGCGGCTGACCCGGTTGTGGATTTCGATCGCGCCCGCGATTTGGATCTGCCTGATGAGCCGGGTCGAAAACCTCAGGTGGCGGGAAGTTCTTAAACGGATCCTGTGCCTTTGGATCAGGATTCGTTTGCGTGTTGCGCTGCGCTTCGGTCTTAGGCGCTTCAGGCTTCGACTTCTCAGTTTTCGCCGGATTGGTCCTGGCGCTCTCGGCCAGGTCCTTTGACTCGGTCTTCGGTGCAACAGAATTGGTTGGCAGCTCCGACGGTTGCGACGATTGCGATTGCGTCGGTGACTGTGGCTCTACCGGCGGCGTCGCATTCCGTTGCGCACGCTGACGGTTGTAAGCAAAGAATCCGGCAACGCCTCCTGCGGCGGCAATCAACAAAACGACTAAGGCAGCAATCGGCTTCCAATTGATACGCGTCGCCGGAGCCACCACGCCCTGACCAGTTGTGACCGTGCGCACGTTCGTCGCCTCGCCCGCGACCAATGTCTGCGCTTCGCTGGAAAACGACGGCGAAGTTGTACGTCGCGTTTGATCTCCGACCAGCCGCGTCGCCTTCTCGGACGTGACTGTAGGCGAAGCAGAAAAGGCAGCTACGCCCGGAGTCACCACCGTCTCTTCGCTAAGCGATCCAGATTGTCCACCACCTAAAGCCCGCCGCATCTCGTCAGCGGTGGCAAAGCGATCATCCCGCTTCTGCGACATGGCCTTACCGAGAACATTCGCCAGACCTACGCCGATGTCAGCGCGAACTTCATAAGCGGGCAACAAAGGATCAGGCAGACCATTGACTATCGCGGCAGCACGACTGAGAGCGTCCGGCGG